>CAXTME010000005.1:0-86480 GCA_964245215.1 uncultured Lichenihabitans sp.
TCCCGAGCCGGCCGCGGTACGCGGTCGTGTCGAGGGATGCTCCAGAAGCCATTAGCCACCCGTCGTTCGCGGCGCGAAAGGATCAGCTAAATCGACACGCAAGTGATTGATGAGGAGTGATTGGAGCTATCCGCCGTTGGCGGGTGTCCATTCGGCGAGCAATCGCATCAGGCGACCCTCCGCGATCAGGGGCGAGGCCTGGTCTTCGAGGACATAGGCGACGCCCAGGCGCGAGCCTCTTTGGACCCGATCACCAGGCGAACTGGATGCGGCCGATGAAGGCGTCGCTGTTGGCCTTGGTCGTCCTCAGAGACGTGGCCGGAGGGTCGGCGTCGGCGTGGACGTAATCGGCCATCACGCGGATGTTGCGGTCCGGGTACCAGTTGATGCCCGCCGTGATGTCGTCCTCGCTGCCCCCGGTGGTCAGCTTGTCCCGAAGGTCGATCGAGCTATAGCGGGCCGCCACTTCGAAGACGCCGTAGCCGCCGCGCGAGATGCGCTGCGAGTCGTCGATCTCGACGCCCGTGAGCACCGCGAACTCGCTCCCGTATGTCGGCGCGAGGCGGTAGGGGCGGCCGTTGCCGTTGACCACCCAGGCGCCCTCGACATAGCCGGATTGGAAGAACCGATCGCTCCGGTTGGCCACGACGGCGGTCGGCGTGACGCCGTCGACCTCGGCGAACGCATATTCGCCCGTGATCCGGTAGGATTGGAATTGGTAGATGGCCTCGAAGTCGACGCGGCCGACGTCCTGGGCATTCCGCAACGTTCCCGTGGTCACGAGCGAGCGCGAGAACTCGTTGTCCTCGGGCTTGCTGGCGATCGAGAAGGCGGTCTGGCTCGGGTCGAGCGAACGGTACGATCCGCCGACGCCGAGGTGGAGCACCTGGTCCTTCGTCAGGATCGGCGCGTAGGTGAAGCGCGCCGCACCCGACACGCCGTTGTCCTCGATACCGAGATTGGCGTTGTTGCCGAACACGCCTGCCGAGGCGGTCCACTTGTCGCCATAGGTGCCGATCAAGCCGCCGAAGTTGCGGGCCGGGTAGAAGGCATTGGTCAAGGATCGCTCGACGAAGGTCGTCGTGTTGTCGCCCCGCAGCTGGTCCTGACCGACCGGCTCCTTGAAGTTACCGACCGACATGACGAAGTGCTGCAGACCGCGGTAGGCCAGCACGGCGTCCTGGATCGGCTGGGCGTCGTTCGAGAAATCGTACTGGAACGCCACCTCGATCGCATCGTAGAGCGTGAGGTAGGTCTCGAAATATGACCGCCGGATCGTGAAATTGTCGAGCAGGGCAGGTCCGAGCGAACCCGGCTTGAGGCTCGCGGCATTGAAGTCGAGCTGCAGGCGTCCGCCGATCCGGAATTTCACGGCATTGTCGGGTGTCTGAAGCGTGACACCCTTCGTATCGACCGAAAACTTGCCGTCGTCCACCGGGGCCGAATAGGCCGCAAAGAACGGAAGCGGCCCATCTGCGGGCCGCTTGGCGGTGGCTTGGCCGAGATTCCCCGCGGAACCGTTGCCGAGAGGTTGCCCGGCTCCGGCCGCGCCGGGGCTCGCCGGGGTCTCGGAACCTCCCGAGCCGCCGCCCCCCGATTGTATCGCCTGCGCCAGGGCCGGCCCACTGAGGGCAAGGCTGGCTGCGACGATGACCCCCGAGAGGGAACAGATTGGCGTTATGTTTCGATGGGTATAGCGCATGCCTCAAACTTGCCGTAAATTTTACTGGGATCAACGGCCTTTGTTTCCCGCTTGCACGTTCTCTCGGGTGCGTTGCACAAACGCATCAAGTAGGCCGCGTGATGCGACTACGGCTGCTGTGCGGCGTTACTCCCGAAACCGCGCACTCCGGAGATGACATGTTTCCTGACACCGAACTCCTGATCGACGGCCGCTGGCGGCCCAGCGCCACGAAGCGCACCCTCGACGTGTTGAACCCTGCCACCGGCGACGTGATCGGGACGGCTGCGGTCGCCGACGCGGCGGACCTCGACGAGGCGCTTGCCGCGGCCGGGAAGGGGTTCAAGGCGTGGCGGGCCGTGTCGGCTTTCGACCGCTACAAGGTGCTGCGCAAGGCGGCCGACCTGCTGCGTGAGCGCCTCGACGCGACGGCGGCGGTGCTGACCCAGGAGCAGGGCAAGCCCGTCGCTGAAGCCAAGATGGAGATCCTGCTCTCGGCCGACGTGCTCGACTGGTGCGCCGAAGAGGCTCGCCGCGCCTACGGCCGGGTCATTCCGGCTCGTGCGGCAGGCGTGTTCCAGACCGTGGTGAAGGAGCCGATCGGCCCCGTCGCTGCGTTCACGCCCTGGAACTTCCCGGTCTCGCAGGTGGTGCGCAAGCTCGGGCCGGCTTTGGCGGCCGGCTGCTCGGTGATCGTCAAGGCGGCCGAGGATACGCCGGCTTCCGGAGCGGCGCTCGTGCGCGCCCTGCATGACGCGGGCCTGCCGCCGGGGGCGCTGAACCTCGTGTTCGGCAACCCGGCCGAGATCTCGCAGCATCTCATCACGAGCCCGGTGATCCGCAAGTTGTCGTTCACCGGATCGGTCCCGGTCGGCAAGCAACTGGCCGCCCTGGCGGGCCAATACATGAAGCGCGCCACGATGGAACTCGGTGGTCACGCGCCGGCCATCGTCTTCGACGACGTCGATCTCGACAGCGTCAGCACGATGCTGATCACCTCGAAATTCCGCAATGCCGGGCAGGTCTGCGTTTCGCCGACCCGCTTTCTCGTGCAGGAGCGCGTCTACGACCAGTTCGTCGAGCGCTTTTCGGCCAAGGCGCGCGCCGTGAAGGTCGGCAACGGCCTCGATCCCGCGAGCCAGATGGGACCGCTGATCACCCAGCGTCGCCTCCAGGCCGTAGAGGACCTGATCGCCGAAGCGAGGCGCGATGGCGCCGAACTCGCGACCGGCGGCAACCGGATCGGCAACGAGGGCAATTTCTTCGAGCCGTCCGTGCTGACCGGCGTGACCAAGAGCATGCGGGTCATGAACGAGGAGCCGTTCGGCCCCCTGGCGCTGATGACGCCCTTTCACGACATCGACGAGGCGATCGAAGAAGCCAACCGGCTGCCTTACGGGCTCGCGGCCTATGCCTTCTCCCGCTCGGCCAAGACGGTCGCGGCTTTGTCGGCCGGGGTCGAGACCGGCATGCTGACCATGAACCATCTCGGCCTCGCACTGCCCGAAACGCCGTTCGGTGGCGTCAAGGACAGCGGTTACGGCTCCGAGGGCGGCATCGAGGCCATGGAGCCCTATTATGCGACGAAGTTCGTGACCCACGCGTCGCAGGTGTAGGTTCGCGAGCGACTGCCCGGTGAAGTTGCAAGTGACGATCCGTCTCGATGCCGCCGTGGTCGAGTACTTCAAGGCCGGCATAGGCGAGGCTGGCAGTCGCGTATCAACGCTTTGCTTTCATTCTCCGTCCGACAAACACACCTGGAAAGACGGTAGAAACACTTTGCACCGCCAGCGTCTGTTCTCAGATCGAAAGCACAGCTGACGACACGCTCTAGCAAAGGGTAGCTAAGTGGTATCGAGCTCGCCCGGCGCCAGTGGTGACGGTCTCGGCTCGCGATAACGTCGTGCAAGCAGAATCCAGATGACCGTCTGTGGATCTGGCGGGCATGGCGAGCCTCAAATGGATCGGAGATCGCCAAGTTCGGCTGCGCCGATGTGCCCGCTCTACTGCTCCGTCACCCAGCCGAGCAGGTTGGTCCAGAGGCTCGCGTAGCCGGGCCAGTCGACGAAGCTCTGCGGTAACCAGTGCGGGCCGATGTCGGAGGTCCACGCCGCCGTGCGTCCCCGGCCGAATTTCCCGATGACGAGCAGCGGATGACCGCCCTGGTCTTCGGGCAGCGTGGCCAGGACCTCGACGTCGGGACGCTGCTTCAACACTACCTCGTTGGCGCCGAGCAGGAGGGGCCAATCCTGACTGAGGCCTGCGAGGATCGGGTGATCGGCGGGGCCGGTCAGGACGGGCTTGAAGCCTTCCGGGATTTCCAGCCTGTCGTCGTAGGGCAGGCAGGTGACCGGCAAGGCGTCCTCGACCGCCGTGCGGCCCCAGCGGGCCTTGCCGTCGATGCCCTGAAAGCTGAAGTAGCCGCCGATCATCACGAGCCCGCCGCCCGCCGCCGCATAGTCCCGGAGCAGCTTCAAGCGGTTCGGATAGGTCTTGCCGTGCAGCCAGACGTCCGGATGCAGCAGCAGCGAGTTCGCGCCGATATCCGACAGGAGGATCGCATCATAGGCCTGCAGGCCTTCGAGCGTCGCCGGCAGGCCGTTCACGGCCTCGTGGGCCGGCATATAGACGAGGTCGAAGGGGCTGTCCCTGAGCGCCGCCACCAGCGGTTCCGCCCCGAGGTGGAAGGTCACGCTGCCGAACTGATCGAAGCCCTTGTAGTGGGTGGCGGCGCTGACCCAGCTCTCGCCGACCAGCAGGACCTTCTTCTTGCTCACGGCTCTTCCTTCCAGGTTGAGGTTCAGCGTGGGGCAGCAGCCACGAAGGCGCGCACCCTTTGCGGGTCGACCGGGTTCCACCAAACGCCGTCGTGCTTCAGCGACGAAGCCACGATGACGCCGTCGACGATGGCGAGGATCGCGCCGACGTTATCGGCTGTGACGCCGCTGCCGACCAGCGTCGGCAGGTGCGAGGCCTCCTTGATGGTCCGGATGTAGCCGAGGTCGGCCGCATGCCCGGTCCGTTGGCCGGTCGCGATGATGGCGTCGACATCGAAGAAGACGAGGTCGCGCACGAGCTCTTCGACCGCACGGTCGCCCGTGATGGCGTGGGCGCCATGTTTCACATGCGCATCGGCGAAGATCCGGACTCCATTGGCGCGAAGCCTCGCCCGATAGCGCATCGCCGCCGCCGCCTCGCCGTCGAGCAGGCCCTCGTTGGCCACATAGGCATTGGCCCATTGATTGACCCGGATGAAGCCGGCACCGCTCGCCGAGGCGATGGCCAGCGCCGCAATCGGAGCATTGGCCAGCACGTTGATGCCGACCGGCTTGCCGAAGCCGGCACGGATCCGATCGGCCACCACGGCCATATGGGCCGCGACCTCCGGGCCGATATCGGCGGGCTTCGAGAACGGGATGTCGCCGTGGTTCTCGACGATGACGCCGTCGAGGCCGCCGTCGAGATAGGCACGCGCATCGGCGAGACCGCGTTCGATGATCCTGTCGACACCCTCGCCCGCGTAGCGTGGTGCGCCGGGCAGCGGCAGCAGGTGGACCACGCCGATCAGCGCTTTCGGTCGGCCGAAGAGGGCCGGAATCGCATCCCCAGAGACGCCCGAGACGGGACTTGCGGCACCGGTCATGACGGGGACGGGCTCGGGCTGGAGAGGGCCGTGATCTCGGCGGCGGTCGGGCAGGACGCGAGGGCGCCGCGGCGGGTGACGGAGAGGGACGCGGCAGCGGTCGCGCGCGCCAGGGCTTCCGGCCGCGCGACGCCGCAGGCCATGAGCCCGACCAGTACGCCGCAGAAGACGTCGCCGGCCCCGGACGTGTCGAGGACCTCCACGATTGGCGCCGCGATGGCGAGCGACATCTCGGCCGTTCGGTAAAGGAAGCCGCGGGCGCCGAGCGTGACCGCGACCGCGCCGGCTCCCTCCTGGAGCAGAGCCGCAGCGCCGAGGGCCGGGTCGGCCTCGCGGCTCAGCGTTGCGACCTCATGCGCGTTGGCGACCAGGAGATCGATGTCCCGCCAGTCCGGCCGCTCGTCGTGCCAGAGCGGGCTCGGGTTGAAGACCGTCAAGGCGCCGGCGAGCCGGCCCTTGCGCAGCGACACGCGGGTGGCCGAGGCCGACAGGTTGCCTTGCATCAGAAGAACGTCACCCTGCGCCATGGCGTCGCCGGCGGCGTCCCGCGCCACCGGGTTGAAGGCTTGGGCGCAGGCCGTCGCCGAGATGATGGCGTTCTCGCCATCGTCTCGGACCAGGAGAGTGGAATTGTCCGTCGGCAATGGGAGGCCCGCGAAATGTGGCTCGAGGCCGGGTTCCCGGCCGACGTCGGCCGACAGCATCGCCGCCTCGTCGCGGTTGACGGCGGCATGGAACAGCACCGCGGCGCCGGCGCGGGCCGCCGCAACGGCCTGGTTCAACCCCTTGCCGCCGAGCCCGACGACACAGTCCCGCGCCACCAGCGTTTCGCCGGGCATGGGAAATCGTGCGACCGTCAGCGTCGTGTCGCGGCAGAGATTGCCGATCACGTGAACGCGCATGCACCGGACCCCAATGTCGAGCACCGAGCGGGAGCCGCCGCACGCCCACGCGGATTTGGAATGTCGTCGCGACAATGTCGGAGATGGTCCATTCCCTCAGCCTGCCTTGAAGACCCGCACGGGGTTTTCTCTCAGCATCAGATCGATGGCGGCCTGATCGATGCCGTGTCGTTTGAGGCGCGGTACGAAGTGCTTCAGAATATAGCCGTAGCCGAAGCCGCCGAAGCGGGTCAGCATGATCTTCAGGAACACGTCCTGGCTCATCAGGACCCGGTCGCCGTGGCCCCGGTCGATCAGCGCCCGGATCGCCTTGGCATTGTCCTCGTCGGACGGGGACTGCGCGTCCTGGTCGGCGTAATAATAATCCATGCCGATCATGTCGTATTCCAGGAAGGCGCCGCGCCGGGCCAGAGCCATCTGGTAATCGAGGTCGCCGTGGCTCGGGTTCATGTGGCAGAGCACCGTGTGGCCGAGGTCGGCGCCCTCCTGTTCCACGACGTCGAGCACCCGATGAGCCAGCCGCTCCCAACCCGGCAAGTGGATCGACAGCGGCACGCCGGTGATGCGGGACGCACGGGCGGCGGCACGAAGCGATTTCTCTTCCGCCGGCGTGAAGGCCTTCGAGATGCCGATCTCGCCGATGATGCCCGCCATGACGTCGGGCTGGATCGTGGCGCCGCCCACATCCTCGACGATGAAGGCCGCGGCCTCGTCGAGATCCATGCGGGTGAACCAGTCGGGGTGGGACGGTTCGAGATAGAAGCCCGAGCCCATGACGATGTTGAGCCGGGTGCGGCGCGCGATGCGTTGCAGCGCCTCCGGATCGCGCCCGATGCCGAAATTCGTCGGGTCCACGACCGTGTCGCCGCCAAGCTCGGTGAAGCGGCCGAGTTCGCCCGCCGCGAGATCGACGTCGAGCAGGAAGCAATTGTCCCGGCTGACGAAGGGGTTCATCCGCAACTCGCCGATGTTGCCGATGCTGACCGGCGCCTCGGCGAGCGCCATCTCGGAGGCCTTGCACGGACACTGCCAGAGCTTCGAGGCGTCGAGCAGGATATGCTCGTGCATCAGCGTCACGCCCATGCGTTCGGCCGGTATCGGTCCCAGCACCGTCATGACGGTGCCGCTCCGGACCCCGATGGCGGCTCTGGCGACGTCGGTCATGCCTCGCTCCTCACCGTCTTCTGCCGCCACCGCGGAAGATACGGACGTTCATCCAGATGGCCAGCAGGATGATCGAGCCCGTGACGATCGGGGTCAGGAAGGGCGACAGGTGCGACAGGATCAGGCCGTTGCCGATCACCGCGACCGTCAGCGCACCCAGGATCGTGCCCGCCATGGTGCCCCGTCCGCCGAAGAGGCTCGTGCCGCCCAGCACCACGGCCGCGATGACGTCGAGCTCGAAGCCCTGGCCGGCATTGGACGAGCCACTGCCGAGCCGCGCCGCCACGATGATCCCGGCCAAGGCCGCGGTGGCGCCCGACAGGACATAGACAAGAAGCGTGACGCGGCGCGTGTCGACGCCGGCGCGGCGCACCGCTTCGGCATTGGCGCCGATGCCGGTGACATAGCGGCCGAACGAGGTCTCGTTGAACAGCACGAAGCCGACGACGAGGATCGCGCCGGCCATCAGCGCCGGCAGTGGCATGCCGAGCACCCAGGCCCGGCCGAGGTCGACGAAGCCCAGGGTCGAGGCGATGGGGATCGAGTAGCCGCCGGTCATCAGCAGGGCAAAACCGCGGATCACGCTCAACCCCGCCAAGGTCACGATGAAGGCGGGGATTCCCTCATAGGCCACGAAGAATCCCTGCAGCGCCCCGACGAGAGCACCGCAGAGCAGCATCAGGGCCACCACCAGGACCCAGGGAAGGCCGGCCTGGATGAGGATCGCACAGAGCGCGCTCGTCAGCGCCAGGATCGATCCAACCGAGAGGTCGATGCCACCCGTCGTGATGACCAGCGTCATGGCGGTCGCGACGATCAGCAGAGGCGCCGACTGGCGCAGGATGTTGAGGATGTTGTCGAGCGACAGGAAGGCGTCGGTCGTGACCGAGAACAGCACCACGACGGCGGCGAAGAACAGCGCGATCGAGCCGACGCTCCCATTGGCCAGGAAGCGGTCCCTCAGGGTGCGGGGGCGCAGCCGTCCCGCTGCCGGGCTGGTGGCATGGAGCGGCGCCGTCACGGGGCAGGGGTCTCGTGGGGCGCCGAGCCTGCGGCTCGTGTGCCGGACGATGTCCTGGCCGACCGGGCGCTGAACTTGCGGCCGACGATCAGGTCGACCACCTCCTCGAGGTTGGTGTCCGGAATAGCTCGCTCCGCGATGGACCGGCCTTCGTACATCACCTGCAACCGGTCGCAGACCAGGAACAGGTCCTGCAGGCGATGGGTGATCAGGATGACGCTGACGCCCCTGGCGCTGACGGTTCGGATCAGCTCCAGCACGGCCTCCACCTCCGCCACCGCGAGCGCCGCGGTCGGCTCGTCCATGATCAGGACCTTCGGCGCGAAGGACGCGGCCCGGCCGATAGCGATCGACTGGCGCTGTCCTCCCGAGAGGTTCTCAACATGAACCGAGATGTCGGGCACCACGATGCCCAGGCTCTGCAGCATGGCGGTCGCGTCCGCGCGCATGCGGGGCTTGTCGAGAAAGGGCAGGCCCAGGATGCGGCGTCGCGGTTCGCGTCCGAGGAACAGGTTGCCCGCGACGTCCACCGTGTCGCAGAGCGACAGGTCCTGGTAGACCATCTCGACATGCTGCGCCCGCGCGTCGGCCGGTGACGCGAAGATGACCGGCGCGCCGTCGATCTCGATCGTGCCGCTATCCGGGACCACGGCCCCGGACAGGACCTTGCTCAAGGTCGACTTGCCGGCGCCATTGTCGCCGACGAGGCCCAGGACTTCGCCGGGAGCGAGATCGAGCGACACGTCGTCGAGCGTCTGGATCGCACCATAGCGCTTTGAAATCCCGCGCATGCGAACCCTGGGAGGCACCGAGACCATGACATACTCCGCCTGGGGTTCCTTGGCCCGCGGTCGGGAGAGGAACTGGCTGGTCCTACTTGAACATGGCGCGGTAGGGGTCGAGATTGGCCTTGGTCACGATGGTGACCGGCACATGGATCACTGGATCGACCGTGCCACCTTTCTTCAGGGTTTCCAGGCTCTCGATCGCCACCTTGCCTTCCGTGTAGGGGTCCTGCTGCACGACGGCCGCGACCCAACCCTCGTCGATCCCCTTGACGGCCTGGGCCGTGAGATCCCAACCGAAAACCTTGACGGACGCTTTCTTCCCGGCCGTGTCGACGGCCGACACGGCACCGATCAACTGCGGCTCACCTGTCGCGTAGATGGCCGTCATGGACGGGTTGGCGGTCATCAGGTTCTCCGAGGCCGTCAGGGCGACGTCCTGGACGTTCTGCCCGTCGACCGTGTCGGCGAAGGTGACGCCCGCGACGGAAGCCGTCGTCTTGAACCCGTCGAGCCGCTGGTTCTGGATGAAGGAGTTGAGCGCCCCGACGATGCCGACCTTGGCTTTGCCGGCCATGTCCTTCGCCACGGCGTTCGCGAAGAAGGTTCCGATCTCTTCGCCGGCCTTGGTGTTGTCGACGCCCACGAAGGCGACATTGTCGCCGTCCGGGATCTGCGCGTCGACGGCGATCACCGGAATGCCGGCTTTCTTGGCCGCCGTGACGGCGGGTTTGACGCCGTTCACGTCGATCGCCACGAGAACGATGCCGTCGACCTTCTGGGTGATGTAGTTCTCGATGGCGTCGTTCTGTGCACTCGGCACGTTGTTGGCATTGAAGATCACGAGCTTGTCGCCGCCCGCGTCGGCCGCCTTCTTGGCGCCATCGTTGATCTGGTTGAAGAAAAGGGCCTGCTGGTTGATCGTGACCAGGGCGTAGGTGGCGGCCTCGGCAGAGGACGCGCCGAAACCCGATAGCATCGCGAGGCTTGCGGTGGCGCCGAGCAACGTCTTGGTGGTCCGATTCATCATCTGATCCCCTGGCGGTCGACGGGCCGCATCCCGCCGACGCGAGCAACGATCGGCTCCGCAAGATTCAAGCTCCTTGAAGGTGTGTCAAGGAACTTGAATGGGCACGGTTGGCTAAAATGTCGGCGGTGTATTCACCCAAAAAATGCTGGCCGGCTCGTCGCCTGCATTGCGATAGGCGTGCGGCAGGTTCGAACCGAAAACGAAGCTGTCACCCTGTTCGAGGTGGAAGGTCCGGCCGGCGAGGATCAGATCGATGCGGCCCCGCAGGACGTAACCGACCTCCTCTCCGGCATGCTGGATCGGTCCGGCACTCTCGCCGCCCGCCTCGATGTGGTGGATGTTGCACTGGAGCAGGTGCCCGGCCGCGTAAGGGATGACGCGTTCGAGGCTGATCCCTTCGCCGCGGCGCAACGGATCGAGCGTGATGATGGGCCGGTCGCCCTGTCGGAACACGACACCGTCCTCGCCGTGGTTCTCTTCGAAGAGCCAGCCGATATTGGTGCCGAGCGCGCCGACGAGGCGATGAAGCATCGGGAGCGACGGCGAGGTCCTGCCGTTCTCGATCTTCGACAACAGGCTTTCCGAACAACCCGCCAGGAGAGCGAGCTCCTTCAGGGTCATGCCGCGCATCTGCCGCGCGAGACGCAACCGGACCGTCACGCCTGAAGGGGTCTGGACGTCGTCGGTCCGCATCGGTCTGTTCATCGGCGCCCCGGGCAACGAGGGTGCGGGCGCGTACGACCGCTGGCAGCACTGTAACTGACGCAAGGAGGTCGACAAGCAAGCGCTTTCTCGTGCCTCCCGCTCGGTCCGCTCGGCCGACAGCCGCTTGCCCGGTTCCCCTCGCGGCCAAAGCCCTCCGCTTCGGATTACCGCCGTCCCCGGGCTCGAAATCACCCTGAGGTAGAAGCGTTCCAGCGGTGCGAAGCGACGAAACCTTGGGGCCTAGCTCACGTAACTGCCTCGGCGTGAGTTTGAACGCCAATCGATAAGGTTTCGAGCTCGAAGGCATCTACGGCATGCTCACCGGCAAACAGATACGCGAAGCGCGCGCGCTTCTTACGCTGCAGCGTTCGAAATTCGCCGAGAAAGCGGGTGTCCCGCACGCGATACTCAAACTCGCCGAGATGACGGAGGGTGAGTGCCCCATCACGATCGAGAGGGCGCGAAAGATCAGGCGGGCGATCGAAGCCGCCGGGATCGAACTCTTCGATGAGGCCGGTGCCACGGGGGCACGCCGAAGGCCATCGCCATCGGCGTGATGCGTCTCGTTCCGGCATCCGCTAGAAGGCCGGATCCGGGAGAGCAGACCGATGAACGCGGCGATGGATGATGGCCGATGCGCGATTACGACGATCGGTTTCGATGCCGACGATACGCTCTGGCGCAACGAAGACGGCTTCCACCGCATGCAGGGCCGGATGCGCGAGATCATCGGCCGCTACGGTCCTTTGGCGGGTGATGTCGACGAAACCCTGCTCCGCGTGGAACGTCGCAATCTCAGCGTGTTCGGCTACGGGGTCAAAGGCTTCATCCTGTCGCTGATCGAGACGGCCCTCGACCTCACGGGACGCCGCATCACCGGCGAAGATGTCGGTGAAATCGTCGATATGCTCCACCATTTCCTGTCCGACCCGCGCGAGAAGATGGAGGGTGTCGATGCGGTGCTGGAGGCATTATCCCGGCGCTATCGCCTTTTGCTGATCACCAAGGGCGACGTGGTCGAGCAAGAGGCCAAGATCGCGCGCTCCGGTCTCGCGCCTCACTTCGACGGCATCCACATCCTGGCCGAAAAGGACGTCGACACCTATCGCAAGGTGCTCCATAGCGCCGGCGTGGGCCCGCAGTCCTTTCTCATGGTCGGCAATTCCGTCCGATCCGACATCGTGCCCGTCATGGCCCTGGGTGCGCGGGCCGTTCACATTCCCTACCACGTCACCTGGGCGCATGAGACGGCCGACGCCGCATGCGCGGCGGAATTCGACGTTCTGGCGGCGATCACCGAGTTGCCGGCCTTTCTCGATGAGCTGGCCCGCAGAGACGTCGCAATGCCGCGGGTCTGACCCTCGAACCCGGCCCATCGGCTCGCGTTACCTTCCTTTGATAGAAGGAGACGAGACATGGCCGGACTTCCCAAGAAGGGTGACAAGGTCGCTTGGAAGACGCCGCAGGGCGAGACCCACGGCACCGTCGAAAAGGTGGTGACCTCGACCACCAAGGTCAAAGGACACACGGCCAACGCCACCAAGGAAGACCCCGAGGTTCTGGTCAAGAGCGACAAGTCCGGCAAGGAGGCGGTTCACAAGCCGGATGCCTTGAAAAAGGGCTGAGATCCGCACACCATGCCAACGCGCGTCGTGGGTGGCCTGACAAGGCCGGCCACCCCTCGTGTACTCCGCCTCTAGGCCGCGACGGATTCGATGTCGCGGTTGGCGAAGCGGTGCTGTTCCAGTCCTGAGACCAGAGCCGCGACCGCAGAGGCTGCGTCGCCGGCCGTAACCCCCTGCTCGGGAGCTCCCGTGGCCGGGATCGGAAGATGCGCCTTGGTGATCAGGGCCGAAGCTTCTCCCAGGAAAGCCAAAGGCTTGCCGTGTTTGAACGCCTCGGCCAGGAACGCCAGCGCCAGGCCGGTCTTCGCCAGTTTCGCCGCCGAGGCACCGCCCGGAACCGCCACCGCATCGTAGATGACGGAAGGGGCGTTCGGGGCCGGGCGGTCGACCTTGACCGTCATGCCGAGGCTGCACGTGATGGTGCCGCCGCGCTCCGAAATCACCTCGACGACGGCACCCTGGCTTTCGAGCCCGGACCTCAAAGCCCCGAGATGGTCGCCGTCGACCCCCTCGCCCGCCAGGATCGCGATCTTGCGACCCTTGATGCCCTTGGTGATCTTGTTCATCGACAGCGCCGGCGAGGCCGAAACCGTCTTGGTTCCGCTCGGCATGGTGGCCGGGTCGGCAACCGCCACCACGGGCGGCTTCGGCGCGGTTGCCTTGCATTCCGCGATGTCGAGCCCGGTCTGCTCGGCCACGCGTGCCGCGAGTTCGGGATGGATGTTGACCAGGATGTTGCCCATCACGGCCTTGGGCACGGCCTTCGTTTCGCACTGGTTGAACTCGAACGAGAACCCGGCCGCGATGTGATCCTTCTCCCAGGGTGCCATCGAGTTCCAGAAGAGCGTGGCCTGCGTGAAGTAGTCGGTGAAGCTCTTCGAGCGGCCGCGGACCTTATGCCCGTCGACCCTTTCGGCGTAGCTCCGGAACGCGTCGACGGCGTCCGGCTGCTGCATCGGGTGGACCCCTGCCAAGGCGCTCGGGAAGTACGACACCCGACCCTTGTTGATCGTGTTCTTGGCGAAACCGTCGCGACGGTTGTTCGAGACGGGGTTGAGCGGGCGGTTGATCGGCAGTTCGGCAAAATTCGGCCCGATGCGCCGAAGCTGCGTATCGAGGTAGGACATCAGCCGGCCCTGCAGCATCGGGTCGTTGGTGAAATCGATGCCCGGCACGACGTGGCTCACGCAGAACGCCACCTGCTCGGTCTCGGCGAAATAGTTGTCGGGGTTGCGGTTCAGCGTGAGCTTGCCGACGAGCTTCACCGGGACGAGTTCTTCCGGAATGAGCTTCGTATCGTCGAGGAGGTCGAAATCGAAGGCGAACTCGTCCTTTTCGTCCACGACCTGGATGCCGAGTTCCCACTCGAGGAAGTCGCCGCGCTCGATCGATTCGAACATGTCGCGGCGGTTGAAGTCGGCGTCCTTGCCGGCGAGTTTCTGAGCCTCGTCCCAGACGAGGCTGTGGACGCCTTTCACCGGCTTCCAGTGGAACTTGACGAAGCAGCTTCCCCCTTTGGCATCGACGAACCGCCACGTGTGGACCCCGAAGCCCTCCATGTTGGCGAAGGACCGGGGGAAGGCCCGATCGCTCATGGCCCAGAGCAGCATGTGGCTGATCTCGGGCGTCAGCGACGCGAAATCCCAGAACGTGTCATGTGCCGAGGCGGCCTGCGGGATCTCGACGTGAGGCTCGGGTTTGACGGCATGGATCAGGTCCGGGAACTTGATCGCGTCGTTGATGAAGAACACCGGCATGTTGTTGCCGACGAGGTCCCAGATCCCGGTGTCGGTGTAGAACTTCACCGCGAACCCCCGAACGTCGCGCGGCGTGTCGGCCGACCCGCGCGACCCGGCCACCGTCGAGAACCGCACAAAGACCGGGGTCTTCTTGCCGGCCGCCGCGAAGGGCGACGCCATGGTGAGGGCGGACAGGTCCTCGTAGCAGACGAACTCGCCATGCGCGGCGGCGCCCCGCGCGTGCACGACGCGCTCCGGGATGCGCTCGTGGTCGAAGGCCGTGATCTTCTCGCGCAGCAGGAAATCTTCGAGCAGCGAACCACCACGGATTCCTGCCTTTTCGCTGTTCTGGTCGTCGCTGATCTTGACGCCCTGATTGCTCGTCATAGCCGCGAGCGGCAGCAGCGTGTCGGCCTTCAGGCTTTGCGTCTTGGCGGTCTCGACCACGTCGTGGGTCGCGGTATCGTGTCCTCCGCCACCCTGAGGGGGAGCATAGCTGGCTTTCTTCTTCATCGGTCGACTCCGAACGCTGCAATGGTCGCCTAACCGCCGATCCATGAAAAAGGTGCGACATATTGGGTTGAACTCTACGGTCGTCAGGGGTGCTCCGGCTTCGGCGCTGCTGGAATGTGGAGCGCGGCACGCGGTCTCTGGCGCTTTTCTGCCTGCGCCTCTAGGCTCGTTGCATGGGTATGCCGTTTCCATTCAGTGCGATCGTCGGCCAGGACGAAATGAAGCTGGCGCTGACGATCGCGGCGGTCGATCCGGGTGTCGGTGGGGTTCTGGTGCTGGGCGACCGGGGCACGGGCAAGTCGACCGCCGTGCGGGCTCTCGCGGCCGTCCTGCCGCAGATCGTCGTCGTCGACGGTTGCCGCTACGGCTGCGATCCTGCGGATCGCAACGCGCGCTGCGACGAATGCCGCGAGGCTCGCCTGGCCGGCCCGCTGAAGAAGCGCCGGGGGGCCGTCCCGGTGGTCGACCTGCCGCTCGGTGCCACGGAGGATCGCGTCGCCGGTGCGCTCGACCTCGAGCGCGCGCTCGTGGCGGGCGAGGCCCGGTTCCAACCGGGTCTCCTGGCCCGAGCGCATCGCGGGTTCCTCTATGTCGACGAGGTTAACCTTCTCGAGGATCATATCGTCGACCTGCTGCTCGACGTGGCGGCTTCGGGCGAGAATGTCGTCGAGCGCGAGGGTTTGAGCCTCCGCCATCCCGCCCGCTTCGTCCTCATCGGCAGCTGCAATCCCGAGGAGGGCGAGCTCAGGCCGCAGCTCCTCGACCGTTTCGGGCTCGCGGTCGAGATCACCACGCCGTCCGAGATCGCGGTCCGGGTCGAGATCGTGAAGCGGCGCGATCGGTTCGACACCGATGCCGAAGCCTTCGCCAAGGCTTGGGCCGCCGAGAACACCGCCCTGCGCCAGCGGATCGGGGCGGCCCGTACCCGCGTGGCCGGGATCGACGTGCCGGAGGCGACGCTGGAAGCGGCGGCGCGGCTCTGTTCCAAGCTCGGTACCGACGGGTTGCGCGGCGAACTGACCATGCTGCGGGCCGGGCGCGCGCTGGCGGCGCTCGACGGCGACCGCCAACTCGGCCTCGTTCACCTGCGGCGCATCGCGCCTCTGGCGCTGCGTCACCGCCTGCGGCGCGATCCGCTCGACGCCGTCGCGTCCTCGACCCGGGTGGCGCGTGCGGTCGACGAATTGATGCCGGCGTGACGCCCCGCTCTGCTGCGACCGTTTCACCAACGCGGGCGGCCGTGCCGCCATCGCGGGCGGCCGTGCCGCAAGGGACCGCGAACGCGCCGGCGCCGGGCAACAGCTGGGCCGACGCTTGCCTGGCGGGGCGACTGATGGCCATCGACCCGAGCCTCGGCCTCGTGCTGCGCGCCGCACCCGGCCCGGCCCGCGACCACTGGCTCGCGGCCCTCGCGGCGCATCTCCCGGCCGGGGCGCCCTGTCGCCGGATGCCGGCCGGGACGCCGGACGGCCGCCTGCTCGGGGGGCTCGATCTCACCGCCACCCTGGCGAGCGGGCGGCCGATCGCCAGTCGCGGGCTTCTCGCCGAAACCGATGGCGGCGTGCTGGTGGTCGCATCGGCCGAGCGGCTCGATCCGGGTGCCGCGGGGTACCTCGGACGGACCATCGATACGGGTGCGGTGCGGACCGAACGCGACGGCGTCACGGCCGAGAGCCCGGCGCGGCTCGGCATCGTGGCGCTCGACGACGGGCGCGAGCCCGACGAGCGTCCGCCCGATGCGCTGACCGATCGGCTGGCGCTGCGCCTCGACCTGTCGGCCTTGAGCCACCGCGATTGCGGGCCGGTGCCGGACGAAGGCGTTCTACTGGCGCAGGCGCGGGACGGGCTTCGCGCGGTCGTGGCCGGCGACGATGCGATCGAGGCGCTCTGCGAAGCCGCCGCGACGCTCGGCATCGGTGGGCTGCGGGCCCCGCTGCTCGCCGTCAAGGTGGCGCGCGCCAGCGCAGCCCTGGCAGGACGAGATCGCGTGGGCGCGGAGGATCTCGCGGTGGCGGGGCGCCTCGTCCTCGGCCCTCGCGCCACTGTGGTTCCGGGCAAGCCGGAGACCACCGGACCGACACCACCGGAGGCCGGGGCTGAGTCGAATGAGCCTGCGGACGATCCCGGCCATGCCGATGCCGCCGATGCGGACCGGTCGGGCGAGCCGCCCGAGGAGCAGGCCGGCGACGGGCAGGGGCGGCTCGAAGCCTCGACCGTCGAGGCCGCGCGGACCACGCTTCCGTCCGATCTCCTGGCCGCTCTGGCGTCCGGGTCCGCTCCGGCCCGTACCCCCGGAGGCGCGGGCGCGCGGCGAGGCGCGGGCGTCATGGCGGGCCGAACCGGGCGCGCGGTCGGCACGCGTCGCGGCGAACCGGGCCGTGGTGCGCGGCTCGACGTGCTGGCGACCCTGCGGGCCGCTGCACCCTGGCAGGGCCTTCGTGGCCGCGTGCCCGGCGGCCGGATCCAGATCCGGCGGGACGATTTCCGCATCAAGCGCCACGAGGACCGGCGACGGACCACCACGATCTTCGCGGTCGATGCTTCTGGCTCGGCGGCGCTGGGCCGCCTTGCGGAAGCCAAGGGAGCGGTCGAGCTGCTCCTCGCCCAGTGCTACATCCGCCGCGACGACGTCGCGCTCGTGGCGTTCCGCGGCACTTCGGCCGACCTCCTGCTGCCGCCGACGCGGTCGCTCGTGCGGGTGAAGCGCGAACTGGCGAGCCTGCCGGGTGGGGGCGCGACCCCGCTTGCTGCCGGCATCGGTGCGGCGCTCGATCTGGCCCGCGCCGTGACGCGCGAAGGCCGCAGCCCCGTGATCGCGCTCCTGACCGACGGCCGGGGCAACATCGCGCGGGACGGCACGGCCGACCGTCCCCGCGCCACCGAGGATAGCCTCGCGGTCGCGCGCCTCATCAGAGCCGCCGCCATCGCGGCCGTCGTCATCGACGTTTCGCCGCGGCCCGGCGCGCATGCGGCGCGGCTCGCCACCGAGATGGGAGCGGGCTACGTGCCGCTCCCGCATGCCGACGCCGGGGCAATCGCCAGCGCCGTCATGGCGGCCGCCGAACCGTCGAGAGGACGCGCGTGAGCGACCGCCTGCAATGGCGCCGAGACGGACGCGACTGGCCGAATAGGGCTTACAGCCGCTTCGTTCGCGCCGGGGCAATCGAATGGCATGTGCAGCAGATGGGGCAGGGGCCGAAGCTTCTCCTGCTGCACGGCACCGCGGCCTCGACCCACTCGTTCCGTGCCTTGGCGCCGCTGTTGGCGCCGCATTTCACGCTGCTGATCCCGGACCTGCCGGGCCATGCCTTCACCGAGACACCCGGCGAGGCTCTGACGCTGCCCGCGATGCGGGACCTCGTGTCGGACCTGCTGGCGGAACTCTCGTTCGCGCCGGACTTCGCGGCCGGCCACTCGGCGGGCGCCGCCATCCTGGTCCGTATGGCGCTCGACGGGAATTTCGTGCCGCGCAGGATCGTCAGCCTCAACGGGGCGCTGCTGCCATTCCCGGGCGTGACCGGGCAGGTGGCGCCCTCGCTCGCGCGGCTGCTCTTCGTGAACCCGATCGCACCGCGGGTCTTCGCCTTCTTCGCCGGCGATGAATCCGTGAAGCGGCTGATCGGCAACATGGGATCGAAGATCGATCGCGATGGCGTGGGCTTCTACAAGAGATTGATGGGCAACCCTGCCCATGTCGCCGGAGCGCTCGGCATGATGGCGCGTTGGGATCTCGACAGCCTTGCCCGCGACCTGCCGAGGTTGAAGCTACCGCTGACGCTCGTGACGGCAGCGGGCGACCGTGCGGTACCGCCCGACACGGCTGCGCGGGTCAAGGCGCTTCTCCCCTCGGCCGAGGTCAGGACTTTGCGCAGCGTCGGGCACCTCGCGCACGAGGAGAAGCCCGCAATGATCGCGGATCTTATCATCGAACTCGCGCGGCGCGACGGGGTGTTGGGATAAAAAGCGGTTCGACACAGAGAATAGAAAGAGGCCGTATCAAGATATTATTCGTTGTCGCAAGCTGCATATCGTCATTGGTTATGACGATAAAACAGGATTTGTGCTTTCGGCATTAATTGGAGCAGGCATCGAAGTCGATGATGTTCCGCGTGAGAACCGTCAGTCCGAGCTTCTGTGATTGCAAAAACAGGGTGCAATCCTGCAGTGCACGCAGCCGATTTGCGGTCGCGTAACCTTTCAACCTGCAGAGTATTCCGGCCAACAACGCGGCACGACCCAAAACATCCGGCTCCGGTGTGAAGATGCGATGTGGACGCATCGCTCTGACCAGTCTGCTGTTGACGGCTACGACCGAAGCGGTCCGAGCATCCCTCGGATCGAGCACTCCGACACTATGGACCAATTCTTGGATAGCACCCATCGCATGATTGACCTGGCGTGTTTGGATGAGTCGTTCCACGATTTCGGGCGCTCGACCCTGCACCTGATCGATATAGACGCAAGTATCGAGAAACAACGCCGGCCCAACTGTCCTGTCGTTCCTGACAAACGGGTGTTCCTCGTCGCTGCGGCGAGCAAGAGTGGCTTGAGGATCGAAGCTCGCCCAACGGATCGCGGCATCGATATCAAAATCCCCCACGTCAGAAACCGAGCTTCAGGTCGGACTCTAATTCTCCTCGGCTCCGGGCGAACACCGTCGCAAAATCATCCGCGAGCGCGAGATTGGCGAGGGCAAACTCGGTAAGGTCGGTATCAGCCTTGATTCCAGTGCGTTGCTTGGCCTGTGCCAGCAAGGACGGGCTGATCCGACCGTCGATGCGGCTGGTCTTCTCTTCGAGGAGGCCGCATCGTTCCGCTGCCGCCATGACGGCATCGAAGCGAGCCTTGTTGATCGGCTCGTCTAAAGGCTTGGCCCCTTGAACCCGTCCTGCGTCCAATGGGGAGGCCGGCTCTGCTCTCAAACGATCGGCCTTGCCAGCGTTGTTCGTCGATCGCTTGGCCACAGACGACTTCTCGGTTCAACAAAATAGAGTTTTGTTAAACACAACGGGTGATGGCCGTCCACTTCAGAAGTCTGCCGATAAGGACCTACCGGCGCAGATCAGACGAACCGCCGCGGCATGCGCCAGGGCAGGAACGTCTTGATGATGGGGTTGCGGAAGCGGTCGAGCGAGAGGCTCTCGTGGACCGCCTCGGCCCGATGGCCGAGAAGAGTCGTCTCGACGAGCGAGCGGGCGTAGAACGGGCCGTCCTCGAACGTCTGCTTGACGCAGGCGCCGTTCGGGGCCTCGCTGCGGGTGCCGCGTGCGACGCGCCAGAGCGTCTTCGGCAATTGTGCGGGCGGCGGCGGTTCGAAGTCGACGACGCCGCGCTCGGGATCGAAAAGGATCGCCAGCGAACAGGCCTCGCCGCCGCGCGTCTCGAGATCGTAGAGCACGGCCGTCCCGTCCGGCGTTGCGGCCCGGCACCAGTCCCAGCGTCGGAACGTCGATTCGAGCGAAGCATCGCCGCGGTTCGAATCGAAGTAACCCGTTCCCGACCAGCGCAGCTTCGGACTGTCGAGGTCGACCTCGACGCGCGCGCAGGGCGCGATCGGCCACCAGCAGTGATTGCCGACTTCATCGAGCACGATCGGATGATTGACCACGGCTTCCGGATAGAGCCGGACCTGGCCGCGGAGGCGCGACGGGATCGGCGCCGTCACCTCGTCGATGTCGATGGTCAGGGCGTGGCCGTCCCAGTGCAGCGCGCTCGGGCCGATGGTGAGCATCCCGTC
Source organism: uncultured Lichenihabitans sp. (assembly GCA_964245215.1). Taxonomy (GTDB): domain Bacteria; phylum Pseudomonadota; class Alphaproteobacteria; order Rhizobiales; family Beijerinckiaceae; genus Lichenihabitans. The sequence continues at coordinate 20,546 of CAXTME010000005.1, forward strand.
GTCGCGCTTCAGCGCGCCCCGGCCGCGCTCCGTCATGGCCCAGCGCTTCTGCGAGCCGTAAAGCGCGACGTTGAGGGCGCAATGGTTCGCCGGGTCGCGCCGACCCGACCAGGCGTAATAGGGCGAGAAGACGCTGCCCACGAAGGCGATGAGAGTCAGTCCTTCCTGGCCATCCTCGCTCAGCGCGTCGACGTACCACCATGCATAGCCGCCGGGCCGAACCTCCTGGTCGAAGCGCAATCCGCCATGAGACTGGTTGCCGCCAGTTGTCCCGAGAGGGCCGCCATCGGGACGCCCGAGCCCGGATGGATGCTCCCGCCCGCGAGATAGAGGCCGGGCACTCGGCTGCGCGAGCCGGGGCGACGGAACGAAGCCATCCACCCATGCGAGGCCTGACCGTAAAGCGCTCCGCCGGTCCCCGGGAACAGCGCCTCGAAGTCGCTCGGCGTCGTGGCCAGGGTCGAACCAGGCGACCTCTCCAGCCTGAGGCCGCAGCGCTCCATTTGGCGAAAAGTCCGCGCCTCGCATGTTTCGATCTCCCTTGGGGTGTAGCGGTGCGCGTCGCCGTCCGCGGGCGCGTTCACGATCGTCAGGACGCGTTCGGGCGCACCGACGGGTAGCGTCGCCGTGCCGTCGCCGCGGTCCTGCGCACAGAGATAGACGGTCGGCCGCTCCGGCACCTGCCCGCGGCTCAAGGCGTCGAACTCGGCCGGGTAGTCGTCCGAAAAGAAGACGTTATGGCGAGCCAGGGTCACGCCCTCGGTCCTGCCGACCGCCGCCACCGTGAAAGCCGAGAGCGAGCGGGTGGCCGGCGCCGTCGCCGGAACGGCGCGCGCCACGGCCGGACCGAGGAGCCCCGATGCCAGGGCCGCGGCATCGCCGTTGAACAGCACCGCGTCCGCGCCGATCCATTCGCCGCCTCGCAGCGTCACGCCGTTGGCACGCCCTGCGGCGACCGTGACCTCGGCGACGTCGGCCCCGTAGCGGAACACGACGCCTTTCGCGGCCGCGACGCGCGCCAGCGCTTCCGCCAGCGCCCCCATGCCACCCTCGACCGACCAGACGCCTTGGCGTTCGACATGGGCCACCAGCATCAACGTGGCCGGAGCCTGGAACGGGGACGAGCCGCAATAGGTGGCGTAGCGTCCGAACAGCTGCCGGAGCCGCGGGTCCGGGAACAGGTCGCCCAAGGCCCGCCACAGCAGCGTATAGGGCTGGATGCGCAGCATCCCCGCCAAGCCGCCGAGCCCGGCCCGACCCATGAGCACCATCGGGTTCGAGGGACGTTCGGCCCGGATGAACGGCTTCTCGAGGGCCGCATAGACGGCCGCCGCCTGGCGGGAGAAGTCGCGGTAGCGGCGCCCCGCGTCGGCCCCCGCGAAGGCCGCGATCGCCTCGGACGAATGCTCCGGATCGTCGAAAAGGTCGAGGCTCGATCCGTCGGGCCAATGATGGCGCGCCAAGACGCTCTGTCGGGTCAGCGCGAGCTGATCGCCGAGCCGTTCACCCGCCGCGGCGAAGATGTCGTCGAAGACGTCGCGCAGCGTAAAGACCGTGGGGCCGGCATCGATGGAGCGACCCGCCACGCTCACCCGTCGCAATTTGCCGCCCGGCGTCCCGGCACGCTCGACCACCGTCACGCCCATGCCCTTCGCGGCAAGGCTGAGGGCTGCCACGAGCCCGGCCACCCCCGCTCCGACCACGACGACGTGGAAATCGGGCATGCCGCCATTCGCTCCCGTGTTCGTTCCGATGGATCGACGTAGAAGTGTCCAGTTTACATGACACATCGATGATGTCAAAAACTGACAATGACCGACCAGCCGCTAATTTCGCAGACTTTTTTGGCCGGTCGCACGGCCCGTCTTTGGTCTGCGGTCGCGGGCCGTATCGACGATCTCGCCGACCGTGCGGCCTTCCGGCCCGGTCTTCTCGCCTGGGCCACGCGGTTTCCTCTGACGCGTCCCGTCGCGCGTCGCCGCGCCGGTGCGCTGTTCGATCTCTGCGCCGGTTTCGTCTATTCGCAAGTGCTCGTGGCCTGCGTGCGGTTGCGGCTCTTCGAAGCCCTGCGCCATGGCGAGAGGACCGAGGCCGACCTCGCCCGCAGCCTCGATCTTCCCCTGGCCGGCATGCGCCGTCTGCTCGTTGCTGCGAGCGCGCTTCGCCTGGTGAAGAACACCGGCCCGGGCCGCTATCGCCTGGGTCCTCTCGGCCGTGCCGTGGTGATCGACGCCGGGATCACCGCCATGGTGGAGCACCATGGCCTGCTTTACGGCGACCTCGCCGACCCGGTGGCGCTTCTCAGGGGCGAGACTGCGAGCCGCGGTCTCGGCGCCTTCTGGGCCTATGCCGAAACCGGGCATGCGGCTGAACTTCATCCGGAAAAAACCACTGCCTATACCAAGTTGATGGCCGCCTCGCAGGCCATGGTGGCGCGCGAGGTCGTGGCGGGTTTTCCGTTTCGCCGCTTTCGCCGTCTCCTGGATGTCGGCGGAGGAGACGGCAGCTTTCTCGAAGCGGTCGCGGCCGTGGCCCCCCACCTCGAACTCGAGCTCTTCGATCTCCCGGCCGTGGCGGCGGAAGCCGCGGCGCGATTCGCAAAGGCCGGCCTCGCGACCCGGGCCACGGCGGTCGGAGGCGATTTCCGCCATGACGCGCTGCCGTCGGGCGCCGATCTCGTGTCCCTGGTCCGGGTTCTTCACGACCATGACGACGAAGCCGTAACGGGCCTCCTGTCCGCGGTTTGGCATGCCCTGGCACCGGGGGGAACGATCCTCGTGGCGGAACCGATGGCCGAGACTGCGGGCGCCGAGCGGGTCGGCGGTGCCTATTTCGGCTTCTATCTCTTGGCGATGGGGCAAGGACGCGCCCGCAGCCCCGCCGAACTCGGCGATCTGCTGGGGCGCGCGGGCTTCGTCGATGTCGAACGCCGCCGCACGGCGTTGCCCCTTGTCGTCAGCCTGCTGGTCGCGCGCCGTCCTGCCGCAGCGGACAAAGTGTAAATCAAACTTGACACCTTTGGCTGTCCATTCTTTTATGGAGCATAAGCTTCACCCCAGACTGGCGGAGGGAAACAAGATGCAAACATCCGCCATGCTCTTGGACCGACCCGGACGGCTCTCCGTCGCGGCCGTCACGCTGCTGCCGCCGGTCGCCGGCGATGTGGTGGTCGACATCGACTGGTCCGGCGTCTCGACCGGGACCGAGCGCCTTCTCTGGTCCGGCGAAATGCCGCCCTTTCCGGGTCTCGGCTACCCGCTCGTTCCCGGCTACGAGGCCGTCGGTCGCGTCGCCGAGGTCGTGGGAGAGGCCGACCATGAGGTCGGCGACACTGTCTTCGTGCCGGGTGCGCAATGCTACAAGGATGTCCGCGGCCTCTTCGGCGGCTCCGCGGCGCGCCTCATCGTGCCGGGCCGCCGTGCCGTCCCGGTCGATGCGGCGCTGGGCGATCGCGCCACGCTCCTGGCGCTCGCCGCCACGGCCTTTCACACGACGTCGAACAGCAGCCCCCAGCCCGACCTCATCGTCGGCCATGGCGTGCTGGGCCGGTTGCTGGCCCGTCTGGCGATCCTGGCCGGCGCGCCCGCCCCGACGGTCTGGGAACGCGAGCCCACGCGGCGCTGCGGTGCCACGGGCTACGCCGTGATCGACCCGATCGATGACGACCGGCGCGACTACAGCGCCATCGTCGACGTCAGCGGCGATGCCGGCCTGATCGATTCGCTGATCGGGCGGCTCGCGCCGGGTGGCGAGATCGTGCTGGCCGGTTTTTACAAAGCGCCGATCAGCTTCGCCTTTCCCCCGGCCTTCATGCGGGAGGCGCGGCTGCGCGTCTCGGCCGAATGGCAGCCCGCCGATCTTGCCGCCGTCAACGCCCTCGTGGCGTCGGGTCGGCTCTCGCTCGACGGGCTGATCACGCATCGCGAGGCCGCGGCCAAGGCCGACCCCGCCTGCCGCACCGCCTTCGGCGACCCCGAATGCCTCAAGATGATCCTCGACTGGAGAGACATGCGATGAACGACCTCAGCACGGAGTCGCCTCGCCAGTTCGACCACCTTCTCGCGGAAGCTGCGATCGAGCCCGATGCCGTCTCGACGGCGCCAGCCACCAAGGAAACGCAGATCATCGCGATCTACGGCAAGGGTGGCATCGGCAAGAGCTTCACGCTGGCCAACCTCTCCTACTCGATGGCGCAGAACGGCAAGCGGGTGCTCCTGATCGGTTGCGACCCGAAGAGCGACACGACCTCGCTGCTGTTCGGCGGCCGGGCCTGCCCGACCATCATCCAGACCTCGGCCGCCAAGAAGGCTGCGGGCGAAGAGGTCGCGATCGGCGACGTCTGCTTCAAGCGCGACGGGGTCTACGCCATGGAGCTCGGCGGTCCCGAGGTCGGCCGCGGCTGCGGTGGCCGGGGCATCATCCATGGCTTCGAACTCCTTGAGAAGCTCGGCTTTCACGAGTGGGGCTTCGACTACGTTCTGCTCGATTTCCTGGGCGACGTCGTGTGCGGCGGCTTCGGCCTGCCGATCGCGCGCGACATGTGCCAGAAGGTCATCGTCGTCGCCTCCAACGACCTGCAGTCGCTCTACGTCGCCAACAACGTCTGCTCGGCGGTCGAATATTTCCGCAAGCTCGGCGGCAATGTCGGGGTGGCGGGCCTCGTCATCAACAAGGACGACGGCACCGGCGAGGCGCAGGCCTTCGCGGCGGCGGCCGGCATCCCGATCCTGGCCGCGATTCCGTCCGACGAGGATATCCGCAAGAAGAGCGCCAATTACGAGATCATCGGCCGCCCCGGCGGGCGCTGGGCGCCGCTCTTCGAAGACTTGGCCGACGCCGTGGGTGCGGCTCCGCCCGTGCAGCCGAAGGCACTGAGCCAGGACGCGTTGCTCGGGCTCTTCTCGGGCGACAGCGTCGGCCGCGACGTCAAGCTCGAGCCCGCCACCATGGCGGACATGCGCGGCGTCACGCACATCGAGCGCCCGTCGCTCGAAATCATCTACGACGCCGCCTGAGGCGCCCCGATGACGGACCGCATCACCGGCGAATTCGCCGACACCGACCCGACGCCGCGGGACGGCGAGCTGCGCGACAGCCACGATGGCTTCGTTCAGGACATCGGATCCGCGCCCGCGCCCGAGAGCTCCTCGTGCCACGCCGGCCGGGACGAGATGCGCCGTGCCGCCGCGAAGGCGGGGTCGAGTGCCGTCATCGACAGGCTCGCGGCCGACTATCCGCTGGGGCCGCACGACCAGCCGCAGAGCATGTGCCCGGCTTTCGGCAGTTTGCGCGTGGGTCTGCGGATGCGGCGCACCGCCACGATCCTGTCGGGCTCGGCCTGCTGCGTCTACGGCCTCACCTTCACGTCGCACTTCTATGGCGCCCGCCGCTCGGTTGGCTACGTGCCGTTCAACTCCGAGACGCTGGTCACGGGCAAGCTCTTCGAGGACATCCGCGAGGCCGTGTTCGGCATGGCGGACCCGGCGCTCTACGACACGATCATCGTGACCAATCTCTGCGTGCCGACGGCCTCCGGCGTACCGCTGCGGCTTCTTCCGCAAGAGATCAACGGCGTTCGCATTATCGGGATCGACGTGCCGGGCTTCGGCGTGCCGACCCACGCGGAAGCCAAGGACGTGCTCGCCGGCGCCATGCTGGCCTATGCGCGGCGCGAGGCCGAGGCCGGGCCCGTGGCGGCCCCGCGCGGCCCGCGAACCGGCCGACCCACCGTGACGCTGCTCGGCGAGATCTTCCCCGCGGATCCGGTCGTGATCGGCCGCATGCTGGAACCGCTCGGCCTTGCAGCCGGCCCGACCGTGCCGACCCGCGAGTGGCGCGAACTCTATCAGGCGCTCGATTGCGCCGTGGTGGCGGCCCTGCACCCCTTCTACACGGCCGCGACCCGCGAGTTCGAGGCGGCAGGGCGCAGCATCGTCGGCTCGGCCCCGGTGGGGCATGACGGCACCGCGGCCTGGCTCGGCGCCATCGGCGAGGCTTGCGGTGTGGGCGCGGCCGATATCGCCAAGGCGCGGGACGCGGTACTGCCCGCCATCCGCGGCGCGGTCGCGGGGTCCCGCATCACCGGCCGCATCACGCTCTCGGGCTACGAAGGCTCGGAACTCCTGGTCGGGCGCCTGCTCGTCGAATGCGGTGCGGATCTGCGCTACGTCGGCACGGCCTGCCCGCGCACCGCGGCCTCCGAGGCCGACCGCGACTGGCTGGAGGCGCGCGGGGTGCTGGTGCGCTACCGCGCCTCCCTCGAACACGACCTCGCGGCCTTCAAGGAATTTAAGCCGGATCTCGCCATCGGCACGACGCCGGTGGTGCAGCACGCCAAGGCGGCCGGTACGCCTGCGCTCTATTTCACCAATCTCATCTCGGCGCGACCCCTTATGGGGCCGGCCGGTCCTGGGTCGCTCGCGCAGGTCATCAACGGCGCCCTTGCCTCCAAGCCGCGGTTCGACGCCATGCGGTCGTTCTTCGAAGGCGTGGGCGAGGGGCAGACGTCCGGCATCTGGCCCGAGGCGCCGGGCACGAAAGCCCGCCGCCCAGCCCCGCCGCGCGTCGCCGTCAAGGCGGTTCCCGGTCGGAGGAGCGCCTGATGCTGGTCCTCGATCACGACCGCGCCGGCGGCTACTGGGGCGCCGTCTACTGCTTCACCGCCATCAAAGGCCTGCAGGTCGTCATCGATGGGCCGGTCGGCTGCGAGAACCTGCCCGTCACTTCGGTGCTGCACTACTCGGACGCCCTGCCGCCGCACGAGCTGCCGATCGTCGTAACCGGCCTCTCGGAAGAGAACCTCGGCCAGACCGGGACCGAAGGCGCCATGAAGCGTGCCCATGCGGTGCTCGATCCGAAGCGCCCGGCCGTGGTGGTGACGGGTTCCATCGCCGAAATGATCGGCGGCGGCGTCACTCCCGAAGGCACGAAGCTCAAGCGCTTCCTGCCCCGCACCATCGACGAAGACCAGTGGCAGACGGCCGACCGCTCGCTGACCTGGCTCTGGCGCGAGTTCGGCCCCAAGAAAGGCGCGACCCCGCGCGTCCCGAGGCCGGAAGGGTCCAAGCCCCGGGTCAACATCATCGGGCCGAGCTACGGCATGTTCAACATGCCGTCGGACCTCGCCGAACTGCGGCGCCTCGTCGAGGGGATCGGGGCCGAGGTCAACCTCAGCTTCCCGCTGGGCTCGCATCTCGACGACGTACCCTACCTCGCCGATGCCGACGCCAACATCTGCCTCTACCGCGAGTTCGGCCGCGGCCTCTGCGAAGCGCTGGACCGGCCCTATCTCCAGGCCCCGATCGGCCTCCACGCCACGACGGCTTTCCTGCGCGCGCTGGGCGAGGTTCTGGGGCTCGACCCCGAGCCCTTCATCACAACCGAGAAACACACCACCATCAAGCCGCTGTGGGATCTGTGGCGCTCGGTGACGCAGGACTTCTTCACGACGGCGAGCTTCGCGGTGGTGGCCAACGAGACCTACAGCCGCGGCATTCGCGCCTTCCTCGAAGGCGAGCTCGGCTTGCCCTGCACTTTGTCGGTACCACGCCGGGCCGGCGCCAAGACCGACAACGCCGCCATCAAGGCGGCGCTGACGACCTCGCCGCCGCTCGTGGTCTTCGGTTCCGTCAACGAGCGCATGTATCTGGCCGAAGCCGGTGCGCGGTCGATCTTCATCGCGGCCTCGTTCCCCGGAACCGCGATCCGCCGGCACACCGGCACGCCCACCATGGGCTATTCCGGCGCCACCTACCTCGTCCAGGAGGTGTGCAACGCGCTTTTCGACGCGCTGTTCCACATCATCCCGCTGGCGTCGCAGATGGACGCCGTCGAGCCGACGCTCGCCGGACGCCAGGTGGCCGGCCGAGGTGCGGCGGGCCGACCAGCCGAACTCGATTGGGCCGAAGAGGCCCGCGCGGGCCTCGACGCTTCGGTCGAAGCCGAGCCCGTGCTGGTCAGAATATCGGCCGCCAAGCGCCTGCGCGACGCGGCCGAGCGCGAGGCGCGGCGCGGGGACGAGACCCGCGTGGAATTGCGCCACCTGCTTCGGGCCGGCGGCCGTGCCGCCCCTCTCATCCTCGAACCCGCGGAGATCGTGACATGAGCGCCTTGACGTCGAACCACTACGGGACTCGCGCCGCCACGCATCGGGAATATCGCCTGCTGTTCGGCCTTACCTTTCCGCTTTTCGTCGGCGGCGTGCTCCTGCGGCGCCTCGGCTTCATGCCCGATCGGGCGTTGGCTGGCCCGCTCGGCTCCGCCTCCTTCATGGCCACCGTGCGCCGCCGCGTCGGTGCCGTCCTCCCCTTCGCCTTCATGGGCTGAACCCGCCGCGTCCGTCGCGCCCCAACCGGCCGGTCGCGGCATTACCACTCGCATATGAGGAGAAGCAAATATGCCAGAACAGCCTATGACCGAATACGACAGGGCGCGAATTTCCCTGTCGGGACTGACCCGACCCGAAGCTCAGGAATTCAACAAGTTCTTCCTCATCAGCTTCGTCGTCTTCACCCTCATCGCCATCCTGGCCCACGTCCTCGTCTGGGCATGGCGGCCGTGGCTGCAGGGGGGCGCACCGGTCAACGTGTCGATGCTCGGCGCGGTGAAACCCTTGCTTTCCATGCTTGGCTGAGGAGCGGATCATGTATCAAGTCTGGCTTCTCTTCGATCCGCGCCGTGCCCTGATCGGACTTTTTACGTTCCTCTTGGTTCTGGCCCTGCTGATCCACTTCATCCTGCTCTCGACGAGCCGGTACAACTGGATCGAAGGTCCTTCTCCTTCGGTCATCGGCACCAAGATGACGGCTCCTCCGGCCGTGCCGACGTCGACGACCAACACGTCTCAGCCCAAGCAGTAATCCACGCCTCCGGATCGCGATTGCCTAGTCGCGGTCCGTTTCGGTCCGATCCCTTTAGAAGTTGAATCGCCATGGCTCTTTTGTCATTCGAGCGGAAATACCGTGTCGCCGGTGGGACGCTGGTGGGTGGCCAGTTGTTCGACTTCTGGGTCGGACCGTTCTACGTCGGATTCTTCGGCGTAACGTCGATCTTCTTCGCCCTGTTAGGCACGTTGCTGATCTTCTGGTCGGCCGCGATCGGGCCGACCTGGGAACCTTTCCAGATTTCCATCGACCCCCCGTCGTTGAAATACGGGCTCGGTTTCGCGCCGCTGCGCGAGGGCGGCATCTGGCAGCTCGTCACCATCTGCGCGATCGGCGCCTTCACGTCCTGGGCGCTGCGCGAGATCGAGATTTGCCGGAAGCTCGGCATCGGCTGGCATGTGCCGATCGCCTTTAGCGCGGCCGTCTTCGCCTATGTTTCGCTGGTCGTGATCCGGCCGATCCTGCTCGGCGCCTGGGGGCATGGCTTTCCCTACGGCATCACGAGCCATCTCGATTGGGTGTCGAACATCGGCTACCAGTTCCTGCACTTCCACTACAACCCGGCCCACATGCTGGCCGTCACGTTCTTCTTTACGACCACGATGTTTCTGGGACTTCATGCCGGGTTGATCTTGTCGACCGTCAATCCAAAGAAGAAGGGCGAGCCCGTCAAAGCAACGGAACATGAGAACGCCTATTTCCGAGACTATATCTACTACTCGGTCGGTGCCTATGGATTGCATCGGCTCGGGTTGTTCTTCGCCATCAGTGCCGGATTCTGGAGTGCGATCTGCATCATCATCTCGGGTCCGCTTTGGACCGGTGGATGGCCGTTCTGGTACAACTGGTTCCTCAGCATCCCCATCAAGAATTCGGCCGGCTTCTAGGCCCTGGGAGGGACGGACGTCATGTCCAACTTCGAGACGCTCTACACCAAGGTCCAGGTTCGTGGCCCCTTCGACCCTGGCGTGTCGCCGGTCTGGCCGACGGAAAGCCGCTTCGGCAAGACCTTCTTCAGCTATTGGCTGGGCGCCATCGGCGACCCCCAGGTCGGTCCCTTCTATCTCGGCTGGGAGGGCGTCATTTCGCTCGTCCTCGGCTTCTCGGCCATCGAGATCATCGGGCTCAACATGTGGGCCTCCGTGAACTGGGACCCGGTCGCCTTCGCGCGGCTGCTCCCGTTCCTCACGCTCGACCCGCCGGCCGCCAGATTCGGCCGCTCGCCGATCGTGCCTTTGCAGGAGGGCGGGTGGTGGATCCTCACCGGCTTCCTGCTGACCTCCTCTATCCTGCTCTGGTGGCTGCGCGGCTTTCGCCGCGCGCGCGCCCTCGGCCTCGGCATGCACGTGTCTTACGCTTTCGCCTCGGCCATCTTCCTCTATCTCAGCCTCGGCTACATCCGGCCGATGATCATGGGCAACTTCAGCGAGGCACCGCCTTTCGGCATCATCACGCATCTCAATTGGACCGCGACCATCTCGGTTCTGTACGGCAACTGGTATTATAACCCGTTCCACATGCTGTCGATCGTGTTCCTCTACGGCTCGACGATGCTGTTCGCCATGCACGGCGCCACCATCCTGGCGGTTTCGAAGTTCGGCGGCGAGCGCGAAGCCGAAGAGATCGTCGATCGCGGCACTGCGGCCGAGCGGGCTGGCCTCTTCTGGCGCTGGACGATGGGGTTCAACGCGACCTACGAGTCGATCCATCGTTGGGCTTGGTGGTTCGCGATCCTCACGACGCTCACGGGCGGGATCGGCGTGCTGCTGACCGGCACCGTCGTCGACAACTGGTATCTCTGGGGCGTGAAGCACGGCATCGCGCGCTCCTATCCGCAGGCCTATCCCGATTACCCGCTCCCGCCGAACGCCTTCAAGGACGGTGTCCAATGAGAATAGGGCCCTTCATCTTCGGTGGTGTCGCAGTTCTGGTCGGAGTCCTGCTGATCTCAGTGCCGCAATACGATCGGCCGCCTCTCGTTTCGGAAGACTTCGGTCCGTCCGCGCTGGAATTGGTCAGCCTGACGAATCCGCGCACCGTCGTGCCGTTCAACGTCGTGCCCGAGCCCTTGCCGGCCGCCGAGCCGGGCGGCCCCTTGGCGACGGATGTCTATAAAAACGTGCAGGTCCTCAAAGGTGTGAGCCAACACGATTTCGACCGGCTGATGGTGGCCATCACCCAATGGGTGGCCCCGAAGCAGGGTTGTGGTTTCTGTCACAACGTCGCCAACTATGCCGACGACGCGCTCTACACCGACAAGGTCGCGCGGCGGATGCTGCAGATGACGATGCACATCAACGCGACATGGGGCAACCATATGGCGCCGGTCGGCGTGACCTGCGCGACCTGCCACCGGGGTGAGAACATTCCGCCACGCGTCTGGTACAGGCAGCCCATCCCCGAGCATGCGGGGCTGCTCGGCAAGCCGCGCCCCTGGCAAACCAATGCGCCGACGATCCGCCAGTTCTTCCCGACGGACGGCAACCAGGACTGGCTCGTCAACGACGACGATTCACACATGGAAGCGCAGGCGGCGCTCCCTGGCGCAAAAGGCAGCGGCGTCGCGTCCGAACAGACGACCGAGAGCATGTACGTGATGATGATGCTCTGGTCGGACGCCCTCGGCACGAATTGCGGTCTCTGCCACAGCTCCCGCGCCCTCTACGATTGGAAGCAGAGCTCGCCGTACCGGCTGGTCGGGCTTTGGGGCCAGTATGCCACCCAGGACATCAACAAGAACTATCTCGACCCCGTGGCGACGCTGCTGCCTCGCGATCAGCTCGGGCAGACAGGGGATGCCGCCAAGGCCGAGTGCGGAACCTGCCACATGGGTCAGCTGAAGCCTTTCGGAGGCTACAACGTCATCTCGCACTATCCGGTGCTGGCGCCCGGCGGCGTCTCGGCCGGTGTGGACCAGGCGGTGCGCGATATTACGCGGCCGATCGAGATCCAGGGTCCAGCCTACGACCCGGGTGCCAAGGTGGTCAGCGTGTCGATCCCGGAATATCCGGCACCGCAGGGCGCGTCGGATGAACCCATCGGCGAGGGCGCCCCGGTCGCACCGGCCGTGGTGTCCCCAGCGACTCCCGAAACGGGCGTGACACCGCCTTCCGTACAAACGCCTGCACCGGGGACGGCACCATGAGGCTGTGGTTGCGTCCGCCGGCCATCGCGGCCGTCATGGTGGCGACGTTCGTCGGGCCTAGTCTCGCCGTCCAGCCGCTTCCCCTCGTGGGAGGAACCTATTGTGGACCGGGTGACGCCAAGATCGTGATCGATTCCGCCAACGACACGGTGGCGATCGATGGCGTGGTGTGCAGCTTCCCGATCATTGCAGCCGACCATCTGCAGTCGGAGCTCTGCAGCAAGCCGGAAGGTGTGAGCGAGGAGCGTATCTTCGACATGCATGTCGTGGGGCGATCCTTCTATCACGACGGGCATTGGTTTAGCCTTTGTTCCGCGCCGATGAGGCCTTGAGGAAAAGCCGCCGCTCCGAAGCTGGGCGGCCGTCGACGCCTTCTCGGCGTGGCGCTCGACCGACAGCCTGGACCTAGTCGCGGCCCCAGTAGTTCGCATCAGCTGCTGCCGGGATGTCAGATCGGCATTGCAGCTTGAGCTTTGAAGTCCGTCCTTGCGAGGAGTGTCACGAAGAAGCAACCCAGCGTGTGATCCAGGATGAGCTTGGGTGTTCATTGCGTTCGCAAACAACGTCAATGATCTTCATGGCTTCCAAAGCTGATTGGTACAAGCCCAAGACACTTGCAATTCAGATCAACACGTCAGGTCGTTAACGAACGCGAGCAGTTCCATTTCGACCGCGCGTCTCTTCAGATTTGATCACGACAATGTAGTCGGGTACACGCGACGACCGCCGTGTCGAACCCATCGAGAGCCTAACCGGCCAAGAAGGCGTGGCGATCTACGGGGCCATCATCGCGTCGCGTGCCCGACTTCAGCGTAGCGATATGCGGGAGACGACCATGACCACGCCTGATGTGCCGAAGACTCCGGCGCCGTTTATCGAGAGAAGCATCGAGCAGGTGATCTTCAGTGCAAGGTGGCTTCTGGCGCCGATCTACTTGGGCCTGATCGCTGGTTTGATCGCACTGCTCGTCAAATTCGCTCAAAAGACATTCGAGCTCATGCTCAATATCGGCACCTCGAGCGGCGACGACGCCATCATCGGCGTGCTGGGCCTCGTCGACCTGGCGCTCGTGGCCGGCTTGGTCCTGATGGTCATGTTCGCGGGCTTCGAAAACTTCGTCTCCAAATTCGATCTCGGAGAACATGTGGATCAGCCGGCCTGGATGGGACGGGTCGACATGAGCGATCTGAAGCTCAAGCTCATGGCCTCGATCGTGGCGATCTCGGCCATCCACGTGCTCGAAAGCTTCGTGAACATCGAACATCTCACCGACCGCGAGCTCGGCTGGAGCGTGGGCATCCACGTGACCTTCGTCGTCTCTGCAGTGCTGCTTGCAGTCATGGACTGGCTGAGCGGCGAAAAGCACGCTTGATGCGCTCCGGACGCGAGTTGTATATTTGGGAAGATCAACGGGCCTCCTTGCGAGGGCAGCGAAGCAACCCATCCTGGATCACGGGATGGGTTGCTTCGTCGTTACACGCCTCGCGATGACAAAGCGTAAGCTCAGATTCTACGTCGATCTAACAACAGAGATCACGATGCCTTCGGGTCGAATCGAGCCAAAGGCCAGCAGCATGAGGTCACCCAAAGCCCCGCGCCGACTTCCTGGTATCATGCTCTAAGCCGCGACCGCCCCGGCCTCGATTGCCGAACAGGTCATACCGGGCGCGTGCTCGGTGCAGCCACACCCGAGCGGATGCGATGCAGCTTCCGCAAGCCCACGGACCGCACCATAGGTCCGCAAGGGTGCTACGGTGACCGGGTTCAGAATCTCGCGATCGGCTCCGGGCACGCAGGCTTCGAACAGGCGGGTCAAGCCATCGCGGTCGAGGTCATGCCCGATGGCGAGAGTCCGCGGAGCCTCGTCGCCGCGCGGCACGTGGGCCGACACGCTGGGGCGTCCTCCCGCGAGATCGAACTTCACCCAACCCGATCCCGCAGGTGCGATGCCCTTCACCCGCAGCACTTGCCCGAAGCGGCCCGATGCCAGCGCGGCAAGCGCCTCGCCCAACGCATCGAGGTCGAGTGCACCCGCGAGCGGCGTGCTCCATGACTCGAGCCCGAGCGCCACTTCTTCGCGGACAGGCGCCCGATCCATCGCGTCTTCGTGCGCCGCCGCCGGTGCCGCGACCGGTGCTGCGCGGTCGAGGTCCGCCGCCGCACCTTCGATCGGCACGCCATAGCGAGCCGGAACGACGAGTGCGTCGGGGTTCTGGCCTCTCAGCGTCTCGATCACCATGGCGCGTTCGCCAGCCGAAACGAGGTCGGTCTTGTTCAAGATGAAGACGGGGGCGAGCCGCGTCTGCACGTCGAAATAATCCGGCATGCGGGCGAAGTCGCTGAGGAAGGCCTTGGCGTCGATGACCGTGTAGAGCCGGCGCGCCCGGATCAGCGGCGCGATCTCGGGCGTGTGAAGCGCGCGCAGCAGCGACGCCACATCGGCGACCCCCGACGGCTCGATGAGCACGCGGTCGGGCTTCATCTTGGCCACGACCTCTTTCAGTTGCGCGGCGAGATCCGACCGAAGCGAGCAGCAGATGCAGCCGTTCGACAATTCCACGACGTCGGCGCCGCGGCCCTCGAGCAGGGCCCCGTCGAGGCCGAGGGCCCCGAAATCGTTGACCAGCACCACCGTGCGGAGCGCGGGGTCGGCCTCCTTGAGCTTGCGTTGCAGGAAGGTTGTCTTGCCGGCTCCGAGGAAGCCGACCACGATCTCGACTTCGAAGGGCTTGCGCTCGCCGCGTGACTTCAGGCCGGGCTGCCAGATGGCGCCGGCCGGCATGGGCAGCACCAGGAGCCAATGTTCGAGGATGGCCAACGCCATCAACACGGTCAGGAACGTGTAGCCGGCGCGCTCCGCCACGCTGGCGCCGTCCACCAGCGCCGCCTTGGCGACCAGCACCGTGATGACGGTGGAGACCGTCACCGACACCGGGAACAGGAGGTTCATCGAGCGCTTGCGCAGGAAGCTCTTGAGGAACTCCAGGTGCTCGGGCAGGAACTCCTCGTTGAGGTTGCGCACGCCGAAGAAGACGTTGAGCTTGGCACTCTGGTGCATCCACCACAGCACCATGAAGGTCCAGGTGCCGACCTGGTTCGGGCCGTCCCACGTCAGCCAAACGACCGCGACCGCGGCCGCGATGATGGCGAGCTCGTGGTAGAGGCTCGTCTGCACCGCGTGGACGAAGTGGGCGAAGCCGCCGCAATCCTCGCGGCAGGGCGCTTTGCGCGACCCTGTCACGAAACCCATGTAGAAGCTCATTTCCTGCCAGCCCCAGGCCAGGAGGCCCCAGGTGAAGGCCCAATAGGCCCCGGCCGTGGAGGTGTCGTGAGCCGATTGCCTCAAGCCGTAAAGCGCGACGGCAAAGACCACGGTGGCCCCGAGCATGCTCCATTTGAAGGTCGCGCGCGGCAGGTTGTCGAGGTAGATGATGGCGACCGTCGAGGCCCACCAGACGAAGAGCGCGAAGAGCGCCGGCCAGAGATAGGCTATCATGCGGGCGTTCCTACCAGACGGGCACGAGATGGCTGCTCGCCGGCGGCACATGGGCCTTGACGGGCAGGGTATAGAGCCGGACGAAGGTCGCCACCGCCGCGGCGCGGGCGCTGAGTTTGCTGAGCGAGCTCATTACGCCACCCTGACGGTTGGCCGCCGCGATCCTGACCGAGATGCGCCGCATGCGCTCGAGCCCGGCGCGAAAGCGCGGGTCGTCCGTGTCGAGCGTCAACGGGAAGACCTGCTTCGTGATCTCGGACGTGATCGTGAATACGCGGTGGTCGTAATCGGTCGGCGCGATGCCGAGAGCCTTGTGGAACTCCGGCCGCTGGTGGTCGCGCACATACATCGTGGCGTAGACCGCGACGAGAAAGAAGCGGATCCACAGCTTGTTGATGCCGCTGAGCAGCTTCGGGTCCGAGCGCATCAGGATCGCGAAGGCTTCCCCATGGCGGAACTCGTCGTTGCACCACTTCTCGAACCATTTGAAGATCGGATGGAAGCGCCGCTCCGGATGCTGTTCCAGATGACGGAAGATCGTGATGTAGCGAGCATAGCCGATCTTCTCGCTGAGGTAGGTCGCGTAAAAGATGAATTTCGGCTGGAAGAACGTATACTTCTTAGCCTTGGTCAAAAAGCCCAAGTTCACGCCGATGTTGAAGTCTTTCAGCGTGTCGTTGATGAAGCCGGCGTGGCGGGCCTCGTCGCGGCTCATGTAGGTGAAAAGCTCGCAGATATCGGGATTCTTGCCGCGGCGCTTCATCTCCTTGTAGAGGATGCAGCCCGAGAATTCCGCGGTCAGCGAACTCACCAGGAAGTCGACGAATTCCTTTCGCAGCCCCTCGGGCAGGGACAGGAGGTCGACCTTGTCCCAAGCGTCGGTGCGACGGAAATGCGAGCGGTTCGGATCTGCCTTGAGTTCGGCGATGAGCGCATCCCATTCGCCCCTTACGCCCGACACGTCGGTGCGGTCGAGCTTCTCGAAGTCGGTCGTGTAGAAGCGCGGCGCCAGAAGCGTGTCCTCCTGGGCGAGGCGGTTCGTCTCGGCCGCTCCGATCGCGGCAGCGTCGGGCCCGATGGCGGCTGCCTCGGCCGCCCCGGCGGCGTCGGCCCCGGCTGGGGCGCGTTCGGTCACGATGGCACTCATCGGATCGTCTCCCCGGAAAAGCTGAACTCGCAGAGTTCCATGAATTCGAAGTCGCCGGTCAGCCGCGTCCAGAGACGTTCGAGCGGACCGGCACGCCG
This sequence comes from uncultured Lichenihabitans sp., assembly GCA_964245215.1. GTDB lineage: Bacteria > Pseudomonadota > Alphaproteobacteria > Rhizobiales > Beijerinckiaceae > Lichenihabitans. The sequence continues at coordinate 37,314 of CAXTME010000005.1, forward strand.
GATCGTGGCGGTGCGGCGCATGACGCGCGATTCACCGAACGGCACCGCCACCGGGTCGCCATGGACCAGCACCTCGTCGCCGGGATGGATCTCGACGCCGCCATCGAGCCGAACGTGGGCATGCAGGCTCTCGAAGGTATTCTGCACTTCGAGCGTGCAGGACACGTCCTCGCTTTGCCGCCTGAACCATGCCCCGACGCTCATCGGGTCGGCTCCCGCGGCGGCAGATAGGCGGCGAACGCCTGCACCTGGGTCGGGCCGAAAGCCTGGAGTTCGATATCCTGCTTGGTCGACAGATCCTGGAGCCACACGTCGCCATCGGCGGTGCGCGTCACACGAAAGGCGCCGTTCGGCGGCTCGCCGTAGCGGGTACGGTTGCGCATCAGGCCGCGCATCGAGGCGCGGATGAACCCGCCATCCCCCGGTGCGATCCGGCCGACCTCCTCGCCGGTGCCGGCCTGCTTGATCGTGATGAAACCGTCGTCCTGTTCGTTGAACAGCAGATCCCGGCTCTGCACCGGGATCGGCACCGGATTATGGGTGACGCCGACGCCGGTGGCATGGGCTGCCGCCGCCAGCAGGATCGTGCAGATCATCATGGCGCCCCCGCCCACCATGATGGGGCGCGGCAAGGGGTGATTGGGATCGGGGTAGGGATTGGGGAGCATGATGTCCTCCGTCTGGTTCTTGAAAGGCCCGCTCAGGCCGCCGCAGCGGCTGCGCCGGCCGGTGCGGAGCCAACCGGCGCCGGCTGGATCACGGGCTCGGCCTTGCCGGGCGCCGCCACCGGACGTTCGGCCGCGACGTCGGTCGATTCTCGTTCCTGCGTGGCAGCCGCGGCCCGCAGGGCCGACGCGAGCATCTCACCGATCTCAACCGGGTTCGGCACGGCGCGCAGCATCGGATCGGCCGGGAACAGCCGCCAGGGCCGAGCGTAGGGCCAAAGCTGGTGGAAGGCTAGACGTCCCTTTCGCGGCAGCGTGAACGCGATATCGCCCGTGCCGCCGAACCCCTTGCGCATCCGCATCGCCTCGATGTTGCCGAGCGGAATGTTGATCAAAGCCGGCAACGCCATGCCATAGCGCATGACGACGCGTCGGTCCGTCAAGGTGAAGACCGTGGCGCGGGCCGAGAGCCAAGACAGGAAGTAGACGAGCGACAATGCCACGACGGCGGGAAACACGACGCCGGACGCCTCGAGGAGAGCGGCCGAGCCCGTTGCGCCGTCGTGAAGGGCCGCCATGAGGTGCCATCCGCCGATGAGCCCGAAGTAGCAAGCGATCAGCGGAGCATGGAACGCGTCGATCGCCAGGAACCGCCAGTCCGGTTTGCCGCGCCACAGGATCGTCTCGCCGGCCGGAAGGTCGGAGGCTTCGACCTCGCGGGGAATGTCTGTGAATTCGCTCATACCGAGGCCCTCCCGTCGTCCTTGCCATAGAGATATCCACCGGCAAAATAGCCGTTGATGCGGTCTTCCTCGCGCATCGTGATGATGTCGGGCTGGGCCAGGCGCGGCACCCGGCTGAATTGCGGGGCGCTCAGCATGCCGACGACCGCCAGCCTCTCGCGACGCCGAAGATCCGCGAACGCGACCGGCAGGATGGCGCGGTCCCCGCCATATTGCGGCAGCATCTGCACTTCGAAGTAGCGGCCGAAGAGTTCGGCGACGTTGATCCAGATATCGCAGATCGTGCCGATCCGCATGCCGTCGCGGGTCACGACTTCCATGCCGATCGGGTTGCGCTCAGTCTCTTCGATCCCGTAATCCGGCAGCTTGCGGAGAGGCAGGATGTTGGGTGCCCCGTGCCAGTTCATGTCCGGCACCTCCTCCTTCAGGGCGTAGGACGCCGGGCCGATGCCGTCGATCAATGGATCGCCGGTCGGGATGATGGGCGAGCCGGGGAAACGATGGGCCGGCACCGAGACAGCGTCGATGTCGCGCTCGAGCCGAGGGCCCGGGGCCAGGACCGGTGGGCCGAACTTCCGCAGGAAGACCTTGGGGGTCGGCATGGGCGGGAACCCAACGACCTTGACGCGGCCGCCCGACATATCGGTGCGGTCGGACTCGAGCGGGTAGCCTTCTCGTTTGTCCTCTTGGCGCAGGTGGTAGATCAACCCCGCGAAAAACAAGCAGAACAGCAGAAAAACGACCTCGGGCACGTCGATCTGCTGCGTGAAGGAGATGTGGGGAATCATCGTTGCCTCCGCGGGGTCCTAAAGGGGGTGTCGCGCCAAGCCGCCGGCTGCGGCTTGGCGGCCGGCCGCTTCGTGGCGGCGGGCATGGTCGGGGTGAGGTGCGAAACGAACCAGCGGGCCGATCACCGCGAGCCCGGCAAAGAGCAGGCCGATCTCGACGTGGTAGACGACGCCGTAGCCCGACGAGGCCTCGGCCAGGGCGGGGCCCAGTACCCCCGAGACCGCGAAACTGCCGACGAGGTCGCGCAAGCCGCCGCCCGCCGCGATGGCGAGCCCCGCCGCAGTGGCCTGGACGGCGCCCCAGAGACCGAGCGCCAAGCCGTTGCGGATATCGCCGCCGAGCGCCATGGCGGCCGACAGCGTGCCGACCGCGAAAAGGCCCCCGCCGAACCCAATGGCCGCGGTCCCGCAGGCGAAGAGCACGACCGAATGCATCGCACCGGCGAACACCAAGGTTGCCACGGCCGGGATGCCGGCGAAGAGGCCCAGCGCCGCCGGAAGATGAGGATCGCTGCCGCGGCCGAGCATGCGTGCTGCCAGCGCGAAGCCCCCGAGCGTGCCCGCCGCGAGCAGCGCGGTCAGCAGGGTGGTGCCGCTGACCGACAGCGCGAAGACTTCCCCGCCATAGGGTTCGAGCAGAATGTCCTGCATGCCGAAGGCGGCGGTGCCGAGCGCCAAGGCGACGAGCAGGCGCCCGGGCCGCCGGTCCTGCCGCAGGGCACCCCAGGCTTGGCGCAGCGTCGGAGCGCGCTCGGCGGAGCCAGGGCGGAACGCGGTCCGGGTCTCCTGGTGCCAGACGCCGATCGTGTTCAAGAGGAAGGTCGCGACCGCCGCGCCGTGCACCACGCGGATGAGACGAACGGCCGAGAAGTCCGCCAGCAACCATCCGAACAGCAGGGCGCTCACCACCATGCCGACGAGCAGCATGGCGTAGAGCATGGCCACGACGCGGGGGCGGGCCGAGGCGGGCGCAAGGTCGGTCGCCAGCGCGAGGCCGGCGGTCTGAACCGTATGGAGGCCGGCCCCGACCAGGATGAACGCGAGCGCCAGACCGAGGTGCCCGGCCATGGAGGTGGACGGGTCGTTCTGGCTCAGCACGAGGAGCCCGAAAGGCATCAGCGCGAAACCGCCGAACTGCAGCAGCGTGCCCATCCAGATATAGGGAATGCGGCGCCAGCCGATCACCGAGCGGTGGTTGTCGGAGCGGAAGCCGATCAAGGCGCGGAACGGCGCGACGACCAGCGGCAGCGCGATGAGCAGCGCCACGAGCGAGGCCGGCAAGCCGAGCTCGATCACCATGACCCGGTTCAGCGTGCCGTTCAGCAGGACCAGCGCCATGCCGACCGAGACCTGGAACAGCGACAGGCGGAGCAGCCGCCCGAGGGGCAGCTCCGGCGTGCCGATGTCCCCGAACGCCAGGGCTCCGAAGGGGAGGCAGAACCGGGCCGCGCGCCGCAGAACGCCGAAATCCGCTAGACGGGGGAGTGTCATCGACGCGTGACCTCCAGGGCCTGGCTCGTATAGAAGCCGCTGGCGACGCGCTCGCTCCAGCCGGTCTGCCACGCGGCGAGGGCCGGGCTCGCGCCGAGGCGTCGGCGCAGCTCCGCTTCGCGCACCGGCACCAGCGACGGCGAGCGCTCGCCGCGCGGGAACAGCCGCCCGGCCGCATGCATCATGGCCAGGAGTGTCGTGCGCGGCGCGAAGGTGAAGATGAGGCTCGCGTTGGCCATGGCCGTGAGGCGCTCGGCGATCCGCACCATGTCGCCGATCTCGTAATGGATCAGCGAGTCCATGGCCACGACATGGTCGAAGTGGCCGAGGTTCTCGCCTTCGGCGAAGCCGCTGAGCATGTCGGCCGCCGCGAAGCGCACGGAACCCCGACCGAGATCGGCCGGTGCCCTCTCTTTGGCTATGCCGATCAAGGTCGGCGAGATGTCGACCGCCATGACCTCGGCGCCGCGTCGCGCCGCTTCGACCGCCAGAGCGCCGGTGCCGCAACCGGCGTCGAGGATCCTGCAGCCCGAAAGGTCGGCCGGCAGACGCGAGAGCAGCAAGGCCCGCATCCGGTCGCGTCCGGCCCTCACCGTGGCCCGGATGCCGCTGACCGGCACGTCCGAGGTCAACCGTTTCCAGGTTTCGGCCGCGGTACGGTCGAAATAGGTCTCGATCTCGGAGCGGCGCTGGTCGTAGGTCACGGCACCCATCAGTCGAAGCCCAGGAAATCGAAGATGTCGCGGTCTCGCATGGCGCGGCCGTCGCAAGGCTCGGTTCCGGCCCATAAGCTGGCCGCGAGGCGGAGGTATTCGTTCTGCACGGCTTCGAGCTCGGGCGAGTGGGGCATCTCGAACAGCGTCGACTTCTTCAGCCGCGAGCGCCGGATCACGTCGAGGTCGGGGAAGTGGGCGAGGCGCTTCAGGCCCGTCGCTTGGTTGAAGCGGTCGATCTCGTCGGTGTTGGCCGAGCGGTTGGCGATGACGCCACCGAGCCGAACGTTGTAGTTCTTCGACTTCGCCTGGATGGCCGCCACGATGCGATTCATGGCGAAGATCGAATCGAAGTCGTTGGCCGTGACGACGACGGCTCGCTCGGCATGCTGGAGGGGGGCCGCGAAGCCGCCGCAGACGACATCGCCCAGAACGTCGAAGATCACGACATCGGTGTCCTCCAGGAGGTGATGCTCCTTCAGGAGCTTCACGGTCTGGCCCACCACGTAGCCGCCGCAGCCGGTGCCGGCCGGCGGCCCACCCGCTTCGACGCACATGACGCCATTGTAGCCCTCGACCACGAAATCCTCGGGGCGCAGTTCCTCGGCGTGGAACTCCACCGATTCCAGCACGTCGATGACGGTGGGGATCAGGCTCTTCGTGAGCGTGAAGGTCGAATCGTGCTTCGGGTCGCAGCCGATCTGCAGCACGCGCTTGCCGAGCTTCGAAAAGGCCACCGAGAGGTTCGACGAGGTAGTCGATTTGCCGATGCCACCCTTGCCGTAGACGGCAAAGACCTTGGCGGTATCGATGGTCGTGTCGTCACGGACCTGGACGCTGCCTGCGCCGTCGGGGCGCCGCGGCGGCGCGGGGCGGGCCGGCGGAGGGCGCCGCACGGGCGGCGGCGTGACGCCGGCCTTTGCCGTGATGTCGATCCGAGCCGTAGCGCTCGCCAGCACCGCCGTATCCTGAACGCTCATGCCGCAACTCCCAAGCTGGCGCCCACTGGCGCGGCGTTCATTGGCGCGGCGCCGGACGGCGCGACACCTTCGAGCCGGTCTTCGAGCTCATCGCCCGCGGCCCGCAGCGCTTCGAGTTCCTCGTCGCTGGGCGTCCAGTAGTTCCGTTCCTGCGCCTCGATCAGTCGGTTCGCGACGCGCGCCGAGGCGACGGGATTGAGGCTGGCGAGCCTGTCGCGCATCGCATCGTCGAGCACGAAAGTCTCGGCGAGGCGGCGGTAGACCCAGGGCTCGACCTGGCCCGTCGTGGCGGACCAGCCCATCGTGTTGGTGACCTGGCTCTCGATCTGGCGGACGCCCTCGTAGCCGTGCTCCAGCATCGCCTCGTACCACTTGGGGTTCAGGGCGCGGCTGCGCGTCTCGAGAGCGACCTGCTCGGCGAGGCTGCGGACCTTGGAGGTCCCGCGCGTGGCGTCGGCGATGAACACCGGCACCATGGCGCCCTTGGCGGCGGCGGCGGCCCGGCTGACGCCGCCAAGCGAGTCGAAATAATGGTCGATCGTCGTGACCCCGAGTTCGACCGACTCGAGGTTCTGATACGCGAGGTCGACATCGGCCAGGGCGTGCTGCAGCAGTTTAGCCTGCTGAGCCGAACGCCCGTTACGGTCGTAGGCGAAGCACTTGCGGTTGGTGAAGGCGGCCGCGAGCTCACCTTCGCCCTGCCACGCGCCGGAATCGACCAGGAGGTTGACGTTCGACCCATAAGTGCCGTCGGCATTGGAGAAGACCCGCAGGGCGGCCGTCTCGAGATCGCAACCGAACGCCTGTTGGTAATGCAGGGCATGCTTGCGGACGTAGTTGCGGTCGGTGGGTTCGTCGGCGCTGGCCGCCAGATAGGCGGCCTCGGCCAGGAGCCGCGTCTGCAGCGGCAGCAGGTCGCGGAAGATGCCCGACAGCGTCAGCAGCACGTCGATGCGGGGGCGGTCCATCTCGTCGAGCGGGATCAGGGAAGCGCCGGTGAGGCGGCCGAAGCTGTCGAAGCGGGGTCGTGCCCCGAGCAGGGCGAGGGCCTGGGCGATCGGGCCGCCCTCGCTCTTCAGGTTGTCGGTGCCCCAGAGCACCAGAGCCACGGTTTCGGGGACGCGGTCGTTCTCGGCCATGAAGCGGGCCAGCACCTGTTCGGCCTGCCGCGTTCCCTCGCTGACCGCAAAGGCGCTCGGGATGCGGAACGGGTCGAAGCCATGCACGTTGCGGCCCGTCGGCAGCACGGCCGGGGTGCGGACGAGGTCGCCCCCGGGAGCCGGGCGGATGAAGCGCCCGTCGAGCGCCCGCATCAGGGCCGGCAATTCGTGATCGCGCCGCAGCAGCGCGTCGATGCGGCGGACCTCGCGGGCCGGATCCTCCGGGCCTTCGCCCGTCGCGGTCCCGGCGACCGGCGCGTCCTCCGGTTCGGATCCGTTGGACGCCACCAGGGCTTCGATCGCGTCCCGGCCCAGTCCGGCCGCGCCCGCCATTTCGGCCATGGTGCTCAGGAGGTCGACCCGTTCGCTCGCGGTCGGCGGATCGCCCACGGCATGCAGACCGTGCGGGATCAGCGTCAGCTCGAGTTCGACGACCTGCTGGCGCAGGCTCTCGACCTCGGCAACGGCGCCGTCGGTCCAGACCGGTTCGGCGGCCACGAGGTCGAGTGCGGCGGCGGCGGCCTGGATGGTGGGGGCCAGTTGCGCGCGCTCGCCGCTGGCTTCGCCCGGCAATCCGCGCCAGCGCTCGATGAGGCTCTTCAGGTCGACGAGCCCGCGATAGAGACCGGCCTGGGTCAAGGTCGGGGTCAGATAGCTGACGAGTGTCGCGGCCGACCGGCGTTTGGCGATGGCGCCTTCGGAAGGGTTGTTGGCGGCGTAGAGATAGATGTTGGGCATGTCGCCGATGAGCCGGTCGGGCCAGCAGGAATCGGTCAGGCCGACCTGCTTGCCGGGCATGAATTCCAGCGCGCCATGTGTCCCGAAGTGCAGCACCGCGTGGGCCGCGAAATCCTGGGCGATGTAGCGGTAGAAGGCCGAAAAGGCATGGGTCGGTGCGAAGCCGCGCTCGAAGAGCAGCCGCATCGGATCGCCCTCGTAGCCGAAGGCCGGCTGGAGGCCCACGAACACGTTGCCGAACGTGGCCCCGAGCACGAAGATGCTGCGCCCGTCGGCCTGGTGGCGACCGGGTGCCGGTCCCCATTGAGCCTCGATCTCCGAGAGCCAGGGCTCGCGCGCCACATGGTCCTCGGCAGGAACCCGGAACTCGACGTTCGCCGGCGTGCCGAAGCGCGCCGCATTGCCGCCGAGCAGGCGCTCGCGCAGGGCGTCGACCGAATCCGGCACATCGACCCGGTAGCCCTCGGCCTTCATGGCGTGCAACGTGTTCCACAGCGAGCGGAACACCGACAGGAACGCGGCCGTGCCGGCCGCACCGGCGTTCGGCGGAAAGTTGAACAGCACGACCGCGACCTTGCGGTCCTGGGTCTGGGTGAGGCGCAACGCGATCTGTTTCGCGACGCGGCGGGCCAGCATGCTGCAGCGCTCGAGATCGGCCCGCATGGGGCGATGGCCGCCTTCTGCCGGTGTGCGCGACCGGCCGCCGAACACGATCGGCGCCGTGGAGCCGTCGATTTCGGGGATCGCCACCATCATCGTGGCTTCTACCGGCGACAGCCCCGTGTCCGAAGCGCGCCATTCCTCCACCGTCTGGAATTCGACCGCCTGGCCTTGGATGCAAGGCACGTCGAGCTCAGCCAGCATGGCTTCGGCCGCCGCGGCGTCATTGTAGGCCGGGCCGCCGACCAGCGAGAAGCCCGTGAGGCACACGAGGGCGTCGACCGCCGGCCGGTCGCCGTCCATGAAGAAGGCCCGCACCGCGGCCCTGCTGTCGAGGCCGCTGGCGAAGGCGGGGACGACCTTCAGCCCCTTGGCTTCCAGCGCCGCGATCACGCCGTCGTAGTGACCGGTGTCTCCGGCCAGGACGTAGGACCGCATGACCAACAGGCCGACCGTTCCGCCGAGCGCCGTCGGGGCGGACGGAAGATCCTCGATCCGCGTAGCGATCCGGTTGGGCAGGCCAGGGTGGTAGAGACCGACATCCGGGTACTCGACCGGCAGAGGTGCCGCGAGGCGGCCCACGAGGTGGGCGCGGGGGCCACCGGCGTAGCGGCCGACCAGCAGCCGGACCATGCCGGCGAAATTGTCGTCCGAGCCGGCGAGCCAGAACTGCATGGCGAGGAAATAGGCCCGGACGTCCTGGGCCGTGCCGGGTACGAAACGCAGGATCTTCGGGAGGCGGCGCAGCATGGCCATCTGCTTGGCGCCCGCGTCCGCATTGGCCGGCGCACCACCCTTGTCGCTCTTGCCGCTTTTGCCGCGCAGGCGCTTCAGGAACGACATCATGCCGCCGCCGCCCGTACCGTCCATGTTGAACTTGCCGACGCGGGTCAGGCGCACCACGTCGCCGGCCGACATGAAGCACAGCATGGCGTCGCAGTTCGGCCGCCGGGCCACCAGGGCCGGCATGACGGCATCGATGTGAGGCTCGAGGAACATCATGTTGACGAGGACGATGTCGCCCTGGGCGATGTCGGACCGGCAGCGTTCGAGCGACGCCGGATCGCGGTCCCAGTCGGTCGCGGCATGGAATGCGATCGTGAGGCCGGGAATCTCGGGACTGAGCTGGCGCTCGGCCGAGGCCACGGCGCAAGCCACGTGACCGTTCAGCGTCAGGATGACGACGCGGACCGGCACCATCTCAACGCCCGCTGAAATGCGCTTTGGCGTCATAAAGCGTCTCCAGGGTGATATGGGCGATGCCGCTTTCGAGCGCGAAAGCTTCCGTATTGCGCCGCGCCTTGCCCCGCACGAAGAACGGGATCTTGCGCAGTTCCAGTTCGGCCTCGCCCGACCAGGCGATGGTCGAGATCTTGGCCCGTTCGACATCGGGGCCGTCCTTCTCACCTTGAGGGGAGAAGGTGGCGCGAAGCGCCGGATGAGGGGTCAGACGGGAGGCGCCGGCGTGATTCCCCTCATCCGCCCTATCGGGCACCTTCTCCCCAAGGGGGAGAAGGTCAGACGCCGCCGCACGCGAGGCGCCGAGGTGAGACGCCTGGGCGCCGTCGTGGAACTCCGAATCCTCGCGGAACATGCCGAGCAGGTGTTCCTCCAGGCCCATCATCAGCGGATGGACCCAGCTGTCCCAGAGCACGTTGGCGCCTTCGAACCCCATCTGGGGCGAGTAGCGGGCCGGAAAATCCTGGACGTGGACGGGAGCCGAGATCACGGCGCAGGCGATCTTCAGGCGCTTGGCGACGTGGCGCTCCATCTGGGTGCCGAGCACGAGTTCGGGCTGCAGTTCGGCAATGGCCGCTTCGACATCGAGCGTGTCGTCGGTGATCAGGGCTTCGAGGCCGAATTCGGCCGCCGCGGCCCGGACCTCACGGCCGAATTCCCGGCTGTAGCTCCCGAGACCCACGACCACGAAGCCGAATTCGTCGCGCGCCGCACGGGCCGCCGCGATGGCATGCGTGGCGTCGCCGAAAACAAAGACCCGCTTGCCCGTGAGGTAGGTCGAGTCGACCGAGCGCGAGAACCAGGGCAGGCGTGTCTCGGCCCGTTCCAGCACCGGGGCCGGGTCGACGCCCGCGAGCCGCGCCACCTCCGCCACGAAGGCGCGCGTCGCGCCGACGCCGATCGGAACCGTCTCGGTGAAGGGCTGGCCGAAGGTCTTCTTCAGCCAGCGCGCCGCCGTGCCGGCGATCTCGGGATAGAGCACGACGTTGAAATCGGCTTCGCCGAGCCGCGCGAGGTCGGCCACGGTCGCGCCGAGCGGCGCCGTCACCCCGACCCCAATGCCGAGGCTCTCGATCAGGCGTACGACCTCGACCACGTCGTCGCGATGCCGGAAGCCGAGGGCCGTGGGCCCGAGGATGTTGCATCGTGGCCGGCGATCCTCCGTCGAGGGTCTGACCTTCGGGTCGGCGAGGGTCCGCACGAGGCCGTAGAAGGTTTCCGACGCGCCCCAGTTCTCCTTGCGCTGATAGGAGTGGAGGTCGAGCGGGATCACCGGGATCGGCAGGTGGAGTGCGCGGGCGAGACCGCCCGGATCGTCCTGGATGAGTTCCGCGGTGCAAGAGGAGCCGACCAGCATGGCGTCCGGCCGGAAGCGCTCAAAGGCGTCGGCGAGCGTCGTCTGGAAGAGTTGCGCCGTGTCGCGGCCGAGGTCGCGGGCCTGGAACGTGGTGTAGGTGACGGGGGGCCGGGCGTCGCGGCGCTCGATCATCGTGAAGAGGAGGTCGGCGTAAGTGTCGCCTTGCGGCGCGTGGAGGACGAAATGCACGCCCTGCATCGCGGTGGCGATCCGCATTGCGCCCACGTGGGGCGGGCCTTCGTAAGTCCAGACGGCGAGCTGCATGGCGCTACACCTTCAGGGCTTGGCGCCGCGCCAGCGGGCGGGCGAAGAGGGCCGCGAGGTCGCCCGCCTGATCGTAGCCCTGAATCGGCGTAAACAGGAGTTCGATCGACCATTTGGTGGCGAGGCCTTGCGCCTCCAGCGGATTGGCGAGGCCGAGGCCGCAGACGACGAGATCGGGAGCCGCGGCGATGCAGCGGTCGAGCTGTCGGTCGACGTCCTGGCCCTCGCTCAGGACCGGTCCCTCGGGGAGCAGGCGGAGCTCCTCGGCGAGGTGCTGGCGGTGCAGGAAGGGTGTCCCGACCTCGATCGGGCGCATGCCGAACTCGCGCGACAGCATGCGGGCCAGCGGAACTTCGAGTTGCGAATCAGGGAAGAAGAAGATGCTGCGGCCTTCGAGCGCGGCCCGGTAGGGTTCCATGGCCCGGGCGGCGCGCTCGCGCGGTGCCGCCGTAACGGCCGACACCCTGGCGGGATCGATGCCCCAATGCGCCGCGGCTGCGGCGAGCCAGAGCGACGTCCCCTCGGCACCCAGCGGGAACGGCGCCGCGATGCGGGTGGCGCCGCGCTCTTCGAGCGCCCTGGCGGTGTTGTTGAGGAAGGGTTGGGCCAGGAGGAACGCGGTCCGCGGGCCGACGGCCGGGAGTTCGGCGGCTTTGCGCGGCGGCAGAAACGCCACATCGGCGATGCCCATGGCGGCGAAGAGCCGGCGGAACTGGTCCTCCACGACATCGGCCAGGGTTCCGACCACCAGCAACGAGCGGTCCTGGCCGGGTGCCGTCTCGGCCATGTCGGGCACGAGGGCCGCCAGGCAGGCGTCCTCGCCTTCGGTGAAGGTCGTCTCGATGCCGCTTCCCGAATAGTGCAGGACCCGGAGATCGGGCCCGAAGGTCCGGTTGAGGCGGACCGCGGCGCGCGACAAGTCGAGCTTGATGACTTCGGACGGGCATGAGCCGACCAGGAACAGCAGCTTGATGTCGGGACGGCGCTCGAGGAGCCGCGTGACGACGCGGTCGAGTTCCTCATTGGCGTCGGCGAGACCAGCGAGGTCGCGCTCTTCCATGATGGCCGTGGCGAACCGAGGCTCGGCGAAGATCATGACGCCGGCGGCCGATTGCATGAGGTGCGCGCAGGTGCGCGACCCGACGACGAGGAAGAAAGCATCCTGGATCTTGCGGTGCAGCCACACGATCCCGGTCAGGCCGCAGAAGACCTCCCGTTGGCCGCGCTCGCGCAGCACCGGCGCATCGGCACAGCCGACCACCTTGGTCTCTCTTACGGAAAGCATCTCGGCGAGGGCCGGCATCAGGCGAGACCCGCCACAGAAGCGGTCCTGGTCGGGGTTCCGCGCCGCGCCGCCCGGAGCTTCAGAACGAATTGCGCGGCATTCACCACGTAGGTGGCATAGGCGGCCAGCGCCACGCCGAATTGCTCGGCAGCGGTGCCCCGGCCGGTCAGCAGCAGCACCACATAGGTCGTGTGCAGGGTCAGAACCAACATGCTGACCATGTCTTCCCAGTAGAAGGCCGGCGCGAACAGGTAGCGGCCGAAGACCGCCTTCTCCCAGATCGAACCCGTCACCATGATGGCGTAAAGCGCGAGAGTCTTGACGACGACGGAGGCGGTGGCGGCCCACAGGCCTTCGCCTGTCAGGAGAAAGCGGGTCACGAGAACGAGACTCGCGAGGAAGATCGCGAACTGCAGCGGAGCCAGGATGCCCTGCACCACTGTCCAAGGTGTCGCATCACGCCGGCGTCGCTCGTCCGCGGTATAAAGCGGGCGGCATGCTCCGACTGTTGACGCCTTACCCATGGTCGCTCCCAAATTCACCTTGATGGCGAGATTGGAAGCCAGCCACGCAGTTGTCAAGCAAACTTGACACTTTCCACTGCGGCGATTCATTCCAGCTTGACACAGAGGATGCTGATCGCGTCTCTTCCAAAATACGGAACCGACGCCTCTTGAAAAAACACCGTGCGACACGGCCAGGAATGGGTAGCCTGCAGACGAGGCATTCTGCCCTGATACGTGACAGACCATTGCCTCGCTTGGGATAGAGGTCCTCGTGATGGAACAGCAGGGCTACCAGAAAGCGCGCGGACTGCCGCAGCAGCAGTCCGTATTTTCCAAGGACCAGCACGCGCTTCCGATCGTCGGACACTCCGATTGGCGTCGCGAGCTGCGGAAGGCGATCTTGACCCGGGTCGTCCCGCGGCTATCCGAGATCGGCCGCGATGCCGAGGTGGCGGTCGATTGTGCGGCGGCCGCGGTGACCGAGGATCAGGTGACGCACTTCGCCGACCTCCTGCTGGCAGCGGCCGTACCGCAGCTGATCCATTACATCGAGGGTTTACGGTCCGAGGGGCTCGGCATCGACGCGGTCCTGCTGCAGCTTCTGGCACCCGCCGCTCGCCGCCTCGGCGATCTCTGGCTGGCCGACCGTCTGAGCTTCATCGACGTCACGGCGGGCCTGAGCCGGTTGCAGGGCATCATGCGAGCGCTGGGCCCGGATTTCGACGGTGATTCGCCCGGTCTGATCCACGGCAAGAAGATCCTGCTGGCACCGGTATCGGGCGAACAGCACATCTTCGGCTTGTCGGTCGTCGCGGCCTTCTTTCGGCGGGCCGGATGGGATGTCACCTTCGAGCCCCGCATTCTCTTCGAAGATCTTCTGGTCCTCGTACGGGCCCAGCGTTTCACCGCCATCGGCCTCTCGGTGGCAGGCGACAAATTCCTGGACATGATGCCGAAGCATGTCGAGGCCCTGCGCCGAGCGTCGCTGGCCGAGAACGTCACGCTGCTGGCTGGCGGTCCCGCCTTCCTGATGGATCCGGATCTGAACCGAAGGATCGGCGTCGACGCGGTGGCGCGCGACGCGACCGAGGCCGTCCAGATGGCAGAGGCCTTGTCGGGGCAGGGCACGGTTGCTCAACGCGTGTCCTAAAAAGCTGTGATCGGAGCGTGGCGACTGCGACCTGTCGTGCTGTTCAGCCGGTCTCCGCAATAGTAATTCGAGGGAGGATGTCTAGCGACACCTGACGTGCTCTAGCGCAAAGGCGATCTTTCGTGATTGGAAACTCCGTCCCACCAATGCAGGGTGGTTTCCGATCTCCCGACAGCGTTTTTCGCGATCTGGGAGCGGCGACTCTTTCTCAGCTCGTCACGGCGAGCAGCGATATTGCGCTGCTCGTCGATTCGACGGGCGTCATTCGCGACACGTCGATCGGTGACAGCGACTTGGCCAGTCGGATCGGTGAAACCTGGATCGACAAGGCCATGGCCGACACCGTCACGGTCGAGAGTCGCGGCAAGGTCCAGTCCATGATGAAGGTGGCGCCCGGCGATGGCCTGACGTGGCAGGAAATCAACCATGTCGTCGACGGCGAGGATCTTCCGGTCCGCTACGTCGCGGTGCGGCTCGACCCGGCGGGACAACTCGTGGTGCTGGGGCGCGACCTTCGCGGTCTGGCCCGTCTCCAGCAGCAACTGGTCGACAGCAATCTCACGATCGAGCGCGATTACGCCCTGCATCGCAGCGCGGAGACGCAGTTTCGCATGCTGTTCCAGACCTCTTCCGAGGCCATGCTGATCGTCGAGGCCGCGACCCGCAAGATCACGGACGTGAACCCCGCCGGGGAAGATCAACTGCATCGCGTCGCCCGGCGGCTCGTCGGCAGTACGATCGAGGATCTCTTCGTCGACGAGAGTGTCGATGCGGTCGGCCAGTGTCTGGCCACGGTCCGGGCGCTCGGCTTGGCCAAGTGTCCCGGCGTCCGCCTGCGAACGACGGCCGCCGATGTCTCGCTGTCGGCGTGGCTGCTGCGGAGCGGAGGCACCGCGCAGGTGCTGATCCGGATCTTTCCAGCCACTCAGGATGGGCTGAAGACACCGGCGATCGGAGAGGCCTGGGCGGCGCTCCGGCATCTGCCCGAGGCCATGGTGACGGCAACATCGGACCTCGACATCATCGAGGCCAACGAGGCCTTTCTGGATCTCGTCGATGTCGCGACCATCAACCAGATCCGGAGCGAGTCTCTCGGGCGATTCGTCGGGCGCCACGGCGTCGACATGAACGTGCTGACCTCGCGCCTGCAGGACAACGGATCCATTCGGCGCTACGCCACCGTCCTGCGTGGCCAGTATGGCGCCATGCGCGATGTCGAACTGACGGCGGCGGTGGCCGATCGCGACGAACAGCGCGTCTACGCGTTCCTGTTCCGGCCCGTGGTGGTCGAACGCTCCGTCCTGGGAGAGATGAAGCGGCCGTTGCGCCCCGTCAGCGAGATGACGGATCTCGTGGGACGGGTGCCGTTGCGCGACATCGTGCGCGAGGCGACCGACATCATCGAGGAACTCTGCATCGAAGCGGCGCTGGCCGTCACGCAGGACAATCGGGCGTCCGCGGCCGAGATGCTCGGCCTCAGTCGCCAGAGCCTCTACTCCAAGCTCCGTCGCTACGGCATCGGCGACCTGCCCTCGGATGTTTCGAACGGAACCTAGGACAAGTTGTCGCAGGTAGGCTAGTTTTGGCTTCGACCAAAGTGTCAAGTCAAGTTGACATAGTCGTGTCGCTGAACCAGCATAGTGTCCATGCTCAAGCGATCAGCCCTTCCAGCAGCAGAGATCGAGCGACCGACCCTTGCGGCCGTCGTCGAGCTCTTGAAGCCGATCACCTGGTTCGCTCCCATGTGGGCCTTCGGCTGCGGGCTCGTCTCCGGCGGTCTCGCGCTGCCGCAGCAACTCGGCTTGGCGCTCGGCAGCCTCGTGCTCGCGGGTCCCCTGCTGTGTGGTGCCAGCCAAGCCGTCAACGATTGGTTCGACCGCCACGTCGATGCCATCAACGAGCCGAACCGCCCCATTCCGTCAGGCCGGATCCCGGGTCGCTGGGGTCTCGGCATCGCGATCGGCTGGAGCGCGCTGTCCCTCGTCGTGGCGGCGGGTTTCGGACTTTGGGTCCTGGTGCCGGCGGCGGTCGGCTCCTGCCTGGCCTGGGCCTATAGCGCTCCGCCGCTCCGTCTGAAGCGCAATGGCTGGTTCGGCAACGCCGCCGTGGCGCTGTCCTATGAGGGGCTGGCATGGCTCGCGGGCGCTGCGGTCGTCTCCGGGTCGCGGCCCGATGTTCGGATCCTGCTTCTCGCCATGCTCTACAGCTTCGGTGCGCATGGCATCATGACGCTGAACGACTTCAAGGCGGTGGAGGGCGATACGCGCATGGGTGTGCGGTCGCTGCCGGTCCAGCTCGGTGTTGCGGGCGCAGTGCAAGTCGCTTGCGCCGCCATGGTCCTGCCGCAGCTCGTCGTGATCGCGTCGCTGGCTGTCTGGGATCGAGGCTTCTACGCCGTGGTCGTCGGCGCCCTCGCACTGGCCCAGATCGCCTTGATGCCGGGGCTGCTGCGCGACCCGAAGGGACAAGCCGCCCGCTACAACGCCACGGGCACGAGCCTCTACGTGCTCGGCATGCTGGTCAGCGCCTTCGCGGTTCGCTCGCTGCTGGCCGGGGGAGCGCCTTGACGCCGCATCCCCACCTTGGTTGGTTCGGCATCGCCCGATTGGGGCTGGTCCAGGCCTCGCTCGGTGCCATCGTGGTCCTGACCACGACGACCCTCAATCGGGTCATGGTGGTCGAGCTGGCCCTCCCCGCCGTCGTGCCGGGCGCGCTGGTGGCGGCTCACTACGCCGTCCAGATGCTGCGGCCCCGCTGGGGCCACGGTGCCGACGGATCCGGACGCCGCACGCCTTGGATCCTCGGAGGCCTTCTGGTGCTGGCCGGCGGTGCCATCCTGGCGGCGCTCGCGGTCGCCGAGATACCCTCGTCGCGGGTGATCGGCATCGCCATGGCGGTACCGGCTTTCCTGCTTGTCGGGGCGGGCGTCGGAGCGGCCGGAACGTCGCTGCTCACCCTCGCGGCCACCGCCGTCGCGCCCGGCCGAAGGGGTGCCGCGGCCTCGATCATCTGGACCATGATGATCGCCGGTTTCGCTGTCACGGGCGGGGTTGCGGGCCACTTCCTCGATCCCTTCTCGATGGCGCGCCTCGTGGTCGTCATGGTGATGGTCTGCACGACGGCCCTGCTCGTCAGCCTGCTCGCTCTCGCGGGCCTCGAACGCGGCGCGGGTGGCGCCGCCTTGCCGAGCCCCACGCCGGCTGCCGGCTCGTTCCGGCGCGCCTTGGCTGAGGTCTGGGCCGAGGCTCCGGTCCGGCGTTTCACGCTGTTCGTCTTCACCTCCATGCTGGCCTATGGGGCGCAGGATCTCATTCTCGATCCGTTTGCCGGAGCGGTCCTGGGCTTGACGCCGGGCGAGACGACGCGGCTCTCCGGCGTGCAGCACGGCGGTGCCCTCATCGGCATGCTGGCCGTCGCCTTCGCGAGTGCCGTGCCGTATTTCCGCCGGGCAGGCGGGCTGAAGCTCTGTGCGGTCGGCGGCTGCCTCATCTCGGCCCTGGCGCTCTGTGGTCTCGCGACGGCCGGCGCCATAGGCCCGGCCTGGCCGCTGCGCTCGTCCGTGATGCTCCTCGGATTCGGCAACGGCACGTTCACGGTCGCGGCCGTCGGCGCCATGATGGCCCTGGCCGGAACGGGAGCCGGGCACCGCGAAGGTGTGCGCATGGGTGTTTGGGGCGCCGCGCAAGCCCTGGCGTTCGGGTTGGGAAGCCTCGTCGGCCCAGCCCTGGTCGATGTCATGCACCAGGTCCTCGCCTCCGCCACGCCGGCCTATGCCCTGGTGTTCCTGGTCGAGGCGGGTCTCTTTCTCATCGCGGCACGCCTCGTATCGGCGGGGGCGCCGGTCTCCTCCGCTGTCGGCGACGGCGCAACCATCATGGCGGTATCGGCATGACGACGGATCAAACATCGAGGGCCGACCGGCCGACGCTGGTCGATGTCGTGGTGGTGGGCGGCGGCCCCTCTGGCGCGACGGCGGCCGAGGATCTGGCGCGGCGCGGCCACAGCGTCGTGCTGCTCGACAAGGCGGGACGCATCAAGCCCTGCGGCGGCGCCATTCCGCCACGGCTCATCGCCGATTTCGCGATTCCCGGCGAACTCCTCGTGGCTCGCGTCCGCGCGGCCCGCATGGTGTCGCCGAAGCTGCGCAAGGTGGACATGCCGATCGACGGCGGCTTCGTCGGCATGGTGGACCGCGAAGCCTTCGACGAATGGCTCCGCGAGCGGGCCGCCGCGGCCGGCTGCCGTCGCGAGACCGGAACCTTCGAGACCTTCGACCGCGATCCCGACGGCACCGCGGTCGTGCGCTACCGGCCGCACGGTGCAGCCGAGGGCCACTCGCAGGAGATCCGGGCGCGTGCCGTGATCGGGGCCGACGGCGCCCGATCCGGGATCGGGCGCCAGACCGTGAAAGGCGCCGACAAGGTCCGCTGCGTGTTCGCCTATCACGAGATCGTCAGCTCGCCGGTCGGGGTCGATCGGGACGGTTTCGATCCGACGCGCTGCGACGTGCACTACCGGGGCACGGTTTCGCCGGACTTCTACGGCTGGATCTTTCCGCATGGCTCGACCACCAGCGTCGGCACCGGCAGCGCCCGCAAGGGCTTCGCGCTCCGGGCCTCGGTCGACCGGCTGCGTCGGGAGGTCGGGCTCGGCGACGTCGAAACCTTGCGGCGCGAGGGTGCCCCCATCCCGATGAAGCCCTTGCGGCGTTGGGACAACGGCCGCGACGTCCTCCTGGCCGGGGATGCGGCCGGCGTCGTGGCGCCGGCTTCGGGCGAGGGGATCTATTACGCCATGCTCGGCGGACGGCTCGCCGCCGATGCCGTGACCGAATTCCTCGAGACCGGCAAGGCGAGTGCCCTCGGAGGCGCGCGAAAGCGCTTCATGCGCGAACATGGCCGGGTGTTCTGGGTGTTGGGCTTGATGCAGACCGTGTGGTACCGCAGCGACGCCATGCGCGAGCGTTTCGTCGCCATCTGCCGCGACCCCGACGTCCAGCGGCTGACCTGGGACTCCTACATGAACAAGCGCCTGAAGCGCTCCGATCCCTTGGCCCACCTGCGCGTTTTCGCCAAGGACATGGCGCATCTGTTGCGGCTGGTCTCTCCGTAGCACCCTCATCCGGCGCTGCGCGCCACCTTCTCCCGCCCGCGGGAGAAGGACAGAGCGGCGGCCCGTCTATCGCATCGTCTCCAACGCCATCAAGCAATCTGCCGCCGACACTTCGATCACCTCGCCCGTCGCGGTCCAAACGAGATGGGTGCGGACGGCGCGGTTCGGGTAGAGCGGCGCTACGGCAGCCCGATAGAGGGCCAGTTGCAGGACCTGCTTGAGCGTTACGGGACCGGGCGTTCCGGTCTTGAAATCCGCGATGTGAACCGCCTCGGCCGTGACCCCGATGCGATCGATCTGCCCGGTCACGTCGACGACACGGCCGCTCGGCAGCACGACGCTCGCCGTCACCGCGACTTCGGCGCGGGATTCCGGCCCGAACAGCGGGACAAGCGCCGGATCGTCGAGCACGGCCAAGGCTTGCCGGGCTAGAATCTCGCGACGCTCGGGCTCCATCGTCGTGCCCTGGACGCCGAGGAAACGCAGCGCGGTGTCGTGCCGCCGAAGGGGCTCGACGCCCGGCAGGTGCTGCAACAGCCGGTGCATGAGCCGCCCGGCTGCCGCGGCTTCGCGCCGCCCCAAGCTGCCGTGCCGGTCGATATAGGGCCAGCCCGCGGGACCCGCCTGATCGGCGGCGCCGAGCGGGTTCGACGGCCGCACCGGCGGCGCCTCGGGCTCCTCGGCGTCGCGCGGGGGCCGGCGGAGCCAGTCCGGGAGCTCGGGGAGCGCTTCGGAGGGCAGGGCGGCCGCCGAAGCCTGCAAGCCCCCGGTCGATTGGGGGTCTTGCAACCGAAGCACCGACTCTGCCGCGTCCCAGGGCGCCGGAGCGGGTTCGAGCGGCAGCTCCGCCGCCTCGATCATGCGGTACCAGCAGCCCTCGCCCGGGCTCTGCTCGCCGCAGTATCCCGCGATATAGAGCCGCTCCTCGGCCCGCGTCATGGCGACGTAGAGCAGCCGGTTGTGCTCCTCGACGGCGCGGTCCCGCACCCGCGCTCGCGCGGCCGCGACCCGGGCCGCATCGGCATCGGTCCGCGGAGACCAGGCCAGCAGGGTGCCGTCCGCGGCCGGGTCGTCGAGCGGGAACAGCGCGGGGTCGTGGCGGCCGCTCGGCACCGCGCAGGTGTCGGGAAGGAAGACGATCTTGGCTTCGAGGCCCTTGGCCGCATGCACGGTCATCACCCGCACGGCATTGCCGGCCGCTTCCATGTCGCGCTTGACCGAAACGTCGATCCCGTCGAGCCGTGCCAGAAAGGCCATGAGCGAGGGCGCGCCGTCGCGCTCATGCGCGAGCGTCAGGGCCAGGAACTCATCGATGGCGTCGCCGGCCTCGGGGCCGAGCCGGCCCAGGAGATCCCGCCGTCCGCCGTCCGCGCCGAGCATCCGCGTGTAGAAGGCGAACGGCGTGAGCCAGGCCGAACGCTCGCGCCAGGCCTCGATCTTGGCATGGGCCACGGCGTGACGCGCGTCCGCCGAAGCACCGAGCGCCGTGAGCAGCATGCCGCGCCGCCCCGGCGCCAGGGCGATGAGGTCGTCGTCGTCGAGCCCGATCAGAGGGGATTTCAGCACGCAGGCCAGCGCGTAATCGTCGGCCGGGCTCAGGGCCGCACGCCCTGCCGCCACGAGGTCCATCACCGCGATATGCTGGGTGAGGGCCAGGCGATCGGCCCCTGCGACCGGCACGCCGCGCTCCTTGCAGGCGCGGATCATGGCTTCGAAGACCGCGCTGCGCGACCGCACCAGGATCATGACGTCGCCGGCCCGCACGGGTCGGCGCTGCCGGGTCGTGCTGTCCTCGACGGTCTCGCCGGACCCTGGCGCCGTCATGCGGGCGATGCGGTCCGCGATCCGTCGCGCCACGACGACCGGGGGATCGCCGGGCTCCACCACATCGACCGGCAGCTTCCAGTCACCCGGTTCCGCATGCGGCACGGCCGTGACCACGGGCCAGATCTCGACGAGGCCCGGCATGCCGCGCAAGTGCTGATGGGGTTGCGGGCCGGCGGAGTCGTGGGTGAGGCCGCGCCGGTTCGCCGGATGAGCGAAGACGCGGTCGACTGCACCGAGCACGGCCGCGGCCGAGCGGAACGACAGGATGAGGTCGATGCCGTCGAATTCGCGCGCCGCGGCCCGGGCCTTCCGGGCGAAATGCCGGTGCATCTCGTCGAACTTGTCCGGCCGGGCGCCCTGGAACGAGTAGATCGATTGTTTCTCGTCGCCGACCGCGAAGAAGGTGCGATTCTGCTCGGTCCGGCCCGCGCCGGAAAAGAAATCGTCGCTGATGGCCTGCAGGATCTCCCACTGGTGCGGCGAGGTATCCTGGGCCTCGTCGACCAGGATGTGGTCGATGCCGCGGTCGAGCTTGTAGAGGACCCAGGCCGAGCTCGATGTCTTCAGCAGGTTGCGGGTCCGCTCGACGAGGTCTTCGAAATCGAGCAGCCCCCGGCGCTGCTTCGCCGTGTCGTAATGATCGAGAATGGCGGCCGCGACCGCGATCAGCGCCGCGGTCCGCTCAGCGGTCTCGGCGGCCTTGCGCTTCGCCACGAGCCCGACCAGGCGCTCGCGTTCGCGGTCGAGCGCGTCGCAGAGCGCCGCCTCCTTCTTGCGCAGAGGCGCCGGCAGGTAGATGTCGGCCCGCGGGTCGCGCTTCTGCGTAAGGAAGACGTCCAGATAGAATTCGACGCGTTGCCCGTCCGGGGCCGAGGCGGCGGCGGCAAGGCGGTTGCCGGTTTTGGTGAGGCTCGCTCCGTCGGCGCCGATGCGCTGCGCCGTCTCGGTCCACGCGGACCGCGAGAGGCCGCCGGCGGTCATCTCGGCCTCGACGGCGGCGATGGTCTCCCGCGGTCCGAGGCCGAGCGCCTGGCGGAGCAGGGCCTTGAGCCCGTCGAGGTCGCGACCCTCCTGCATGGCGTCCCGCACGCGGTAGCGGTGGCCCAGCGCCTCGCGGAGCAGTTCGTCGAAGCTCGACGCCGCGAGGAGCCCGGCCAGGGCCTCGACGGCGCGGCCGACGGTCGATGTCGTGTCCCGCATGGCCGTGGCCAGCACCGCCTCGCGGGCCCGCGCCAGGAGGTCGGCGGCCCGGAGATCGTCCAACACCTCGAAGCGGGCCGGGACATTGGCCTCGAAGGGAAAGAGGTGAAGCAGGCGTTCGCAGAAGGCGTGGATGGTCTGGATCTTGAGGCCGCCCGGCGTCTCGACCGTACGGGCGAACAGCCGCCGGGCCGCGTCGAGGTCGCCGACCCCCGGAGCCGGCGAGCCCGTCCCGGCGATGGCGTCTCGCAAGGGACCATCGTCGAGCGTCGCCCACCGGGACAGGTCCTTGAACACCCGGATCGACATGTTGGCGGCCGCCGCCTTGGTGAAGGTGAGGCAGAGGATGCGGGCCGGCGGCACCCCCGCGAGCAGCAGCCGCAGCACGCGTTGCGCCAGGACGTGCGTCTTGCCGGACCCCGCATTGGCCGACACCCAGGCCGAACGGCCGGGATCCGAGGCGCGGCGCTGGCGGTCGACCGTATCGGCCGGTGGCGTGAATGCGGTGATTGCCGCGTCGAGCGCGGCGGTCATTCCGGCACCCCGTCGTCGAGTCCACCCGTTGCCGACC
Source organism: uncultured Lichenihabitans sp. (assembly GCA_964245215.1). GTDB lineage: Bacteria > Pseudomonadota > Alphaproteobacteria > Rhizobiales > Beijerinckiaceae > Lichenihabitans. Next base: position 59,763 of record CAXTME010000005.1, read on the forward strand.
ATTCCTTGACCCGTGACAGGTGGTCGTAGCTGCCGAAGCGCGACGCATATTTGGGAAAGGGCCTCGCCAGGTAGCCGGTTGCTTCGCTGCGAAAGCTGTTCAAGAGCCGCACCAGTTCGTCCCGGTGCTCGGCCACCACATCGGCGAAGGGCGGCTCGTCCTTCCAGTCGAGGGCGATGCGCTTGGCTGTCTCGTCGGCCCCGAACTTCACATAGACGGCTGCCGCCACCTCGGCGACCCGGCCGAGGGCCGCGAAGGCGCCTTGCGCCACCATGTCGGCTTCCAGCGTCAGCTGCGGCGCGAAGCCGACCTTCACCTCCTTGATCGTGGGCGTGGCGCCGGTCTTGAAATCGACGATCGTGGCGCGGCCCTGCCGGTCGAGCTCGATGCGATCCGCCGTGGCGGTCAGGGTGAAGATCGACCCGTCCGCGAGGGAGATCGGCAGGCGGCCTTCTTCCTCCACGAAGAGTTGCGCGGGGCGCGCGCGCTGCTCGACCTCCCACCTATGGAAGGCCCGAGACCAGTTGAGGATGCGGGGCCACTGGAAGGTGCGGAAACCCGGGTCGTCGAACGGTCCTGAAAAAGCCTCGCGGGTGAGGGCCATGATCAGGTCCGCGGCATCCGGCGGCAGATCGTGGTCCGCATGGGTGCGGGTGAAATCGCGGATCACGGCGTGGAACGTCGTGCCGAACTCGCGTGGGCCCATCAGGGCCGCCAAAGGCTCCAGGGGCGTGAGCCTCAGGATGCGCTCGGCATAGATCGCGTAAGGGTCGCGCCGCAGCGTCTCGATGCGGGTAACGCTGAGCTTTTCGGGCCGCAGGGCCACGGGCGGGCGCGGGGCAGGGCGCCGGATGGTGGTCAGCGTCGCCGGCCGGTCGAGGGCGCGCGCAAAGGCGAGGTATCGGTCGCCGCGAGTCCGGCAGGCCGCCCAGCCCTCCGACGCGACGGCGCCGAGCCGCTGCAGGAAGCGCGACGGGACCGTTGGCGCGCCGCCGCGCTTCAGCGCCCGTGTGACGATCACTTCATCCTGGCCCAGCGCCATCTCGAAATCATGCGCCGTGCGGGCGATCCGCCGTTCCGGCGGGGACAGGCCGAGGGTGGTGCGCATGGGCCGGTTCAAAAAGGGGTCCGACCGTGCGGCCGGCGGCCATATCGTCTCGTCGAGACCTCCCAGGATCATGCGGTCCGCGGTGAGGAGGCGGGCTTCGAGCAGCCCCAGGATCTTGATGCGCGGGTGGCTGCGATTGGGGCCGCGCACCGGTGTCTCGGCCGCGAGACGGTCGAAAAGCGCGCCATAGCCCGGGCAGTCGAGCAGAATGGCGGGGTCGGCCGCGTCGTCGAGCTCCTCGAACAGGGCGCCGAGCACGCTGTAATCGGCTCCGGCGAGCGACACGTCACCGGTCTCGTCCCGCGCCAAGGCCGCCAGCACGCGTTCGTGGGCCGCGAGCCAGGCCGGCAGCGGGGCCGTATCGGGCAGGTCGCGCAGCGGCTTCAGGGCGCCGAGGAGGTCGGCCAGGAAGTGGCCCATCTGGGCGAAATCCTCGGTCCCGATCAACCTGAGGGCGCCGTGAGCATGGGGTAGATCGCGGCGGTCCCGGGCGGCCGCCAGCAGGGCGTCGGGATCGCCCAAGGTCCGCGCCGGCAGAACGCCGCGCAGGACGCCGAGCTCGAGGTGCCGCGCCAGGCGGATCACCTCGCCACGCGGACGTCCGAGCCGCAGATCCGGATGATGCAGCAGGGCCAGGATCTCGACCGGAGCCAGGTTCTTCAGGGCGCAATCGAGCACCAGACGGGCCAGCGCGCCTGCCGGGGTCTGGCCGAGCGGCTCGCCGCTCGATTCCTCGATGTCGATGTTCCAGCGCGTCAGTTCCTCGCGAACCCGCCGCGCGAGCTCGCGATCCGGCGTGACGAGCGCCGCCGTGCCCCGCCCCTCGAGCGTTTCGCGCAACGCGATCGCGATGGCGCACGCTTCCTCGTTCTCGTCGGCCGCCTCGACCAGCGTCACGCCCTGAAGCGCTGCAGACGTGTCGAGAACGGCATGGCGCCACCGGTCGGTGGTCGCGGCGGGGCGCAGGGCTTCGCTCAGGAGTCGGCCCCGGGCCAGGAGATCCGGCGAAGGGTGGCCGAGTGCCAGGACCGCGGCGCGGGTGATACCGATCTCGTCGAGAAGACGGCGCAGGGCCGCCTGGGGATGGGCCGCTGCTGCTTCTTCGCCGGTCGCGGTCCCGATCAATCGCCACGATTCGTCGTCGAGCCCCTGGTCGAGCCCCGGCAGAACCACCGCGCCCTGCGGCAGGCGGCTCACGGCCGCGATCAGCCGGGCCGTCGCCTTGTTGGTGCCGGTCGATCCTGCCACGATGACCGGGCCACCGGCGGTGCCGGTCGTCAGACGCTTCACCTCGGCCTCGATCAGCCGCATCTGGCGGGTAGCGGCGTCGACCCGCTCCATGGCGGCCAGGATCTGCGGATATTGCGTGATGGCGACATCGAGGAAATCGAGGGTGATGCGCCAGTAGCGGTCGAAATCGTCCGTCGCGAGAGGCTCGATCCGGGTCCAGGCCACGTCCTCGATGACGAGTTCGTCGATCAGGGCCGCGAGTTCGCCCGAGAGATGCCAGGCATCCGCCGGCGATGTCGCGACCAGCAGGGGCTCCTCGCGTCTGAGGCTGCGCTGGCCGTCTGGCTCGACCGCCACGATGGCGTGGCGCACGGCCTCGCCCCAGCCCAGGATCAGCCGCGTGAGGATCATGCGCCGGGCGATCGGGCCGAGAGCCACGGGAAGATCGGGCGAGACATCGTCGCCGAGGCCTGCCTCCTCGAACAGCAGTTCGGTGTCGTCGAGAGCCCCGAGCGGCACGATCCGGGGAAGCAGGGCCGAGGCGGTTCCCAGGCGCGACGCCATCGTGGCCCCGAGGGCGCGGGCCGATCGTCGCGTCGGGACGTAGAGGGTGGCGGCCGCGAGGCCGAGCGGCCCGGCGGCCCGCGAGAAGCCGTCGACGAGGCGGCCGTCGAGCAGAGCGTCGCTGAGCGTCTCGAGGAAGGGCGCGCCCGGCGGGATCGTGAAGACGCGCGGTGTTCCCGGCTCGAAACGATCCGGCATCACAGGGCCGAGTTTTCGAGCGCGGCCTCCGCTTCGGCGATGGCGCCGGGCGTGCCGACGTGAAGCCATGTCCCGTCGAGCCGCGTTCCGAAGAGCCGCCCCTGCTCGGCGGCACGAAAGAAGAAAGGGGCCAGCCGGAACACGTCCTCGTCGATCCCGTCGAAGAGCTCGGGCTTCATCAGACCCACCCCGGCGTAGACGAAGGGCGCGACACCGCCCTCGCTACGTCGCGACAGCCGGCCATCCGATGCCATGGAGAAATCGCCCGGCCAGTCGACCCCGACACTGGTCACGCTCGAGGCGACGAGCAACAGAACGTCCATGTTCTCGGGGTTCCAATTGGAAAAGAGGCGGGGAAGGGTCGGCCGCGCCCCTTCGATCCAAAGCGCGTCCGTGTTGCAGACGAGGAACGCCTCCCGGCCGAGGCTGCTCAAGACCTTGCGGATGCCGCCGCCCTGGTCGAGCAGCTTGTCGCGCTCGTCCGAAATCGTGATGGCCGGGGCGGTGCGGCCCGCGAGATGTCGCTCGATCTGGTCGGCACGGTGATGGACGTTGACGATCGCGTGGTTCACGCCGGCGTCGTGCAGGCGATCGAGCATGTGGTCCAGCATGGGCCGGCCGCCGATCGCGACGAGCGGCTTCGGGATCGTGTCGGTGATGGGCCGCATGCGCGATCCCATGCCGGCCGCGAACACCATGGCGGTATGCGGAACGATCGTCATGCTCGAAAGAGCCCCGGAGCGCGGCTTCGAGCGGCCGCGAATACCATGGCGGTGTGCTGGAGGATCATCACGTCCTGACATAATCCCCGGCGCTTCGTAGCCTCAAGACGGCTCGCGCTCCCGTGTCGGGGAACCGAGCACGCGGGGCATGTAGGTTTCGTACCAGCCGCGGAGATCCGCGAGCGCCGGATGGGCGAGGCCCTTGTTCAGGTAGGCTTCTATACGCGGCAACATGGCGAGATAGTGGGGTTTGCGGTCGCGCTTGTCGAGCCGGGCAAAGATGCCGAGGATCTTCGTGGCGCGTTGTGCACCGAGAATCGCATAGGCGCGCACGAAGCGCGCCATGTCGAACCTCGGATCCATGCTGGCGCGCAACTGCGTGTAGGCGCCCAGGAGCTTCAGTTCGAGCGCGTCCGGCACCGTGACCCGGGCATCCTGCAGCAAGGCCGCGACGTCGTAGGCCGGGTGTCCGAGCACGCAGTCCTGGAAATCGATGATGCCGACGCGCTGCAGGCCCTCGCGCTGCCCGAGCCAGATGAGATTGGGCGAATGGCAGTCGCGCAACGTCCAGGTGGTGTCGGCCCCGATCACTTCGGCGAAGAGCCGCGTGCAGATGCCGTTGAACGCATTGCGGCCACTCGCGGGGATCGCGATCCGCTCCACGTAGGGGGCATACCAGTCGATCACGAGTTCGGCCTCGACCAGCAGGGCGTCGAGATCGTAGGGCGGGATCGTATAGGTCGTGTCACCCTGCGGCAGCACCGATGGAAGATCACTGGCATGGAGGCGGGCCAAAAGCGCCACGGCTTCGAGATAGCGCTCCGCGATGGGTCCGTTGCCGTCGACGAAGGGTTCGTTGCCGAGGTCCTCGATCACGGCGAGCCCGGCTTCCGCGTCCTCGGCATAGATCTCCGGCGCCGAGATACCCTGCGATCGCAAGGCGGCATCCATGGCCAGGAAGGGCCGGATGTCGGCCGCGAGCCGCGCGATCTCGTGATAGGGCTTGCCGAAGCGCAGCACGGGCGCGTCGGCCCGCGGCGGCGAGGTCATGAGCAGGGCCGTACGGCCGTCGCTCCGGGTCAGGCGCTCGTAGGCGCGCGTGGACGCGTCGCCGGTAAGGAAGACCCGGTTGGCATCGGCGAAACCCGAGACGGCCAGAAGCGACGCGACCGCTCGGATCTGGGCGATCCGGGCGGCGAAATGGCCGTAGCCCGTCACGATGGCCGTGCGGGCGGTTTCGGGGTTTGCCGGATCGATCGCGAGGGTGACGTCGAGCCGGTCCTCCGGGAGGCCGTCGCCGATGCGTTCGGCCCATTCGACGAGAAGCAGGGCGCCTTCGGCCGCCTCGTCCCAACCGAGCTCGGCCAGTTCGGTCGCCGAACGGATGCGGTAGAGGTCGGCATGGACGATCGGGAACGTCGGTGTGCGGTAGAGCTGCATCAGAGTGAAGGTCGGACTCGGGACTTCGAGTTCGGCATCCTCGGCCATGTGACGCACGAGGGCACGGGCGAAGGTCGTCTTGCCGACACCGAGGTCGCCCGAAAGGGTTACGAGATCCCCGGCACGGAGGAAGTCGGCGATCCGGGCCGCGAAGCGATCGGTGTCGTCGGGGGTCGGGAGGGTCACCGACCACACAGCCTGCGATGCCGCTTCAGTGGCCACAGCTCCGAACTCCTCCATCGCCGGCTCGAAACCGCTCCCGGTCGCCCGGGGGGAGCCCCTGCCCCGTTCGTCACTACACGACGGCCCGCTTATGAACAATGATGGTGAAGAGAGGGTGAATCGCTTCGGCACCACGGTCGAGACGCTCCGTCGGCCACGGACCGTCACCCCTGACCGAGGCGAAGGTTGACATCTGGGGTGGGCTTTCCCTATTTCAGACGCACTAATCGCAGGCCGACGACTTTGCCTTTGCGGACCGACAGGATCGGACGCTCGCTTACGACCTCATCCCCATCGATTGGTTGCGCAGCCGCGAGGTCAGTGGCGGCGTACCCCTTACTTACGAAAGGATCGGTCATGAGCACCGGCACCGTGAAGTGGTTCAACGCCCAAAAGGGCTTCGGTTTCATTCAGCCCGACGACGGCACCAAGGACGTCTTCGTCCACATCAGCGCGGTCGAACGCGCCGGCTTCAACGATCTTCGCGAGGGCCAGAAGATCAGCTTCGAACTGACGACCGATCGTCGGTCCGGCAAGGTTTCGGCCGACAAGCTTCAGGCCGCGGAATAAGCATCCAGGCTTCGGGTGTCTCTCGAAGCGGACTAGGGATCGATCGTTGCAGATCCTGGTGCGCGTCCACAAGCTGGCTCAGCGACCGGGCCTGCTGCCTGCTCCCAAGCACAAGCAGGTGATGTTGCCTCGGGCTGTGGCCCCGAACGCCTCCTGATCTAAATTCTCGACCCGGGCCGATGCCAGGCCACGATGGATCACCCGGATGGGCGCGCCGCAAGTCGCGCCCATCCGCACATGTGTGCCTTGCAGGGCGGAAGCCAGCGCATCGAGCCGCAGTTCAATCGCCCCTGAGCCCGGCATGAGCGCGGATTCGACACGGCTGTTGATCCGGCCCTATGACCAAGCGGGAAAGCCGCCGGCTTGGGTCCGGGATCGTATCAAGGTTTCGAAGGGCTGGGCTTCGCGACGCTACCGGACGCCGTCCGGCACGTGAATGTTCGAAACATTGCGGGTCGTGGACAGGCCCGCCAGGGATGGAAATGATGGCCGATAATTCAGAAGAAGCGCGGGCGCGGGCCGAGGCGCGGTTCGAGAAACTGCAGAAGACCACGGCGGAGAACGCCGCCGTATGGGCGCAATACGAGGCTTCGCGCGACGCCATGCGCGATCGGACGGCGAGCCTCAAGGAAATGCGGCTTGCCAAGGAAGCCGCAGAGGCCGAAACGGCCGCCGCTGCTGCGGCCGAGAAGGCCGCCATCGCGGCCGCCAAGAAGAAGCGCAAGGTCTCGGTCAAGGCATAGGGGTTTCAGGCTTTCTGCCTCGTCTGCTTCACTAAGCGTTCCAGGTCCGGTAGCTGGTCGTGATGTAGCAGGAGGACGCCATTGGCCTCCGCCAACTGGCGCGCGGATCGGGTGAAGCTTGCATTCGACACCACGACCGCGGCGTCGCCGCCGTGAAATCCGACCGCCGCGAAAGCCTCCTGTACGGCCTTGTTGCCAATGGACCTCGCGTGGAATTTGCATTGGATCACGACGCGACGACCGTGAGCTTCGGCGATGAGGTCGGCGCCTTGATCACCGGTCATCGGGGTGGTCTCGACCCTCCAGCCTCGAGCCTGCAAAAGATTGCGGCACAGCGTTTCGTAATGCTCGCCCGAAACGATGTCCTCGTCCGAAACGGCATCGGCCGATGCGTCATCCTCGTCCTGCAGCGTGCGCAGCAGCACTTTTCTGATGCGCGACCATCGGGCGGTTCCCCGCATCACGCCATCGACCCTGAGGCCACGACGTCGGGCTTCGCGCAGGATAACGTTGTCGATGAAGTAATCGACGTGGTCGATCCACGGCTGTAGCCGGTAGTTTCCGTAACCGTCGTGGGCGACGAGCTGGTTACGCTTTACCGACAGGAGCCGCGCATGATCTTTCGTCACGTGCCGCGCGATGCCAAAGAGAAGGGCCCACCGGCGCAGGCGAAACCAGACAAATCCGGCCGCCGCCGCAACTGCGATCGCGGCCGGCACGCCGACGGCTCTCGAAAGCCCCACCATGGCACCCGGTTCCCGTTCTGTTCCCAGTGCACCATAACGCATCGCACGAGATCTGAAAGCTCGGGTCCAGGTTAGCGCTTCGTCTCGTCCCTTCTTCGCTCGCGCCTAGCCACGACAGAAGTTTCGCAAGCGCGAGCAGTACGACCGAAACCGCTTCAGTAGCGATGGCCCTCCGATTGCGGATCCGCGTTTGGGTTGTACCCACCTTGTGACAGGCGATCCTCGTGCGGACCGCTATCCGGGTGCTGCTCCGGGTGGTGCTCGTGCTCCCCGACGGGCGCTCGGACCTCGGGATTGCTGCCGTCACCCTGTACGACGGCAGTATTCTTCGCCGAGGACAACAACGAGACCTTGGCCCCAAGATCGGCCACGGCCGAGCTATCCAGTACGGCTGTATCGCCCTGTATCGTCCGTTCCAGATCGGCGAATTTTCTGTCGATGCCGTCGAGGATCTCTTTCTTGAAGCTGACAAGCTCGGCATGAAGATCATCCGAGAGCGTCAGCACATGGGTTGCGATGTCGGTCGCATGTTTGGCGACGGCATCGATCTCTTCTTTGGCTCTATGAAGTGTGTACATCGAAACTTCCCTGACCGTCTTCGAATCAGTCGCGACCCCACGAGGTAACGCTATCAAAGAAGCCGGGCGGCGTCACAGCGCTTGTGGTGAAGAATCGTTCGTGAGTCATGAAGCCGCGCCCGACGACAGCTTTCATCGCTGCTTCTCCTATTTCAGATAGGTACGGACGACGGTCAGCAGGGCTTCCACGCCGTCCTGATCGAGAGCGCCCGGGTGTTGCTCGATGTCCACGAGATGCGTCCGGATGTGGTCCTCGACTACCTCGGCCATCAGTCCCGCCATGGCGGCCCGGGTGCTCGCGAGCAGGTGCATGATCTGCTCGCATTCGGCCTCAGCCTCCAGCGCACGCTCGACGGCCTCGACCTGCCCGCGGATCCGGCGGGCTCGGGCCAACAGCTTATGCTTGTCGCGGACCGTGTGGGTCATAGTGGATCCTTAACATAGGGGGGTACCCTATTGCAGGTCGGCGAAAAGTCAAAGAATCGATGGGTGCCGAATAACGATGGTGGCCTTATTGAGCCATCGCAAACGCCGGATCGACAATGGTCTTGCGGAACAGGACAGCCGGATATCGCGAAACAAAGGCGTGATGTTAAAAAGTTGCTTGCGGCAGGGCCTCTGGTCGGCCACATTGGAAACCGAGGTGCCGGGCCTTCAACAAGGAAAGCTCGGGACAGGATCGGGTCCTCGTGGAACCGGCCCAGGATCGGCGGAAAGGTCCGGGCGGCGTACGAGGCCAGGGCCCGCACGGCTCAGGTTTTGCGGATCCTGAGCCGGGAGGATCGAGCCGGTGGTATCGATTCGCTAGCCGGCTGCGAAGCAAAGACCCTCCTCTTCAATCGAATTTATCCGGCCGGGCGAAGGGACGCCCGCCATGGCGTCGTGTGCCGCGGCCCGGTCGCGTCTTTGGTTCTCACCCGGATCCGATGGATCTGTCTTGCGGATGGCGATCATGAAGTTCGGAGCCGCGTCGAAACTGCAGGCGAACGGAGGTTCGCTTCACGCCTCCGGGGCTCTGGGTTCCTGGACGCTGCCGCGCTTCCGTAAGGCACGATCCCGCGACGCGCACGGCCCGACGGGGTTGCGGCTCGAAGCCGTTACGGTCTGCAACGGGTCGAACACAGCCATTCTGGACGATGTGTCGTTCGACATCGCGTCGGCCGAGCGCCTGGCGGTGGTGGGTCCCAACGGTGCCGGCAAGACGACGCTGCTGCGCCTTCTGTCGGGCCGTATCGGCCCAGCGACCGGTACGGTGCGGGTCGGCGGGACGGACCTGCGGCACCTCTCTTTCGCCGAGCGGGCCCGGCGCATCGCAGTCGTGGTGCAGAACGATGTGCCGGACCTGCGCCTCACCGTGGCCGACTATGTCGGACTGGGCCGCATTCCCCACGCCGGGCTCGCGGGCCCGCAAGCCGACCGCCGCATCGTCGATGCGGCGCTCGAAAGGACCGGGCTTACGGCCTTCGGTCACCGCCAGCTCGATAAGCTGTCGGGTGGCGAGCGCCAACGCTCGGCCATCGCCCGGGCCATTGCCCAGGAGCCGCGGGTGCTCCTGCTCGACGAACCGACCAACCACCTCGATCCCCGAGCGCGCTCCGACATGCTGGATCTGGCGCGGACCCTGGGTATCACGGTCGTCGCGGTGCTGCACGACCTCAGCCTCGTGCATCCGTTCGCCGACCGCGTCGCGGTCCTGGACAAAGGCAGGCTCATCGCCCTCGGAACGCCCGGGGAGGCTCTCGGGCCGGACGTGGTGCGCGCCGTTTTCAAGCTGGATTGCTTCCCCGCCATCAACCCAGCCTCGGGTCGGACCGTCCTGGTCTTCGACACGCCTGACCGTTGAGCAAGCCCGACAGGATCACCGACGCATGCGCCGCTCTCTTGTTTTCGTCGCCTTGGCCCTCTCCATCGTCAGCTTGCCGCCGCTCGGTGGCCCGGCCCTCGCCTATCCGGTCCAGATCGACAATTGCGGCCGGACTCTCGTATTCGACCATGCGCCGAAACGCGCCGTCGTACACGACCTCGACATGTCCGAGATGGCTTTCGCGCTGCATCTCCAGCCCGACATGGCGGGGGTTACCGGCATCACCGGATGGTACAAGATGTCACCATCGTTCAAGGCCGCGATGGGCGACGTGCCGGAGCTCGCGTCCAAATACCCGACCGTGGAAACCCTGGTGGCGGCCGAGGCCGACTTCTTCTTCGCGGGCTGGTATTATGGCATGAAGCCCGGCGGGGACGTGACACCCGACACGCTCGCGGCCAAGGGCATCCAGACCTATGTGCTGACCGAAAGCTGCGCCCAGGTGGACAAAGCCCGCCCCCGCGCCGCGATGGACCTTCTCTACACGGACGAACTCGCGCTCGGCTCGATCTTCGGCAAGGACGACGACGCCAAGGCGCTGGTCGATGGCTGGAAAGCGCGTGTCGCCAAGGTGGCGGAAGCCGTGAAGGGCCAAACGCCGCTGACGGTCTTCGTCTACGACTCGGGCGAGGACAAACCGTTCACGGCGGGCAAATTCGCCATGCCGACCGCCATCGTCGAAGCCGCCGGCGCCAAGAACGTGCTCGGCGACCTGCCGATGAGCTGGGGCACGACATCCTGGGAGGACATCGCCGCGAAGGATCCGCAGTTCTTGATCCTGCTCGACTACCAGGATGGTGCAGGCTACCGCAAACTGCTCGATTTCCTGAAGAGCCATCCGGCCATGCGGGAAACGCGTGCCGTCAAGGGCGAGCGATTTCTACCGTTGCGCTATGAGCAACTGACGCCGGGGCCGGCCAATATCGACGCGATCGAGAAGCTCGCACGGGCGCTCTATCCGGCCGCTTTCGCCGGCACGCCTTGAACCGACGGGTCGTCGCACTCTGCTGTGCGAGCGTCGTTCTGATCGGCGTTCTTGCGGTGCTCGGGACCGCTTACGGCGCGACGCCGTTGCCGTTCAATTCGGTCGTGCGGGTGCTGTTCGCCTGGATGAACCCCGGCCTCGATGCCGCAGTGCCGGCGCCGGTACGCCGGATCATCGTCGATCTGCGGCTTCCACGGGTGGTCTTGGCGGCCGCGGTCGGGTCAGGACTCGCGGTCGTCGGGACTCTACTCCAGACGACGACCCGCAACGACCTCGCCGACCCGTTCCTGTTCGGCCTGTCGTCGGGGGCAGCCGCCGGCGCCGTATCGGTCATCACGGTTTGGGGTTACCGGCTCGGGCCCTGGACGCTGCCGATCGCATCCTTCGCGGGCGCTCTGTTGTCCGCCGCCATCGTCTTCGCGCTCGTAGCGACCCAACGCGGCAAGGGGAGCGAAAGGCTGGTGATCGCCGGGCTCGCGGTGTCGTTCCTGTTCGGCGCCGTCACCATGTACATGGTGTTCGCTGGCGACCAGCGGGCGGCCTCCTCGGTGCTGTTCTGGACCGTGGGCGGGCTCGGCCTCGCGAGCTGGAGCAACGTTTGGTTGGCGATCGCGGGCAGCCTCGTGGCCATCGTCACGGGGTTGTCTCGTCGCGCCCACCTCGACGCCTTGCTGGGCGGCGAGGAGACGGCGGCCTCCCTCGGGGTCGACGTGGCGCGCCTGCGCGTGGTCGTCTTCCTCTTCTCGGCGCTCGCGACGGCGGCCCTGGTGGCTCTCGCGGGCGTCATCGGTTTCGTGGGCTTGATGGTGCCGCATCTCGCGCGCGGGGTCGTGGGCGTCAGGCATGGCCCGCTGGTCATCGTCTCGGCGCTCCTCGGCAGCATCCTGATGCTGGGCGGCGACCTCCTCAGTCGGACGATCCTGGCGCCGCAGGAACTGCCGGTCGGCATCGTCACGGCTGCGGCAGGCGGTGTCTTCGTTCTGGCCCTCGCCTTGAGGCGGCCAGGCGTTTGATCGCGGCTCTCAGGCGCTCGGATTCCGCCGGAACGGCATGCGCAGGATGAACCGTGTTTCGCTTTGGTCGGAGGACACGGACAGCGTGCCGTCGTGAGCGCGCGCGATCTCCGAGGCGATGAACAAGCCGAGCCCCAGTCCTTGCTGCCTCGGCTCCACCGCCCGACGCGAAAACGGCTGAAACAACCCCTCCATGGCGGTGGGCGCGATGGGCTTGCCCGTGTTGGCGACCGACAGTTCGAACATGTCGCTATCGATAGCCGCACGTACGCGAACGGGGGTTTGCGCGCTCCCATGCGTCAGCGCATTGCCGAGCAGGTTCGAGAACAATTGCGCGATGCGGCCCGGGTCGCAGTCGACGGGTGAAATCAGGCCGGCGAAGTCCGTTTCGATCGCGCGGTCCGGCGCGATGCTCCGCAATTCGTCCACCACCTGGTTCAGCGCGGGCTCGATCGTCTCTCCCGCCTTGAGATCGAGCGTGATCCCGCTGCCGAGACGGCCGCGCGCGAAGTCCATCACATTGTCGATCAATCCGGCCATTCGGACGATGCTGCCCTGGATCAGGCCTACGATCTTCGAGGCCCTGGCGTCGAGAGGGCCACGCGCGAGCAAGCGCGTACCGGCCTGGATCGAAGCCAGCGGGTTGCGCAGGTCATGGCCCAGGACCGCGATGAATTGTTCCCGCAGTTCCGATGTGCCGCGCTCGCCGATGAGAGTGGCCTCGCTCGCTTCCAGACGTTTGATCGCGTCGATGTGGAACCCGATGAGATCGGCGAAGAGGCGGAACATCCCGGAGATCTCAGGTGTGCTCAAGCGGTTCGGCTTGGGGTCGATGGCGCAGAGCGTGCCGAAGAAGCTGCCGTCGGGCAACAGGATCGGCATCGAGATATAGCTCTGGAACCCGTAGATCGCGGGTGTGGGATGGCCGCAGAAGACGGGGCTGTCCGCGACGTGGTCGATCGCGACGCCTTCGTGGGTCTCCTGGATCTGATGGCAGATCGTGGTCTCGACCTTGAGTTCGCCTCCTGCCTCGAGGCCGAACGCGATGTCGTCCCGAACCGAACAAGCGATCCACCGGCCCGCGGTGACGCGGGCCACCGCCGCGAACCCCATGCCCGTGGTCCGGCAGACGACATCGAGGATCGAGGGAACGGCTCCGATCCGCTGCACGAGGGCGACATCGGTCTGGACGTCGGCTTCCATGTCGCCCATCGCGTTTGTCATTCCGGATGTTTAGCCCACCCTCGTTCAGGCGTCATCATTCGGCAGAGCTTACGCCGGGACGAAGATTGCCGCGAACCCCGAGGCAGCCCGACGCACATCGCGATTGCGGTAGCGGCTTTGCGGCGCGGCGTTCAGCCCGCAGCCGTTATGGCTGCGGCTTCGCGGCGAGCCGTCGGAAACACGCAAGTGACCGTCGTTCCTTCGTTCGGGGCGGAATCGATCAGCACCTTGCCGTCGTGCAGCTCCACGAGCGACCGCACGATGGACAGCCCCAGCCCGACGCCGCGATGGCGGGAACCGCTGCTGTCCGATCGGAACCGCTCGAATACCCGCTCCAACACGTCGAGCGGGATGCCGCGGCCCTGGTCCGACACTTTGAACACGACCTCCCCGTCGCGGCGCAACGCCGCCAGCGTCACGGTCTGACCCGGGAACGAGAAGCCGATGGCATTGGACAGCAGGTTGAAGAGGATCTGCCTGAGCCGTTTCCCGTCCGCCGTGAAGGCTCCGATTCCGTCCATGGCGACGATCTGGAGCTTGATCGCGTTCTCGGCGAGGCGGTCCTGCACGCCTTCGGCGGCTTCCGTCATCGTCTGGGCGATGTCGACGGTGCCGAGGTTCAGTTCCATCGCGTCCATGTCGATCGTGGCGAGGTCGAGAATGTCGTTGATGATGGCGAGGAGCGCCGCCGAGGACTTCGTCACGTAGCCTGCATACTCGATCTGCTTGGCGTTCAAGGAGCCGATCGAACTGTCGCCGAGGAGCTGGACGAAGCCGATGATGTTGGTCAGAGGCGAGCGTAGCTCGTAGGACACGTGGTGCACGAAGTCGTTGCGCAGCTTCTCGGCTTCGAGCAGGGCCTGGTTGCGCTCCTTCAGGGCACGCTCGACATTCACCCCAGCCGTCACGTCGATGAAGGTGAGCAGCGTCGCGCCGTCGGGCAGGGGAGCGCCGGCGCAATCCACCACCGAGCCGTCGCGGCGCTGCATGCGCCGTTCGAAGCCGTGCCTCGCATCGTGGAGCCCGGCCACGCTGGATCTCACCTCGGCCCAGACCGACGGATCGAGGCTCTGGGGGAGGCAGTGCTCGGCCAGGGCGTCGATATGCGGCTGGTCCGTGAGCTTGCCGGCGTCGAGCTGCCACATGGAGGCGAAAGACGGGTTGAACAGCTTCAGCCTTCCGTCGGTGCCGAAGACCGCGACCGCCTCCTTCAACGTGTCGAGCGTCTCGCCCTGCACGCGGATCATGGCATTGAAGCGGGATTCGAGGTGGTAGCGTTCGGTCACATTGTCGAACAGGTAGATCACCCCACCCTTGAGATTCGGGTTGGTGACGACCCGAAGGGTGCGGCCGTCGGGAAGGTACCAGATGGCCTCGTCGGTCTCGACCGCCTGATAGCTCGCCATGAGCCCCGCCTTCCAGGCGCGGTAATCCGCCTGTTCGGGCAAGCGCCGCTCGGCGCGTAGCCGGTCGAGGATCTCGCCGTCGGAGGGGTGTTGGTCGAGGAAAGCGGCATCGAGCCCCCACAGCACCCGATAGGCCGCGTTGTAGAAGGTCAGACGCTTGGACCGGTCGAAGATCGCGACCGCGGTCGAGAGTTGGTCCAACGTCCTGGCCTGCGAGTCCATCTGCTTGGCGAGGTCGTCGCGCAGCGTGTCGATTTCGGCGAGATCGACCGCGATCCCGGCCGAGCCGAAGCGGCCCGGCACTTCGAGCACGTCGAGGCTGTGGCGCTCGCCCGCCACGACGGCCGCCACACGGCCCTGCCAGAACGAACCGGCTGTCCGCGCGGCCGTGGCGGCATCCCGCGCCTGGGCGTCCAGAAGTTCGAGGTTGCCGGCGACCGCATCGGTGGTGTCGCGCGCTTCGACGGCCCTGGCATAGGCTTGGCTCACCCAAGCGGTTCGACCCGCGGCGTCGCGCAGCCAAGCCGGGCTCGGCATGGCATCGAGCAGCGCGCGCCAAAGATCGTTTTCCCCGATCACCGCCGCGTGGCGGTCGCGCAGCCGCGAAAGTTCCAGCCTATCGCCGGATACGTCCCGGAGCCGCAGGATCGCCCGTCCTCCGATAGCGCGCCCTTCGGTCTCGATATGGCGGCCCGCCACGGTGACGAGCGCGATGCGGAAGCCTTCGCCGCGGCTTCGGAGGCGTTCCACCGCATGATCGAGCTGTTGAGCTGCCGCGGCCGGCAGCCAAGATCCGAAGCCGAGGATGCGGCGCGGAACCAGAACATCGGAGACGAGGGAGAGATCGCCCTCGATATCGGGTTCCCCGGTCGACGAGCGCCAAGCCACGACGATCTGGGACTCGGCCGAGAGGAACATCTGGGCACGGTCGAGCCGGGCGCGCAGATCCGTCAGTTCCTCATTGAGATGGCGCTCGCTTTCGGTCCAGCGGCGGCGGCCCGCAAGGTGCAGCAGCGCCGTTACGGTCGAGAACAAGGTGAGGCCCACAAGGAGCGAAACACCGGCGATTTCACCATGCTCCGCCATGCGGTCGATGGAGAATCCCCGAATTTCGGCCGACGGCCAAGCCGCGGGGATCGTACCCGCAAGGGCACCGACGGTTGCTGCAGCCGTTGCGGCTTTGGCTGTCGCGGTCTTGGCTGAAGCCGCAAGGGCTGCGACGATCCGGGTGTTTCGTCCCGATGGTGCGCTGTGAAACGACGGCCATACGGTTCTCGCGCCTACCACCGCTGGGCTTGCTGCGGGAGAGCCGTCAAATGGACAACGCCCTCCTTGCGCAGACTCAGCCCTTCTCAGGCGCTGCCGCCACTCCATATGCCGTGCCCCCTGCGCCCGTGCGACGCCGTCCCCCCGCGGAGCCGCCGACGCAATCTCGGGGACCTCCGCCAAGAGCCCTCCGAATCGCTGAAAGCATAGTCTCAGCCGGCTCGCTTTCGAAAGCCGTTAATCATGTCGACCGATATGGCTCGACGGCTGTGGCGCGAACGTCACGGCACTGGTTGCAGAGTCGAAAAATCGGGGGCCGGACGATGGTCTCGTCCGGCCCCCGCATCTTTCGTACGGAACCGCGGTCCGGATCGGGACCGGGTTCGGATCGGAATCAATAGCGATAGTGGTCGGACTTGAAGGGTCCTGCGGGCGGCAACCCAAGATAGGTAGCCTGCGGGGCTGTCAGCTTGGTCAGTTTGACGCCGATCTTTTCGAGATGCAGCGACGCCACCTTCTCGTCGAGGCTCTTCGGCAGGACATAGACCTGGTTCTCGTACTGTCCCGGCTTTGTCCAAAGCTCGATCTGGGCGAGGGTCTGGTTGGTGAAGGAGGCCGACATGACGAAGGACGGGTGGCCGGTGGCGTTGCCGAGGTTCACGAGGCGTCCCTCCGACAGGAGGATGATGCGCTTCCGATCCGGGAACTCGATCTCGTCGACCTGCGGCTTGACGTTGTTCCACTTCATGTTCTTCAGACCCGCGACCTGGATCTCGGAATCGAAGTGACCGATGTTGCACACGATGGCGCGGTCCTTCATGGCCCGCATGTGGTCGAGCGTGATGACATCGACATTGCCGGTCGCGGTCACGAAGATGTCGGCGCGGGGCGCCGCGTCTTCCATGGTCGTGACCTCGTAGCCCTCCATGGCGGCCTGAAGCGCGCAGATCGGGTCGATTTCCGACACCATCACGCGGCAGCCGGCGTTGCGCAGAGATGCCGCCGAGCCCTTGCCCACATCGCCGAAGCCCGCGATCATCGCGACCTTGCCGGCCATCATGACGTCGGTCCCGCGCCGGATGCCGTCGACGAGCGACTCGCGGCAGCCATAGAGGTTGTCGAACTTCGACTTCGTGACCGAATCGTTGACGTTGATGGCCGGGAACAGCAGCTTGCCTTCCTTCGCCATGACGTAGAGGCGGTGCACGCCCGTCGTGGTCTCCTCGGTCACGCCCTTGATGGACTTGCCGTTGCGGCCGTACCAGCCGTGGTCGGAGGCGATGCGCTTCTTGATTGCGGCATAGAGCACTTCCTCTTCCTCGTTGGAGGCGGTGTCGAGGAAGGCCGTATCGCCGCCCTCGGCCCGGATGCCGAGGTGGATCAGCAGCGTCGCGTCGCCGCCGTCATCGAGGATCATGTTGGGCGTGCCGCCATCCGACCATTCGAAGATGCGGTGTGTGTAGTCCCAATAGTCGACGAGGCTCTCGCCCTTGATGGCGAAGACCGGCGTGCCGGTCGCAGCGATCGCGGCCGCCGCATGGTCCTGCGTCGAGTAGATGTTGCACGAGGCCCAGCGCACGTCGGCACCGAGCGCCTTCAAGGTCTCGATCAGCACGGCGGTCTGGATCGTCATGTGCAGCGAACCGGCGATGCGGGCGCCCTTCAACGGCTGGGAAGCGCCGTATTCCGAGCGCACCGCCATGAGGCCGGGCATTTCGGTCTCGGCGATGGAGATTTCCTTGCGGCCCCAGCCGGCAAGGCCGATGTCGGCGACGGCGGAATCGGCGAGATTGGTATCGTGCGTCATGACCTGGATGTCCGATCTGGAGGCGTCAGAACTCTACTGCCGCGGTGTTATACGGCAATAAACATATAAGCAAATCCTTATATGACGAAGATGAGGTTTGCTTGACGGCTGGAGGGTGACGAGGTCCAGGACGAATGGCCTTCCTCGTCACGCACAAACCGATTGCATGGCCGGGAGATTCCCGGTTCGATAGAAGCCACGAGTTCGGCGGCACTGGCACCGGCATCCGACCTCAAATCTTGGTTTCGCAACCGTGCGGGTCAATCCGTGGCGGGCGCGGGGTATGCAACACAAGGAACACCCATGAGATCGCTCACTGCCGCGAGCCTAGGGCTTGCCGCCATGCTTCTGGCCGGCACGGCCGCTTCGGCCAAAACGCTCGTTTACTGCTCCGAAGGTTCGCCCGAGAATTTCACGCCTGCCCTCAACACCACGGGAACGAGCCTCGACGCCGCCCGCCCCGTCTTCGACCAGCTCGTCGAGTTCGAGCGGGGCAGCACGAAACTCAAGCCCGGTCTGGCCGAAAAATGGGACATCAGCCCGGACGGTCTCACCTTCACGTTCCATTTGCGCCATGGCGTCAAATTCGGAGCCACCAAAGGCTTCAAGCCGACGCGCGACTTCAACGCCGACGACGTCCTGTTCTCGTTCCAGCGGCAATTCGATCCTGCCAACCCGTATAGCAAGATCTCGGGCGGCAAATACGACTACTACAGCGACATGGACATGCCGAAGCTCGTGAAGAGCCTCGTCAAGACCGACGATTATACGATCGTCATGACGCTGTCGGAGCCCAATGTGGCGATCCTGGCCAACCTCGCCATGGATTTCGCGACGATCCAGTCGGCCGAATTCGCCGACGCCATGATGAAGGCCAAGACGCCCGAACTCTTCGACCAGATCCCGGTCGGCACCGGGCCGTTCGTCTTTCAATCCTATCAGAAGGATGCGGTGATCCGCTTCAAGGCCAACCCCACCTACTGGGGCGGCAAGCCGGCCATCGACGAATTGATCTATGCCATCACGCCCGACGCCACGGCGCGCTATTCCAAGCTGAAGACCGACGAATGCCAGGTGGCTCCTTATCCTCGCCCGGCCGACCTTGCCGAGATGAAGAAGGATTCGGAGATCAACGTCCTGTCGCAGCCCGGCTTGAACATCGGATATTTGGCGTTCAATGCGCAAAAGCCTCCGTTCGACAAGAAGGAGGTGCGTCTTGCGCTCAGCATGGCGATCGACAAGGCCTCGATCATCAAGGACGTGTATCTCGGGGCCGGGCAGGCGGCCAAGAATCTCATCCCGCCGACGTTGTGGGCCTATGACGACGCCGTGACGGACTACCCCTACGATCCCGAAAAGGCCAAAGCCATGCTGGCCGACGCCGGCATCAAGGGACCGATCGACATCGACCTCTGGTACATGCCGGTGCAGCGCCCCTACAATCCCGACGCGAAGCGCATCGCCGAGATGATGCAGTCCGACCTGGCGAAGGTCGGGGTGAATGCCAAGCTCGTCACCTATGAATGGGGCGAGTATCGCAAGCGTCTCGGCAATGGCGAGGCCACGACGGCGCTCTACGGCTGGACGGGCGACAACGGCGACCCGGACAACTTCTTCTTCCTGCTCGGCTGCCCCGGCGGCAAACCCGGTGCCAGCAACGCCACGAAGTGGTGCAATGCCGATTATGACGCCAAGCTCTCGCAGGCGAGGCAGTCGGCGGACCAGGCGGAGCGCACGAAGATCTACGGCGAAATGCAGGTCATCCAGCACGACAACGAGCCCATGCTTACGATCGCGCATTCGATCGTCTTCGAACCGATCCGCAAGAACGTCGTCGACTTCAAGATGAGCCCCCTCGGCCGCAACCAGTTCGACGGCGTCGACATGAAGTGAGACCAGGGCGGCCGGGCGTGAGCGCCCGGCCGTTTCTCAAGCGGAAGGTCGGTCCATGGACGTGTTGGAAGAGCTGACCGAGTTCGAGGACCAGATCGATCGCGCCCAGATCGAGCGGCGGATCGACGACTGGGAGAGGCGCATCGAAAACCTCTCCAGCGACGTCAGGTCGTGGTTGCCGTCGGGGTGGACGGCAGTAAGCGGAAACCAAGTCACACATCGCGACGACTTGAAGGACAGGTTCGATGTTCCGGGAAGGCTAGTGCCGGTTCTATGTCTCGAATATCGGGGAGCCGCCAAGGGGAGGTTAGAGCCGCGCGGGTTGTGGATTGTCGGCGCCAACGGCAGGGTCGACCTTATCCTGCCGCCCCGTCACTTCATCCTGATCGATAGAGCCGAGAACTTCGAGGCTCCGCAATGGACCATAACGCCTCTCAGAGACCGGTTCAGCGAAAGTCCGTTCACGATTGACCGCCTTCGTGCGAGCCTCGGTTGAGGGACCTCGCGCGCATTCTCGCCGCGTCTATCCTTATTGATGCGAATCTCGAGCAGGAGCGGGTCGGTGGATCGGCTCCCACGCAGATCGAAGCTCGGCAGATCCTGAACGATCAAGCCCACTTCTTGCCTTGCTGGGGACAACTTGAGAATGAGATCAATGCTGCATGTCGGAACGCGATCCGAAGACGACGTTCTGATTTAGACTGGCGCAGGCGTCGGGCCTGGGATCTCTACAACCCCGAAGATTCTCGCCTTTCAGGCCTCTCGTTCGAAAGCCGCGTCAGGCTCGTTCTCGACGGCCAAGCGGGTCGCGGGCGCACGGCCAGCTCGAGGCGAGGCGCATGAATGTTCCCGTGACGGCTGCCGAGTTTCACCTCATCCAAGCCGCCCTCCACCGTGCCACCTGATCCCGGGAGCCTCGTCACTCACCCATGATCCGCTTCCTGTTCCGACGCATCCTCCTCACCATCCCGACGTTCCTGGCGTTGATCTTCCTGGTCTTCGTGGCGATCCGCATGGTGCCGGGCGACCCGGTGGAGGTCAGGACCGGCGAACATGGCATGTCGCCCGAACGGCTCGCGATGTTCCGGCACGACCTCGGCCTCGATCAGCCGGTCTGGCAGCAGTTCCTCACCTATGTCTGGCACCTGCTCCACGGTGATTTCGGCACCTCGCTCGTCACCAGCGGCCATGTGCTGACCGAATTCCTCACCCTGTTCCCGGCGACGCTCGAGCTGTCCTTCGCGGCGATGCTGCTGGCCATCATCTTCGGCATTCCCATGGGGGTCGTGGCGGCCGTCAAGCGGGGCAGCATCTTCGATCAGCTGCTGATGGGCCTATCGGTGACCGGCTATTCGATGCCGATCTTCTGGTGGGGGCTCCTGCTCATCATGCTGGTGGGCGAACGTTGGCACCTCGCGCCGGTGGCAGGCCGACTCGACCTCATCAGATACGATTACGACCCGGTCACGGGGTTCATGTTGATCGACTCGCTCCTCTCGGACGAGGCCGGCGCCTTCCTCGACGCGCTGCATCACCTCATGCTGCCCGCCATCGTGCTCGGCACCATTCCGCTGGCCGTGATCGCCCGGATGACCCGCTCCTCCATGCTCGAAGTGCTGAGCGAGGATTACGTCCGCACGGCCCGCGCCAAGGGACTGTCGCCCTTCCGCGTGATCGGCCTGCACGCCCTTCGCAACGCGCTGATCCCCGTGGTCACGGTGATCGGCCTCATGACCGGCACGCTTCTCGCCGGCGCCGTGCTGACCGAGACCATCTTCTCGTGGCCGGGGGTCGGCAAATGGCTGATCGACGCCATCTCGCGGCGCGACTACCCGGCCCTGCAGGGCGGCATCATCCTGATCTCGGCGATCGTGATCCTGGTCAACCTGCTCGTCGACCTTGTCTACGGCATCATCAACCCACGGATCCGCCATGGCCGCTGACACGCTCATCACCTTGGCCGAACCCGTGGAACTGAGGGTGCCGCCCTCGGGGACCGCGGTCCTCTGGTCGGCCTTCAGCGAGAACCGCGGTGCGGTGGTGGGCGCCGCGGTGGCGTTGCTGATCGTGCTGGTGGCGGTCTTTGCGCCGCTCCTCGCGCCCCATTCACCGATCGAGCAGTTCCGTGATGCCGTGATGGCGCCGCCGTTCTGGGATGGCGGAACCTGGCGCTTTCCGCTCGGCACGGACGGAGAAGGCCGGGACCTGCTGTCGCGCCTGATCTACGGGGCTCGCGTATCGCTGCTCATCGGCATGTCGGTAATGCTTGTGTCCTTCGGCCTCGGCATCGTGCTCGGCCTCGCGGCGGCCTTCAACAACATCGTCGATGTCCTGGTCACGCGGGTCATGGATATCATCATGGCGGTGCCTGACCTCGTCCTCGCTATCCTGGCGGTCGCGATCCTCGGCCCGAACCTCATCAACACGATCATCGCCATCACGATCGTGTTCCTGCCCCGCTACGTGCGGTTGGTGCGGGCCTCGGCGCTGGGCGAACTCGACAAGGACTATGTGATGGCGGCGCGGGTGTCCGGCGTCGGCCCGCTGCGCCTCGCCTTCGTGACCGTGCTGCCGAACTGCCTCGCTCCCCTGATCGTGCAGGCGGCGCTCGGCGTGTCGGACGCCATCCTGGAGGCGGCGGCGCTGGGCTTCCTCGGCCTCGGGGCACAGCCGCCGACCCCGGAGTGGGGCGCCATGCTGGCCGATGCCCGCCAGTTCATCCGCTCGCAGCCCTGGATCGTGACCCTTCCGGGTCTGGCCATCCTGGTCACGGTGGTGGCGATCAACCTCGCGGGAGACGGGTTGCGCGACGCCCTCGACCCCAAGATGAGGCGCAGCTGATGCCCCTCCTCGACATCCGCAATCTTGTCGTCACCTTCGCGACGCGCGGTGGAGCCTTCACGGCGGTCGACGGCGTCGAGATCCGGGTCGACGCGCGCGAGATCCTGGCGATCGTCGGGGAGTCGGGCTCCGGCAAGTCGGTCGCCATGCTGGCCATCATGGGGCTCTTGCCCTGGACCGCCAAAGTGACGGCCGATCACATGGATTTCGATGGCATCGACCTCCGCGGCCTCTCCGCCAGGGCCCGGCGCAAAATCGTCGGGCGCGACGTCGCCATGATCTTCCAGGAGCCCATGTCGTCGCTGAACCCGTGTTTCACGGTCGGCTTCCAGCTCCGCGAGATGCTCAAGGCCCACACGGACCTCGACCGTGCGGGCCGGCAGCGGCGCGCCATCGAACTCCTGGCCAAGGTCGGAATCCCCGAACCCGAACGGCGGCTCTCGGCCTATCCGCACCAGCTTTCGGGCGGCATGAGCCAGCGCGTGATGATCGCCATGGCGATCAGCTGCAACCCGAAGCTTCTCATCGCCGACGAACCCACGACGGCCCTCGACGTCACGATCCAGGCCCAGATCCTCGACCTCCTGGCGGACTTGCAGCGCGAAACCGGGATGGGCCTCGTGCTCATCACGCACGACATGGGGGTCGTGGCCGAAGTGGCCCACCGCGTGCAGGTGCAATATGCCGGGCGCCTCGTCGAAACCAATACGACCGAGGCCCTGTTCGCCGACCGCCATCATCCCTACACGGATGCGCTGCTCGCGGCCCTGCCGGAACGCGCCCAGGCCCGGCGTCTCCCCGCCATCCCGGGCGTGGTGCCGGGGCAGTTCGATCGTCCCAAGGCTTGCGTGTTCTCGCCGCGATGCGCCTTCGCGTTCGACCTGTGCCGGGCGTTCGCGCCGACGCCGGCCGGACCCGATCTCGGCCGGGCGCTCTGCCACATTCCGCTCGTGCATGGAACTCCGTCGCCCCCTCGCCTCGATGCGCTCGGCGCGCCCGTGGCCCCGCTCGGCCCGACCGGGCTCGGATTGACCGGGCGGGACGAGAGCGTCGTCGCGGGAGCCGTGTCATGACGCGGGGCGACACCGCGGCGGGTCCGGTCCTCGAAGCGCGGGACCTCACCCGGGAGTATCAGGTCAAGCGCGGCTTCTTCGGCCGGACCGCCACCGTCAAGGCCCTGAACGGCGTCTCGTTCGCGCTCGGCGCCGGCGATACGTTGGCGGTGGTGGGCGAGTCGGGGTCAGGCAAGTCGACCCTGAGCCGCATTCTCACGCTGATCGAGCCCCCGACCGCGGGTTCCCTTCTGATCGAAGGGGCCGACGTGGCCAAGGCCGATACGGCGCTCAGAAAGCAGCTCCGCCGTGACATCCAGATGGTGTTCCAGAACCCTTACGGGTCGCTGAACCCGCGCCAGACCATCGGGGCGACGCTGGAGGAGCCCTTGGTGGTCAATACCACGAAGCCCTCCGCCGAGCGGAAAGCCGAGGTCGAGGCCGCCATGGCGCGCGTGGGCCTCAGGCCGGAGTTCGCGGCCCGCTACCCGCATATGTTCTCGGGCGGGCAGCGCCAGCGCATCGCCATCGCGCGCGCCCTCATGCTGCGCCCGAAGGTTCTGGTGCTCGACGAGCCGGTGTCGGCCCTCGACGTCTCGATCCGCGCCCAGGTGCTGAACCTCCTGGCCGATCTGCAGGACGAGTTCGGGCTGGCTTATCTCTTCGTGTCGCACGACCTGTCGGTCGTGGAGCACATCGCCGACCGGATCATGGTGATCTACCTCGGTCATGCGGTCGAGATCGGCACGCGCGAAGCGATCTTCCGGGCCGCCCAGCATCCCTACACGCGGGCGCTCCTGTCCGCGACGCCGACCGCCGACCCGACGAAGCGCCGGACCCGGATGCCGCTGAAGGGCGAGCCGCCATCGCCGATCGACCCGCCGAGCGGCTGCGTGTTCCATCCGAGATGTCCGCTCGCCTTCGATCGCTGCAGCCTCGAAGAGCCGCCGCTCGAGATGAAGCAAGGGCGGCAGGTGGCGTGCTGGGCCGTGGAGGGATGACACCGCACCGGCCGTCGACGTTCGACCCTGAACGGGTCGAGGAGGTCGACGCCGTGTGGGAGGGGCTCTCTGGCGGAGCTCATCCCGGAAAACGGCAACACGTCGCGTGCTGTCGGCGCGAGCCGGCGCACGCCAACACCGGCCAACGTGGCGCCCATCCTAAGCCGCCAGGACCTCTTCCGGCGGCTTCATGGCGCCCGTCATGATGGCGACGGCGTCGGACATGGAATAATCGGCCGGGCGGATGACGCAGGACCGGCGGCCGAGCCGGTGGATGTGGATGCGGTCCGCGACTTCGAAGACATGCGGCATGTTGTGGCTGATCAGCACGACCGGTATGCCTTTGGCCCGAACGTCGAGGATCAGTTCCAGGACCTTGCGGGACTCCTTCACCCCAAGCGCCGCCGTCGGCTCGTCCATGATGATGACTCGGCTGCCGAATGCGGCCGCCCGCGCCACCGCGACGCCCTGGCGCTGTCCTCCCGAGAGGGTCTCGACGGTCTGGTTGATGTTCTGGATCGTCGTCAGGCCGAGGGCATTGAGGTAGCGGCGGGCATCCTTCTGCATGATGGAGCGATCGAGAAGCCGGAAGGCTTTTCCGAGCAGTCCCGACTTCCGGCGCTCACGCCCGAGGAAGATGTTGTCGGCGATGGTCAGCGAGGGCGACAGCGCGAGGTTCTGGTAGACCGTCTCGATGCCGTGCTCGCGAGCCTCGATGGGGGAACGGAACTGGACGACCCGCCCATCGAGGCGGATCTCGCCGAAGTCCGGCGTGACGGCACCCGCCAGGGCCTTGATCATGGTCGACTTGCCGGCGCCGTTGTCGCCGATCACGGC
Source organism: uncultured Lichenihabitans sp. (assembly GCA_964245215.1). Classification (GTDB taxonomy): domain Bacteria; phylum Pseudomonadota; class Alphaproteobacteria; order Rhizobiales; family Beijerinckiaceae; genus Lichenihabitans. The sequence continues at coordinate 85,073 of CAXTME010000005.1, forward strand.
CAGGATCTCGCCCGGGAGAAGATCGAAGTCCGCGTTATCGATGGCCGTGACGCGACCGAAACGCTTGATCAGGCCCCGGGCCTGCAGGACGGGTTCCGGGCTCATGCCGACACTTTCCGGATCCATTGGTCGAGCGCCACCGCCACGATGATCAGGACGCCGACCGCGAACTGCTGCCAGAGGACGTCGAGCCCGGCGAGCGAAACGCTCGACCGAAAGACGCCGACGATGAGAGCGCCGACCAGGGTACCGACGATGGACCCGCGCCCGCCGAAGAGGCTCGTGCCTCCGATCACCACGGCTGTGATACTGTCGAGGTTGGCATCCTGGCCGCTCGTCGGGCTGATGGCGCCGACGCGGCCGATCAGCACCCAGCCGGCGACCGCCGCGATCGTGCTGGCCAGAATGTAGACCTTGAGCAGGACCTGCTCGGCGTCGATGCCCGCGAGGCGGGCCGCTTCCGGGTCGTCGCCCACCGCGTAGATGTGACGCCCGAGGGCAGTCTTGTTCAACAGGTACCAGACGACGGCGGCCAACAGCAGCATGAGGACCGAGCCGTAGATGATCCGCGCCGACCCGAACTGGATCGGCTGGCCCATGGCGAGAAGGAACGGCGCCTTGTCGTGCAGGTCGCCGTTCCGGATCGATTCGGAGCGCGAATACCACGTGTTCAGGGCCGTGAAGATCGACAGCGTGCCGAGCGTCACGATGAAAGGCGGCATGCGCAAGCGCGTGACCAAGAGGCCGTTCATGCAGCCGCACAAGGTTCCGACCACCAGGCCCGCCACGAACCCGACCTCGACCGGGTAGCCGAGGATGACCGAGAGCCGTCCCATGACGATCGAGGCCAGCACCATGACGATGCCGACCGAGAGATCGATACCGGCCGTCAGGATGATCAGCGTCTGGGCGATGCCGAGGATGCCGATGATCGTGACCTGCAGGAGGATCGTCGAGAGGTTCGAGCCGGTCGTGAAGCGCGTCCAGTTGACCGACGCGCCCAGGACCACCCCGAGGAGCAGCACGAAGAACGGAACCACGGTCGGATAGGCGTGCAGGAAACGTTGGATCCGGGTGCTGAGCGGCTGCTTGTAGTCGGCGAAAGCCACCGGAGTCGCGGGGCTCGTGGGAATGCCCTGCTCGAACTCGGCAGGCCCGTGAAGTTGAGACATGATCGACCCCGGTGCTTGAAACGTCCTGGAGCACCGGCGGGAGGCCTGTACCAGCCTCGCCGGCCCCCCAAGCTGGAGCGAATTCGCCGGAGGCGAAAGCGCTCTAGGCTTCAGGAATTGGCATCAGCCCCAGCAGAGCTTCAGGCCTTCGGCACTGGTGATCGACGGCACTCCCGCGACCGGCTTGTCGGTCACCAGCGTGGCGCCGGTGTCGGTGAACTGCAGGCCGGGTGTCT
>CAXTME010000005.1:86580-88335 GCA_964245215.1 uncultured Lichenihabitans sp.
GGCTTGTCGGTCACCAGCGTGGCGCCGGTGTCGGTGAACTGCAGGCCGGGTGTCTTGGCGGGCTTCTTGCCGGTCTTGACGAACTGCGCGATCGCTTCGACCCCCATGGAGGCCATCTTCAACGGGTATTGCTGCGACGTCGCGCCGAAGATGCCGGAGGCGACGTTCTTGACACCCGGGCAGCCCCCGTCGATGGCGACGGTCAGGACGCCCTTGTCCTTGCCGGCATCCTTCAAGGCCTGGTACCCGCCCTCGGCGGCCGGCTCGTTGATCCCGTACACCACATTGATGTCGTCCGCCTTCTGGAGAATGTTCTCCATGGCTTTGCGACCGCCTTCTTCGGCGCCGGACGTCACGTCGCTGCCGACGATCCTCGGATCGTCGGACGGGCTGAAATGCTTCGGATCGGCGACCTTGATGCCGAACCCTTCCAGGAATCCGTTGTGGCGGAGATAATCGACCGTCGGCTGGTTGGGGGCGAGATCGAGCGTCGCGATCTTGGCGGTCTTCACGCCATCGGCGCCGAGCGTGGCCTTGGCCCACTCTCCGATGAGCTTACCGGCCTTGAAATTATCGGTCGCGAAGGTCGCATCGGCCGCGTCGATCGGATCGAGCGGTGTATCCAGCACGATGACGAGCAGACCGGCGTCGCGCGCCTTCTTGACCGAAGGCACGATGGCGCTCGAATCCGATGGGACCAGCATGAATCCCTTGGCACCAGCGGCGATCAGATCTTCGATGGCCTGAACCTGTCCGTCGTTGTCGCCGTCGACCTTGCCCGCATAGGCCTGCAGCGTGACGCCGAGTTCCTTCGCCTTGGCCTCGGCGCCTTCCTTCATCTTGACGAAGAACGGGTTGATGTTGGTCTTCGTGATCAGGCCGATGATTTCCTGGTCGGCCGCAAAGCCCGGCGACGTGAACATGGCCAAAACGCTGCCGGCGAGCATGAGTTTCTTCAACATTGGGTATCCTCCCTGATCATTGAGTTTGATGTCGTGAGGTCGATCAGCAGCCCGCACGAGAATTGTTGTTTGTAGACCCGCGGATCGACGCACGCCGTCGGATCGGCGGGAAGATGCCGGCCGCGGTTCAGAGGGATTTCAACATCCCGCCGTCGACGAAATAGGTCGAGCCGACCGAGTAGCTGGCGCGATCCGAACAGAGAAAGACGAAGAAGTTGGCCAGTTCGGCCGGCGAGCCGAAGCGCTTGATCGGCGCATGCTCGCGCGCCACGCCATCGAGGTAACCCTGCCAATCCCCTCCGCTGTCGGCGGTCAGTTGCTTGGCGGTCTTGATCCAGTCCGGCGTCAGGATCAGACCAGGGTTCACGCAATTGACCCTGATGTTGTCGCCGACGACTTCGGTCGCCAAAGTCTTCGAAAACATCATCAGGGCCGACTTGGTCACGTTATAGATGGGCTCGTACCAGAGCGGCTGGGCCGCGCAGATCGAAGCATTGTGCAGGATGACCCCGCCGCCCCGTTGTCGCATGCCGGGAACCAGACCGCGGGCGAGGCGGACGGCCGCCATGACGTGCAGGTCCCAATAGGACTGCCACTTCTCGTCCGGCGCCTCCATGATGGTTTCATTGCTGCCGGTTCCGGCATTGTTGATCAGGATATCGGCGCCGCCGAACTCGGCCGTGGCCGCGATCAGAGCGTCCGTACCCTCGCGCGTGCCCACATCGGCCGCGACGCCCAAGGTCCGGACGCCATAGTGGTCCTGGATGCGACGCGCTTCGGTCTCGACGCGTTC
>CAXTME010000005.1:88435-103442 GCA_964245215.1 uncultured Lichenihabitans sp.
AGGTCCGGACGCCATAGTGGTCCTGGATGCGACGCGCTTCGGTCTCGACGCGTTCTGCGCCGCGCGCCGCGACGATGATCTCGACGCCCTCGGCCGCCAGCCCTTCGGCAATGGCCAAGCCGATCCCGACGCTGCCGCCGGTGATCACCGCGACCTTCTTGGCCAATCCAAGGTCCACGTCGTCCTCCCCGTTCGTCTGTGACGAGCTTTGTATTTCCCTATGGTTAGCGGTGCCGCGTCGCGTGTGTCAACGAAGCTTTGTCACGGGGCCAGGGCCATCGCATTTGAAACGAAGAGGCGGGAACTGGCGCTGTCGTCCTTCCCCGTTCCGGGGAGGGACAACGTCTGAGGATCACAAATGCGATTGCTTGGTCACAGGCCAGCCGGTGCACCATCTCGAACGGAAGCTACACCTTCCGTTCGAGATCAATCGGTGCACCGCCTCTAAGCGGGTGGGCCGACTGGTCCAAAGAGATGAATCATCTGTTGGGGTCGGACCACTAGGATGCGGATCGCTGGGCTGCATTGGCGAAGTCCGATCCGGAACGCCGCTCAAAGCCAAGCGACGCTTTGGCCGTGCGCGGTCGCGGTCGCCAGGCGCCGGTGGTGCTCGCCCGGCCAGGTCGTGAGGTTCAGTTCCGGTCCTGACGGAGTGCCCGAGGGCTCAAACCGCAACCAGGAGAGGGGGGCGGTGTCGGTCGCCCGCCGACCGGCGGTCGCGATGGCGGCCGCGATCCCGGCCTGGTCGGGTGCCGGGACATAGGTCCACATGATGGAATGGATGAGAACGGTCGCCCGACCTTCCGCCGCCATGGCCAGCTGGTCCGGCACCCAGCGTGCCGCATCGGCCCGCTCGACGGTGATCCCGTCGCGGCGGGCCAGTGCGATGGCGGCTTCGAGCCGCTCCAGCCGCTCCGTCTGGTCGGCCCAGACATAGGCTCTGAGCCGAAGGCGCTGCGCCGGATCTGCGAGATCGACCGGCGCCCGATCGCAGGCGGCGCGTTCCATGACGCGAAGCGGAACCGAAAGAGGCGGCTGGCCACCCGTCCAGTCCGGCGCCAGCACCACCGGGCTGTCGGGATCGCCCCAGGATGATGAACCGAGCCGATAGCGATACTTGTCGAAGTTCAGGTTCAGTCCGGCGCTGGCACCGATCTCCAACAGGCGGAGCGGCAAGCCCGTCAACGCGGCCACGGTCAGGAAGCCGCCGAGCAGGACGCCCGAGCGGCCGACCTCGTTGGTCTGAGGCGGCGATGTCAGGAATTGGCGGATCATGTCGCTCTGACGGGTCAGCACCTCGTTCAAGGCCGGCCAGAGGCGGTTTGGAGAGTTGCCGTGAGTAGGTGGGTAGCAGGCCGCAAGGTCCGGCGCTGCGTCAGACAGAACCAGGGCGTGCAGCGCTCCGGCGAGCCGCAACGGCAGGGCATCGGCCAAGGGATCGCCCGGCCAGAACCCTATCAGTGCGGCCGTCCGACCACCTTGGGCGAGATCGTCCCGCAGCAGGGCCAGAACCCTCGCCGTGAACGGCGAACCGAGGCTGGAGCACCATCCCACCTGACGGTCGAAGGCGGAAAGCACCGCTTCTCGCTTTGCATGGAGGGGAGAGTTCGCCATCGTCATGGATTGGGAGCCACCGTACGCGATGACCCGCTGGTACGTCGCTCGTGTTCGATGAGCCAGCGCTTGCGCCACAACCCGCCGCCATAGCCGGTCAGCGTGCCGTCGGCCCCGATGACGCGATGGCAGGGGATGACGACGCCGATCTGGTTGGCGCCGTTGGCGCGCGCCACGGCCCTCACGGCGGCGGGACGGCCGATGGCGGCCGCGACCTCGGAATAGGCGCGCGTGACCCCTGCGGGGATGGCCATCAGTTCGTCCCAGACGCTTCGCGTGAAGGCGGATCCATGAAGCGCGAGAGGGGTCGAGAAGCCGGCCGACCGACCGTCGAAATAGGCGCGAAGCTCCACTTCCATGTGGTCGATCGGGGGCAGGCGGCCGAAGGCGATCGAGGATCCCGTCGCCGTTCTCAACGCCGTCAGTTCGGCCGGTAGCGCCTTGCGGTCGAAGAACTCGAGCAGGTGCAGGGCGTGCCGATCGGCTACGGCCAGCATGGCGCCGATGGGTGTCTCGATCCAATCCGCCCGGAGGAGATCGCGACCCTTGAGCCCCGCCGGAGTGTCGCCGATCAGCCGCGCCACCGCATCGCGAAAGCCGCTGCCCGAGTCGAAACCGGCATCGAGTTGTGCGTCGATGACCGTGCCGCCGAGCGCGAGCCGATCCAGTCCGCGCCCCATCCGCCGCAGTCGCGCGAGATCGAGGAAGGTCATGCCGATGTGCCGCTTGAAGGCCCGCCGGACCGTCGAAGGGTCGAGGTTCATGGCGACGAGGTCGTCCTCGGACCAGACGCGGTCATGGTCGTGGTCGAGCCGCTCCATCAGCGTCGTCACGAGCGGCTCGCGCTCGCGAAACCTGTCGAGGGGCCGGCAGCGCTTGCACGGCCGGAAGCCGGCCTCGAAACAGGCCGCGATCGAGTCGTAGAACCGGCAGTTCTCGAAATGGGGTTTGCGGGCCGGGCAGGTCAGGCGGCAGAAGATGCCGGTCGTCGTCACACCGACGAAGGCGTGGCCGTCATAGGCCGGATCGCGCGACATCAGCGCCGCGTAGAGGGTTTCGGGGCTGGGAAGACTGAAGAGCATGTCCGGCTTCTACCGTCTCGACGATCGGGGCGCCGCCTGAAAACGGGCGTCTATAGCCTGCAGGTGAACCCGAGGAACGGAGAACGCGGAACTCATCCATCCGGCCGAGCGTCTCGAATATCGCCTCAGACGCTTCAGGGCGGACATGACAAAGTCCTCGAAGCCGTCGATGCGCCCCGTCATTGCCCGAATACAAATAGCTGCGCTGACGATTCGCGATGTTGAATTGGCTCAAGGGCAGTGTCAGATCGAAGGTCTGGGCCCGAGCGTGCAATTCGTCGGTTCCATACCGCAACCGGAGCAAACGCGCTGCCATTTGTTGCAATGAACGAGGTGAAGTATGGCTCGCCTTTCGGTTATGAGACCGATCCCCTAGTCGTCCAGTGTCTAGAAACTATCTTCGACGTTGATTCGACGAAGATTCGGACGCGTAGTAACAGGAAGGTTGTATCGGCTTCGTCTCTGTAGACGGTTCTTGTCTAAGCATCAATAAGTCAGAAGGTGGCGGCTCGGCAAGCCTAGTGTGTCTTACCGAGACCTCTGATGCGGCCAGATGGAAAGTGATGTATTTGTTTTGAGCTTTCATCTGCAGTAAATAGATCGGCGGCAATCGTATGGCAGAGTCGCCTATTGTCGTTCTACGACGTCGCGCGTTCTGGACCTGCCTTTCAGGTTACAGACGAGAACTCGCATGTTCGCGGACACCGGGACGAAGAGGCTCCGCGCAGTGGCGATGGTGGAGCCTTTGCCCAGCCGCCCGCATGCTGGCGCCCATCGAATCCCGATGATACCGTGCGGAAGCTCGCGTGTGCGGACGCGCGATGCTGGACGTCAGAGCATTGGGGCCAATGCCAGCGATTGCACTTGCGCCGCCCGAGGACGGGCGGCAATCCGAAACGGCGCGCGAGGTGGTGCGTGGCACGCGCCGTCTCCTGCGGGCACGCAACATCGCGACCGTGACCGAACTCGTGCTCGCCGACGGTCGGCGCGCCGACATCGTCGGGCTCGGGCCCGACGGCAGCGTCACGATCGTCGAGGTCAAATCGTCCGTGGCGGATTTCAGAGCCGACCGGAAATGGTCGTTCTACCGGGCTTTCTGCGACCGGCTGTTCTTCGCCATTCCGGTGACGGTGCCGGCCGCCATCATGCCGGATGAAACGGGGCTCATCGTGGCGGACGGCTACGGGGCCGACGTGGTGCGCGAGGCTCTCGAACAAAAGCTCGCCGGTGCGACCCGCCGCGCCATGATGATCCGCTTCGCCCAAGCTGCGGCCGACCGTCTTCATGCCTTGGGCGACCCAGGCCAACTTTCGTGAAACGGAGGCGCTTCGGCGCGCTCGCCTCGGCTGAAGCCCCCATCCACAGCCCTGCCGTACCCTCTGGAACCCCGCTTGTGAGCAGGCGTTGCCTTGGCGGCACTGCAACGGTAGGAGGCGAGACGATGAACCAAGGCGATGAGAAGAAGGGCGAACCTGTCCGCAGCGAGCCGTTCGAGCCAAAGAGCCCTGATCTCGAGGGGCAGGACACGTCCATGGATCCCGAAAGCATGACGCTGGAGGATTGGGTTGAATCCGAGAACAGCCGTCCGACTTTGCCGGACGAAACGAGTGATGGACTCGACGACATGGACGAGGAGGTCCGCCGCCAGGCCGAGGACCTTCCTGCCGAATCAACCGGGAGACTTTAATGGCGCAGGACACCGACGAAGACCGCATCCGTGTCAAGGCTCATGAAATCTGGGAAAGTGAAGGTCATCCCCACGGTCGCGACGAAGACCACTGGGCGCAGGCCAAGGAGATCGTCGCGATCCAGGACGGCCTCAGCGACACGCTGTTGCCGCGCAACACCGGAGCCGAGGAGCCGATCGAGCCGACTCAGGCCGTCGAGCCCTACGGGGACGTACCGAACCTGACGGACCAGGGCGAGCACGATCTGACGTCGATCGACCGAGAGCCGGAGATAACGAAGCCGTCGCATGCCGTCTACACGACGGGCGACAGCATCGGTCACGTGGCCCGGCCCACCCAGACGGACACGCCTGGTAGTGATGAGCTCGAAACCGTGACGCCGGCTCCGAAGGTGGCGGCCGTGACGCCGACCCCCAGCAATCCGACGCTCGGATCACCCGCTCCGCGTCCGGCCAAAGCTTCTGCTTCGCCCAAGGCGCCGGCCGTTCCCAAAACCGCGAGCGCAACCCCGAAACCCGTGTCACCGCCAGCTTCACCGTCGTCGGATGCACCGGCTGCCGGCAACGCTTCCGTGACCGGAAAGAGTGCGCCGAAAGCGGCCGCACCGCCGTCGTCCGTCACCAAGACTTCGAGCAAGACGCAGCCGAAGGCCTGAACCGGCCAATCGATCGGCGCGCCGACTTCAGGGCTGCTTCGGCAGCCCTTGCTGTCTGGTTTATCCGATTCGCGGTCCACGGCGGCCCGCGCCGGAGGATCGATCCAGACGTGTCGAACGGAACCGACGAGATGCTCGCGGCTTAGAACGACGCAGCGTCAATGCGAGCCCATGGAGAGGCTCGATGGCGCTTCGCAGTGTGGCAGCGAGCTGCAGTGTTCGCGGGGGGATCCAACATGGAATATCGTGTTCTCGGCCGATCGGGCCTCAAGGTCTCGGTCCTGACGCTCGGCACGATGACGTTCGGCGGCAAGGGCCCGTTCGCCAAGGTCGGTGCGACCGATGCCGAAGGCGCGCGTCGCATGGTCGACCTCTGCCTCGACGCCGGTATCAATTTCTACGATACGGCCGACGTCTATTCGAATGGCCTGTCCGAAGAGATCGTCGGCGCCGCGATCGAGGGCCGGCGCGACCAGCTCCTGATCGCCTCCAAAGCCCGCTTCCCGATGGGGGAGGGACCCAACGATCGCGGCCTGTCGCGGCATCACCTGATCCAGGCCTGCGAGGCGAGCCTGAAGCGACTCGGGACCGACCGGATCGATCTCTATCAACTGCACGAGTGGGACGGGCTGACGCCGCTGGAGGAAACCCTCGAGGCGCTCCGTCATCTCGTCGACTCGGGCAAGGTCCGCTACGTCGGGGCCTCCAACTTCTCCGGTTGGCATCTCATGAAAGCGCTCGGCATCTCCGAACGTGACCGCCTGCCGCGCTTCATCAGCCAACAGATCCATTACACGTTGGAAGCCCGCGAGGCCGAGCAGGAACTCGTTCCCATCACGCTCGATCAGGGTCTCGGCATACTGGTGTGGAGCCCGCTGGCCGGCGGCCTCTTGTCCGGCAAGTACCGGCGCGGCAAACCCCATCCCGACGGTCGCCTGCTCCAGGAATGGAAAGAGCCGCCGATCTATGATGAGCCGCGGCTCTACGACATCGTCGATGCTTTGGTGGCGATCGGCGAAGCGCGAAACGTATCTCCGGCCCAAGTGGCGCTGGCTTGGCTTCTCGGAAGGCCAGGCGTGACCTCCGTCGTCATCGGAGCCCGTACCGAGGAACAGCTGAAGCAGAACCTCGGAGCCGGCGATCTGAAGCTCGGTGCCGAGGAACGTGCGCGGCTCGACAAGGTGAGCCAGCGGCCTCTCGCCTATCCCTACTGGCACCAGGCCCAGACGGCCTCAGACCGGCTGAGCCCCGCCGACCTGTCGCTCATCGGTCCGCATCTCGTTTGACGCGGCGCCTCAGTGCGTGTGGGCAGAGATGCCGTTCCAGTTTTCATGGGATCGATCCTCAATTGCCGCGTCCAATGCTTGCTCCGCTTCTCCGCCGGATCGCCTCGACGACATTGTCATAGACCTCCGCTGCTGAATCCCGGGTCGTTGCTTGGCTTCGCCCGGGATGGCGGCTCTTACTCCAACACGGGCGCGAGCTTCTGCACGCTCTCGACTTCGTCGCCGAGCCAGGCATTGTTCTTGGCGGTGCCGTCGAAGGTCGAACTCGTCTTGAAGAGCTCGTATTTACCATGCACCGCATAGCGCTGCGAGCGCGACAGCAGTTCCGCGACCGCCGCCTTGTCCATCGGCTTGAAGCTCGCCACGGCCGCAAAGGCCTGGTCGAGGTTGGCCTGATCCTCGATGCCGGTGATCACCACGGAGGTCGGCAGGTTCAGGGAGTAGTGAAGGTACTCGATCGGCGTTATGGGCGCACCGCTCTTCAGCAACACGCCGTCGGCGAAACTCTTCATGCCGAGGACCCCGATACCGTGCTCGACGAGGTAGGGCAGCACGAGATGCGCAAAGGAGCGGAAATGCGCGTCCATGACGTTCAACGGCATCTGCACGGCATCGAAGTGGAAGCCGCGTTCGGCTGCGACGTCCAGCATCTGGAGGTGGATGCGCGGGTCCTTGTGACCGGTGAAACCGATGTGCCGGATCTTGCCGGCCTGTTGCGCTGCCGTGAAAGCCTCCATGGCGCCGCCTTCGCCAAAGATCCGATCCGGATCGTCGTAGCGCAGGATCTCGTGATGCTGCACGAGATCGATGCGATCGGTGCGTAGGCGTTTCAGCGACGTGTCGATCTGGTCCGCCGCCTCGGCTTTGCTGCGGCCGTCCATCTTGGACATCAGGTAGACCTTGTCGCGATAGCCGCCCTGGTCGAGCGCCACACCCATCCGCAACTCGCTGCGGCCCTCGTTGTAGTCCCAGCAATTGTCCATGAACGTAATGCCGCGATCGATCGCCTGATGAATGAGCTTCACGGCCGCGTCATCGGTCAGTTTCGATTTTCCGATGTGGAATCCCCCCATGCCGATCGCCGAGACCGTCTCACCGGATCGTCCCAGGGGTCGGTAGAGCATTTCGCCGCGCTTCACCCCGGGACTTCTGACGAAAGGGAGGTCGGCCGGATCGGCAGGACGGTTGAGCCCTGCCGGGAGGGCTGGAGGAAGAACGGCTTCGACATGCGACATGGAGTGTCCTCTGGTTCTGGCGAGCGGCGCTGGGCCGGGGCCATGCGCCGAAGTCTCGCCGCAACTCCCGGGATCCGGCTTTTGTCGTCAACGTTGTCAAGCATCGAAGGTTGTAGGGTCGGAGCCACGTTGGACATTCATCTGGACCCCCTCGGGGGCTGGTCGGGCGACATGTTCGTGGCCGCGATGCTGGACGCCTTCCCGGATCACTGGCCCGCCGTCGAGGCCGCCTTAGCGGTTCTCGATCTCGGGCCGGATGCCGCCTGCAGCTTCGTGCCTCACGACGACGGCACGCTGACGGGCAGGCGGTTCCTGGTCGCGGCCGAGCCCTCCTCGCCGCCGCGGGCTCATCACGACCACGACGGCCAGCATGATGACCTCGGTCATCATCATCATCACGACGAAGATCATCGCCACGATCGAGACCATGCGCCGCACGGACATCGATCGTGGTCGGACATCTGGGAGATGCTCGCCCATTCGAGGCTTCATCATGCGACAAAGCAGCATGCGATCGGCATCTTCCGCCTGCTGGCCCAGGCCGAAGCTGAAGTGCACGGCGTGGCGGAGGACGATGTGACGTTCCACGAGGTCGGGGCGATCGATTCTATCGTCGACATCGTGGCGGCCGCGGAAATCGTCGCGCTTCTCGGCCCCGTGACCTGGTGGTCGTCACCCCTTCCTCTCGGCTCCGGGCGCATCCGGACCCAGCATGGTCTCCTTCCGGTTCCGGCACCCGCGACCGCGCACTTGCTGCGTGGCTTGAGCACGATCGACGACGGGATCGCGGGCGAGCGCGTCACGCCGACCGGAGCCGCGGTGGCGCGCTATCTCCTGCCGCGCAAGCGCCCGGCGCCTAAACCGCGCCGGCTTACGGCGACGGGCACGGGGTTCGGCACCCGCGTGATGCCGGGGATCAGCAATTGCCTGCGGGTCCTCGTCTTCGAGCCCGATGCCGAGAGTTCTTCCGCCGTCCCGACATCGTTCACGCATCGGGAACTCGGCGTCATCACGTTCGAGGTCGACGACCAGTCGGCCGAGGACCTCGCCAACGGTCTCGATCGCCTTCGTGCGCGGCCCGGCGTTCATGACGTCATCCAGAGCGTGGCTTTCGGCAAGAAGGGCAGAATGGCGACGCAGGTCCAGGTCCTGTCGGCCCCCGCGACGCTCGAGGACACGATCGCGGCCTGTTTCACCGAGACCACCACCATTGGATTGCGCTTTCACGTGGTCCAGGGTGCCGCGCTCCGGCGGGTCGCCGAACACGTGGATATCGAGGGACGTTCACTTCGGGTGAAACTCGTGCAGCGACCGGATGGCAGCGTGACGGCCAAGGCCGAGGCTTCCGATGTGGCGGGGGGCAACGATCATGCGTCCCGATCGAGGCTGCGGCGGCAGGCCGAAGATCTGGCGATGCGATCCGATCCCGACCACCGCTTCACGCGAACCACGGGAGAGCAGGGATGACCGATCCCGCGGACGACGGTATCGAGGTACGGCTCGCGGCCGTGCTTTGGCAGATCGAGAGACCCCTGGCCGTGGCGGTCAGCGGAGGCATCGACAGCTTGACGCTGGCCACTCTGGCGCACCGGCTTCGTCCTGACACCGAGATGTTCCACGCCGTTTCGGCGGCTGTGCCCGGGGACGCGACGGCGCGGGTCGAGCGGCTGGCGGCAGATCGAGGCTGGCGGCTTCGTGTGATCGAGGCCGGCGAGTTCGACGATGCGAGTTACCTCGCCAATCCCACGAACCGCTGCTTTTTCTGCAAGACCAACCTCTATGGCGCGATCGAGCGCCACACGAGGGGTCAGATGGTGTCGGGTGCCAATACCGATGACCTCGGCGAGTATCGCCCCGGTCTCGACGCTGCCCGGAACCATGCGGTGCGCCACCCCTATCTCGAAGCGGAGATCGACAAGCGCGGCGTGCGCGCTTTGGCGCTCGACCTCGGGCTCGGGTCGTTGAGCGAATTGCCGGCCGCGCCCTGCCTGTCGAGCCGGGTCGAGACCGGAATCGCGATCCGGCCGGACGTGCTGCGTGCGATCCATGCAGTCGAACGGGAACTGGCACAGGCGTTCCCGCGCGGAACCGTGCGATGCCGCGTCCGTGCCGCTGGGGTCGTGGTGGAACTCGACCCCGAGACCCTGGCGGCCTTTGACGACGAGCGGCGCGTTGCCGTGCGCCGCGATGTCGAGCGGCGATTCGGCGATCTCCTGCCGCATCATGGCTTGAGCTTCGCGACCTACCGCAACGGCTCCGCTTTCCTGCATGGGTCTGCGTGATGGCGGATTTCAAGCTCGATCTCGATCGAGGTGAGCGCATCGGCCTCGACGAGGCGATCTTCTGCGCCGGCAAGACGGCCGAGCAGATCGCGGCCATCCTCGACGCCTTTCCGCCGGGCGGCGGGCTGTTTCTGACGCGCCTCGAGCTTGGCAAGTTCGACGTCCTGCCGCAGCGGCTGCGCAGCGGCCTCGATTACGATCCGTTGTCACGAACGGCCATTCATGGCGCCCCACGGCCGCCTAGGGCGAGTGATCCGGTGGCTGTCGTCATGGCCGGGACCTCCGATCTGCCGATGGGTCGCGAAGCCTGCCGCACGCTTGCTTTCAATGGCCAGCCGCATGGGGTGTTCACGGATATCGGGGTCGCAGGGCTTTGGCGGCTTCTCGATCGCATCGAGGAGATCCGCCGTGCGCCCGCCGTCATCGTGGCGGCCGGCATGGATGCGGCGCTGGTCAGCGTCATGGGCGGGCTCGTCCGCTCGCCCGTCGTGGCCTTGCCGACCTCCGTCGGCTACGGGGTCGCTACGGGCGGAATGCCGGCCCTTCACGCGGCGCTGGCGAGCTGTGCGCCGGGCGTGACGGTGGTCAACATCGACAACGGTTACGGCGCGGCTTGCGCGGTCTTGAGGATCATGAGCCTGATCGACCGGTCGTCGGCCACGGTCGGGCGTCCGGCGTCTCTCGCGCCGAGCCGCTCGGTTACACCCTAGTGCACCGAATCTAAGCTGGAGGGCCGACGGGTCCGAACTGATGAATCATCTGTTTGGGTCGGACCACGAGGGCTCGAATGCGGCAAAGGGGTAGAGGGCGTGACGGATGCAGGTTTCGGGGCCAAGCAACAAGGGAGCATCAGTGATCGGAATGAGGCGTCGCATCGTCGGAATCTATGGGCTGCTGCTCGGTGTCAATCTCGGCGCCTGGCTCTGGGCTTTCGCCGCGTTCCGCGATCATCCGGTGCTGCTCGGCACGGCCTCCCTGGCCTATAGCTTCGGCCTCCGCCACGCCTTTGATGCCGATCATATCGCGGCGATCGACAACGTGACCCGCAAGCTGATGCAGGACGGTCGGCGCCCGCTCAGTGTAGGGCTCTATTTCTCGCTCGGCCATTCGACCGTGGTGGTCCTGCTGTCGCTGCTGATCGCCGCCACGACGGCCGCCTTGCAGGATCGCTTCGATACGCTGAAGAACGTCGGGGGGCTGATCGGGACCAGCGTGTCGGCTACTTTCCTGTTCGCCATCGCGGCGGCCAATCTCGTGGTCCTGACGGGCATCTATCGCACGTTCCAGAACGTCAAGCGCGGGGGCCGCCTCGTCGATGAGGATGTCGACCGGCTGCTGGCGGGTCGCGGCATCATGGGTCGGATCTTCCGGCCGATCTTCGGCATCGTGCGCCGCTCCTGGCATATGTATCCGCTGGGGCTGCTGTTCGGCCTCGGCTTCGACACGGCGACCGAGGTGGGCCTGCTCGGCATCTCGGCCGCTCAGGCCTCGCAGGGACTGTCCATCTGGAGCATCATGGTGTTTCCGGCGCTTTTCACAGCCGGCATGACGTTGCTCGATACGACCGACAGCATCCTCATGGTGGGGGCCTACGGCTGGGCCTTCGTGAAACCCATCCGGAAGCTCTATTACAACATGACGATCACGCTGGTGTCGGTCGTGGTGGCGCTCCTGGTCGGCGGCATCGAGGCGCTCGGCCTCATCGCGGATCGACTGAAACTCGAAGGCGGCTTTTGGGACGGTGTCGGCGAACTGAACGACAATTTCGGGACGCTGGGCTTCGTCATCGTCGGGCTGTTCGTCGTAAGCTGGGTCGTCTCGGTCGTGATCTACAGAATCAAGCGCTACGACGACATCGAGGCGTCGGCGGCCTGACGGACGACCATCGACGCTCTCGACCTCGTGCGGGTATGATCGCTGCGACCCTGCGACCCAGGATCCCAGGCTTGAGAAACGGCGTTTCCTGCCGACCATCCACGCTCGGGAGCCATCAATGGAACGCCGCACCTTCATCAAAGCGACCCTGGCGGGCGCTGCCGGCCTCGGCCTGACGGGCGAGGCCGCTTCGGCCGCGGCACCGACGCTTGCCGGCGAAACCCTTCCGACGACCGGCGCCCCCCAGACCGCCGCCGGTGCCGCCGCAGCCCTGCCGCGTGTCGCCAATGCCGGCGAGTTGCGGGGCGAGATGATCTACCGGAAGCTCGGCACCACCGGCGAGACCGTTTCGGCGATCGGGCTCGGCGGCTCGCATATCGGCAAGCCGAAACTGACCGAAGCCGAGAGCATAAAGCTGATCCACGAGGCGCTCGACCGCGGCATCACGTTTCTCGACAACAGCTGGGACTACAACGAGGGCCAGAGCGAACTGCGCGTCGGCAAGGCGTTAGCGGAGGGCGGCTATCGGCAAAAAGCCTTCCTGATGACCAAGCTCGACGGCCGCACCAAGGAGGCCGCCGCGAACCAGCTCGAGGACTCGCTGAGGCGCCTCAAGACCGACCATATCGATCTCGTCCAGTTCCACGAGATCCTGCGGTTCGACGATCCGGACCGCGTGTTCGCCGAGGACGGCGCGCTCGAAGCCGTGATGGCGGCGAAGAAGGCCGGCAAGCTCCGGTATATCGGTTTCACGGGCCACAAGGACCCGCGAATCCATCTCTACATGCTCGAAGTGGCGAGGGCGCATGGCTTCCACTTCGATACGGTGCAAATGCCGATCAACGTTATGGATGCGCATTACCGCTCCTTCGGCCAGCTCGTCGCCCCGCCGGCCATCGAGCAGGGGATCGGTATCCTGGGCATGAAGTCTCTGGGCGACGCCGTCATCCTGAAAAGCGGGACCGTCACGGCGGTCGAGTGCCTGAACTTCTCGTTGAGCCTCCCGGTCTCGGTGTTGATCACGGGGATCGACGACCGCCGTTCGATGGATCAGGCCTTCGCCGTGGCCAAGAGCTTCAAGCCGATGACCGAGGCCGACATGACGGCGCTGCTCGCCAAAACCGAAACGGCTGCGGCCCATGGCAAGTACGAGCTTTTCAAGACGACGGCTTATTTCGATACGACGGCCAAGCATCCCGACTTCCTGGGCGGCCAGACCACGCCGGTACTGGATCTGGCGCCTTTGGGGAATGGCTAGGACGACCGCCTTGCTCAGGGACGCGCAATATGGAGAACTCTGCCAACCATCGCTGAAGGCTCGGACGTGCCATGATGAACTCTGCGTTGCGAATGCGTGCTTTCGAAAGCACCGACGTGGAGCGGGTTCTGGAAATTTGCCGCATGGCTTTCGCGCCGATCTTCGAAGGGTTCCGGCAGAACGTCGGCGCTGAACTCTTCGACCGGTTCTACTCCGAGTCCGCTGATCGTCAGATCGATGACTTGAGGTCGGCCTGCGAGACCGCAGGGGACGAGACGATTTTCGTGGCCGAGTGGGTCGACGACGTGGTCGGCTTCGTCACCTTGTCGATGAGCGCGAACGAGAGCGTCGGCGAGATCGGCTTGAACGCGGTTCATCCCGACTTCGGGTGTCGAGGGATTGGCCGAGCCATGATCGAATTTGCGCTCGCGCGAATGAGGGAGAGCGGAATCGTGGCCGTGAAAGTCGCCACGGGCGGTGACCGCAGCCACGCGGCGGCGAGAAGGACCTACGAGAAGGCGGGGTTCACGAGCGCCGTCCCGTCGGTGACGATGTTCAAGCTGCTCTGATCCCGAGCACTGGGGCTCGGGACTCAAAAGAGGATTAAATCGTCATTGCGAGCGCAGCGAAGCCCAGTCCATTCTGGCCCCGCGCTAAGCAGACTCTCACAAGTCTGCTTACACTCGAGGTTCGAAGCAGCATTGATTCTGCTTTGAGATAGCCAAATCTATCGTGGCTTTCGCCACGCAGGGCTGCTTAGGTTGTGTCAGCCGGCACGCGGAGCGATGAGGATCATCGACCGTCATAGCGAGCGCACCGCGAGCGGAGCGTGGCGGAACCCAGCTTCATCCTGGGTCGACATCGTTGCTTCGCGCTTCGCCATGACGACCGGTAAGGCTCGGGCTTCGGCGATCTGACACACTCTACTCGTCGCCGTCACGGCTTTCCGTGAAGCGCAGGTCACGGCTGTAGACCAGGATCTCGCGTTTGCCGGCGTTGTTGGCCTGACCCACGATGCCTTCCTTCTCCATGCGCTCGACCAGCGAGGCGGCCTTGTTGTAGCCGACCTGCAGGCGGCGCTGGATGTAGGACGTGGAGCACTTCTTGTCGCGCAGCACGACCTTCACGGCCTGATCGTAGAGTTCGCTGTCGTCGTCGCCGCCGGCTCCCATGGCCGACCTCTCGAACACCGGCTTGTCCTCGGCAGGGTCGGACTTCGTCTCGTCCGTCCCTTCCTCGGCCACCACCACGTCGAGGTAGGCCGGGTGTCCCTGGGCCTTGAGATGCGCCACGACCTTCTCGACCTCCCCGTCGCTCACGAAGGGACCGTGGACGCGGGAGATCCGCCCACCACCCGCCATGTGGAGCATGTCGCCCTGTCCCAGCAGCTGCTCGGCGCCCTGCTCGCCCAGAATGGTGCGGCTGTCGATCTTGCTCGTGACCTGGAAGGAGATGCGGGTCGGGAAGTTGGCCTTGATGGTGCCCGTGATGACGTCGACCGAAGGCCGCTGGGTCGCCATGATGAGGTGGATGCCGGCCGCCCGGGCCATCTGGGCGAGCCGCTGGATCGCGCCCTCGATGTCCTTGCCGGCCACCATCATGAGATCGGCCATCTCGTCCACGATGATCACGATATAGGGGAGCGGCGACAGCTCCATCTGTTCGGTCTCGAAGATCGGCTCGCCCGTCTCGCGATTGAAGCCGCTCTGGATCGTCCGGGTAATGACCTCGCCTTTCTCTGCCGCCTCGACGACGCGCGCATTGAAGCCGTCGATGTTGCGGACCCCCACCTTGGCCATCTTCTTGTAGCGGTCCTCCATCTCGCGGACGGCCCATTTCAAGGCCACGACCGCTTTCTTCGGGTCCGTCACGACAGGGGTGAGGAGGTGAGGGATGCCCTCGTAGATCGAGAGCTCCAGCATCTTCGGGTCGATCATGATGAGCCGGCACTGCTCCGGCCGCAGCTGGTAGAGGATCGACAGGATCATGGTGTTGATGGCGACCGACTTGCCCGAGCCGGTGGTTCCGGCCA
>CAXTME010000006.1:0-73098 GCA_964245215.1 uncultured Lichenihabitans sp.
CGGGCTGGCCCGCATAGGCGCCGTCGACGACGACCACCTTGGCCTGAATGGGAAGGGCCGCGAGAGCCCGGTCGAGATCGCCGAGCCGCAGGGTTTCGATCGGTACGTCCGACGGACGGGCCAGCCGGGCATCGATCGGCTCGAAGTAGTTGTCCCCGTCAAATTGCAGCGCGCGTCCGGCGAAGTACACGAGGGCGATGCCATCCGGACCGGTCGCCCCGGCCTTTGCCAGGAAGTCGCGGACGGCGCCCCGCAGGCCATCGCCGTCGAGATCGCGCGCGCCCGTCACATCGAAGCCCGCGCCGGCCAACGTCTCGGCCACGAGGCCGGCGTCGTTCGGAGCGGCCGGCAGCGCACCGGACCGGTAGGCCCCTTCCCCGATCACCAGGGCGACCCGGTTCGATGTCGGGGGAGCGACCTGTTGGGCCGATGACGTATTCGTCACCGCCATGGTGAGGGCAAGTCCGCCGCCGATCAGCGTCGCGATACGAGTCTTCATCTCGATCTCTCCCTCACGGTACGGTGGCACTTCGAGACCGAAGCGCTTGAACCCGGCCTGAATGGTCAGGTCAGCCGTTGCACTTCGGCGCGGAGCACGGGCAGCAACTCGGCCGCGAACCACGGGTTTTTGTTCAGCCAGCTGCTGTTGCGCCACGATGGATGGGGCAGCGGCAGCATCCGGGGAGCAGCACGGTCGAAGTAGCGGCGCCACTCCCGCACCGTGTCTCCGAGCCCCTGTCCGACCGGGCGACCGGTTCCGAGACGTGCCGCGTGATAGCGGATCGCATGGAGGCCGATCGCCAGGACCGTCTCGACGGCCGGCAAAGCCGCGAAAATGTCGTCGTGCCACGCGGGACGGCACTCGGCACGGGGTGGCAGATCACCCTTCTGCTCGTCATGACCGGGAAAACAGAAGCCCATCGGCAGAATGGCGACGCGTTGCGGATCATAGAAGCGGGTTTCGTCGAGGTTCATCCAATCGCGCAGGCGCGTGCCCGACGGATCGCGGAACGGAATGCCGCTGACATGCGCACGGATCCCCGGTGCCTGGCTGGCGATCACCAGCCGAACGTCGCGCGCGACCTGAAAGATGGGACGAGGCGCGTGCGGCAGCGGCGTTCCGCGAGGTGAATCGCGGCAGATCCGACAGGCGCGCACCCGGGCTGTCAGATCTCCGAAGGCCACCTGCGAATAAAGCTCGTTAGGCATGTTTGTGAACACCTCGGGCAACATCCGTGTCCGATTCGATCTCGTTCCCGATGCGCGTTCGGTCCTTCGCGAGAGGGAGAAACGCGACATCGGTCCAATTGAACCGGCTCCGTGAGCCCCTCATTAAGGTTTCCGCTGCATTGTTCGATCGGTCGGGCGTTGTCGGCGAGTATGTCGGTTGATGGAAGAGGTGACCGCGGAAATCATCGAGCGCGGGCATGGGCCCGACACTCAGAAGACCGCGCAGCGTCGTCGCGACTCGGCCAAGATGCGCGAGGTTCGCGAGAAACTGACCTCCAACAGCGATCGTCAGACCTTCGATCTCGACCTGCTCCGAATCTTCGCGGACAGCCGTCGCGGATCCACCCTGACGCTTGCTGTCCTGGCGCTCGCCACTGCCACCTTGTGCAGCCTCTGGACGCCGCCCGTCGAAGCGCTGAGCTGGCTTGCGGTTGCGGCTACAGCCTTGGGCCTCATGGCCGGGATCACCCATATCTTCCTGAAACAGAGCAGCGAAAATCAGAAGTCGCGTCGGTGGCGTCCCGCCTTCGTCATCATGGAAGGCGTCCAGGGTATCGTCTGGGCCAGCAGCGTCCTCTTGGTGTCGCCGTTCCATAGCGCTGCCGCGCAGACGTTCGTGCTCTTCGTCCTGCTGCTCGTCGGCGCCTTGACGGCCATGATCTCGGCGCCGCTCCCCATGGGGGTCTATGCGGGCCTGATCCCGCTGACCGTCGCGATCTCGGCGTTCACGCGGCTGATGTCGGGCGACGAGGTGCTCCCGCTTCTGCTGATCGCAGGCGGCGCGCAACTCTACTTCCTGGTGCTGGCGAAACGGCTCTACGCCACCACGCGGGCGACGTTGTCGTTCCAGGCCGAGAAGGACAATCTGATCGTCGAACTCGAGCAATCGAAGTTGAATTCGGACGAAGCGCGGCGGCGTGCCGAGGAGGCGAGCCTGGCCAAGAGCCGCTTCCTTGCCACGATGAGTCACGAACTCCGCACCCCGCTCAACGCCATCCTGGGCTTTTCCGAAGTCATGAAGGGCGAACTCTTCGGCCAGCATAGCGTGCCGGTCTATCGCGACTATTCGGCCGACATCCATTCGAGCGGCCAACACCTGCTGATGCTGATCAACGAGATCCTCGATCTCTCGCGGGTAGAAGCGGGCCGCTACGAATTGAAGGAGGAGGCGATCTCCCTGGCGCTGATCGTCGAGGATTGCCGGCACCTTCTGGCGCTGCGGGCCACGAAACGCGAGATCACGGTCACGGAGGCGATCGAACCCAACCTGCCGCCGATCTGGGCCGACGAGCGCGCCATCCGGCAGGTGGTGTTGAACCTCCTGTCGAACGCCATCAAGTTCACGCCCCAGGGCGGCACCGTGACGCTGAAAGCGGGCTGGACCGCACAGGGCGGCCAGTATGTGGCGATCCACGACACGGGACCGGGCATCCCGGAAGCCGAGATTCCGATCGTGATGTCGTCCTTCGGCCGTGGGACCCTGGCCCAGAAAAACGCCGAAGAGGGATCCGGGCTCGGCCTGCCGATCGTGAAAGGGCTCGTCGAGCTTCACGGCGGCTCGTTCACCTTGAGGTCCAAGGTGCGGGAGGGCACGAGGGTCATCGTGATCCTACCGCCCGAGCGCGTCATCAACGCCCTGCCCCGGCTCGATCCCGACGCCCCTGCCGACTGGAACCTGCCCCGAAGCCGGAGCCAGCGCTCGGCGGCCTGACGATCGGCGCGCCCGGCCTTCCGGGCTCAGGCCTTGTCGGCCACACCGGCCTCGGCGAAGGTGGCCATCCCGGTGTGACAGGCCAAAGCCGAACGCACGATCCCGGCCGCGAGGGCCGCGCCGGTTCCTTCCCCGAGCCGCAGTCCGAGATCAAGAAGTGGCACCTTGCCGAGCCGCCGCAGCACCTCGCCATGGGCGCCCTCGGCGGAGCGATGTCCCGCCACGCAATGATCGAGCGCCGCGGGGTCGAGCGCATGCAGCACGGCAGCGGCAGCGCAGACCACATAGCCGTCGAGGATCACCGGAATCCGTTCGATCCGGGCCGCCAGGATGGCACCGACCATGGCGGCGATCTCGCGGCCGCCGAGGCGGCGCAGGACTTCGAGCGGATCGGCCAAGTGATCGCGATGCAGTGCCACAGCCGTCTCGACGACCTCCGCCTTGCGGGCCAACCCTGCGTCGTCGACGCCCGTGCCGCGGCCGACCCAGTCGCCCGCAGTGCCGCCGTAGATCGCCCGGTAGATGGCGGCCGCGATCGTCGTGTTCCCGATCCCCATTTCGCCCAGGCAGAGAAGATCGGTGCCGTGGATCGCCTCCATGCCGAACGCGATCGTGGCGGCGCAGGCCGCCTCGTCCATGGCAGGGGCGCTGGCGATGTCTTCGGTCGGGATCTCCAACGCGAGTTCGAAGACCTTGAGCCCAAGCCCGAGATTGCTGCAGATCTGGTTGATGGCGGCCCCACCGGCCGAGAAGTTCGCCACCATGGCGGCCGTGACGGAAGCCGGATACGGCGAAACGCCGCGCGCCGTGACGCCGTGGTTCGCGGCGAAGACCGCGACCAGGGTGCGCGAGGCCGTCGGTAACGTCTTGCCCTGCGTGGCGCCGAGCCAAACCACGAGGTCCTCGAGCCGTCCCAACGACCCCGGAGGCTTGGTGAGCGTCAGGTCGCGCGCCCGTATGGTCGCGGCGGCCTCCTCGTCGAGTGGCGGCATGCGGCCCAGCAGGGCTCGGATGTCATCGAAAGGAAGGCCGCTCTGGGACATGGAAGGGACCGGTTGGTAGACGTGCAGCGCTGATCGATGCCGCTCGGCGGCTCGCCCATCAGTGCGTCAGAGCGCAGCCTGGAGCAAGACCGAAACCCGTCACCGCGACACGCCGCATTGCGCTGCGTCCCGCCTCGTTACGGGATGCCGCCGCCGCTTCGCGACAGGCCCTTCGTGTTCTAGGGTCGTGTCGCATGAACGGACCGTCACCCGATCGCTCGACCCATCGTCACGCCGTCGCGGCCGACGTCCTCGTTTGTCTGCGCTTCTACACGCGACTGCCGATCCCCGCGCTGCCCTTCGAACCACCGATCGGTCGGGAGCCCTTCAGTGTCGTGCTGCGGCTGGCGCCTCTGGCCGGGCTCGTGGTCGGTCTCGTCAGCGCCGCCGTTCTTTGTGGCGCTGCGGCTCTGAAACTGCCTTCCCTCGTCGTCGTGGGGCTGTCGCTGCTCGCGACGGTTCTCGTCACCGGTGGCCTGCACGAAGATGGGCTCGCCGATTGCGCGGACGGCTTTGGCGGCGGATCGACACCGGCTCGAAAACTCGAGATCATGCGCGACAGCCGCCTCGGCTCCTACGGCGCTCTGGCGATCGGCTTCTCGCTTCTGCTCCGCGCGGGGGCGCTCTCGGGCCTGCTCGATCGCGTCGGGGTGCAGGGCGCCTGCGCGGCAGCGATCGGCGCCGCCGCGGCGTCTCGCGGCTTCGGACTGCTGCCCCTCGCGGCGCTTGGCCCGGCTCGCCGCGATGGCGTGTCACATGCGGCGGGTCGCATGCCGCGATGGGCTTTCCTGACCTCCTGCGCCTGGGCCAGCGTGATCGCGACCTCAATGCCGGTCATGGCGGGAATGGGGTTGAGAGCCGCCGTGCTCGCGATCCTCCTGTCGGCCGCGTCTGCGGCCGGCACGACGCTCCTGGCGCAGCGCCAGATCGGCGGGCAGACCGGAGACGTGGCCGGCGCAGCCCAGCAGGTCGGTGAGATCGCCTTTCTGCTCGGTCTTTGCATCGGGCCGGCCGCAGGATGATCGGCGACGACCCGTTAATTCGCCGCCTACGATGCATGCGACGCACTACCGGGAATCGTCGAGCGTGCAGTAGAGATAGACATCCCTACAAACGGCAGCATCGGGCCGGATCCGAGCGGTGAAGGCAGTGGATCTCGATCGCGTGGACTGGAGCGAACTGACTCCGTCGGACTGGATGGCATTGCTGGTTTACGGCACGCTGGCCACCAGCGTGGCACTGGCGCTGCCAGGTCTGTTCCGCGGCAGGATCTCGACGGGTCTCGCGGCGCTGGCGTTCTGGAGCATCACGCTCTTCGCCATCCTGGCCGGTTATGCCTACCGGTTCGAACTCGGCACCGTGGCCGAACGCGTCATGGCGGTGTTAATCCCAGGGACTGTCGTCGAGACCGGCGACAAGGAAGTGACGGTTTTCAGACAGGCCGATGGGCAGTTCGTCGTCAATGCCGGCATTGGCGCCGCGCGTATCTCGCTGGTCCTGGACACCGGCGCATCCTCGGTCGTGGTGCGGGCCGAAGACGCGGTCAAGCTCAAGATCCCGATCAAGCGCCTCGTCTACGACGTCGAGGTCGCGACCGCCAACGGGCGAACCCTCGCCGCCGAGACGGAACTCCCGTCGCTCTCGATCGGCACGCTCGTGCAAACACATGTCAAAGCGCTTGTCGCCCGGCCGGGCGCCTTGCACGAGAACCTGCTCGGCATGAGCTACCTCAACGAGCTCTCGAGCTTCACGATCTCGCGCGATAAGCTGATCCTACGAGGACGATAGACTGTCGTCGTCGGGGGCCGCGTAACTTTCGAGAGGTTCCACGGATCCGCTGCCGTTCGCGAGTTCAACGGAGATCGAGCCGAACCGGATCATTTCGAAGCCGGTTCGCCCTGCCCTGCCTGGCTCGCCTTATCATCCGTCTCGACCTTCACCTTTGACCCCTCGCGAAGCGACGCGGAAGGATTGAGGACGACCTTGGCGTCCTTGTCGGGACCCTGGTCGGTTTCGATCGAGGTGCCGAAGTCGCGGGCGATATGGATCGGCACCATCTTGATCTTGTCGTCAGCCACGATCGCGACATGGGTTCCTTCCTGATCGAAGATGAGCGTCTCCGAGGGGAGAACGATGTCGGGATGGATGCGCGGTATTGCGAGTGTGACGTAAGCGTAGAGTCCAGCCCGCAGGACATTGGCTTGGTTCGGGACATCGACTTCGACCGTCAACGTGCGGGCGGACGATTGCAGTGCCGACGAGCTGCGCGTCACTTCGCCGACAAAGGTGCGTCCGGGCATCTGCGGCACCGTGATCTTGGCCTCGAGACCGTCCCGTACGCCGATGGCGGAGTTCTGTGGGACCTGCACCATGACCCGTAGAATGTCCTCCTTCTCGACCGTGAACATCGGTGTTCCGGTCGCCGAATCAGCATTCACGAGGTCGCCGAGATCGACGTTGCGGACCGTAACGACGCCGTCGAACGGAGCCTTGACGTCCTCGAACGACGTCAGGGCCTTCAACCGGTCGATGGCGGCCTGTTGCGCTTCCACATTGGCGTCCGCAACCTTCACACCGGCCTTCGCGGCATCCAAGTTTGCACTCTGCGACGCCTGGTTGGCGACGAGCTGATCGCGGTTCTGCAGCGTCTCGAAGCCCTGCCCCACCAAGGCCGCGGCCCGGCCGAGGTTCACCTTGGCGAGGTTCAGGTTCGCCTCGGATTGCGTCACGTTCGATTGCGCCTGCAAGAGCGCCGCCTTGACCTGCCCCAGTTGGGCATTGGCCTGCGCCAGTTGCTGGTCGAGATCCGGGGCCGCGATATGGATCAGAAGGTCACCCGCCTTCACGCGCGAGCCGATGTCGACCTTGCGTTCGGCAATATAGCCTGTGGCGCGCGCGTAGATGTTGGCGCTGTCGAAGGGTTGGGTCTCGCCCGGAAGGGTCAGGTCGACGGGAGCGTCCTGGGCCTGAGCCGCAACCACGCGAACGCTGGGCACCATGTTGGCAGACTGATCTTGCGTCTCGCTCGCCGCGGAACTCTGCTTCCAGTGGCCATAGATCCCCCAAGCCAAAAGGCAACACACCAGGACAGCCGCCCCGACGAAGACCCAACGCGAAGGAAACTTCCGCTTTTCGAGGCCAGAATCTTTCTCGGCGTTCTGCTCGTCTTCGGTCTCGGCTCCCTCGGGAGCGAGACTGAGGATATCGTGATCGGGGCTGTCGTCCTGGCCTCCGTCGTCGTTCGGACGGTCCCGCGTCTCGACCGCGACGTCGCGGTCCGACCGGCCTTCCTCCATGTGCTCTTCCCGCCGGCCATCTTCCGGATCGGACGTCCGGGTCGTGATCTGATCCATCATCGGTAGTCCTCGACTGGCTTGAAGGCCCCGCGGCGGAGGATCGAATATAGGAAGGGCACGAAGAGCAGCGTGGCACAGGTGCCGAACGCTACGCCGCCGAGGACGGCACGGGCCAATGCGGCGTTCTGCTCGGATCCTTCGCCGATGCCGATCGCCATCGGGATGAGGCCGACGAACATGGCGCCGGCCGTCATCAGCACGGGCCTCAGCCGCGTCTCGCCCGCCTTTATGGCCGCTTCCATGGCGCTACAGCCGGTTTTCTCACGGTGCTCGCGGGCGAAGGTCACGAGTAGGATCGAGTTCGCGCTGGCGACGCCGACGCTCATAATGGCACCGAAGAGCGATGGGATCGACAATGTCGTTTGCGTGACGAAGAGGCTGAACATGATCCCGCAAAACGCGATCGGCAGCGCGCAGAGAACCACGAAGGGGTCGCCCCAGCTCTGGAAGTTCACGGCCATCAGAAGATAGACCGCAATCACGGCGATCGCGAGACCCACCTCGATGCGGCTGAAAGCACTGTTCATGCTTTCGATCTGGCCGCGCACGGAGATCTTGTCGGGAGGCGGCAAGGTCTTTTGCGCGTCCGCGACGATCGAAGCGATGTCCGCCTGGACGGCTCCGAGATCACGGTCCTGCACGCTCGCATAGACGTCGTAAGTCGGCTGCGTGTTGACATGGTTGACGACCGTCTGCTCGAACGTGCGATGCAGGGTCGCTACGCTGCTCAAGAGGTCCAAGGTGCCACTCGTGCTGCTTCCGGTGGTGTTTCCACTCGTCTGTACCAAGAGCGGCGTGTTCTTGAGATCGGTGAAACTGGAATTGCGGTACTCCGGCGTTTGCACCCAGAGCTGATAGGGAATGCCTGATTTAGGATCGGCCCAAAAATTCGGCGTGACCTGATAACTGCCGGACAGCGAGATGTTCATGGCGCTGGCGATCTGTTGCTCGGTCAGCCCGAGTTCGGAGGCGAGGCGTCGATCGACATCGGCCATGAATTCAGGCGAGTCGGTAATCTGCTGGATATGAACGTCGACCGCGCCGCGCACGTCGCGCAGCTTGGCTTCGATAGCCTTGGCGGCCGCGAGGTCCTTGTCCTGGTTACGCCCGTTCACCTGGATATCGATCGGCGTGATTGTCCCGAAGTCCAGGATCTGCGTTATCATGTCGGAGGGTTGGAAATAGAACATCGTGTCGGGAAATCGCTGCGGTAGGACTTCGCGTAGCTTCTTCATATAAATGGCAGTAGCCGCATGGCCCTCATTCAGCGAAATCAGCATTTGTCCGTCATTATAGGCCACGAACGAACCATCGCCGAAGGCAAAATTATAGTTGCTGGACGGTAGCCCGATATTGTCGAGGATCAGACCAAGATCTTTCTTCGGCACCACTTGATGGACAACATCTTCAACCGCTGCAAAGGTCTGTTCGGCAGTTTCGATCCGTTGGCCCGATCGCGTGCGGATGTGCAGGGTCATGGCACCGGCATCGACTTGCGGGAAATAATCCGTGCCGACGAACTCCAGCAAGGCTCCTCCGAGCAACAGGACGCATCCGACCACGATGAAGGTGACCACCTTGTGCGCGATGGCGGCCTGAAGCAGGCCGAGATAGCCGCCCTGAAACGTCGCGAAGCGTTTTTCGAAACCGGCATGGAGGCGGCCGAAAAACCCCCTGGGCCTGTCGCTCTGACGATGTTCCTTCTTCTGATCGTATTCTTTGCGGACCAAGACGTCGATGAGAATGGGGACCAGCGTACGCGATAGCAGGTATGAGGCCAGCATCGCGAACACCACCGCCATGGCCTGGGGCGTGAACAGGAACTTGGGTGCATCGGTCAGGAAGAACACCGACACGAAGGCCGAGCAGATCGCCAGTGTCGAGATCAAGGCCGGCTTGGCGATGCCGGCGCCACCCTCGACGACCGAGTCCTTGAACGACTTCCCTTCCTCCATCAATCGATACGTATTCTCGATCGCGACCGTGGCATCGTCGACCAGAATGCCGACCGCCAGCGCCAAGCCGCCGAGCGTCATGATGTTGATGGTTTCCCCGAGCGCCGTGAGCACCGCGAGCGACGTGAGAATCGCGAGCGGGATCGAGACAAGGACGATCAGGGTCGAACGCCACGAGCCGAGGAACATGAGGATCATCGCGCCCGTCAGCCCGGCCGCGATGAGAGCTTCGCGGACAACGTCCGAGATCGCCCCCGACACGAAGACCGATTGGTCGAAGATCTGCGTGATCTTCATGTCGGGAGGCGCCGCCGCACGAATCGCGGGCAGGTAACTCTTGACCGTATTGACCACCGAGAGCGTGGAGGCCTCGCCGTTCTTCAGGATGGTCATCAGGACCGAATGGCCGCCGTTCGCTCGGACGATATTGAGCTGCGGCGGCGATCCGTCCCGCACTTGCGCAACATCCCGGATCAGGATCGGCGATCCGTTGACGACCTTGATCGGAACGTCGTTGAGATCGTTGATCACCTGCGGGGAGGCGTTCAGCCGGACCGGATATTGGATCGTGCCGATTTTGGACAGTCCGGACGGAACGACGATATTTTGCGCGGTGATCGCGTTCGTCACGTCGCTGGGTGTCAACCCGTGGGCCTGCAGCGCGTTCAGATCGAGGTCGACCATGACCTGACGCGGAGCGCCGCCGTAAGGAGAAGGCAGCGTCGATCCGGGGACCGTCGTCAGGGTCTGACGGATCCGGTACTGCGCGTAGTCATAGAGCTTCGACTGGCTCTCTTTATCGGATGTGAGGGCTAGCTGGATGACGGGGACCGATGACGCCGAGAACCGCATGACGACAGGCGGCTGCACGCCGGTCGGCATCACGGCCCGGATGGAGTTCATCGCCGAAACCACCTGGGTGATGGCGAGATCGATGCTGACGTTGCCCTGGAAATAGATCTTCTCGATCGCGACACCCGGCAGCGTGGTGCTCTCCATCGTCTTGATGTCGTTGACGTTATTGGAGAGAGAAAACTCGCTGTAGGTCGTGATCCGCTGGGTCATGTCGGTGGTGTCGAGACCCGTGTAGGTCCAGACCACCACGACCACCGGAATATTGACGCTCGGCAACACATCCTTGGGCGCCACGACAGACGCACCGATCCCAGCCAGCAGGATCAGAACGCCGAGGACGTAGAACGTGATGCGGTTCTTTAACGCGTAGAGGACGAGGCCCATTGCGATCTCCCGCCGCGCTAACGCCGGAGAAGCCGAACCGTTGCCTTGGCGGGTCTACATGCCGCACTGCGGGATGTAGATGACATCCAATGTAAAATCTCGTTTAAGGCGCCATCCGAAGCAGGACCCGAATCTTAGACAGAACGAAACCTCGGTAGGCAAGCCTTGCCGGCGTGCTGAGCGAATCATCACTGTCGAGTGCTCAAGCCGCCTGCTCGACCCGGGCCTGCGTAAGGTCGACTTTGGCGAGCGCCTCTTTGACGACATCGAGCCCGGCGCCCGGACGCGAACCCTGCGTCGCAAGATGACGGCGCCAAGCCCTGGCGCCGGGGCGTCCGACGAACAGACCCAGCAGGTGGCGCGTCATGTCGTGCAACCGCACGCCGGTTTCGAGCTTCCGCGCCATATAGGCCATGAAGAGTTCCACGGCTTCGACACCGTCCCCGTTCGATAGGGGCACGCCGAAGAAGCGAGCGTCGACGTCGAGTAGCAGTTCGGGGTTCTGGTAGGCGGCCCGGCCCAGCATGACGCCGTCGACCCGTTCGAGCTGCTCGACCGCCTGATCGTTACTCGCGATGCCACCATTGATCGCGACGAAAAGAGTCGGCCGCTCGCGCTTCAGCGCATGGACGAGGTCGTAGTCGAGCGGCGGCACATCCCGGTTTTCCTTTGGTGACAGGCCCTGAAGCCACGCCTTCCGGGCGTGCACGATGACGCCATCCACTCCCGCCTGCACGATGGCGTCGACGAGGGCGTCGAGCGCCTGGCGTGGGTCCTGGTCATCGACGCCGATGCGGCATTTGACCGTGACCGGTACGTCCACCGCAGCTTTCAGCGCCGCGACGCAACGGCCGACGAGTTCGGGTTCCCGCATGAGGCAGGCGCCGAACCTCCCATTCTGCACCCGATCGGATGGGCAACCGCAGTTCAGGTTGATTTCGTCGTAGCCATAGGCCGAGGCGATCCGCCCCGCCTCGGCGAGTTCCCGAGGGTCGCTGCCGCCGAGTTGAAGAGCGACCGGATGTTCGGAAGCATCGTGTCCGAGCAGCCGGTCCCGCGGACCATGCAGGATGGCACCGGTCGTCACCATCTCGGTGTAGAGCAGCGCCCGCCGTGTCAGCAACCGATGAAAGGTCCGGCAGTGCGTATCGGTCCAGTCCATCATGGGCGCGACGGAGTAGCGCGCGCCCGCAGAGACAGCGTCGCGACGGCTCGATGAAACCTCAGGGTTCGTGGTGGGCATCGCGGTCAGGCTCGGCATTGCGGTCGACAGACGACATGAATTCGAGATCGCCGCAAGCTTCCGCACGCAGCCGCATGGCGGACTATCCATAATTATTGTGGGATAATGTCCCACAAGATGGTACGGACGTGCGCCATGAGAGTGTTGCGATGCGTTTCGTGTTGATTGCGGCGTTGGCATCGGGCCTCTGCGGCTGTGCTACCCTGTCGAGGGGAACGACCGACGAGGTCTCGGTGATCTCGGACCCGGTCGGGGCGCAGGTCACGACGTCGTTCGGCAGCCACTGCACCACCCCCTGCTCGCTCGCCGTCGCTCGGGATCAGGTGTTCAGCCTGACGGTCGTCAAGGATGGCTACGCGCCACAGAAGGTGGACGTCGTCACGCGCCTTTCCAGTGCTGGGCTGGCTGCTGCAACGGAAAACCTCGTCACGGCGGGATTGGGCGCAACGGTCGATGCCGCCACTGGTGCAACGCTCGAACACGTCCCGAACCCCGTGAACGTGACGCTCGTGGAGCATCGTTCCGCGACGTCAGCCCGCAAACAGCGACATGCGTCCTGACACGACCGCGCCCGACGGCGCAGCAAGCTTCCGGATCATGGTCTTGGCGGCCGTTGCCCTTGCGCTCGGCGGTTGCGCCACCTTCGAGAACGGCGTTATCGACGACGTTCCGGTTGTGACGATCCCCGCGGGTGCGAGCGTCTCGTCATCGTCGGGTACCATCTGTACATCGCCCTGCGCGGTCTCCGGCGCACGCAAGGAGGACATCGGGATCACGATCACCAAGACGGGCTACGTGACCCAGTATGTCACCGCGGCCAGCAAGCCGGGCGCGACGCTGGAGCGCGCTCAGTCGCCGACTTGGACCACGGACGCTCTCGGCCGATACATCGACGTTCAGGACGGCGCGCATTTGAAGCACGTGCCCTCGGCCTTCGTGATCAAGCTCGATCCAGAGCCCGCGCCTTGACCTCGCGACTTCGAAAAAGAACACGGCCACGCATCTTGCAAACGCGGTCGGATTGAGCCAAAAGCAGCCTCGTCGCGAAGCGGCACGGACGCGGGTGTAGCTCAGTGGTAGAGCACAACCTTGCCAAGGTTGGGGTCGAGGGTTCGAATCCCTTCGCCCGCTCCAGATTTTCAGGAACTGCTGTGCTGGCCTCGCGCCCGAGTGTTCTCTAGAGATTTCGGTCGAGGCCGGCGCCAAGTCACTCCTGCTCTCGTCAATGGTGACATCCGTCGAAACCGCGCCGCCTCATGCAGAGAAGTTCGTCGAACGAGATAACGTGTCCCATTTGGTCATCTCGTCCCTCATCTGGTCGAGCTTCTGCCCCACGAGGCTCAGCGCATCCTCGCCGAGAAACAGCCGCGCGGGCGGGTTCTCCGCCTCGACCAGCGTCAGCAAAGCCTGCGCGGCCTTGTCGGGATCGCCGGGTTGGTTACCGCTCCTGTTCTCGCGGCCGGAGCGGATGGGGTTCATCACGGCATCGTAGGGCCTTGTGGTCGATGGCGCTGGGGGACGGAGAAGGTCTCGAGCCGAGCATGGTCGAGCTGGCGTGCGCGATCCTGCCGGACCAACTCGCGGTAGCGTTCCGCGGCGTCCTTTCTTTCTGGTCCGCCGGAGAGATCGGCGACCCGACGCTGGGCCTGCGCGCGCGGCAGATCGCGGCGGCGCTGATGCTGGGCTTCGTGGGCGAGGACGGGAAAACGAAGCTGATGCACGTGCTCCGCGGGGCAGGATAGCGCCCATGCCGGAACCCGGCCGCCCTGAGACCCGACTGTCGGAGTTCGCCGAGACGATCCGGGCCAGACGATGACTGTACTCCCGGATCTCACCGGTAAGCGGGATGCGGCTTGCCGCGGTTCCGACCGCATGGGATCGCGATGTCCAGGGTCGCTGATCCGAGCTTCACCGTCGGGCAAGCGCTCTAAGTCCAGCGCGAGAGTTCAGTAGTCGAGCTTCGGATACCAGTCGCTTCCGCGCCCACCGGGGGTGAGGTCGAGAATGTTCCAGAGCGGCGTGGGGTCGGGCGCGCCGCGCGGGTCCTGGCCTGGATCCGCGGTTGCCCCATCGAGTTCGTCGCACCAGAACAGACGTAAGTCGCCCTCGCGCTTCGTGAACACGGCCAGCACCGGCCATTCGCTGCCGTCGACCGCCAGACCCCGATAATCACGTGCGAAGTCGTCACTCGTCGTCGCGTAGAACTCGAGGTTGCGCCAACCTCTCTCGCGCTTGAAGGCCAGCTGACGCCCGATCGGGGAACGTCCGATGATGGCGATCGGCACGCGCTGCTCGATGTCCCGGGCGGGCAGGTCCAGGGAGCCGACGAAGGACGTGCACATCGGGCAGGGCCGCTCGCGCTCCGGCCCATACATCCAGAAGTAGGTCACGAGCGTATCGCTTTGGCTGAACATCTCCGACAGTCGGACCCGCGCACCGGACTCGGCCGTGAACTCGTAATCCTGCGCAACCTTGCCGCCGGGCGGAAGGGCGCGCCGCTGGGCCGCCACCCGCTCGATGCGGCGCCGCAGTTCGATCTCCTCCGCAAGCAATGCGGTGCGGGCCGCGCGATAGGCTGCGCTGTCGTTGGGATAGGGCTTGCTGGCGGAGGCCGCGAGGTCGGCTGCCGGCTTGAGCGCGTGGTCCTGCATCGAGCTCTCCTTTTCGTTCGTTGGTGATCGCCCGTTTTGGCTAGTGCGGGTCCGATCCGCCGGGAGCGTGGACCGCGAAGGCGGCCATCTGGCTCGCGAGCGCCGCGGCAAAAGCCGGGCGCGCCTCGCAGCGGCGGCGGTAGGCATCGAGCGTCGGAAACCGCAGGAGCGTACCGGAGTCGACGAGCTCGCGCAGCACCGTCGTCATCATCAGGTCGCCGGCCGTGAAGCGGGCTTCGAGATGCGGCTTGTCGCCGAGCCACGCCGCGAGGGCCGTCAGCCTTCGGTCCAGCATCGCTTGCGCCTGCGGTCGGCGTTCGACCGTCCAGGCTTCGCCGGCATGGAAGGCATCGAGAAGGACGAGGTTCTGGACATGCGGTTCGATCGAGTTCAGAGCCGCCAGCACCCAGGTAGTGACCCGAGCCCGGCCCGCGGCGTCGCTCGGCGCCAAAGCCTCGGACCGGGCCGCGACATGGAGCACGATGGCGCCCGACTCGAACATCTCCACGTCGTCGTCGCGAAACGCCGGAACCTGGCCGAACGGTTGCCAGTCGCGGTACTCTGGCGAGACCTGCGTCTCCGGCCCGATCAAGGTAGCCTCATAGGGCAGCCCCGCTTCTTCGAGCGCCCAACGGACCCGTAGATCGCGGACGTAACCCTGGGCGAAGGGAGGAACCCACTGGAATGCGCTCAATGTGATCATCGGTCTCTCCTTTTCCCTTCGGCGGCGCCTCAGGCCAGCGCCTGTAGGGCGGTCCTGAGGTCGTGTGCATCGAACGGCAATCCTGCCTCGACCAAGACGTGGGTCGCGCGCCAGATCGGAACGGCAGCGGCGAGCGTCTCGCGACCCCGGCCGGTCAGGACCAGGAGGCGGCCGCGGCGGTCGTCCGGGTCTGTTTCGATCTCGACATAGCCTTGCCGTTGGAGGGGCTTCAACGCGGCCGTCAGCGTCGTACGGTCCATCGCCAGCAGTTTCGAGACCGGCCGCATTCCGGGTGGCCGAGGCCGGTTCAGCGACATGAGCAATGAGAACTGTCCATTGGTGAGCCCGACCGGCCGCAGTGCCTTATCGAACCGCCGGGCCAGTGCCCGGGCGGCGCGCTGCGTGGAGAGGCAGAGGCAGGTGTCACGCACCTCCAGGGTGGTTTCGAAAGGAACCAAGACCGACATCGTATTATGTTGATATCAACCTTCGTAGTGGTTGACAAGGACTGCGCCGCGAAGTTCGACGGCTTGCCCCGGGACTCACCAGGGCTGGAGAGGAGTGGCACGCCGCACAGCCGACGCCGCCGTCAAGGCGCCCGGGAAGGGACCTCGATCGCGTAGAACGGCCCCTCGAGATGGGCGACACCCGGGATTCCCCTACCCTCCAGGACGACCGCGATCCGTTTGCCGAGGAAGAAAGGCGCACCCCAGACGAAAGCGCGTGATGCCGGTCTCGCCGCGACCGCGATCTCGGCCGAGGCGCCGAACCCGCGCTGCCGGATGTGCCGGTAGTCGCCGACCCGGAAAGACGTCACGTTGCGGGCGCCGTCCCGCCCCAGCATGGCAGCGTCGCGCGTGACCGCCGGGGCGGCGCAAAACGCCCACGGCAGGGCCGGGCAGCGCGGCAAAGCATCATCCGGAACGATGAAGGTCTCGGTGCCGCTGTCGATGTAACTGTCCGGATACTCCCGACCGCCGTAAAGCGTCGTGAAGCGGCCCCGTTCGTCGAGTTTCACGATGGCTGCGGAGTCGAAACGACCGTGGTCGGTCTCCACGCCGATCGTCAGCGTACCGACGCTGTCGAGCGAGCCTTCGCCCGCCGCATCGGGCAGGTCGAACACCACGCCATTGTCATGCCGGTCGAAGAAGGCGATCGGGTTCGGCAGCCGGTAGGCCTCCCCGACGCGCCCTTCGAGCGGATCGCAGTGGCCCCTCTTGCAATCGAAATAGATCGGATCGGCTTCGGATTGCCGGCACTCGCCCTCGCAGTCCGTCAGATGAGTTCCGATGCCGAGCGTGCCGTTCGAGGTAGGATCGACCTCCGAGCGTGGGCACGATGCGGGCTGCGCCGCCGCCATATCGCCGATGATCTGGATCGGGAGACCCGAGGCCATCAGGCCGCCGATGCGCAGGTCGACCCGCTCGAGCGGCCCCCAGGCGTCGTCACCGACAAAGCGCAGGCATTCGGCGAGAGGCTCGTGGCCTGGCCCGAGAACAGCCGGCAACCGGAGCCAGGACGGAACCGCGGAGGCTTCGAGCCGCAGACCCGTCGACCCGGTGTCGATCATCACGTCGTCGATCGTCGCGCAGCTTCGGGTGCCCGGCACGCAGACCGAGACCTGAACCACCATGCGGTTGAACCCCGCGTGCGGGGTCCGCACCGTCAGTTTGACGACATTCGGGGCTTCGGCCGGTTCGCCCGGGCGCGCCGCCGGAGCCGCAAGGCCGGCCGCCGATCCGAAGGCGAGCCAAGCGACGGCGAGGAGCCCTCGCAGCCGCTTTCTAAAGCTCGATCCTGGTTCCGAGCTCGACCACATATTGGGGTGGGATCCTGAAGTAATCGGGAGCCGAAACGGCATTGCGGGTCATGAACGCGAACAGCATCTCCTGCCAGGGCGCGAGGTCGGGCCGGACGGAGGGCACGGGTGTTTCCCGCCCGATGAAGAACGAGGCCTGTTCGGGGTCGCAGCCCGTCTCGGCCTGATGGTGTTTCAGCGCCGCCATGATGTCCGGCTTTTCCGCGAAGCCGAACTTCAACCAGGCCGACCGGAAGCCCGACGTCAGCTCTTGGAACGCCATGCGGCTCTCCTCGGAGACCCGCGGCGAGCGTTCGGTGGTGACCTTGAGCAGGATAACCCGCTCGTGGACGACACCATTGTGCTTGACGTTGAGGCCGAGGGCGGCCGGGACCATCTCGGCTTGCTTGGTCAGGTAGATCGCGGTGCCCCGCATTCGCACCGGGGCACCCGGTTCGGACAGGCCGGCCAGGAATTCATCGAGCGTGATCGCATTCTCGTCGCGTCGCGCCAGCGCGACCTGCCGCCCTTTGCGCCAGACCAGCATCAAGGTCAGCGTTATGGCTCCGACGAGGAGCGGGAACCAGCCTCCTGCAGGTATCTTGTGAATGTTGGCTGACACAAACACGATGTCGAGCAGCAGGATCAGGCCCGCGACCGGGAACACGAGGGTGCCCGGCCATTTCCACAGGCCGACCGCCACGGTGGTGACCAGGAGTGTCGTGGCCAGCATGTCGCCCGCGACCGCGATACCGTAGGCATTGGCAAGTGCGTCCGAAGAGCGGAACCCGAACACGAGTCCGAGCACGATGGCAGCCAACAGCCAATTAACCTGCGGCACGTAGACCTGTCCGGCCGATTCCTCGGACGTTTGCCGGACGTCGAGCCTTGGGACCGCGCCCAGTTGGATCGCCTGCTGGACGAGAGCGAAGGCGCCCGACAAGACGGCTTGGCTGGCGATGATGGTGGCGGCCGTGGTGAGCAGCAGTGCGGGAACCAGCAACCACCCCGGGAAGAGCAGGAAAAAGGGGTTTGCGGCCGCCGCAGGATCGGCCAGGACCGACGCCCCCTGCCCGAGATAGTTGAGCACCAGGGCAGGAAGAACGAGGACGAACCAATCGAGCCGGATGGGGTTTCGACCGAAGTGGCCCATATCGGCGTACAGTGCCTCCCCGCCGGTGAGGGCCAGGAAAACGGAACCGAGGACCGCGAAGGAGGTCACCCCGCCCGCATGGCCGACGTAGGCGAGGGCGTAACGAGGATCGAGGGCCAACAACACCTTCGGGTGGCCGAGGAGACGATAGATACCCGACAACGCCAGGGTCGTGAACCAGGCCGCCATCACGGGGCCAAACAGGAATCCGACGGCGCCGCTGCCGCGGCTCTGGATCGCAAACAGCCCGACGAGGATCAAAGCCGCGAGAGGAACCACATAGGGCGCAATAGAAGGCAAGGCGATCTTCAGCCCTTCGACGGCGCTCAAGACCGAAATCGCCGGCGTGATCATGGCGTCGCCGAAGAACAGCGATGCGCCTGCCAGCCCGACCACCAGCAAGATCGGCTGCAACCGCCCGGCGACCGGAAGCGCCAGCGACAGGAGCGCCATGGTACCGCCCTCCCCTTGATTGTCCGCCCGCATGACGAAGATCACGTATTTGACGGTCACGATGAGGATGATGGCCCAGAACACCATCGACAGCACACCGAAGACCGTGGTCTCCGCCGAGGCGTCCCCGGCTGCTCTCAACGATTCGCGAAAGGCGTAGATCGGGCTGGTCCCGATATCGCCGAAGACGATGCCGAGCGCGCCGAGAAGCAGCGCAGCACGGACCGGATGTTCCGCGGATGCGGGTGTCGAGGCCGCTTGGACCGAGGCGGTCATGAACCGTTTCCATCTGTCGAAAAAAGGTCGGCACCCGGAGGACAGCTCCGCTGCTCCTCGCGCCACGGCAGCAATGGGGCATCTGCAGCGCGCCGCGTCAACCAGCGGCTGACACGACGGATACTGGCCCGGACGAAGCTGTCCGTCGTCGCCGGACGATGAGAATCAGAGCTCATTCGAGGCGAAGCCCCTTGCGGCAGAAGCGCCCTGCCGTCACTTCATGGCGAATCATACCTCTAACGTGCGGAGCATCGTCCATGGACCGTACGATTGTCGTCATCGAGGACCAGCCCCTGATCCGTCGGCAGACGGTCGAAACTCTCGCGGCTGGCGGTCTCAAGGTGGTCGACTTCGACAGCGGCGACCAGGCCTTGACGTATATCGAGGCTCATACCGACGAGGTCGCGGCGGTGTTCAGCGACGTCAAACTGATGGGCGACGCCGATGGCGCACGGATCGCGGCGGCGATCATCGAAGCTCATCCGACCATCATCGTGGTCGTGACCTGCAGCCCCGCAACGGACTTGGCGTACGAGCCGGGGTCGCGCATGCGCACCATCGGCAAGCCCTGGGAAGCGCTCGACGTGCTCAACGCCATCATCGATGCCGAACAGGACGATTGACGCGACAAAGCGCGGCCTCGCTGCTCTCGTTCGTGTAACGTTCGGCCTCCCGGGCTCGAAGTGAGGGTTTCGACGGACGACACGATGACCCGACCGAACGCCGCGATCGCCATCATCTGCAAGGTCCCGAAAGCAGGATTCAGCAAGACGCGTCTCATTCCGACGCTCGGACCGGATGCTGCAGCGGCGCTGTCTCGCGCCTTCCTGATCGATCTTGCCGGGACCATCGAGGAGGTCGCACGGGATGTGGGCGCCAGCGGCTACGCGGTCTGCAGCCCGGCCGACGCCGCCGTGGACCTTGCGACTTTCCTGCCCGCGACCTTCGGCTATGCGGTGCACACGAACCCGGTGCTCGGCGCGGTACTCGACGCCGCCTCCGAAGACCTTCTGGCGCGCGGACATGATTGCGTGCTTCTCGTCAATGGCGACAGCCCCACGCTTCCAGCCTCGATCCTGCGTGACAGCGTGTCGGCGCTGCGGCAGCATGACAACTGCGCCGTCTTTTCGCCTGCCGTCGACGGAGGCTATGTCCTTGTCGGGTTGCGCCGGCGGTGCCCGGGCCTCTTCGACGACATTCCATGGAGCACGCCGGCCGTCATGGCGCGCTCCCTCGACCAGGCGCGGTCTATCGGGTTGCCGGTCACGATGGTCGATCCGTGGTATGACGTCGACGATGCGGAGAGCCTCGCCTGGCTGATGGACGAGTTCCGCGGCGAGCGGCCCGCAGGTCTCGGAAACCGCGGGGCTGCGGCCACGTCCACCCGTGCGGTGCTGAAGGCAGCGCGGCAGGACCGGGAGGCGGTGTTTGGGCCTTGAACGGCGCCCGGCCCTGGCCGCCGCGCTGATCGTCGCGGCCGCCGCGGTCCTCTCCTGGGGCGCCATGATGGGCCGGGCATCGAGCGACAACCTTTTCTACGTCTGCACCGTCTTGCAGGCGGGTCTCTGCCTGGGCGCCGCGAGACTCGCGACCGGTCGGGGAACCGACACCGTCGTTCCGGTGCTGATCGGCGGAGCGATCCTGCTTCGCCTCTGGTTCCTGTTCACGACGCCGTCGCTGTCGGGCGACATCTACCGCTACATCTGGGACGGGCGGATCGTGAATGCCGGGTTCAACCCCTATCTGCATGTTCCGGCCGACCCTCTCCTCCGGGCGCTGCGCGACCCTGCCCAGTACGGGCTGATCGACAAGCGGGACTACGCCGTCACCATCTACCCTCCGGTGGCCGAGTCGCTCTTTGCCGTGGTGACGCGCGTGTCGGGCAGCGTTCTAGCCATGAAGCTCGCCATGACGCTGCTCGAAGGTGTCGCGGTTTGGGGCATCATGCGGCTGCTCGATCGGCTGAAACGTCCTCGGGGCCTACTGGCGCTCTATCTCCTGCATCCCGCACCGCTTTGGGAGATCGCCGGCAATGGTCACGTCGACGCCGCCATGATGGCGTTCAGCTACGGGGCGTTCGCCTGGGCGGGCAGCAGTCTCGACACGGCGCGGCCGGCCTTGGCCCTGGCGCTCGGCACGCTCGTCAAACCCCTCGCGGCTCTCGGCCTGCCGGCCCTCTGGCGGCCGTTCCAGGTCCTGTTGCCGCTCGGGGTCATGGCCACCGTCATGGCCTGCTATCTGCCCTTCGCGTCGGCCGGAACGGGCGTGCTCGGGTTCCTGCCGAACTATGCGCACGAACAGGGTCTCGACAACGGTGAAGGCATCCTGGTCTTGGCGGTGTTGAAGCGCATCGGCCTGCTGCGCCCCTGGATGCAGGCCGCCTACCTGCTGGTCGCCGCGGCCCTGCTGTTCGGCCTTGCGCTCTGGACCCGGCGGCAGGGCAGCACCGACCTTCCGGCACGCCTGGAAGGGACGGCGCTCCTGGTCATGACGGCCCTCCTGCTTCTGACGCCCGTCTTCCCCTGGTATTTCCTGATCGCCGCGCCCTTCACGCCGCTGCTCGGCCTGCTCAGTCCCTTCGTGCTCGGAACGGGCGGATTTCTGCTCTACGGCTTCAACCCGGACGGTCCGGATTTCTTCGCTCGCTGGAGCCTCGTGATGGGACTGACGGCGGTCGCGGGCCTCTGGGATCTCGCCGTGCTACGCAGGAGGATCCCGCAACCATGACACGCGACCCCGCTCCGGCGAAGCCTCGCGGCTGTCCCGCGCCGCCCTGGGCCCGGTAGAGCATGCGGATCGGCGCCGCATCGGCGGTCGTCAGCACGATCATTCCCTGCCTCGACGAGGAGACGGCGATCGGCCCGCTCGTCCACGAGTTGCTTGGGCTCGGGATCGACGAGGTCGTCGTCGTCGACGGCGGCTCGCGGGATCGAACCGTCGACGTCGCCCGCGCCGCCGGAGCGAAGGTCGTGATCGAGCCCCGGCGTGGCTACGGCACGGCGTGCCGGGCGGGGGTCGTGGCGGCTCGCCCCGACGCCACGATCCTGGCCTTCATCGACGGCGACGGGTCGGACAATGCGGCGTTTGCCCCCGGCATCATCGGACCGGTGATGCGGGGCGAGGTCGACTTCGCCATCGGGTCGCGGCTGCGGGGCCCGCGCGACTCGGGCAGCATGACGCCTCAGCAGGTCGCCGCCGGCCGGCTCGCCGGTGCACTTCTCCGGGCCGTCTACGGGGTCCGGTTCTCGGACATGGGACCGTTCCGGGCCATCTCGCGACCGGCACTCGACGGGCTCGGCATGCAGGAGCCGACCTACGGCTGGAACCTCGAGATGCAGATGCGGGCGGCGGCCGGCAAGCTCCGGATCGTCGAGCTCCCGGTCGGTTGCCGTCGCCGGGTCGGCGGTGTTTCGAAAGTTTCCGGCAATCTCGCCGCGACGCTGCCCGCCACCTGGGTGCTGATGCGAACCTTCATCCGCCTGGCTTCGGCACTACGTCGCGTCTGATCACGCGACTTCGACTCCACCAGCAGCATCGACGACGGTTCCAATGACGCTGGTCCGGTCGAAACCCCGCTCGGCGGCACGCGCCAAGAGCTCGGGCAGAGCATCGGGATCCACCGCGGCCAGCAGGCCGCCACTCGTCTGGGGGTCGCAGAGAAGGTCGCGCCCCCAGGCCGGAAGCTCGGGACCAAGGCTGACCTCGTCCCCGAAGCTCGACCAGTTCCGGCCCGAAGCCCCGGTTTTCACTCCGGCCGCGGCGAGGTCGCCGACCCCCGGCAGGACCGGGACATCGGCGAAACGAATGCGACAACCGAGACCGGCCGGCCGCGTCATCTCGAGGAGATGGCCCAGCAGCCCGAAGCCCGTGACGTCCGTGAGGGCGTGCACACCGGCAATGGCCGGCAGGTCAGCGCCGAGCACGTTGACCTGGGTGGTGGATGCGATCATGGCGCGGTAGAGCGACGGAGCCAGATCCCCTCGCTTCAGAGCCGCGCCGTAGATCCCGATGCCCAGGCCTTTGGTGAGGACGAGCTTGTCCCCGGCCCTGGCGCCGACGTTGCGCAGCACGCGATCCGGCCGCACGACACCCAGCGCCACGAGGCCGTAGATCGGTTCGGGGCTGTCGATCGAATGGCCGCCCGCGACCGGAATGCCCAGCGCAGCGCAAGCGGAAGCGCCGCCCGCCAGGATCGCCTGAACGGTCTCGATCGGGATCCGGCCGACCGGCATCCCGACGATGGCCAAGGCGAAAATAGGCGATCCGCCCATGGCGTAGACGTCCGACAGAGCATTGGTGGCGGCGATCTTCCCAAAATCCGTCGGGTCGTCGACGATCGGCGTGAAGAAGTCCGTCGTCGCGACGATCGCCTGCCTGTCGTTCAGGCGGTAGACGGCCGCGTCGTCGCCCGTCTCGATCCCGACCAGCAGGTCGGCAAAGGGACCCGCCTTCGGCATCTTGGCCATGATCTCGGTCAGCGCTGCCGGCGAAAGCTTGCACCCGCAGCCACCGCCATGGGCCAGGGTCGTGAGACGGAACGGAGCAGCTGTCGTCTTCGATTGATCCACGGTCTCCAGCCTTTCCAACCCAGGGAGCTCGACGCCATTCCCGCGACTTCGTCGAACCGGTTCGCCGAAACGAAAAAGGCCGCGGACGACAGCCCGCGGCCTTCACTCATACTTACGATCGTTATGACCGCGCCCTGCCCTATCAGTGGGCGATGACGCCAGATCCATCCTCTTCACCGACCGCAACCGTCTTGCTGGGCGTCGACAGATCCTCTTCCCACTGGATCGGCGTCGGTTGCCTGACCAGGGCGTGGATCAGCACCTCGTCGAGCCGAGAACAGGGGATGATCTCCATCGCGTTCTTCACGCTGTTCGGGATGTCCACCAGATCCTTGGCGTTCTCCTCCGGGATCAGCACTTTCTTGATGCCGCCCCGCAAAGCCGCCAGGAGCTTCTCCTTCAAACCACCGATCGGCAGGACGCGTCCCCGCAGCGTGATCTCGCCCGTCATGGCGATATCGCGACGGATCGGAATGCCGGTGATGACCGAGACGATCGACGTCGCCATGGCGACACCGGCCGAGGGACCATCCTTCGGCGTAGCCCCTTCCGGCACGTGGACGTGGAAGTCGCGTCGATCGAACCAGGGAGGTGCCACACCGAAATCGATCGAGCGGGAACGGACATAGGAGGCCGCAGCCGAAATCGATTCCTTCATGACGTCGCGCAGATTGCCCGTCACGGTCATCTTGCCCTTGCCCGGCATGGCGACCGCTTCGATGGTCAGAAGTTCTCCGCCCACCTCCGTCCAGGCCAGTCCGGTCACCACACCGACCTGATCTTCGGTTTCGGCCTCGCCGTAGCGGAACTTCGGCACGCCGAGATAATCCGGCAGGTTGTCGACCGTCACGTTCACGGTCTTGCTGCCCGACATCAGGATCTCTTTCACAGCCTTGCGGGCCAGGTTCGAGATCTCCCGTTCGAGATTACGCACGCCGGCTTCGCGCGTGTAACGGCGGATGATCATCATCAGACCATCGTCGGTGATCGACCACTCGTCCTTCGTAAGACCGTGCTTGGACACCGCGACCGGGATCAGGTGAGTCCGAGCGATCTCGGCCTTCTCGTCCTCCGTGTACCCGGCGATCCTGATGATTTCCATTCGGTCCATCAGGGGCGCAGGGATATTCAGGGTATTGGCCGTGGTCACGAACATCACGTTCGACAGGTCGTAATCGACCTCGAGGTAATGGTCGTTGAACGACGCGTTCTGTTCGGGGTCGAGCACTTCCAAAAGCGCTGACGAGGGGTCGCCGCGGAAGTCCTGCCCCATCTTGTCGATCTCATCGAGAAGGAACAAGGGGTTGGACGTTTTGGCCTTGCGCATCGACTGGATGATCTTGCCCGGCATCGAACCGATATAGGTCCGGCGATGACCGCGGATCTCGGCTTCGTCACGCACTCCACCGAGCGAGATCCGCACGAACTCGCGACCCGTAGCCTTGGCGATCGAGCGGCCGAGCGACGTCTTGCCCACGCCCGGAGGCCCGACGAGGCAGAGGATCGGACCCGTCAGCTTGTTCGCACGGCTCTGCACCGCGAGATACTCGAGGATGCGCTCCTTGACCTTGTCGAGCCCGTAGTGATCCGAGTTCAGGGTCGACTCGGCCATCGGAAGGTCGCGCTTGATCTTGGACTTCTTGTTCCACGGAATCGACAACAACCAATCGAGATAGTTCCGCACGACCGTGGCCTCGGCCGACATCGGCGACATCTGGCGTAGCTTCTTGAACTCGGCCTGCGCCTTGTCACGCGCTTCCTTCGAAAGCTTGGTATCCTTGATCCGCTGCTCGAGTTCGGAGAGGTCATCCTTCCCGTCCTCGTCGCCGAGTTCCTTCTGGATCGCCTTCATCTGCTCGTTGAGATAGTACTCGCGCTGAGTCTTCTCCATCTGGCGCTTGACACGCGTACGGATCCGCTTCTCGACCTGAAGGACAGAGATCTCGCTCTCCATGAGGCCCAGGCACTTCTCGAGTCGGGCTGTTACGGACGCCGTCTCCAGAATGCCCTGCTTATCCGAAATCTTGACCGCGAGATGGGATGCGACGGTATCGGCGAGCTTCGTATGGTCGCTGATCTGACCGACCGCGGCGACGACCTCAGGAGAGATCTTCTTGTTCAGCTTGACGTAGTTCTCGAATTCGCTGACCACCGAGCGCGCCAAGGCCTCGACCTCGACCTTGTCGAGCGGCTCGTCGGCCAGAACTTCGGCGTCGGCCTCGTAGAACTCCTCAGTGCGAACGTACTTCCCGACCCGCGCGCGGCGGGAGCCTTCGACCAGGACCTTCACGGTTCCGTCGGGCAGCTTCAGGAGTTGCAAGACGGAAGCGAGCGTCCCGGTCGTGAAGATGGCATCGGTCGCAGGATCATCATCGGTCGCGTTCACCTGCGTGGCCAGCAAGATGAACTTGTCCGCCTTCATCACCTCTTCGAGCGCACGGATGGACTTTTCCCGGCCGACGAAGAGCGGCACGATCATGTGGGGGAAAACAACGATGTCGCGAAGAGGAAGGACGGGATAGGTGTCGATGGTGCCGGGCGAAGGAGGCGAACGTTTCTGGCTAGTCATGGTGCATCCTATCGGGGACTTGAGGCCCGCCGACGCTTCATCCGAAGCCGTCTGCGGTCTTCCGTCACGCCACGATCGAAAGGCTTAGCGGAGCCTTCCCGAGGTGGACGATGACCTGTCTCGGGCCTCTACTGCACCCGAGACACGGGCGATCGGAACGGGACAAACCCAAATCTACCCCGTCGCCGCTACCCTGACGCACAAGATGGCGGTCACGGAACCGTCATTCAAGATCTTGGAAAATGCAGGGAAAGTCGCGCAGCCCTGCATCACGCTCATGCGCTCGCGCTGGCGCCGCTCTTC
Source organism: uncultured Lichenihabitans sp. (assembly GCA_964245215.1). Taxonomy (GTDB): domain Bacteria; phylum Pseudomonadota; class Alphaproteobacteria; order Rhizobiales; family Beijerinckiaceae; genus Lichenihabitans. The sequence continues at coordinate 26,252 of CAXTME010000006.1, forward strand.
TCCGCTCCGCGCTCCGAGTAGATATAGAGAGGCCTCGCATTGCCCTCCACGACCTCCGGACCGATCACGACCTGTTCGACGCCATCGAGACCGGGAAGATCGAACATCGTGTCGAGGAGGATCCCCTCCATGATGGAGCGCAGACCGCGAGCTCCGGTCCGGCGCTCGATCGCCTTCTTGGCCACGACGTTCAAGGCCTCGTCCTGGAACATCAACTCGGTGTTCTCCATCTCGAACAGCCGCTGATACTGCTTGACGAGAGCGTTCTTCGGCTCCGTCAGGATCTTTTTCAGGGCATCCTCGTCGAGATCCTCGAGCGTCGCGATGACCGGCAGACGGCCGACGAACTCCGGGATGAGCCCGAACTTCAACAGATCCTCGGGCTCGACCTTGCGGAAGATCTCGCCGGTTCTCCGATCGTCCGGAGCCTGGACCTTGGCCGCGAAGCCGATCGACGTCCCCTTGCCGCGTCCCGAAATGATGCGCTCGAGGCCCGCGAAGGCACCGCCGCAGATGAACAGGATATTCGTCGTGTCGACCTGCAGGAACTCTTGCTGAGGATGCTTGCGTCCACCTTGCGGCGGCACGGAAGCGACCGTCCCTTCCATGATCTTGAGGAGGGCCTGCTGGACGCCCTCCCCCGACACGTCGCGGGTAATCGAGGGATTGTCGCTCTTGCGGGAAATCTTGTCGATTTCGTCGATGTAGACGATGCCGCGCTGAGCCCGCTCGACGTTGTAGTCCGACGCCTGAAGCAGCTTCAGGATGATATTCTCGACGTCTTCCCCCACATAACCGGCTTCGGTCAGCGTGGTAGCATCCGCCATGGTGAAGGGGACGTCGAGGATGCGGGCCAGGGTTTGCGCCAGCAGGGTCTTGCCGGAACCCGTCGGACCGATCAGCAGGATGTTGGACTTCGCCAGTTCAACATCGTTGTGCTTCGCAGCATGGTTCAACCGCTTGTAGTGGTTATGTACCGCGACCGACAAGACGCGCTTGGCTTGCGGCTGCCCAATCACGTAATCGTCCAGAACCTTGCAGATTTCCCGAGGCGTCGGGATGCCGTCGCGCCGATTGACCAACGAGGATTTGTTTTCCTCGCGGATGATGTCCATGCAGAGCTCGACGCATTCGTCGCAGATGAACACCGTCGGACCCGCGATCAGCTTACGCACCTCATGCTGGCTCTTGCCGCAGAAGGAGCAGTAAAGCGTGTTCTTCGAGTCGCTGCCGCCGGCTTTGCTCATTGGAAGTCTCCATACCGACCCGGCCCGCGCAGGGCGCGTTTCGAATCATTTTTGGTAGTTTACCTTGGGCCCGCTAACGAAAGGTAGCGGGCCAGACCGGCATTTCCGCGAACCCGCGGAGCACCAGGGACAGACCCGAACGGTCTTTTTTGCGATGCGATCACAAGCAACTCTCCGTGGCAAGTGCGGCGTCGTTCAAACGCTGCAGCTTCCCCCTCGGAGCCGGCCCGCAACTCATTTTGTGTCGGCCGCTGGCTCGGCGCGTTTGGTCTCGACGCGATCGATCAGGCCGAAGGCCTGAGCTTCGTCGGCGGTCATGAAGTGGTCACGGTCGAGCGTGTTCTCGATCGTGTCGTAGTCGCGCCCCGTATGCTTCGCGTAGATCTCGTTCAGGCGCCGCTTGATCTTCATGATATCTTCCGCGTGCCGGAGGATATCGGAGGCCTGACCCTGGAAACCGCCCGAAGGCTGGTGCACCATAACGCGAGCGTTGGGCAGTGCATACCGCATGCCGGCCTCACCGGCGCAGAGCAGAAGCGAGCCCATCGATGCGGCCTGCCCCACGCAAAGCGTAGTGACCTTGGGCCGAATGAACTGCATCGTATCGTAGATCGCGAGCCCCGCCGTCACCACGCCACCCGGTGAATTGATGTAGAGCGAAATCTCCTTTTTCGGGTTTTCCGCTTCCAGGAATAGCAGCTGCGCGATGATCACCGAGGCCATGTGGTCTTCCACCGGACCTGTGAGAAAGATGATCCGTTCCCGCAGCAGGCGGGAGTAGATGTCGAAGCCTCGCTCGCCCCGGCTGGTGTTCTCGATCACCTGCGGGATGAGGTAGCTGGAATAAACCTCGATCGGATCCCTCATCAGTCCGGCCCTTCAACATCTCGTGATCGGCCGCATCGGCCTTGTCGGAATATAAGTGGCGCCCACGCGAGCGCAACAGGCATCGGAAGGGGCACCCGCGGTGAAGAATCCCCGGCCGACAGCTCCGGCCGGAGTGCGGGATCGTCAGTCGTCTGCCTTTTGGTCGGGCACTGTATCGCTGTCTGCCGGGATCTCGGGCGCGGTGAGGCTCTTTGGCGCGTCGTTCTCGTCCTCGAGCGGTTTGAAGAGGTCCTCGCGCGAGACCACCCGCTCGGTGACTTGGGCCTGCGCCACGATGTGGTCGACCACCTTCTCCTCGAAGAGCGGCGCCTTCACCTCGGCCAGGGCCTGGGGGTTCTTGCGATAGTGGTCCCAGACGGCCTGTTCCTGCCCCGGATATTGCCGAACCAGTTCGACCAGGGCCTTGCCGACCTCGCCGTCCTCGACCTTGATGCCGGCCTTCTCGCCCACTTCGGCCAGCACCAGGCCCAGCCTCACGCGACGTTCGGCGATCCTGCGGTACTCGGCGCGTGCGGCCTCCTCGGTCGTGTTCTCGTCGGCGAAGCCGCGACCGCTGCGCTGCTGCTCGGCCTGCACCTGGCGCCAGATATTGTCGAACTCCTGCGACACCAGCCCTTCCGGAAGGTCGAAGCTGTAGCGTTTGTCGAGGGCGTCGAGAAGCGAGCGCTTCAGCCGGTCGCGCGAGGCCCGGCCGAAGTCATCCTGCATGCGGGTGCGGATCGCCTCGCGCAGGGCCGCCAAATCGTCGAAGCCGAAGCCTTTGGCGAACTCGTCGTCGAGCTTCAGCTCGCCGGGCGCCGCAATCTCCTTCACCTTGACCTCGAAGACCGCCTCCTTGCCGGCAAGCGCGGCGGCCGTATAGTTCTCGGGAAACGTGACCTCGAGCTTCCGGTCGTCGCCCACCTTCGCGCCCACGAGCTGGTCTTCGAAGCCCGGGATGAAGCTGCCGGAGCCGATGATCAGCTCGACGTCCTCGCCCTTGCCACCCTCGAAGACCTCACCGTCGACACGGCCCTCGAAGTCGATCTTGAGCCGGTCGCCCGTTTCGGCCGCGGCATCCTCATGCTCCTTCGGCGTGAAGACGCGGTTCTGGTTGGCCAACACGTCGACGGAGCGGCCGACCTCCTCTTCGGAGATTTCGGCGACCTGACGCTCCAGCGTCAAGTCGTCGAAGGTGCCGGCATCGAAGCTCGGGATCGTCTCGACCGCCACCGTAAAGGCCAGATCGCCCTGGGCCTCCATGGCGCGCTCGACCTCGGCCTGGTCGCTGGTCAGATCGATCTTCGGCTCGAGCGCGAGGCGCAGCCCGTTGTCCTCGACGATCTTCCGGTTGGCCTCGTTGACGGCATTCTGGACGACGTCGCTCATCACGGAGCGTCCATAGAGACGCTTCAGATGGGACAAGGGCACCTTGCCGGGCCGAAACCCGTTGATCTTCACCTTGTCCTTCATGCCGACGAGTTCGCCCTCCAGACGGGAGGCCAGGTCCGCCGCCGGAAGCACGACTTTGTATTCGCGCCTCAATCCGTGAGCGCTGATCTCCGTAACCTGCATCTGACCTGTCCTTCAAAACTCGTTCAATGCCGCGAACCGGCGGAATCTCAGAGGCGTATCACCGTTTCGGCGACGGAGAGCAAGCTGAACGACACGGCGGCCCTCATGGCGCTGCCGAGACCCCGCAGGGACCGGGCCGAGCGCGGGCCGTGTCTCACGCCATGACCGATCGAGATGGTGCGGGCGGAGGGACTCGAACCCCCACAACGTGAGTCACTGGAACCTAAATCCAGCGCGTCTACCAATTCCGCCACGCCCGCGGAGCCGTTCCATTCCGAAACGGAGGACGGCGTCTTAGCAACTGGCCGGACCGCATGCAGCAAAAAAGTGGGCCGGCCTTCCCCACCATCGGTCTCGATCACAGCAGCGAGCGCAAAGCTCATCGCGCCGACAAGGCTCGTGGCGGCCGATGACGGGTCCGAAGCCCGCAGGGCAAGGGCGATGACGAAAAGACCCGCGAAACAGCTCGCGCCGAGAACCACAACCCGATCTAGCCCATTCTTGCACATGTTGCGGATCGACCGTCCAGAGACGGTCATGCCGCGCAAATCCGGGGCCGCGATCGGTGTCGCGTTCTGGGACGTGTCGCTTGGCCCCTTCGAGCAGGACCATCATGGATCGGAAACGCCGCCAGTTCCTCACCTCACTCGGCGCCGTGCCGTTCGCGCTGGTCGATCCGCGACACGGTCTCGGCGCCGAAACCCCGTCGACAGTCTCCCCGGTGGCACCCGACGATCCTGCGATCGTGCTCGTGGCGACGACCGGTGGCGTCCCGCCTCGGCCACCACAGCATTATGGCGAGGGGTCTCCCGGGCCGATCCTGCGGGTCAGGCGCGGCGCAACGACCCGGATCATCCTGCGCAATCGCCTCGGCGGTCCGACGAGCCTCGACCTGCACGGGCTGCATGTGCCGCCTCCACTGGGGGGAAAGGGCCCGCTCGGGGGTGGCGTGGCGTCCGGAGCGGAGGCCGAGATCGCCTTCGTCCCACCCGACAGCGGCACCTTCTGGTTCCACCCTTGGATCCTCGATCGACACCTCGACGAAACCGCCGAGGGTTTGTCGGGCGTGCTCCTGGTCGAAGAGGAGAACCCGCCGGAGGTCGACTGGGACAGGGTCGTGATCCTCTCGGATCGTGACGCCCCGTCCGATGTGGTGCCGTCGTCCATCGGGTTGAAGAACCGGCTCTGGGTCGACGGCGGCGAATGGCCCAGGACCGACACACGGGTCCCGGGAGCCCGGATGCGGCTTCGCGTCGTCAATGCCTCGACCAGGATCGCTGTCGCGGTCGCCTGCAGCGGTGCCGATCCTTACGTCGTGGCGATCGACGGGCAGCCGTCCGAACTCTTCAAACCGCTGGCCGATTCGGTTCCGGTCGGCCCGGGCGCACGCTTCGACCTGATGCTCGACCTGCCACGCACCGCCGGAGCCGAGGTCAAGGTCTCGGTCCGCGGTTCCGCGCCGGGCGGACAACCCGAGACGGCGCTGATCTTCAGGACCGAAGGCGAGGCCGCGCCCGAGCGACCCCCGATCCTGCCGCTGGCGCCCAATCGGCTTCTCCCCCGCGCCATTCCGCTCGAAGCTTCGACCCGCGCCACGTTGGAGGTGCGAAAAAAGCCCTCCGCAGAAGCTGGGGAGGCCGCGATCTGGACCGTCAACGGGATCTCGGGAATCGAGCTGCCGAGAAAGCCGTTGTTCGCGGCCCGGCGAGGGTCCCCCGTGACCCTCGCGTTCAAGAATGCATCGGCCGAACTCGCCGCCTTTCGCCTGCACGGCTTCGCCATGCGCCTGCTCCACGACCTCGACGACGGGTGGGAGCCCTATTGGCGCGATTCCGTGCTGGTCCCGCCGGGTGTCACGCATCATGCCGCCTTCCTGGCCGACAAGCCGGGACGCTGGTTGGTCGAGTCGCCCTTCTTCGATCAGGCGGCGGGCGGCTTGCGGGTCTGGTTCGAGATCACCTGACGGGTTCGCGGTCGAACAGCGCCCGCAGGACCGGGGGCAGGCACTCGGGCAGGTCTTCGGAGATGAGCCCCGGTCCAAAGCGCCGCGCCGCGGAGGCGTGGATCCAGACCGCGGCCGAGGCCGCCTCGAAGGCCGGCGTGTCCTGCGCCAGGAGCCCTCCGATCATGCCGGAGAGCACGTCGCCCGAGCCGGCCGTCGCGAGCCACGGCGCATCCTCTCCGGCGACCGAGGCTCGCCCGTCGGGCGCCGCCACCACGGTGTCGGGACCTTTCAGGACCAGAACGGCGCCGAGCCGCTTCGCTGCGGCGCGGGCGCGCTCGACCTTCGAGGCGAGATCGGCAATGCCGGGTACGGCCCCGAACAGGCTGGCGAACTCGCCATCGTGCGGCGTGACCACCACGGGGCCGGACGATCCGGCGACGAGCGCCGCGAGCCCGTCGGGCTCACCCTTGAACAGCGTGAGCGCATCGGCGTCGACGACGGCCCCGCGGGGCTTCACGGTCTCGTGGCTCGGTGTGGTGCCGGGCCGGAGCGCCGCCGCCACCAGCGCGCGGGCATCGGGACCGTGACCGAGAGCCGGTCCGATGACGACGGCGTTCTTGCGCGCGTCCGCCAGGATGTCGCCAAGTGCCGCCGGTCCCTCGCAGACCCGCAGCATGATCGAGGTGAGATGCGCCGCATGGGTCGCGATGGCGTCTTCCGGACTCGCGACCGTCACGAGCCCCGCGCCGATGCGCAGACCGCCCCGCGCCGCAAGGCGCGCCGCTCCCGTGGTCGGCATCGGCCCCGAGACGACGAGCAGATGACCCCGGGTATATTTATGCCCCTCCGGGGCAGGCTTGGGGAAGGCCGGCCACCACAGGTCGGGACAGTTGCGGGCCAGGGTCACGCCGAGGCTGTCCAGCACCCCGCGATCGATGCCGATATCCGCCAGGATCACCTCGCCGCAGCGGTCACGCCCCGGCATGAGCAGGTGGGCGGGCTTCAGGCGGAAGAACGTCACGGTGGTGGTGGCCCGAAGCGATGGACCGAGCACCTGGCCCGTGTCGCCCGACAGGCCGGACGGCAGATCGACGGCCAGGACCGGCGTGCCGCTCGCCGCCACGCGCTCGACGACCGCGAGGGCGGGGCCTGCGAGCGCCCGCGACAGCCCGGCCCCGAACAGGGCGTCGACCACGAGGTCGAAGGGCTGCGGATCGACGGCATCGAGGTCGAGCACCGTGGCTTTCCAGCGCGCCGCGACGACCGCCGCGTCGCCCGTCATCGCAGTCGGTCGTCGCGCTGCGGCGACCGTGACCTCGTGACCCCGCTGGCGTAGCAGATCGGCTGCCACGAAGCCGTCTCCTCCGTTATTGCCGGGACCACACAGGACCAGGACGCGCCGGCCCCCGGCTGAGCGAAGCAGCGGCTCGCAACCATCGGCGACTGCGCGGCCCGCGCGATCCATCAGCACGAGCCCCGATGTTCCTGCCGCAAGGGTCAGACGGTCCACCTCGGCCATCTCGGCGACCGTAACGATTTCGACATCGTGGTTCATATGAAGACAGACTCCTTTTTAGGCGCTGCAACCCGTCCAGACCGGCTTCAACCCCGCGAGCCCGACCTGTTGCTGTGGGCCTGCCCATGTCGTAAGCAGGTTGCATCAGTGACCGGCAAACGCGGCGGGAGGAACGGATCAGGCATGGCGGCTTGCGCGACTTTTATGGATCGCCGAGATGGCACGCCCGATGCTACCCATTGCCGATCGGCGCAGGCGCTCGTCCTGGAAAACGATCGCGCTGCGCATCGCCCCCGCGCCTGCACAGGTCTGGACCCCGCATGAAGAAGATCGAGGCTATCATCAAGCCCTTCAAACTCGATGAGGTGAAGGAAGCCCTTCAGGACGTGGGCCTGCAAGGCATCACGGTCACCGAGGCCAAGGGGTTCGGCCGGCAGAAGGGGCATACCGAACTCTACCGCGGCGCCGAATACGTCGTCGACTTCCTCCCCAAGGTGAAGATCGAGATCGTGCTCGGCGACGACATGGTGGACCGTGCCGTCGAGGCGATCCGCCGATCGGCGCAGACCGGGCGCATCGGCGACGGCAAGATCTTCGTCTCCAGTATCGAAGGCGCGATCCGCATCAGGACCGGAGAAACCGGCAACGACGCGATCTAGCGCGCTTTCCGCACCGTCCGGTCTTCCGTGGACCGGACTGCTTCCCGAGAAAGGCACAGCATGAAGACCGCCCAGGATGTCCTTAAAGCGATCAAGGATCAGGACATCAAATACGTCGATTTTCGCTTCACCGATCCCCGGGGCAAGTGGCAGCACGTAACCTTTGATGTGTCGATCGTCGACGAGGACGCCTTCGCGGACGGCGTCATGTTCGACGGGTCGTCGATCGCCGGCTGGAAGGCCATCAACGAATCCGACATGACCCTGATGCCCGACCCCGAAACGGCCTGCATGGATCCGTTCTTCTCGGCCTCCACGATGTCGATCGTCTGCGACGTGCTCGAGCCCGCGACCGGCGAGCCCTATCCTCGCGATCCGCGCGGTGTCGCCAAGAAGGCCGAAGCCTACCTGAAGTCGACCGGGATCGGCGACGCCATCTTCGTCGGCCCCGAGGCGGAGTTCTTCGTGTTCGACGACGTCCGCTTCAAGTCGGACCCCTACAATACCGGGTTCATCGTCGATTCGATCGAACTGCCGAGCAACCAGGACACAGTCTACGAGGGCGGCAACCTCGGCCATCGCATCCGAACCAAGGGCGGCTATTTTCCGGTTCCGCCGCTCGATTCGGCGCAGGACATGCGAGGCGAGATGCTGGCCGCCATGGCGTCCATGGGCGTCAAGGTCGAGAAGCATCACCACGAGGTGGCCTCGGCTCAGCACGAACTCGGCATGAAGTTCGACAAGCTGACCCTCATGGCCGACGGGATGCAGATCTACAAATATTGCATCCATCAGGTGGCGCAGAGCTACGGCAAGACAGCGACCTTCATGCCGAAGCCGGTGTTCGGCGACAACGGCTCCGGCATGCACGTGCACCAGTCGATCTGGAAGGACGGCAAACCGGTCTTCGCGGGCGACAAATACGCCGATCTGAGCCAGGAATGCCTGTGGTACATCGGGGGCATCATCAAACACGCGAAGTCGCTGAACGCCTTCACCAATCCGTCGACCAACTCGTATAAGCGGCTGGTGCCGGGCTACGAGGCCCCGGTGCTGCTCGCCTACTCGGCCCGCAACCGTTCGGCCTCCTGCCGTATCCCCTACACGGCGAACCCGAAAGCCAAGCGCGTCGAAGTCCGCTTCCCCGACCCGGCCGCCAATCCCTACTTGGCCTTTGCGGCCATGCTGATGGCAGGGCTCGACGGCATCACCAACAAGCTCGATCCGGGCGCCGCCATGGACAAGGATCTCTACGACCTGCCGAAACAGGAGTTGGCCCAGATCCCGACGGTCTGCGGCTCGTTGCGGGAAGCGCTGGCCAGCCTGCAGGCCGACCATGCCTACCTGACGACCGGCGGCGTCTTCACCGAAGACCTGATCGAGTCCTACATCGAACTCAAGATGACGGAAGTGATGCGCTTCGAAATGACCCCTCATCCGGTCGAATACGAGATGTACTACTCGGTCTGATCAAACGAGGCAGCGGCCTCAAAGCCGCTGCCTCGTTTGTGTGTGTCGGATCACCGTCAATCCGTATTCTGGGCGTGTTCCCAGAAGTCGCATCGATGACGTTGAGCAAAATCCGCACTGATCTCGACCTTGGCCGGCGACAAGTCCTCGATCGTTTCGGAACCGTCGCGGAAGCGCGGCCACGCCGGTCCCCCGGCGGCAGCGGGCGAACCGGTCCGCGCGAACGCCCCCCAGTCGGCCTGGATGAGCGCCGATAATCGCACCTGCTCGACGCCGAAGTTCGCCGGGTCGGCCAGGATCCAGGAACTCCCGAACACATAGGCGATCTCGGCCGTGTGATAGGCGTGCATCGGGGCGGCCCAGGGCGGGACCGGAAGGCTGAACGGGGCTTCTGGGTCGTCGAATTCGTAGGCAAAGACCGGGACCGTGCGGGCCAGAAGGCGGTCGAGCGCGCGGGCCGGGCAGGCAAAAAGACCGTCCGTGAGAACCGCCGCGTAGGCGAGACGCGGGGAGTCGAATCCGTCGGCCGGGTAGTGTGCGAGGATCGCGGCCGCATGGGTCGGAAACAAGCGTTCGATCTCGGCCTCGTAGCTCCCCGCCGTGAGAAGATCGGCCTGGAACCCGCGCAGATAGCCGAAAAGCCGACCCTCGTCGCGGTTCGTCCCGTCGATCACCGGTACCTTGTTGAAGCGCCCTGCCGCAAAGGCGTCCCGTGGCGCGAGCGGGAGGACGTCGAGCCCCGTAGCGGGGGCCCAACTGTTCGGTCCGGTAACGCCGTCGCGCTCGGCGAGCGCTCCGGCCAGATCCTCGGCGGGCTTACCGCGCAGGCACGCCAGGACGTCGGGTCCATCACAGCCCAGAGCCGAGGCCATGCGCTCGCCTCCGGCTTCGGCCGACGCGGCCGGCAGGCTCGTTTCGGACGTGATACAGGCGCCGCTCTCGAGGATCGCGCGGCTGAAGAGCCCGGCGGCTTCGGGCGATGCCATCTGGTAACAGGTGCTCCAGGCGCCGGCCGATTGTCCGAACAGCGTGACGCGGCGCGGGTCGCCGCCGAAACTCGCGATATTGGCCCGGACCCAGCGAAGGGCCGCCTGTTGGTCGAGAAGCCCGAAAGCGCCCTCCCCCGGATGGCCTCGAAGTGCAGGATGCGCCAGGAAACCGAGTGCTCCCAAGCGGTAGTTGATCGTCACCACGAGGGCGCCCGTGTTGCGCGCCAGGACGCTCGGATCGTATTGGCCGCTCGACCCGAGCAACAGCGCGCCACCGTGGATCCACACCATCACGGGACGCCCCTGCCCGCTCCCGGCAGCAGGCGGCGCGTAGACGTTGAGCGTCAGGCAGTCTTCCTGACCAAGCAGCGGACCCGTGCCGTGGCGGCCCACCTGAGCATCGAGGCTGAGATTCTGCAGGCAGGTGGGTCCGAGCTCGGTCGCGGGCCGCGGCTTGGTCCAGGCCGCGACGGGTTGCGGCGCGCGCCAGCGTAGCTCTCCGACCGGAGGCGCCGCGTAGGGAATGCCGAGAAAGGCTTGCCCGGCGGCGCTCGCCGCCCCCTCGATCGGGCCGGCGAGCGTCTCGACGCGTTTCGCGATCGTCGTGTCGGAATGGACGATGTCGTCGACCGCGCCTGGATGAAGGTCGCAGCCGCTCACGGACAAAGCGAGCGACAGCACCGCGAAGCCCGCAAGGCTGCGCCCGGCACCTCGCAAGATCCTAATCCAGCCGGAACTTGGCATGATTGCGATGTTCGGCCTTGATCCGCCGCACGGTGCCGGTGACCGACCGGTAGATCACGGTTTCGGTCTCGATCAGGCCGTCGTGGAACTTGACGCCGGTCAGGAGTTCGCCGTCCGTGATGCCGGTGGCCGCCACGATGACGTCGCCCGACGCCAGTTCCTTCATGTCGTATTTCCGGCTCGGATCCGTGATCCCCATGGCGAGGGCGCGCTCGCGCCGTTCGGGGGTGTCGAGGATCAGTCGTGCCTGCATCTGGCCGCCGACGCACCGCAGGGCTCCGGCCGCGAGAACGCCCTCGGGCGCGCCGCCGGAGCCGAGGTAGAGGTCGATGGACGTGTCCCGCGGCTGGCTGGTGAAGATGACTCCGGCGACGTCGCCGTCGATCAGCAGCTTGAGCGAGGCTCCTGCGCGTCGGCAAGCCGCGATGAGATCGCGATGGCGTGGCCGGTCCAGCACCGCAACGGTGATCTCGCCGGGCGGTACGCCCTTGGCCTTGGCCAGGCTGAGGATGTTCTCTTCGGCGCTCCAGTCGAGGTCGACGACGCCTTGAGCATAGCCGGGTCCGATGGCGATTTTGTCCATGTAGACATCGGGCGCGTTGAGCAGCGCGCCCGCTTGCGCCACGGCCATGACCGCCATGGAGCCCGGAAGATCCTTGGCGCATAACGTCGTGCCTTCGAGCGGGTCGACCGCGATATCGACCTTGGGGCCGATCCGCGTGCCGACCCTCTCGCCGATGAACAGCATGGGGGCTTCGTCCCGCTCCCCCTCGCCGATCACGATGGTGCCGTCGATCGGCAGGCGATTGAGTTCGCGTCGCATGGCGTCGACGGCGGCCTGATCGGCCGCCTTCTCGTCGCCACGCCCGCGCCAGCGCGCGGCGGAAACCGCCGTCCGCTCCGTCACCCGGACCATCTCGAGCGTGAGGATCCGCTCGATAGTGTCCTGCTGAACCGTCAGGTCGGCCACAGTCGCGTTCCCTTGCTGGTAGCGGGGCCGGAAGTCGTTCGGCCGGTCAGTTTCGCTCGATTCGGATAAGTTGTGGTTTACCCGCGATCGTGCCGCCCGCCTCCACGGCGTCGAGCGCCTCGCGGATCAAGGTCTCGGTGGTCGCATGCGTGATGAGCACGACCGCCACGAAGTCCGACGACACGCCGCGGGGCTCCTGGCGCTGCATGATCGACTCGAACGAGATCCCGGATGCCGCCATGCGGGTCGCGATCGCGGCGATCGACCCTGGACGATCCCGAACCGAGAGACGCACGTAATACCCGCCTTCATGACGCTGCATCGGTGTCCGGGCCGCGTGTTCCAGCGTCGCTACGGGTCGACCGAACGGCTTCACCCGGCTTCCGCGCGCCAGATCGGCGAGATCGCCGAGCACGGCCGAGGCCGTCGCGTCTCCACCCGCTCCCGGCCCGACGAGCGTCAGTTCACGAACCGCATCGGCATTGATCGCAACCGCATTGGTCACGCCCTTCACCTCGGCGAGCGCGGTCGTCTTGGCCACCATCGTCGGATGCACGCGCGTCTCGATGCCGTGCGGGGTGCGCTGCGCCACACCCAGGAGCTTCACCCGATAGCCAAGTTCGTCGGCCGCCTTCAAATCCGCGGTGGTGATGGAACGGATACCTTCCACGTGAATGGCATCGAGGTCGATGGCCGTGCCGAACGCAAGGGCCGCCAGAATGGCCAGCTTGTGAGCCGTATCGAACCCGTCGATGTCGAAGGTCGGATCAGCCTCCGCATAACCAAGACGCTGGGCCTCGGCGAGGCCCTCGGCGAAGCCGATCCCCTCCTCCTCCATCCGGGTCAGGATATAATTGCAGGTGCCGTTCAGGATCCCGTAGACGCGGCCAATCGTGTTGCCGTCCAACGATTCCCGCAACGTCTTGACGATCGGAATGCCGCCCGCGACCGCCGCCTCGAAGCCGATCTCCACGCCCGCCGCTTCCGCCGCCCCGGCCAGCGCCATGCCGTGATACGCGAGCAAAGCCTTGTTGGCGGTGATGACGGATTTGCCCGCCGAGATCGCGGCTTCGACACCCGACTTGGCGACGCCGTCGTGACCGCCGATCAGTTCGACGAAGACGTCGATATCGGATGATCGGGCCAGCGCGACGGGGTCGTCGAACCATCGGGCCTCGCCGATGAGCGGCGCCGCCTTTGCACTGTCTCTCGCACAAACGCCGGTGACCATGATGCTGCGGCCAGTCTTCGACGCGAAGACCCGTGCATCCCGTTCGAGACGTCTGAGAACCGCGCTACCGACGGTGCCGAGGCCGGCAATGCCGACACGCAGGGGAGACATTGATGGAACCCGAATGACGTGAAAGCCGAACGCCGATCCCGACGAGGGATCGACGTTCGGCCATTGGTGCAACCTGTATCACGTCGCGAGCCTCAAGTGGAACTCGCTGTCGACCGATGAATGTCGACGCGTCGGTCGAGTGCTGTAACGATGTCTCCTCGAACCGTGGCTAGCAGCATCAATAATGATAGGGCGATCCAAAGAGGAAATACAAGATCAGCAAGATCATCAAGATGCCAACTATGCCAATACCGCCGTTCCCATAGTAACCTCCACGATAGCCGTAGTAGCCACCACCACCGAACAAGAATATGATGACTAGGATAATGATGAGAAGGGTCACGTTGGGCTCCTGGCGTGATCGATGCGCTGCGAGAGCGCATTCGGGGTAGTATGAAAGCATCTCGACACGTGGTGCGGCGAAATGCCCTCGGCAGGTCGTCAACGCGATTGCGGCCGGAATGTGCCACCGTCAGCTGAGCTTTTGTCAGTTTTTCTTGGGTGCGATGTGATGGCGGCCGTCAACGTCAGCTGTCAGGCCGCCTTGCGGTTGACAGAGGTGCTCGCCAAACCCGTGAGGATCTTGTCGGTCGCCTTCTCCTCCTCGAGAGTCTTTTCGAAAAGAGCCGCCGCTTCGGCGTGTCCGAGTTGCTTCGCCCAGGCGATGAGTGTTCCATAACGGGCAATCTCGTAGTGCTCTACCGCTTGTGCGGCCGCCACGAGGCCGGCGTCGAGCACATCCTTGTCGTCGATGTCGCCCGCGACTTCCTCGGCTTCCTTGATGATGCCGTCGATGGCGGGACAGGTTACGGATTCGGCCTTCATGCCGAGCATCGCGAAGACGTCGTCGAGCCGCTTGATCTGGTGCTCGGTCTCGTCGAGATGCGTCTTGAACCCCTGCTGCAGGGATGGGCTCGTGGCCTTGGCGATCATCTTGGGCAGCGCCTTGGTGATCCGATGTTCGGCGTAATAGACGTCCTTCAGCTGGTGGGCGAAGAGGTCTGCGAGGGTATGGATATCTTTGGTGAACAGTCCCATGGCGGGCTCCCGGACAACGGCGGCGCGACAGGGCCGCCTTGGAGCTTCAATTCGGCCGCCACAGTCCCTGTTCCGCAACCGGCCGATCTCGCCCTCAAGCCTCGCGATCGAGCGGCGAGTTTTTCCGCGTGTCGGGTAGCCAGAGATAGACGACGAGCGAAACGGCGATCAGCGCCGTGGCGTACCAGAAGAACCCGGCCTCATTGCCGCTGTCCTTGAACTGCAGTGCGATCCCGTCGACCGAGCCGCCGAAGATCGCGGCCGTGAACGCATAGGGAAGGCCGACGCCGAGCGCCCTTATGGCGGTCGGAAAGAGTTCCGCCTTCACGATGGCGGTCACGGAGGTGTAGCCGCTGACGATCGCCCAGGCGAGGCAGATCAGCAGCAGCGCCACGACGGGACTGTGGGTCGAGCGGATCGCCGTCAGGATCGGGACGGTGCCGAGCGTGCCGAGCACGCCGAAGCCCACCAGCATGGCCTTCCGGCCGATCCGGTCCGACACGGCGCCGTAAAGCGGCTGGATCGCGGCCGCGAAGACCAGAGACACCAGCGTGACGGTCGTGGTCTGGTCGTCGGTGAGGCCGACGGACAGCTTGAGGTATTTCTGCATGTAGGTCGTGTAGGTATAGAATGCCGAGGTACCTCCGACCGTGATGCCGACCACGACCACCATGTTGCGCCAATTGTGCCTCAGCAGCTCGGCGAAAGGTTCCCGAACCTTGCTGGCCACGACGAACTTCTCGCTTTCATGCAGGCTCGCGCGCATCCGCAGGCCGTAGAGCGACATGAGGGCGCCGATCGCGAAAGGGATGCGCCATCCCCAGGCCTTCAACTGGTCCGGCGTGAGAAAGAGTTTCTGCAAAATGAAGAGCAGCAACACGGCGCAGAGTTGCCCGCCGATCAGCGTCACATACCAGACGCCGGAGTAGAAGCCGCGGTGTTGCGGTTCGGCGATCTCGCTGAGGTAGGTGACGCTCGTGCCGTATTCCCCGCCCTGGCTCAGCCCCTGCAGGATGCGGGCGACGGAAAGAATGACGGGCGCCCAGACCCCGATCATGGCGTAGGTGGGCGACACGGCGACAAGGAGCGAGCCGAAGCACATCAAAAGGATCGAGGCGGTCAGCGAGGTCCGGCGGCCGTGGCGGTCCGCCAGGTAGCCGAAGATCAGGCTGCCGATCGGCCGCATCAGAAAGGCGACGGCAAACAGCGTGGCGGCGGAGAGTTGCTGCACCACGGGATCACCCTTCGGAAAGAAGGAGCCTGCGAAATAGAGCGCGAACGCCGTATAGGCGTAGACATCGTACCATTCGAGCAGGTTGCCGAACGAGGTCGCGAGGATGGCGCGGACCCGGTTCGGGGCTTGGCGGGCGGCATCCGAGCCGGTCGAGCGGCCCGGGAGTACGACATTCACCATCCGCGTTTTCCCCTCCGCAGCAGCGTCCGGAACGCTATCTCTTGCGGAAAGGATTTCAGGTTGCCGGCCCGATCACAAGGCCTCGGCACCGGCTTTTCACCCGAGAGCGAAATCGAGCACCATCAAGCCGCCCAGGCCGCCTTCGGCAGCCTTGACCAGGCGGGCGCCGGCGGCCTCGTGATCGGGGTGCGCCAGGTAGGCGTCACGGGCCGCCGCATCGCTGAAATCGACCGTGAACGCATGGGTGAACCCGCGCGAGAGGCCTTCGGGGCTGACGTTGGAGCCGTGACAGAAGACTTTCATTCCGGGCAACTTGGCCCGAAGCTCGCCGAGCTGCTTGAACATCGCCGTGATCTCGGTGTCAGGGACAGCCTCCCGAAAGCGAACCAGAACCACATGTCGGATCATCGCGTCCACCTCTGCCGCCGCCCCCTTCCACCATGCTATCCGGCGCAGGACCGGTCCTCAATGCACGTTGCGTCAAAAAACCGACGCGCTCCCTTCGACGGCCAACACTCAAGAGATTGCGTGAGGCCTGCCGGGGAAGAGTACTCTCATCCCCTTTCAGACAGCCGACCCGAACACCTCGTCGGCCGTTCGATCAGCGGGTCTCTCGAGGCGATGGCATAGTCCCCCACTCGCGTAACATCGTACGTTATCAGACCTATGACGTCCCAGGGTTGCGCTCTATCCTGGACGAAAACTATGATTGTTTCGAACTTTCGTACCGCCTGCATCGACGAATGCTAGTGATGGATTTCGCGCCGCCTATCAGCCCTGCATGTTTGATCATCGACGACAACGTCGTCGTTGCGATGGATCTCGAGGAGCGGATCGCCGAAGCAGGTTTCAATGCCCATTGGGTCAACTCGGTCCAAAACGCCTCGACGATCCTCGAGACCTTAACGCCGGACGTCGTCATTCTCGATACCGTGGTGGGGGCGAAGACCTGCAGTTCTCTCGCACAGGCCCTGAAAGCGCGCGGCATCCCATTCGTCGTCCACAGCGGCTATACGCCCGGCGCCGATCTCAGGCATTTTGCCGATGCACCTTGGGTCCGAAAACCCGTCGAGACCAGCGCATTGATCAAAGCCCTGAATAGTCTTTTGAACGAAACTTTCGTCGTTCCCTGAAATCACCACTAGATCCGTTCTGACCCGCTCGCCGTGGTCAGGCTTACTTGGACTAAACAAGACGATAGGGGCCTTCCGGGCGCTGAACGCCTGCCCTGGATACTGCTCACACTCACTAAGACTAGAGGTCGATCTTTGTGGATTGTCTACTAAGACAAGATCGGAAAGTGCGTACGCTTTCAGACACTGAGAATAAACCCTCAATCTGCGTGCTAAACGAGTGCTACGCTTGAGCAACATGAATGCACTGCACATCAGCGGTGCCAAGCCGCGAGGGACGCTCCGCGATGCGCTCAGAGACAACGCGACGGTATTTCTCGCAGGCCGCGAGAGAGGCTGCGCTGGCGGTGCGCCTAGCGAATCGCAAGCTGCCCGGCGACTTCGGACGTCCGGAGGTCTTCGTCGTCCGCATGCCGCAACCGGGTACCATGTTCGGCTGGGAAATCCGGCGTTTCGGGGCGATCGTCCTGCACCGAAGTGAAGCGGGCTATAGGGCGCCGGCACTGGCGCGCCTGGCGGGGGAGGTGGCGATGGCAGAGTTAGGACCGTCGTGAGCGCCGATTGCTACCTCATGATGGCGACCTATGGCCACGTCCTTCTGGGCTGCCTGTTCCTGCTAACGGCGCTTTGGCTCCTTCTTCCCTGGTTGCTGAAGGATGATCACCACGGCCGATAAGCCGAACGATACTCGACCTCGGCCAGAACTCGACTCCAGTAGCCCGATCGCTCCCGTTCACGCGCGGCCTTGACGGCGTGTCGTGCCATGAACAGCGCATTGGTCCCATGAACATTGATCAGGCGATCAGCGCCTAGTACGGCAGATCGATTCAGCATCGAGCCGATGAGAAAGCGCAGCATTTCGATCTTTGTGCGAGCGAGACTGACCAACGCAGCCAACCGACGGTCGTTATAAATTCAATCGGCTTTGGAACATAGCGGTCGCAAGGTCGCGGGGTCGGTCGTCTTCGCGACTAGGTCGTGTCGCGTGCTTCGCAGAAAGGACGGGGTTGCGCCGACAATCGAGCGCCGTTGCGAAGGTTTTGTCGTTTCGTCATCAGGTCCGGCGTCGCCGAGGCGCGCGGAGGCGTCGAGCGCAGTCTGCGGGCCGTCGCCGCTCGATCTGCACGTGACCGAGTCATTGCGATTGCATTGATGATCGGAGCCGCGATATTGGCGAGAGACATGAGACAGTCAGATCAAGCCGACAAAGCAATACTACTTTCAATGGTGTCACCGTGTTGAGGATGTAGCGAAATGGCAAGCTCCGCACCCAATTTGCTCAAGATTGCGTCCGCGCTGATCTTCGGGACGAGTGTAGGCTTATCGACCCTGGACAAGGCGCAGGCGGCCGACAATGCAGAGTTCAGGCGATCTACTCAGCAGATCGTATCCAGCGAGAAAGTCGGTAACACTGACCTGCCAGCTGACAACAAGCAACTCCCCGCGCCGATTGCGGGTAAGACGTATCGCCTGACATTTGATGACGAGTTCACGTCTTTGAAGACAATTTCCGCTGGTAACACCTACAATGGCGCCAAATGGTACAATGGCGTCGAACAATGCTGCATGTCCGACGTGGGCGGAGCCGCTGCGGCCATGTACCCCAGCAAGATCAACGGTCAAGCCGTCGATCCATATTCCATCGATCCGGAGCATGGGCTCGACATTACCTTATCCAAAAATAGCAACGGTTGGTACTCTGGCATCTTGACCAGCGTGGATCGGTTCGGCCAAGGCTTTTCGCAGAAGTATGGATACTTCGAGATCAAGGCGAGAATGCCTTCCGGACCCGGTACCTGGCCAGCGTTTTGGATGAAGAGCCTCTCTAATCTGGTGACGCATGATCATGTCGGTGAGCTCGACATTTTCGAACAATATGCTGTCAATGCCAAAGGCTTCTGCACGACGTACCATGACTGGTCCGAGAAGAAGACTCCGTTTTACAATTGCAAGAACCCGACACCGGACCTTACACAAGACTTTCATACTTGGGGATTGTTGTGGACAAAATCGAAAATGATCGTGTACTTCGATGGCGAAGAAATCAACGAAACGAGCACGCCTGAGATAGCGCAGCAAGCGTATTACCTCATCCTGGACTTGGGGATCGGCGGAGGCTGGCCGACAGATCGAACACCGGACTCAAACACATTGAAGATCCGCTACGTTCGAGCCTACGCCGAAGTAACACAATGACAGTGGCGTAAGCCAGCGGACCGCGGCAGTACACCCGACCTTCACTCGGTTGTTCGTCGACGCAGAGGTACTCCAGGGAGACGGCGCAACAGATTTGTCGGGATCGGCGCTTTCCCCTAATTCGATGTGGAGCAGGCCTGCCTCGAACCCGGATGCGGACGATGCGATCTCAGCTCCAGGCGTCGGGGCTCAAACACCGACGCCGGCACCTCGATCAGGTTCTCGGACAGCGCCAATGCCGAGTAACGTCCCTGCAGGCTTAAGTCTTCGAGACATTCCAACACGTCTCGCTCAGCCAACAGCAAAGCTGGACCGGTCGATGCGTAACGCTTTCTTTGCCCATCTAAGACTTCCCGGCAATAGGCTAAGCAGCGATCCCACATGTTCCAGCCGTCCAAGACGATATGGAGCGCGCCACCCGCCTCTCCTCCCTCACAAGCATAGAGGCGATTGATCGATCGTGCGGCACGAATTGTGGATTGACTCACGGCGGCTGCGCGGCCGTTCTCGATCCAGCAGGCATAGCACATGCTTCTTTCCGATCATTGACATGACGATACACAACATCAAGACCGGAAGCGGCGCAGATTTATTCCCTGCGATCACGGGGAAACGGAATTTATCTTCAAGATCAACCCTGGAAGGTGGTCAGTCGGTCGCTAACACAGTTCTCGCTTGTCGATGGACACTTTCACTCACTCGCGCTGCAAGTGCCTGAGAAGCCTTCAAAGAAGGAGTCTAGGGAGACGCAGCTCGTGCCGATACCACTTGTTCTCATAGATCGTTGCACGCTCCCCACCCGGGTTGCTCTAGTCGCGGCCGTCAAGTTCCACACCTCGATCGGGACGGTCGTCCGGGTGGAAGACAGCGGTAGACCGCTTGGACGGCGTTTCTGTTACGAAGTTCGGTCATTGGAAGGTGGGAACCGTCTGCTCGATACAGGCGGTCACCATCTCGGCTTGTTCGCCACGATTTCGGCCCTGGTCGACTTCGCGGAGATCAAGACAGCCGATTGACGCCTGCGAGCACGTCGACCCCATCACCTGTCATTGACGGGCGTCAGCGGCTGAGCATGCGTTTGCTCGCAGCCCGCGTTCCAAACGGATCACGCGATAGCGATGCCGCCCGTCACCCGTAGATCTCGCCGGTCACGTAGATCGCTTCCTGCGAGGCGAGGAAGACGTAGATCGGCGCAAGCTCGACGGGCTGACCGGGCCGGCCGATCGGAACGCTCTTGCCGAGTTCGACGACCTTCTCCGGCGTCTGTCCTCCGCTCGGCTGGATCGGTGTCCAGAACGGGCCCGGGGCGACCGCGTTCACCCTGATGCCGCGCTCGATCAGTTGGCGAGAGAGACCCTTGGTAAAAATCGACGACGCGCGCTCAGCCGCTATTGTCGTCGGCAGGTTCGACGGAAGCGGCTCCCAATTCGCGGAGGGTTGCATGGACGGTCCTCTCCTCAGATGATCCACGATGCCCAGAGCACGGTGCTTAGAGTGCGCGCCGACCTGCGACACCGGTGATCGCACATCGACGCTCTGCTGAATGTCCGCTAGCGTACATTCGTATCGCCGTGCCAAAATGCCGATCGAAGCCAAAGCGTCGCTCACGTCTTCAGAGCGTTGGCCTGTCCGATCGTCGAGATGAGGTTTGGTGAACCCGATCGGCCGTGATCGTCGGGGCACAGTCTATGGGTTGCACCCATGAGCAGCTTGGGCCTGATCGAGAACTTTCCGCAGAAGCCTGCAGGTTGTGCCTACGTCATTGTCCTCGATGAGCCTGTGCCAGCGACTTCGACTGGCATTCGGCCGGCATCGGTTCCATAGGCCGAAGCGGTCCGTGTCGTCGGTCCGGGCTCAAGGTATCGATCGCTCGAACGAGCTTCGCATCAGCCTTTCGGAGTACGCGTAGGCGTTCGATGAGCTGTTCCAGTTGCGCGCTATCCAGTGTGCGCCAATCGTCCAGCATATGTGGCTCGCAAACCTTCGACATCGTTCAGTCTTCGAGCGAGGCCTTGAAGCTGTCGGCGCCGGATGCCCCATCGAACCAACGTTGAGACAAGATTGTCGAGGCCTTGGTTTAAGCCAATAGCGTTTCGAGTCGCAGGGAGACTTGGTCTGAAACCGTACGGCACCAATCACCGTAGGCCACCACCTTACGCACTCGGACGACGGTCGACGTCGTCCGATTGCGTGATCTTTATGGGGATCTGGCGATCCGGCGTCACCACGGAGCGGCGATCGGCATCTCGGTGCCGAGCGGTGCTGGTCGTGCCTTCACAAGCGCATTCATGTCACGAACGTCGGCGACCCAGCAGCAGCGCGGCAGCGAGCGAGGCGCCGGTGGCCAGGACCATCGTGGTCACGGGATTGAGACCGGCCCTGGTGTAGGCGCTCGTCTTCATGACATAGCCCGGGTAATCGCCGCGCGTCTGGCCACCGTTTTTCGGCTCGTGGAGGGCACCGGCGGGATCGCGGGGCTTTTCCTTTCGGCGCTCGAAAGCCGAGATGGCGGGCGCAAGAAGGTCGTAGGCACCCGGCGCAGCCGTCTTCAGATCGGAGAGAACCTTACCGGCGCCGCCGACATAAATCTCCCGTCGCGGCTTCACTGCGGCATGCAGGATAGCTTCCGCGACCTCCTCCGGCCGGTAGATCGGCGGCGGCAAAGTCGGCTCGCGATCCATGTAATTGCGGGCGCGGTGTGGAAGCGGCGTGTCGATGGAAGTTGGCTTGATGAGCGTGACGCCGATCGGAATGTTGTCCTGGAGTAACTCCATCCGCAGCGCGTCGGTAAAGCCCTGCACGGCGTGCTTGCTGGCGCAGTACATGCCCTGAAGCGGGAATGAGAGGTCGGACGCGACACTCCCGATGTTGACGAGCGAGCCGCCCTTGTCCCGCAGATGCTCGACCGCGACGAGCGAACCGTTGACCGTTCCCCAGAAATTGGTCTGCATCAATCGTTGGCTATCGCGATCCTCGACGTCCCAGAGGTTTCCGTAGATCGTCAGCCCGGCGACGTTGACCCAGGTGTCGAAGCCGCCGAACGCTGCAACGGCGCGATCGGCCGCGCTTTGCAAGGCTTCGCGAGATCCGACATCTGCGACGACATGAAGTGCCTTGCCGCCTTTGGCTACGATGCGAGCCTCCTCGGCCGCCAAGGCTTCGGCGTTCCGTGCCACCAGGACCACCTTGGCCCCGCGCTCGACCGCCATGCGGGCCGTGGCGAGTCCGATTCCGCTCGATGCTCCGGTGATGACGATCACCTGCTCGTTCAGCGGCTTCCTGGTCTGGTTCATGAGAAATTCCTAAGTAATATAGATAAGGTTTCGATCGCGCTTCGACACAATATAATTTCTTTATTCTCGTGCGGCGGCCCGTTTAGACACTCTGTGCTGACAGCCTCCACCCCGCGATCGAGTTCTACACGGGGCTGTGAGTGCACCCGGCATCGACGCTCGGGAGTGAAGGCCTAACGTGTAAGATCACACGACCGAGGTGCGTTGCTGGTTTTCCGTTTCGGCCCATCGGTGAGAGACAGAAAGCTCCGCGCGGCAACCCGAGAGGCGGAGACCGCAACAGCGTGCGATGCTACCGAAGCTCGATTCCTGACATTTGACACGAGGCGCCGTCTTTCATCGATCCGATAAAGGATGGAACGCCGAGACCGCAGCGTTCGGCGAGGCGTGCGGCAATCTGCCAAAATCGCAGGAAAGACGCGGCATCGCGTGTTCAGCGTCCAGTGCACAAACGCGAGACCCGTCCATCGAAGCTGGAGAACGTGATGCGTGGCCTGAAAGTGTGGCAGGACGGGCCCGGCGGCTTCCGGGCTGGAGGGTCCAAGATCGGATTGCACATGGCTCAACCGTTCCGTTAGGGTGATGCCCCGTTCTTGCGCCCAAGGCTGCCCATGCCCGCTCCGAGGAAAGTCGCCCTTTTATCGAAGGAGTATCCGCCCTTCGTCTACGGCGGTGCCGGGGTGCATGTCGAATATCTGGCCCGTGCTCTGGCCAAGAGCATCGACGTCGAGGTTCGCTGCTTCGGCGATCAGCACGCCACCGAAGGGCGCCTCGCGGTCCGAGGCTATCCACAATGGCAGGAGACGCAACGGGGCACCGATTCGCGTTTCGTCGGCGCGATCGACGCCTTCGCGCGTTCGCTCGCCATGGCGAAAGACACGCTCGACGCCGATCTCGTCCATTGTCACACCTGGTACACCGATATGGGAGGCGTGATCGCCTCGAAGTTGTGGGGCGTGCCGAGCGTCTTGACCATCCACTCGCTTGAACCCCTACGCCCTTGGAAGGTGGAGCAACTCGGCAACGCCTATCACCTGTCTGCCTGGATGGAGCGCACCGCGATCACGGAGGCTGACGCCATCGTGGCCGTTTCCCGCGAGACTAAAGCCGACGTGCTGCGCCTGTTCGACGTCGACCCGGCGCGGGTGCATGTCATCCACAATGGCATCGATCTTGACGAGTACCGCGCCGTACCGGGCGTCGACGTGCTGACGCGCCACGGCATCGATCCGAGCCGACCGTTCCTGCTCTTCGTCGGCCGCATCACGCGTCAAAAGGGCATCATGCACTTGGTGAACGCGATCCCGAAGATCGATCCCTCCTTGCAGATCGTCCTCTGCGCAGGCGCGCCCGATACACCCGAGATCGGGGAGGAGATGACAAGAGGGGTCGCCAGGGTCGCCGGTGAACGTCCGGGCGTCATCTGGATCCGCGAGATGTTGCCGCGGGCCGACGTGATCCAGCTCTACACCCATGCTGCCGTGTTCTGCTGCCCTTCGGTCTACGAGCCTTTCGGCATCATCAACCTTGAAGCGATGGCTTGCGAGACCGCCGTGGTGGCGACAAGCGTCGGCGGGATCCCCGAGGTGGTCGTGCCCGAAGAGACTGGTTTGCTCGTTGATCCGGGTCTGGCGGCCGGGACATTCGAGCCCAGCGATCCGGCGGGTTTCGCAGGCGCACTCGCCGGAGCGGTCAATCGACTGGCCGGCGACAAGGCCTTGCGCGACAGGTTCGGTGCCGCAGGCCGCAGGCGGGTCGAGGCCCACTTCAGCTGGGATGCCATCGCCGATCAGACGCTCGCCTTGTACGCGAAGGTGCTCGACCACGGCAAGTAAAGCTCTCGCCGACAGTACGACGGCGCTTGAGCCGACGCTGCCGCGAGCCTTGGGCTTTGCGGCACGCGGACCTCCAGAGCCTCCGCGCCGGTCGTCTGGGGCGCGGTGTCGGCGGCGAACCCTTCGGTGGCGTCCAACCACCACATGCAAACTCCCGAGGGCAAGCAAGCCTCGATCGATGGCCGGCGCTGTCGAGAGGCAGAGCCCCCGAATTTAATGAGACAATGGTCAACTCGGGCATGTCGACAAGCATTCTGAATGTAATCTAAAAATACTGAGAGTTGATTGGAACTCGGCACCTGCGTGGTTGTTACTTAAGGGAGCAGTGTCTAAGTAATACTGCTGTGGGAGGGTGAAATGTCTAAGTCTATGCTAATTCTGATCAGCGCTACTCTGATCGTGACGGCGAGCAGCGCCGCTATTGCGCAAAACGCCAATGACGCTACGGCGCCAGCGATGACCGGAGCCACAGGGGCAGCACCAGCGGCTCAGAAGTTGCCAAACGGTGCCGGAACAGATCCTGCCACAAACGCGGACAAGCCGGCTCAGGCCGGCGGGGCTTCTGGCACAGGTGCCGCGGCTAAAACTGATAGCGGCACTGCCAAGTAATCCATAGTGCGAGCTACTGAGCGTTGCCCTGATTGGGCGACGCTCAGTAGCAATCGGAGGAAAGATAGTCAGGATAATCTCGATTGCGATAACGCAATCCGTACCGAGACCTTGATCAAAATAGCAAACCCGACCTTCTCAAGTGAATTCGAAGCGCCTCAAACAGAAGTGATGAACTCCTGCGCATCTGCGGGCCGGACCGAGTTTTTCGCGACGTAAGCCGCCAGGATTTCCGAAGTCGACTCGGCTCATCGGCCTTGTTCTGCTCGTCGGTTTCTGCCGCCCGATAAACTAATTCGATGCTTGACGTTGCTGCCTTGGCCATCTTAGAGACAAGGGTTATGTAAACCTCCGCAATAGGATAATCCAGATGCGAGTGTTGATCGTGGGCGGCGTCGTAACTGGCATGTCTCTTCGTGCCTCTCCGCATCCGCCCCTCGCCGAGTGACATCATAAGGCGTGCCCCATAGCACAGCCGAGACCCTTACTGATCAACTTGTTTGCTTTAACTTGGTAGTTGAAACAGCTGACCGGTGTGACCCTCCTCGCAGTATCGGAATGCCGCCAGTCCACTCTGTGCGGCGTCGCGAGACGCGAGTTTAAGAGCGGGCTATGAGCTTACCTGCTAGGATTGATAGTCTTGTTAGATCGCTTCGGCGCGGCGTTGCGCCCTTCGCGCCATTCGTGTTCGGCCTCGTCCTGACGGCGCTCGCGCTTACCTTCGTGCGGCGCCACGCCGTCGACTGGTCCTACAACGACGACTGGGCCACGCTGCGCTGGTTCGCCGACGCAGACGCCGGGCACCTAGGCTCCGCAGGTCTGCTCGACCTTTGGAACAACGAGCACCCGGTCGACACCCAGTTCGCCACACTGTGGCTGGCACGCCTCGTTGTCGGCCTGGACATGCGGGCCTTCGCGGTCCTGTCTGCCGCCGTAGTGGCCGCCACCGCAATGGGCGCGACGACGCTTGCAACCGACGCCAGCGCATCTGTCGTGGCCCGCTGCGCCGCCGTCGCGGCCTGCTTCGCGCTCGCGTTCCAGCCGACGCAGATGGAGCACCTCTTGTGGAGCTTCGAAATCGGCTGGTTCCTGATCAATGCCGCCGTTGTGGCCGACGTCGTTTTAACAGAGCGCCTCGGCCCGCGCGCTATCTGGCCCGTCACGGCGCTCTGCGCTGCGGCGTCGCTGGCTTCGGCCCAAGGGGCATTCGCGTTTTTCGCCGCTGCGTTCCATCAAGCATTGATGCCGGCCCGGCCCGGGCGGCGCGGCGCGGCCGTGCTGCTCGCGCTCGGGGGCTTGGTGGCCGTAGCGCACCTCTTTTGGCAGCCACACCCCTCCACCTCAGGCCCGGCCGAGCCCGACCGCAACCTCGGCGGGATTATGATCTTCGCGCTCGAGGTGCTCGGCGGCCTCTTCGGCGTGCGGGGCCGCGTGCCGCTGCTCCTTGGTGGAGCGAGCCTTGTCGCCGCGGCCGCCCTGCTCCTCTGGATGCGGCGCCGCACCACCCGACCGGACCGAATGCGTGCCGCGATTGTTCTGATGGCCTTCTCGGCACTCTGCCTCGGCGCCTTCGCGCGCGGCCGCCACCACCTCGGCCTCGACTGGGCAACGGCCTCGTTCCACGCGGCGCCGCTGCTCGTACCCTTCACGCTCGGCCTCGCGGTGCTGCTCGGGGCGCCGGCCTTCGCCGCGCCGGCTGTCCGATGGCTCGACCGCAGCGCGGCCGCCCTGGCGGTCCTCCTGCTCGCGGCCTCGACCGCGGCGGCTTGGCCTTACGGGCTGACGCGGGCGCGGCTCTGGGCCATGGAGCAGGGCTACGCCCGCTGGGCAAGCTGTTCGAGGGAGGTGCCGGAGATCGTCGCAGCGCGCGGCAGCGGAGTTGGCTACGACCTCGCGGGATTTACGGCGCTGCGACCGCTGGCCTCGACGATGTGCGCCGCCCCGGCAGGGCCGCTTGAGAGGGTGCTGGTCCGGCGGCCGCCTCTGTTCGATGCTCTGTCTGCGGGCCGGCCCGAAGTAGACGATGCACTCGCTACGCTCTGGCAGGACTACGCGACGGACCTTGAACTCCAACTCGCCTTCAAGCCGTGGCGGCTCGACACGCCGACGCGCCTCTTGATCTTCGCCAAAGCGAACGCGGAAAAGGGATCCGAGGTCGACCCGGAACGCCTCGCGCGCTACGCGGACATCTTTCGCACCCTCGCGCCGTGATCGGCTCGCTCGATCCACAAGACGAGTTGCGGCCGATGAAGGCCGTCTCCGGCGAGGTCGGGGTGCAGGTTCCCCAGCGACGCGAAGGTCGCGGCGGAAGTGCGCCTGCCGCATCTCATCTGGCCCATAAGAACGGGACGACGCTGAACGCGTCGAGGGCGTAAGGGAAGACCAAGTTCTTCCAGCAGCCGGATGATGCGTTCTGAGCGGGAGCGGTCGAGATGGACGAGCCTGATCATCGATGATGGTTCGAGTGGTTGCTGGAAGCCGACGCCGCCCGCCCGCCCCCCGGCCTTGGAAAGGTCGATGGACTTGGCGCCGTTCCCACGCCGGGCGACCGCAAGCCGGGCCGAGCGCGCGCCCTCAAGCCGCCTTGATGGCCGGCTCTGCCGAGCCTGTGGCCAGCGGCCAGCCAATGCAGCTGTCATGGGCGCGGAAGTTGCGTAGCCACCATGCCCAATCTTCCGGCACGAGAGAGAACGGGTCGTTATGAGCGAGCTCACGTGCAGCCCACACCGGCCAGTGCGGATTGGACAGCGCCGGCCGGCCCAGGAACACGAGGTCAATCAGCTCTTCCCGGATCACCCGGTCGGCCACCGCCGGCAGTCCAAGGTTCCAGCTAACGCCGACAGGTATGCCGACTTCGCGCTTCACGCGGGTGCCGCGCTCCACCATGAAGGCGAGGTCCGCGAAGGGCAGCACCTTCATGTCATCGGTGTTGAAACCGATGGACAGGTCCGCCATGTCGAGCCCGTGTTCCTTCATCCAGCCGATGGCAATGATGGACTCGTCGAACTGCACGCCCTTCTCGTTGAGGTCGTCCGAGCCAAGCCGCATCGTCAGCGGATACTTCTCCGGCCATGCCGCGCGCACGGCATCGAGAGCCTCGAGGTGGAAGCGACAACGGTTCTCGAGCGAGCCGCCGTACTGATCGGTGCGGTGGTTCGCGATAGGCGAGAAGAAGCTCGCGCCAAGGTAGCCGTGCGCATAATGCATCTCCAGCCACTCGAAGCCCGCCGCCTCGGCCCGCCGCGCCGCATCTGCATAGGCCTTATGCAGGTCGTGTATCTCCTCGACCGTCAGTTCCTGCACCGGGTAAGGGTATTTGGTGCCGCCATAGGGTATGGCGGAAGGCCCGCGCACCTGCCAACCGTCCGGATGATCCGCCGGCAGCTGCAGCCCGCCCTCCCAGGGCTTGGTCTCGCTGCCCTTTCGCCCGGTGTGGCCGAGCTGGATGGCCGGCACGCCGCCCATGTCCTTGATCATGGTGTTGACCCGCGCCAAGCCCTCGATCTGCGCGTCGTCGTAGATGCCGGCGCAGCTCGTAGTGGTGCGCCCGTCCGGCGTGATGGCGAGCTGTTCGTGAAAGACAAGCCCGAAGCCGCCCGCCGCGCGCGAGCCAAGCAGCATCAAGTGATAGTCGGTCATCGTCCCGTCGGGCGGCGAGCGATACATGGTCATCGGCGACATAGCGATCCGATTGCGCAGCGTGACGTCCTTGAGCGTAAACGGGCTGAACAGATCGGGCATAGGGGCCTCCAGTAGTGGCACGGTCGGCGCGAGCCGGCGCACGACATCTTTTGCAACCGACATGCCAAAATGGCTGTCCGCATTCGGACGGAACGACGGTGCGTTCGGACGGCGAAATGTCTTGAAAGCTGGTCGAGTTGTTCAATCAAACCTTGCCCCTGATCGACACTCCAGCTTTGAACACCTTGATTGACATACAGCTCGTTCGCACCACGGCCCATTCGGAACCGGCGCGACGCCATTGCGGCGGCGCATCGGATCGGCGCACCGAACGCAGGCTCGTCCTCCGCCTGAGACAGGCCAACACTCGCCACGCCGATCTCGAGCATGACGTCCCTCGTGAGTCCTGCTCCGCCAAACAGTTAAGGTCGCTTCCCTGAACCTCGCTTGGACGATGCAGTTGACCGGGGTACCTATGTCTAGCCCGTCAGGATTGACTAACCAGGAAGCTCCAGGCCATGCCGCAGACCATAGCAGCCGAGTTCGATACGCGTCGCGGTGCCGAGATGTCGGTCGAACATCTCGTCCAGGAATACGGCTTCGACCGCAGTGCTATATCGATCGTGTCGGTGACGGATGAAAACAGCGCCGGCACGCAGATGGCCGGAAGCGATCTGAATGAAGGGGAGCCGAAGGAGGGTGCGGTGACCCAGCCAGCCCTGTCCGGAAGATTGAGGGTTTCAGTCGAGGTCGATAAGAGCCGGGAAGACAAGGTTCTGAAGACCTTTGCTACTTATGGCGGTAAGCAGAGCTGACGAGCTGTCCGGCCCACGAATGGCTATGGCACTGAGGGCGACGTCATCCCCGGCCGTAACGGCGAGGTTCTGGCGAACGTCAGTCGAGGACCCGAACCTGCTCGCCAATCCTGCAAGGCCTCAGCAATTCGGCCCTCCTCGACGTTGCGATTTCGCTCGATGACAGCAAAAATATGCCACGCTGGAACCGCAACGGTGGCCAGCTTCGCCTGCTCACCAGGCGAAAGTTCATTTCAACGGCATTGCCGGCTGCAGCTTGTCTGCGACTGCCCCGCAACCAGACGAATGCATGTCAGCCCGTTGGACGACAGTCTCAAACAGTCGCCGAACCGGGCTCTGCCATCTTACGGTGCTGCTCAGCCAGCATGCCAGCCGGCGTGATCGATGCGATGGCGGTCTGCAGCTTATTGTGCCAGCCCGCCACCACATCACCTTCGCCTTTCATCATCGCTTTGAAGCCGGTCTTAGCGATGTCGGCGGGATCGTCCTTCTTGGCCGTCCCGACCTTGGTGTCCATCATGTCGGCCCGCTTGAAGAACTCCGTCTCACCTCGGTGAAGTCCTGGTCGAGGAAACCCTGCCGAGACCACGTCCGGCGTTGGCCAGGAGGGCTGCGACCGGCCGTCCCTTGATGGCGGCGTAAAGCTTGTCGACGCCTTCCATGGTCGACAGATCGGCTTCGAGCGCCTCGACCGCTCCCCCAAGAGCACGGAGTTCTTGGGCCACCCGGGAGATCGCGGCCTTGTCGGCCGATAGAAGAAGGTCAAAGCCGTTCTCGGCGCATTGCTTGGCGAGCTCGCAACCGATACCGCTCGATGCACCGGTCACGATTGCGAGCGGGCGGGATGTGTCGGGCATGAGCGTTCTCCATCGCTGATGCGGAGAGACGCCTGTCTTCCACCGATTGTTACCGCGTGCGGTTCTTCGACGGCGTCGGCACCCGTTACGACGCGTCAGGCCTGCCGACGATAACTCCCGCGGCACTTGTCGGCGTCGGGCTTGCGATCGACGCGCTGGTGCGCCTGCCCCGCTCGAGCAGAAACAGGCGATGAGCCAGGTAAACCTTGCAATCGAGATGAATCGATGCACCGCCTCGAAGCTTGTGGCTAGGGGTAGCGTTCCAGACTTACTGCAAGGATTGTTGCCCTGCCCATTGCCTAATGACAGAGTTGGAATAGCCCGGCTGCTCGAAAATACTGGCGTGCTCGGCCTGGGGAATAATCACGAAGGTCGGATTGGGGATCGCGGCCGCCATCATCGCACTGATCTCCCACGAATAGATGGGATCATCCACACCGACGAGGACCAGCGTTGGCACTGCGATTTTCGGCAGCAGGGCGGTGTAGTCGGGCCGGGTTGCCAAAGCCTGTCCTCCGCCGGTGACGCCGTTGAGAGAAGCCTCGGCGATGATGTCCATCATCGTCGCTGTGGCAGGTTGGTTGTTGAGCCGCTCCGTGCCGGTCAGCATCTGCGGCGTGATCGTGGGCACAATCGACGGCACACCCAGTTGCCCGGCCTGAACCCCGAAAGCTGGCCATTCAGCCTGCTCCTCGATCGTGGCCGCCATGGCATTCGTATCGATGAGAATCATGCCGAGAAAACGCGTTGGGGCCTCCCGATACAGCTCCAGGGTGATCTGACCTCCCATCGAGTGACCTCCGATGATCGCCTTCCTGATACCGAGCTGGTTCATGAACGCTAGGATGTCATGAGCATAAATCTGAATGGAACCCTGGGCGTTCGGGGCCGTGCTCTTGCCGAAGCCGCGTAGGTCCGGCGTGATCACTTCGAAGCGCTGACTGAGCCCAGCAAGTTGGCCTTGGAACAATTGGCCGCTTAGCGGAAAACCATGGATGAGGATCAATGGCGTTCCGCTACCGGACACCTGATAGAAAATGTTCGCCCCGTTCACGTTGACGTATTGGCCCTGCCGCTGATCGGCAGCCGCCGCTTGAGCCGCGGTCGGGATTGGTAAAAGCGGCGGTTGTTGGGCGATACTCTGAGTCGAAAGCATCGACATGCTGAGAAGACCAAGAAGGCCCGCGGCTAAAGTCCTGACTGACAATTATCATCTCCATGCTTCGTCGCCGAGCATTTCAAGTAGCAATCAGCTTTTCCAGTAAAATGTTTCTGCAGTTCGCAGCTCTTCGTGATGGTCAGCATTGCCGAATTGTTTGCGAGAGTTCGGCGAACGGACCTGCAGGACCGCAGTTGATTGTGGTCTCACCGGAGCCGAGCCGCTGATACAAGTGCAAGGCATGCCCGACGCAGCCTCTTGGACGGACTCCGACCGTCCAGTTTAGGACGCTGATCGTCCAGGCAAGCAACATCGAGGAACATGGACGGAAGCTCGTTGCTTTGGTGGCAACCTGACTTCGAAATCATCCGCCTGCATCGATCGCCTGACCGCCGTGACGATCCATGTGGTCGAAATAGCCCTCGCGACTTGGAAGGGAAAGTCGAGATGAAAGCTCTCTGCTGGCACGGTACCAACGATATTCGCTGCGATAACGTCCCCGATCCGAAAATTGAGGATGCGCGCGACGTCATCATCAAAGTCACGGCCTGCGCCATCTGTGGCTCCGACCTCCATCTCATGGATGGCCTGATGCCCACCATGAAGAGTGGCGACGTGCTCGGTCATGAATTCATGGGCGTGGTGGTCGAGACGGGCTCGCCGAACCACAAATGGAAGAAGGGCGACAAGCTCGTCGTCCCCTTCAACATCAACTGCGGCGAATGTCGCCAATGCCTGCTGGGCAACTGGTCGGTGTGCGAGCGGTCCAACCGCAACGCGGAAATGGCCGCCAAGCAATTCGGCTACACGACGGCAGGCCTGTTCGGCTACTCCCATATCACCGGCGGCTATGCCGGTGGTCAGGCCGAGTATGTGCGCGTTCCCATGGCTGATGTGGCACCCATGAAGGTGCCTGAGGGCATGACGGACGATGAAGTGCTGTTCCTCACCGACATCTTTCCCACCGGCTACCAGGGCGCCGAACACGCCGAGGTCAAGAATGGCGATATCGTCGCGGTCTGGGGTGCGGGGCCCGTCGGCTACTTTGCGATCCAATCGGCGAAGGTGATGGGCGCCGGCACGATCATCGCCATCGAAACCGTTCCGGAGCGGATTGCCCTCGCCAAAAAGGCCGGAGCTACCGACATCATCGATTTCGCCAAGGAAGATGTCTACGAGCGCATTCTCGAGATCAGCAAGGGCAAAGGCGCTGACTCCGTGATCGACTGCGTCGGCATGGAGGCGAGTGGTGGTCACGGGTTTTCCGGCATCCTGGATGCTGCCAAGGAGAAGCTGACCAAGTCCGAGCGGACCACCGCACTGGACCAGGCCATCAGAGCGGTTCGGCCCTGCGGCGTGGTGTCGGTGCCGGGTGTCTATGGTGGCCCTGTTTCCGTCGACATGGGATCGATCGTCCAGAAGGGCCTGACGATGCGCAGCGGACAGACGCATGTGAAGCGCTATCTCGAGCCGCTCACCAGACTGATCCAGGAAAAGAAGGTCGACATGACCTCGCTCATCTCCCACCGCAGCACGAAATTCGAAGACGGCCCCGATCTCTACCAGACGTTCAAAGAGAAAAAGGACGGTTGCACGAAGGTGGTCTTCCACCCCACGGCTTGACCGAAATCGAGCCGCACGCCTGCCGTGCTGCGGTCGTCCCGTTGTTCAGAAATGGATTCCCATCATGAAGTCAAAACTGCAGGCGGTTGCCTTTGCGTCCGTGCTGGTATCCGCTCCGGCCTTTGCCCAAAGTCCGCCTCCATCGGACCAGGACTTCGTCGCCAAGGTATCGGTCGGCAACACCTTCGAGGTCGAGGAAGCCAAGCTGGCTCTCGATCGGGTGACCGATACCCGGTTGAAGGGCTTCGCCCAGAAGATGATCGCCGACCATGGCGACGCCATGAAAAAGTTGGACGACGCCGCTGGCAAGGCCGGTGCGAAGGCCAGCGTGATGCTGGATAAGCCGCACCAGGCGATGCTCGATAACTTGAAAACCTTCAGCGGCACCGATTTCGACAAGATCTACATCGCGGATCAAGTCGCGGCTCATGCCGAGACCGTGGCGTTGCTATCCGACTACAAGCAGAACGGCAAGAATGGCGATCTGTTGTCTTGGACGAAAAATGCCTTACCGATCGTCAAAGGCCATCAGGCCGACATCAACGCGATGTGACGACCGACCACTGCCTTTCAGATCAACGGCCCGGGCTGACCGGGCACCGTTCGAAAGCTTATCTCCATGATGATGCGGACTTCTCACGGACTGGCGGCCTTGGCCGCGATGCTGCTCTCCGGTTCGGCTCTGGCGCAGACGGCCGCGCCGGACAATGCCAAGCCGACCGTGATGGACAAGGTCAAGAGCACGGTCGAGTCGGCGACCGGCAGCCCGATGGCCAACCTCGATCCCGATATGCGCCACGTTATCGACGCGCTTGGATCACTCGATCCGAAGCCGCTTCCGAAGCTGACGGCAGCTGAGGCGCGCCAGCAGCCCGGTGCGGCAGACGCCGCCATGCAGGTCCTGCGCGAAGCCGGCAAAAGCACGCTTCCCGATCCGACCGTTATGACCAAGAACATCCTGGTCGATGGCGCCAAGGGCAAGCTCGTCGCGACCGTCTACATGCCGGCCGAAACGTCGGGGCCGCTTCCGGTCATCGTGTACTACCATGGCGGCGGCTTCGTGATCGCCAACAACAGCACCTACGATGCGAGCCCCCGCATGCTGGCCAAGGAGGTCGGTGCCGTCGTGGTGGTGCCCGAATACAGCAAGGCGCCCGAGCATAAGTTCCCGGCGTCCCACGACGACGCGATCGCGGCCTACACGTGGGTGACGCGGAATGCGGCATCCATCGGCGGCGACCCGAAGAAGATCGCCGTCGCGGGAGAGAGCGCCGGCGGTAATCTCGCGGTAAATGTCGCAATCGCGGCGCGGGACCAGAACCTCACCAAGCCGGTCCACGAACTGGTCGTCTATCCCATGGCCGGCACGGATCTCGACACCGCATCCTACAAGGCGGCTGACAGCAGCGGCGTGAAGCCGTTGAACAAGCCCATGATGGAATGGTTTTACGCCAACCTGACAAAGAGCCCGGCCGACATGCAGGATCCCCGGCTGGATATCGTGGGCAAGGCCGACCTGCATGGTCTAGCGCCGGCGACCGTCATCACGGATCAGATCGATCCTTTGCAGTCCGAAGGGCAGGCGCTGGCGGCCAAGATGAAGCAGGCGGGCGTCGAGGTCGATGCGCAGAACTATGATGGCGTGACGCACGAATTCTTCGGCATGGGCATGGTAGTCGGCAAAGCCAAGCAGGCTGAGGACGTGGCCGTCAAGAACCTGAAGGATGCTTTCGGGCGCAGTAGCTGACGAACGGCCGTAAGCATTCCCCGTCGGAGTGGGCAGTTTAGATCCGCTTCAGGCGGGTGCGATCATCACTCATTGGAGATCACAGCAATGAAATCTCGCGACATAGCGCGCGGATTGGCCTGGTTCGGCATCGGGCTCGGCCTCGGGGAACTTCTGGCGCCCCGCGCCGTCGCCCGTGCCACGGGACTTCAGGGGCATGAGACACTGCTACAGCTTTTCGGGCTTCGCGAGATCGCCTCCGGTGCCATCATCCTCGCGGCCGAGGACCCCGAAGGATGGTTGTGGACGCGGGTCGCGGGGGATGTCCTCGACAGCCTGTTGCTGTCAGCGGGCATGAAAGCCCAGAACCCCGAGCGGCATCGTGCCATGCTGGCGACCGCCGCGGTTGCTCCGGTCGTGGCTCTCGACGCGCTTTATGCGCGGCGCTCGCTTGGTCCGGAAAATGCCGAGTACATGCCGGCACCGGCGCGCGGCCCCAACCTCAAGCACGCCAGCTTCGTGCGCTATAGCGACTCGGTCGAAAGCGTTCCCGCGAACGAGGCGCAGACGATCGATGCCATCCTCGCCTCGATGCGACGCCTTCAGCAGCGCACGCATGCGAAGTTCGGTACGGCCGTGCGGGTCTCGCATGCAAAGGCGCACGGCGTCGCGGTCGGCGAGTTGATTGTCGCGGACGATCTGTCTGGGCCGCTCTCCCAGGGAGTGTTCAAACCTGGCGCGCGTTATCCCGTCATCGCGCGGCTTGCCAACGTGCCGGGCGAGATCGACAGCGATGCGGTGGCGACGCAGCGCGGGCTGGCCTTGAAGCTTCTCGAGGTCGAGGGCGAGAAGCTGCCGGGCCACACAGGGGCGACGCAAGATTTCGTGCTGGACTCGGGCAATCGCTTCGCGGCCGGCACCGCTGCCCAGTTCCTCATGAACCATCGCATGCTCGAACATGCGCCCCAGATGCCCGACGCCCTGAAGGCGGCCGTCTCGACGGCCTCGCGGGCCGGCAACAAGGCGTTGCACTACATGGGCGTCGACAGCCCGACCCTTGACTTCTTCGGCCACAGCCGGGTGCATCCAATGGCGGAGGCTTATTTCACCCAGGCGCCCATCCGCTACGGAGATTATTTCGCCAAGCTTGCCGTCGTACCGGTATCTTCGGGTCAGCGCGCCCTCGACGGAACGGAGGTCGACTCCGACGACCCGAACGCCCTCAGGACCGCGACGGTCGCCTATCTGCGCGATCATGATGCCGAGTTCGAGATCAGGGTGCAGCTCTGCACGAACCTCGACAGAATGCCGGTCGAGGATGCCAGCGTGGAATGGCCGGAACAGGAAAGTCCCTACCGCACCGTGGCAAGGCTGCGCCTACCGCGACAGGAGGCTTTCAACGAAGCTCGGCGCACCTTCGTGGACAACCTGTCGTTTTGCGTGTCGCATAGCCTGTCTGCTCATCGTCCACTTGGCTCCATCATGCGGGCGCGACTCCGGGCATACCCGGAGATGTCCCGTCTGCGCCGGCAAACGAACGGCGTTCCGCTCCGCGAGCCGGTCTCGATCGACGAGGTGCCGGCTTGAACGCTCGCTTTGCAGCATTGCTCCGGCCCGTTCTCTCGCTCGGTTGTTCGTAAGCGATCTCCCTAAAACAGGAGTAGGGTGCCGTTTCTTTCAGACCCGACCTACGATCCTGCAGCTACTCGGGGCACGCTGCCCAGCAAAACGATCGGCCATCCACGCCACGGCCGCGTCGGCAGCCTTGAAGCCCAAAAATCCGTGCCCGGCCCCGGGTACGAGATCGAATGCGACAGCGCTACCGTTACGGCACAGCCGCCGCATGTAGTCCTCCGTAACGCGGGGCCGCACGAGCTTGTCGTTCGTGCCCTGCGCCAGGAAAACCGGTATGCGGGAAGGCAAGGGCCCTGGCGTGTTCTCCCGCAGCAGGGAAGACCAGGGCTCGGCGTCGGCGAAGTTCTGCACGCGGAGAAATCTCTCGGCGAGCGGCTTCTCGATCCGCCCCCGCACCACGAAGTCGTAGATCGACTCCAGGCATTCGTTGGCGAGGCGGTCCACGATCGGAATGGCCGACGGATCGAGGACGGCATCGATCGGAGCATCATAGATCCGGGCCCAGGACCAGAGCGTCATGGCGGTCAGGTTGCGTCCGCCGGATGTGTCGATGTCGGCCTTGAGCAGAGTCGCAAGTTCCGTAGCCGGTGCCGCGGCAGCGACGCCGACGAGTTCCAGGTCGGGCGCGTAACTCCCGGCCAGAAGTCCGGTGAACAGGGCGGCATGTCCCCCTTGGGAGTGCCCCCAGACCGCGAAGCGTCGGCCGCTCCCGACGCCGGGCACCTGGCGGGCAGCCCGCACCGAGTCGAGCACGGCCCGACCCTCGCTCTCCCCGACCAGGTAGGGATGAACCTGCGGCGTCCCGAGCCCCGGGTAGTCCGTCGCCGCGACCGCATAGCCGTGCGCTAGCATTTCCTTTAGCCCTGCGATGAACTGGAACCGCTTACGAGCCAAGGACGGGGCGCAGCGCGGGACGACCCCGCTCGTCGGGTGCGCCCAGGCCACGATCGGCCGTCCCTCCGCTGGAGGGTCCGACGCGGGGACCACGACCATGCCAGAAACGGTAATCGGCTCACCGTGCAGGCCGGTCGATCGGTACAGGATCCGGTAGGCGTTCGCGCCGTCGGGTGCGCCGGCCAGAGGTTCGGTCTGCATCAGAGTACCGGCCGCCCCGCCAGGTAGCAGACCTTGCAGCGTCGCAAGAAGGTCCTCCTGCGCTTCGGCCGCGATCGGGCTCGAAAGTCCGAGACACAAAGCCAGAACGGTGAGTACGTCTCGCACGCGCTGACCCCGGGTTACATAGCCGGATCGGAATGGTTCTGGGCTTGCCGACATCTGTCCGAACCTCTCAAGTCACCCAGATCATGGCCCCAGCACGCCGAATGGTACAGGGCATCAATCAATGGCTGTAACCTCCTGATGACCAGCGTCCTGCTCTATCCGCAAGTACGTCGGCACCGATCCTCTTATGCTTCGAGCCAGAGGTATAGCTTCACCCGGAGTTACGGCGTCCGTTCGTCAATGAGTCAACGGCAGAAATTGCATGATTGCTGACCAGCATCCTCAACAGGTATTACACGGGGGTGTATGCCACCAACGGGACAAACAAAATCAAGGGCCTGCAGACGGCGCGATCAACGCCTTACCTCGTGCCGAAAGCGCAGCTGCTCGCTTCGACGCAGCGTATAGGTTTAGTCGAGAGTAGACCCCAAAGGCGGAACCGTCGTCGAGAAATCCACCTCCCGGGCCCTCGGTCTCGGTTAAGATTTGCTGGGCCTGTTCCAGTGTCAAGTTTGGGAAGGCGACGGTTAGCAGATAGCCGGCTTCGGGCGCTAGCTTGCCGACGTCCTCGGTCTTGCCGGCCATCTCGGAGTAAACAACGGGCAGGCCATAAGTCTGTGTCGTGGCATAGAAGGCCTCGTTCGACGCTTGGTCGTGGAAACGGCCGATGTCCTGGCGAGCGCAAGCCTGCACCGAGTTGCCGCACCCAGCCTGCAGAGCCGTGGCCAGTTCGGTTTGGGCGGCTTTCACGGCGGCCCGGTAGTCGGAGATCGCGGCGACGTCTTTCCGCGGCTGGCCCATGGCGACCGGCGAAGCATAATCCTTCATTGTCTGACCCATGTAGGCAGGGTCGTTGGCGAGAAGATGGGCCAAGTCATAGGTCGCAAGCGTCCGACCGCCGAGCACATCCATCGCGTAGTGGGCGCCCATGATGATGCGGTCGTTGCCGTACTCGGCCGCGCGTACGATCATCTCCTGGTAGCGATCCGGCACCAGGACGGCCAGTAGGATCGAGCCCATGTAGCCGTAGGTGGTGTGGCCGCTCGGATAGGAGGGGCTGTCCGTGAGGTTCGAAATCGGCCCTCGATTGTAGACGTCGTTGTTGGCGGGGACGTTGAAGTAATCCGGCCCCACGATGGAAAGGACGGTCGGCTCGGTTTGGAAAGGGCGCGAGTCGCCGAAAGCGTCGGCGCCGGGGGATCCCGCAGGCCGGGCGTAGGCTTTGCCGAACGGGTCTGGCGACCCGCCGTTGTCTTTCAGGATGGCGGAAGCATCGTCGGAGACCGACATTCTTCCGTCCGTCGTCGCATTGGCGAAGAAGTACTTACCCGAATTCGAATCAGCCCCGGTGGTCGCGTTGCTATAGGCGATGAGGTCGGCGATGGCGGAGGACACGTTGGTGTAGTGCTCGCGGTCGAGATAGTGGGCTCGGGCCTGATAAGCGG
Source organism: uncultured Lichenihabitans sp. (assembly GCA_964245215.1). Classification (GTDB taxonomy): domain Bacteria; phylum Pseudomonadota; class Alphaproteobacteria; order Rhizobiales; family Beijerinckiaceae; genus Lichenihabitans. The sequence continues at coordinate 65,256 of CAXTME010000006.1, forward strand.
CACCGAGCGTCGATCCGAGCCCGTCGGCTAGTTCGGAGAGGTTGCCGTCCGTGATAAAGGCGTCGCGGAGGGACTGCTGTTGCTGATCGGCGAAGGGCAGGAGGGTCGATTGGCGGATTGCGCCGATCTGGATCCCGCCCGTCACGGCGAAATTCGCACCCAGCGCCGCTCGCCCAGCAGGTGTCTTGGCCAGCACCGTGACCGGTGCCAGACCCTTCAAGACGGTCATGTTGGTGGCGGTCTGTGCGTAGGACTGGAACGAGACCAGGATGGTAGCGACCACGAGGCCTAGCTTGCTGACATCGGTCATGGACCCTCCTGAGAAGTCGCCTGCCCGATATTTGGCGGGCACCATCTTGGGTTTCTCAAACTCAAGAAATTCTTTCCACCTTGTCGGACGTGATCGCCTGATCGGCAACCCTGCGTGATCCCGGTGGGTAGCAAAACCTCTGTTGACCTGCAATGCGCCCTTCGGGGCGCATGCCCTTCTCGGGCGATTTCTCCCGATTCGGGCCCGCCTTCGGGTCGGCTTTTGTGAAGAGCCACGATCAGAGCGGTCCCCGCCATCGACGAAAGGGCGCGTCGTCGGGCAGGCCGAGTTTGTCCAAGGGGACTGCTACCTTAACTCTATCGGCCAACTGTCAAAATAGTGCAGAAACCCTCTTTCGCAGCGACGGCGTGCTGTTATTCTGTCTTGATTGAGAGAAGTTCGGTGACGTTCATGCGAGTTAGGCTTGTCGCGATTTGGTCTGGCCTTCTCGTGGCGGCCAGCTTCAACCCAGTCGAGGCGATGCCGATCGCACTGGGAAACACTGTTTCACCAGCAATCACCTTGGTGGCGCAAGGCTGCGGCTACGGCCGCTGGCGTGGGCCATGGGGGCACTGCCGCAACACGACGTTCTACGGGAAAATGCCCGGTGGTTACATGAAATGCCCGCCCGGTCAGTGGCCCGGACCTTACGGTCATTGCAGGAACACGCCTTTCCACGGGCGTTGGCCTGACGGCAGCTATCATTGACCTGTGATCGTGCAACTCCGATAAAGCCGTACGGGATGATCAGATGCGTAACGTGATCGGGCTAGTGGCCTTTTGTAGCATCGCGTCTCCGGACGTGTGCTCTGCACAAACTCTCATGCAGAGGCTCGCCTGCACAGGCGATGCCCTCAGGCTATGCGGTGATTTTGTGCCCAACCACAAGCTGGTGGCGCAATGTATGGAGGTAAAACACGACCAGCTCAGCCGACGGTGCATGGTCGTGTTCGATGCAGGTATGAAGGCGCGCTTGCAAGGACGATGAAGCCCTTCATGGCGGGACGATGACTGCTCGCCAGCCGGCAAGATACGGCCGGCAGCCGTTCTGCTCCTGCCCGAGGACCTGACGCCTGTCTTCCTGCCGCCCCGGTCGCCCGAGCTCGATCCTGTCCCGAACGCCTGGCATTACGGCGCGCCAGCAGAATCTCGAACCGCGTGTGACTACCGATATGGCCAGCTCGGCATGACGTCGGCGTTCCGCGATCCGCAGCGCTGACACACCCACCGGCGCCTGGTTGCGATCTTCGGGAAAGGCGTATCGTCGGGCAAACCGATCGTGTCGAGGCTCACGACTGATCCGCGATGGCACGTCGAGTCACTGCAGGACACGTAAACGCTGGTGACGCCCTGGGCGCGCAGGTAGCCAATCGTCGGCGAATGTGCAGGTGGCGGGCGTTTTTGTCGAGAGCTGTCGGTCACTGGTCAGTCGTTGTTCACCCGTGAAACGATGTTGAAGCGCATGCTACGGCCTCATGGAGGGGACTATACCGGATAGGCATCGGCCCGTACTTCCTGAATGGAAATTCTCTCCGCTTTTTTGGCAACCGCAATTAGAAACGTTTGCCCATCCACCGCCACCTCTGACACCGGCCCGATAGTACGCCAAGGCTCAGTCTTCGGTTTTTTCAGGACGGGTCGGAAACCTGCTGCCAGGATGCGCTCGATGATCTTGCACGGCTCCAAACCGAAGGGGTCGCTGGTGCCCAGCGTATGAGCCAAGCTCACACGCCCGTGGCCGGTGAAGTACGAGTAGTAGAACATGGTAGGCCTCGTAAGTGGTTGTTGGAGACGGTTGTCGGTGACCTATGGGGTGTATTTGTACCAATCCGATCGCACTTCCTGGACCGAGATCTCCTCCGCGTCTCGGCCGATCGCAACGAGGTAGTCCTTTTCCCCTTGCCGAACCTCGTACACCTGGCCAACAGTCGGCCACATCCCCGACCGCGGCTTCGAAACGTCCGGTAGATTGCCGAGCGCCAGCACGCGCTCGACGATTTCGGCCGGCGGCAGGCCGAATGGATCTTCGACGCCGAGCACGTCGACCAGGATTTCTCGGCCTTGGCCGGAAAAGTAGTTGTAGAAAACCATGATCGACCTCGTGCTTCGAAACCTGTTTTCAAGCTTTAGCACTCAGTTATCGACCGCGTCCGATATATGAGCTCCTTCGCGTATGGCTACTTCCGCGACATAGGGTGCGTCAACGTTAGTTCTGCCGGCTGCAAAATTGCTTGTAAACCTGTTATACAACGCTTGCGGCGTTCTGGCTGTATTCTCTCGGTTGGAATGTTTTTCCCTAGACTTGGGCCGGCATTTGGATCGGTTTCTTTTAGGGTCTGGGTGACGGGCGTCTGCGCCTGCAGGATGAAGCTATGGACGCCAAAACACGCTCCTTTTCCACTGCGGCTGCTCGGGAGGCAGGTCTGGCGAAACGGCACGAAAGCGCTCTGCTGACCAAAGACAAGATGGCTGCCGAGCTCTTCGTTGTTCGCTGTCCCCTGCCAAGCTTGCCGTTTGGTTGGGAGACACGTCGCTACGGCAGTATCGTCCTGAGTAAGAGCGAACACGGATATGAGACGATCGCGGAGGCGCGTGCCGCAGGACAGCTGACAATATCGCCCAACGACTGCTGAATATGACTGCGACCGGATCGTACAGGCCGACTGCAGGACAGAAGGCGTAGAGCTTCCCGGTAGCCGAGCAGCTCAGGTCGACGCATTACACGACGTACACGGTCCGGTCAGGGCCCTCGCCGAAGCGGCCGCCGATCGCGCCGTCTCGCTCTCCGCGCCGAGCCGCTTATGAATACGGCGGACCTTTAACGGTAGCCTATCGTTGAGACGTATCGTCGGTACGTTTTCGGACACGACGGCTGAGAGTGGCTTGCGCTCCCCCGAACCGGAGAGCGGCATGCGTCGTTATTTTTTTCACATCTACGATGGTCGCACAATGCCCGACGAGAGGGGCACTGAACTCCTCGACGTCAACGCAGCTCGAAAGGAAGCACTGCAGGTAGCGGAAGGGCTGATCGAAAATGCTGCCTTGAGAAAAAGTCGTGGCGAGGAATGGCGGACTGCAGTTCCCAGTGCAGCGGACACCTTCTTATTTCGCATGGACACTCGATCGGCAGAACTGGAGATAGAACCTTCTCCTGCTGCTTTGGCCCGAAGAGGTGGGCTATGACCGGACCCGGACAAGCAACCGTTCGCAACTGCCTCCTCAAGGGACTGTCACCCGAGGATTTCGATCTACTCTCCCTGGTGCGTGTTGCGCTTCCCGTGAAGCTGGTGCTGGTTGAGCCGAACGTACCGATCGAGTTCCTTTACTTCATGGAACGCGGCATGACGTCGATCACGACCGACACGTCGGCGGGTCAGATCGAGATCGGCATGATCGGTCGAGAGGGATTGGTGGCGGCGTCGCCCGTGATCCTCGGTGTCGATCGCAGCCTGCACTGCCATTTCGTTCAGATGCCGGGAGAAGGGCTGAGGATCACGACAGAGGATCTGCTCGCGGCCGTCGAGCAAAGCTCGTCCCTGAAGCTCCTGCTGATGCGTGCGGTCCATGCTCTCATGAACCAGATGGCACAGACGGCTTTCGCCAATGCGGTCTGCACGATCGAGATCCGCCTGGCACGTTGGCTGCTGATGTGTCGTGATCGGGCTGAGGGGGACGAGATGATCCTCACCCACGAGTTCCTGGCGGAGATGCTCGGCGTACGCCGTCCCGGCGTTTCGGTCGCGACCCAGATCCTCGAAGGTGAACACCTCATCAGGGCCAGGCGAGGCCGCATCACCATTCTCGACCGGGTCGGACTGAAAGCCCTGGCAGGCGAAAGCTACGGCTTGCCTTTGCTACCAGATGAACAGTTTCTGGAGGCAACGCCGGCTCATCAACCCTCAGGTCATTCCAGCGCATTGCTTCAGTGCAGCATTTAGCGACAAGCAGGCAATCTGGTAGGCGACCATGATGCTCGCCATCGAAGCAAACGTCGTCATCGCCCAGCGGCTGGTGATACGGTCGCGACCGAGGCGGCTCCTTGGATGCTAGCCCAAAAGGCGAGAAGGCCATCCACAGCCAGTCGCGCTTCGGCCGAAATCTCGCGCACGCCGGTCAATTCGCCGAATGCCGATCGCGCCAGCGTGCCGCCAAGCAGAAGGTCGGGCTGTGCCGTGCCGGTCGCGTCGATCGCCCGGCCCTGGCGATCCGCTTCAGGCCCAACGCCTGCCTCATCCGCACGGACCAACCCGCGACGTGTCAGCGATCTCCAGAACGGATCCGTGCGGGTCAACGTCGCGTAAGACGGCCCCGTGCAATTGACGATGACATCAAACATCTCGCGACGCATGGACTCCAGGCTACCGCCACGTGGCTGAAGATCGACCTCGACTGCCGAGCCCAACGGCCGGACTTGTCTCAACCGTGCAGCCAGAACCTGCAGCCCGCCGCTGCGTCGCTCCTCGGCGATCATGTCGTAGACCGGTCCCGCCATGATGTGCCGATGAACCTCGTAGTAGAGGCGGAGGTGGCGGACGAAACAGCGACGTTGGACTTCGGGGAGCGCCGCCCAGAGCGACCATGCCTCCCGCCGGGCCGCGGCCAGGACGGCGTACCAGGATGAGCCGGCGGCAACGGCGCGCCGCACCTCGGCGCGAAACAGGCGCAGCAGGCCCAGCGCGGTCGAAGGCGGCTGCCGGAAGTCACCGAACGGCTCCACCGCGGAGGCGAGGCCGCGACGTGAGATTTGGCCGCGACGCGAGATCGCGACGATCTCGCCGGTGTGGCCGGATGCGCGCAGGACCGCGACGGTGTCGCCCATCGTGAGGCCCGTGCCGATGATCAGCACGCGGGCGTGGTTCGGCACCTCGGCGAGCACCTTCGGAGCCCAAGGATCCGCGATACATTGAGCGACACCGGAAACCGACGTCAGCACGTCCGGCAGTTGTGGAGCGGGATTTCCGGTCGCGAGCACGACGGCGTCGGCCGCGAAACTTTGGGCGTTCGTCTCGACCACGAAACCGTCCGCCGTCCGCGCGACGTGCCGGGCGTGCTGCTGGACATGCAGCAGCAGAATGTCCGGCCTACTCGCCGATGCCCGTTTCAGCAGCTCCCCGATATACTCGCCGAAGAGCCAGCGACGGGGGTAGACGTCGCGTTCGTCTCCTGTCGGGCGATCGCCATGGTGCCCGATCCAGCGAGCGAACGCGGCGGGGTCGTCCGGATCGACGCTCATGCTCGCCGCCGGAACGTTCGTGACGTGAGACGCTTCGGGGCCCGAATAGGCGACGCCGGCGCCGAGCCGCATCCTCGGCTCCAGTATCGTAATCTCCAGTGGCACCCTGGCCAGTCGCAAGAGGTGGACGACGAAGAGGACGCCGGCGAGCCCGCCGCCGACCACGACGACGGAACGGGACGGGTTGGTATCGGTCATTCGGCCGATCCGGTTGCTGCAGCACCCTGCCCCGCAGCACGTGTCCCGGCCCACCGGTATCGCGTCGCGGGATGGGTTGCGTCGAGCCGGGCGTGGCCGAACAGCTTGTCCCGCAGGGTGCCTTCGGCATATCGGCGCTTGTAGCGGCCGCGCCGCTGCAGTTCGGGTACGAGGAGATCGACGATGGTCACGAAGGTCTCGGGCCTGACCGCGAAGGTCAGGTTGAAACCATCGAGACCGGTATCGTCGATCCACGCCTCGAGCTGGTCGGCGACGGTCGAGGGCGAGCCGACCAGGACCGGGCCGATGCCGCCGATCGAGACGTGCTCGGCGACCTCGCGCACGGTCCAGCTTCGGTCGGGATCGGCACGCGTGATGTTTTCCAGGGCCGTGCGGCCGGCGTCGTTCTCGACGTGCTGCACCGTCGCGTCGGGGTCGAGCGTCGAGAAGTCGATGCCGGTCCAGCCCGACATGAGCGTCAGCGCCCCGACCGGATCGGCATAGCGCCGGTAGTCGGCGAGAAGCGCCTGCGCTTCTGCGTCCGTCGGCGCGACGATGGTGGTCATTATGCCGAAAATCTTCACTGCGCCGGGGTCACGGCCCGCCGCCCGCACCGCGGCCCGCACGGCTGCGACGCGCGGAGCGATGACCTGCTTCGACGGTCCCGACATGAACACGCATTCGGCGTGGCGCCCCGCGAAGGCACGGCCGGCCGGCGAGGTTCCGGCCTGGTAGAGCACCGGCGTACGCTGCGGCGAGGGTTCGCAGAGGTGGATGGCGTCGAGCTTGTAGTGGGGGCCGTGGTGGCGCACGCGGCGTACGCCCTCCGGCCGGGTAAAGACGCCAGCTTGGCGATCCGCCACGACGGCGTCGTCGGCCCATGAGCCTTCCCAAAGCTTGTAGACGACCTCCATGTAGTCCTCGGCGGCAGCGTAGCGGTCGTCGTGACCGCGTTGGCTCTCCTGACCCGATCCGCGTGCCGCACTGTCGAGGTAGCCGGTGACGACGTTCCAGCCGATCCGACCTTCGGTCAGGTGATCGAGCGTGGACATCCGCCGGGCGAACGGAAACGGTGGCTCGTAGGACAAGGTCACGGTCACCCCGAAGCCGAGATGCTCCGTGGCAGCCGCCATGGCGGGGACGAGCAGGAGCGGATCGTTGACCGGAACTTGCGTGGCGTGGGCCAGGGCAGCGTCCGGGTTTCCGCCGAATACGTCGTAGACGCCCAGAACGTCGGCCAGGAACAGACCGTCGAACAGGCCGCGTTCCAAGGTCTGCGCGAGCGCGATCCAGGGCTTGAGGCCGCGATAGTCTCGCGAGCGGTCACGCGGGTGCCGCCACAATCCGGGCGACTGGTGCGCGACGCAGTTCATCTCGAAAGCGTTGAACAGGATCTCCTGGCCCATCGTCTCAGCTCGCCGTGACCGAAACGCACCGGCTCGACGGGACCACCTTGGCGATCATCGCGTCGGACGAACCCGCGTTCCTGGCTCGTCCGCGGTGGTCGCGAGTACTCTTTTCGAGCGGCGGTTTCGAGCAGGAGAATGCGGCGAGGCATGGCGGCCAATGGGCGTTGCGTTCTGATCCGTCGCGAGGATGGACCCAAAGCCCCGGCCACCGATGACCGACGCCATTTTGACAGACGGCATTGAGCCGGATGGTCTTCATCACACTGAGCCTTTGTCAAATCGCGCCATGACGCGGCGGATGGACGCCGTTCAGCCAGTAGTCGCCGATGAACTTGTACTTCCACCGCACCGGGTCGTGCACCGTGTGGGTGCGGGCGTTGCGCCAGTAGCGGTCGAGATCATGGACCGCCAGGGTCGCGCTGGAGCCGCCGAGTTCGATCAGCTTCGAGGAGACGAAGAGGGCAGCGTCCGTGGTGGCCACCTTGGCTTCGGCGACGGCGACCGAGGCCGCCGCGACGGTCCCGTGGGTCGGCTCGGACTTCGCCGCATCGACGAAGCGGGCTGCGCGGTCCAGCAGAGCGCCCGACGCATCCACCTGGATCTTCACCTCGCCTGCCATTGCGATCACATAAGGATCGAGACTGGCCTTTTCGACGCCGCTATCCCGCACGGGACGGCTGACGGTGCGCACGA
>CAXTME010000006.1:73198-81319 GCA_964245215.1 uncultured Lichenihabitans sp.
AGACTGGCCTTTTCGACGCCGCTATCCCGCACGGGACGGCTGACGGTGCGCACGAACCGCACGGTCTCGGCAAGCGCCGCCTCGGCGATGCCCTGCTCGACGGCGGCATGCATGATCTGCGCGAAGGGGCCCATCGAGGTCGGCTGCTCGAAAAGCGCCGCGAAATCGAGGACGCAGAAGGGATCGACCGGCACGCTCTCGAGGATCGTGGTGCCGGACCCGGTCACGCGCTGGCCGAAGCCCGTCCAGTCGTCGACCACCGTGATGCCGGGCGTGTCCCGTGGGACGAAGGCGAGTGTGCTGCGGCCGTCCTCGTCGTTGGCCACCACGGCGATCCAGTGCGCGAACAGCACGCCCGTCGAGTAGAACTTACGACCGTCCAGCCGATAAGCCCCGCCCGCGCGCGACAGGCGTGTGGCGTGATCGTGCGCGGTCTTGGTGCCTTTCTCGGACAAGGCGTTGAAGAACCGCTCGCCGCCGAGCACCCGGCCGTAGAAGAAGCGTTTCTGCTCCTCCGTTCCCTGCAGGCGCAGGGCCTCCAGCATGAAGAAGTGATTTTGGGGAATTTGGCCGATCGAGCCATCCGCGCCGCTCAGCAGCGCGATGACCCGGGCGACCGTTCCGGCGCCGACCTCGGCGCCGCCATGAGCCTTCGGCACCGTGATGGCCAGGAGTCCCGCATCGGAGAGGAGCTCCAGCTCCTCGGCGGGCAGGATACGCTCGCGGTCTCGCTTTGCGGCGCCCCGGGCGAGGTCCGCCGCAAGCGCGGCCGCGACTTCGAGCGCCTCGGCATCGTCACGGATGATCCGGGCGGAGCGACCGCGAGGGAGCGCGGCTTCGAAAGCGTGCTCGTCATCTCTGCGACGGGACAAGACTGCGGGCATGTCACGATCCTCTGGTCGAAAGGAAATGGGAGGAGCCCGGGCTCAGCTCCAGGCGTGGCGCGGCGGGGCGACATCGTTCAGCAGGTGATTGCCGATGTGGAAATATTTCCATCGCACCGGGTCATGCAGCGTGTGCGTGCGGGCGTTTCGCCAGTGACGGTCGAGGTTGTAACGTTCGAGGGTCGAGCGGGTCCCGGCGAGTTCATGCAGCTTGGTGGCGGCGAGCAGCGCGATGTCGGTCGTCAACACCTTGGCCTCGGCGACCCGCACCGTCGCCTCCGCCAAGGCCGAGTCGCTCGGCCGGTCGCGGATGCCATCGATGGCGTGACCCGCCCGCTCCAGCATGGCTTCGGCGGCGTGAAGTTTGATCTCGAGGTCGCCGATGTCGCGGATGGTGAACAGGTCTTCGTGCGCATGATCCTGGCCGCTGTCGATCCAGGGCCGGCTGTCCTGTCGCACGAAGCGGATCGTCTCGGCGATGGCGCCGCGGGCGATGCCGGCATCCACCGCGGCCTGGATGATCTGCGAGACGCAGCCGTTGGACGAGGCCTGCTCGCCACCCCGGTAGGCTGGGATCACGGCCTCGGAGCCGACGAAGACGTTGTCGATCCTGACGCTGCCGCTCGCCGTCGTGCGCTGCCCGAAGCTCGACCAATCGTCGATAATGGTCAGGCCCGGCGCGCCCCGCTCCACGATCGCCAGATGCATATGGTTGTCGGCATCGAGCGCGCCGACATGGTGGTAATGGGCGAACAACGCTCCCGTGGCGTAGAACTTCTCCCCGGTGACCCGGAAACCCTCGCGGTCCGGCGTCAGCCGGGTTTGGAAGTCGCCGACGTGGCGGCCCTTGGCTTCGGAGAAGGCGTTGCCGAGACGGTATCCCTGCAGGATACGCCCGAACCACAGACGTTTCTGCTCTTCGCTCCCGGTGACCCGGATGACGTCGGAAGCCGCGAGATGATTTTGGGGGATCTGGCCGATCGAGGGATCGGCTTCCGAGATGGTGGCGATCACCTCCACGAGCGTGGCAAAGGACACCTCGGCCCCGCCATAGGCCTTCGGAACCGTGATGCCCCACAGACCGGAGCCCGAGAAGCGGTCGAGTTCGACCGCAGGCAGGCGCCGCTCGCGGTCGCGGTCGGCCGCGTCCACCGCGAACTCCGCCGCCAGGACGCGTGCGACCGCGATGGCTTCGGCGTCGGATCCGATCCGGTGCGCATCGGGATGCAACTCGAAGGATGGCGGCTCGCGCATGTCATGGCTCACGAAAGGCTCCACGGCTTCAAAGGCTCAGATGGCGCCGCGACGGGCGGCAGGAGCCGAGTTCAGCCGCTCGAGTGCCGCTACGGCATCGGCCGGATCGCCCCGGCGCGTGAAATCGGGATCGACATGCGCCCAGGTCACGCGACCGGAGGCCGCGAGGACGTAGGTCGCCGGGATCGGGAGTTCATGGGTTTCGTCGCCGTTATGCGCCGGAAGATCGATGCCGATGTCCCGATACAGGGGGTGAAGCTCGCCCGGCAGGGCAAAGACCAAACCCAAGCTCCTGGCAAACCGATTGCCGCTGTCGACCGCGATGACGAAGCGCAGATCGTTGCCCTGTGCCGTCTCGAACGCACGTCCGGGGCTTTCGGGCGTGACGGCGATCAACGCGCCGCCCGCAGCCTCGATTCGGGGCAAAGCTTCCGCATAGGCTCTGAGCGTCGTATTGCAGTAAGGACACCAGCCGCCTCTGTAGAAAACCAGCACCACGGGACGGCCTGCCGCGGCGTCGACCAGACTCACCGGAAGATCGTCGATGGTCCTGAGGGTTGGCAGGGCTACGACATCGCCGACGCCTACCGCACGGTCGGCGAGGCCGCTGGCGCGAAGGTCGCTGATCGACCGTTCGATCGCCGCGAAGGTTACGGGCGGCAACGCCCCGCGGACGACGGATCTCGTGGCATCCAGCTTCGGGGATAGCGGCATCGAAGACTCCGGTCTGACGCGACGGCAACGAAGGGTGCGTCGCCGTCGCTTGGCAAAGAGAAAGAGCAGACTCGAACCGAAAAGTCTATAAGAGATGTAGACTAAACCTTGACAGGGTTGCCTGAACCATTCGACACTCACCCAGCGATGCACCGTTGCATCGGTCGGGGATCGCCATGTCTCAGCTCAGCGATGAACTGCTGCACGCCAACGCTGCCTATGCCGCGGGATTCGGGGAAAAGGCGAACCTCGCCCTGCCGCCTTCACGGCATTTCGCGATCCTGACCTGCATGGATGCCCGGCTCGATCCGGCGAAATACGCCGGACTGGCGGAAGGCGACGCCCATGTCATCCGCAACGCCGGGGGGCGGGCGACGGACGACGCCATTCGGTCGCTGGTGATCTCTCACAAGCTGCTCGGCACCAACGAGTGGTTCGTGATCCATCATACCAACTGCGGAATGGAGCTGTTCGCCGACGAGGTGATGGCCGAGCTTCTGGACGACGATCTCGGGACCGCGTCCTTCGACGGCACGAGGTGGTCCAATCCCAAACACGAGGGCGGCTGTTCGACGGGCCATTACCTGAAATGGCATACGATCACCGACCAGAGGGCCAGCGTCGTTCAGGATGTCCGACGCATCCACGAACACCCGCTCGTCCCCAAGACCATTCCGATCCACGGCTACATCTACGACGTGAAGACCGGCCGGTTGATCGCCGTAGAGGGCGCCACGATCGGGAGCACTGCGCCATGACGATGCGAAGGCTGCCGGTCCTCGACCTTGCGCTTGAGAGCGGCGGGGAGGACCGGGCGATGTTCCTGGCCGACGTTCGAGAGGCAGCGCGCGTCATAGCGGCCGGCGCCGCCGCTTCGACCGAGGCCGCCCCGGTCAGATTTGGTAGGAAAGCGCGTCCAACTCCCAATCGACGGAAGCACGCATCTCCGCCAAGGACCGATTGTCGAGGACGCGGGCGATTGAGTCCCGCACCTCCTGCATCATGCGCCGGACGCTGCAGACGCTTTCGTCCCGGCAATCGGCGCAGCGTCGATATCGGGTGCGGCTCGCACAATCGATCGGGGCCAGCGGTCCGTCGAGGACGCGAACGATTTCTCCCACACTGATCTCGTGCGGCGGGCGGGCCAGAGCGTAACCACCGCCCTTGCCCTTTTTGGAAACCACGAGCCCCGCGACCCGCAATTCACCGAGGATCGCGTCGAGGAACTTCTTGGATATTCCATGTTCCGTCGCGATCGACATGATCAGCTCCGGTTCGCCCGGCCGACACCCAGCCAAGTGTACCATGGCCTTCAAGCCGTACTTGCCCTTCATCGTCAGCATCTGCGCTCTGTGTGACCCTTTCGAAGCCTTGGCTTCGATCGCCCCCGGTGCTCCGACCGGTAATGGCGATTGCGATGAAAGGACACAAGGGCCGGTTTCCCGACGAGCCGATCGGATCGCCGCCTGAGCTACACGAACGATCCGGCGGTGATCCGAGGTCGGGACGAGCACTCTCGACCCTGCTGGTTCCCGACGGCCGGGCTCGGTCCGGATCGTCGATGATGGACCTACCGGGTTCGCAGTCTCCGCACGGCGACGTCACCCGTCCACTGGACGAGGCACACCATGGCGATCAGGACGGCGATGACGGCCAGCATCACGGTCGTGTCGAAGCGCTGATAGCCGTAGCGGATGGCGAGGTCGCCGAGACCGCCCGCGCCCACGGCCCCCGCCATGGCGGAAGCGCCGATCATCGTCACGAGCGTGACCGTGAAGCCTCCGACGAGCCCCGGCAGCGCCTCCGGTAGCAGCACGTGACGCACGATGTGCCATCGCCGACACCCCATGGCCTGCGCCGCCTCGACGAGCCCGGGATCGACCTCGCGCAGCGACACCTCGGCGATCCGCGCGAAGAACGGGGTTCCGCTGATCGACAGCGGCACGACGGCCGCCCACACCCCGATCGTCGTGCCCGTCACCAGTCGCGTTAAGGGTAGCAGCGCCACGAGGAGGATGATGAAGGGCGTCGCCCGAAATCCGTTGATGACCGCGGCGAGCAAGCGGTTGAAACGCGTCGCCTCCATGAGACCGCCCGGCGAGGACAGGACCAGGAGCAAGGCCAGTGGCACACCGGCCAGAGCGGCGATGGATGCCGAGACGCCCACCATGGCGACCGTGTCTCGCAGGGCCTGCAGCAGGCGGTCAATCATCAACGGCGACATAGCCGAGCACTTTCATGTCTTCCGCCACGGTCGAAAGATCCGGTGATTGTCCGTCCGGCGGGATGGCGGCCGCCAACAGCAGGCGACCTTCCGTGTGTCCGGCGATACGGTCGAGCCTGCCGTCGAGCAAGCGGACGGGACCGCCGACCAGGGCGGCAAGGCGCGCGAGGTCGAGCTCGCTCCGACCGGTGAACCGCAGTTCCACGAGCACCTCGTTCCGCGACGCCGGCCTGGCTACTGGCTGAAGCCGCGCGGCGAGATCTTCGGGGAGGCCACGTGCAAGCGGCAGGAGCAGCGCCCGCGTGGCCGGATGCGAGGGCTCGCCGAACACCTGCCAAACGGGACCCGTCTCGACCGCTTCGCCCCGCTCGAGAACGAGCACGCGATCGCAGATCTCGCGAATGACGCTCATCTCGTGGGTGATCAACACGATCGTGAGACCCAGTCGCCGATTGAGGTCCTTGAGGAGCCGGAGGATCGACAGCGTCGTCTCGGGATCGAGCGCCGAGGTCGCCTCGTCGCAGAGCAGGATCCTCGGACCGCTGACGAGGGCGCGAGCGATGCCGACGCGCTGCTTCTGCCCTCCCGACAGGCGCGACGGATAGCTGTCCCGTTTCTCCTGCAACCCCACCAGTGCCAGAGCGTCTCCCACGCGGCGCTCGACCTCGCCACGCTTGACCCCCGCCACGACGAGGGGCAGTGCGACATTGTCCCGGACCGTCTTGGCCGAGAGCAGGTTGAAATGCTGGAACACCATGCCGACGCGTCGACGCAGGGCCACGAGGGCGAGCTTGTCGAGACGAGCGAGATCCTGACCGTCGACGAGCACCGTTCCCTTGCTGGGGCTCTCCAGGCGATTGATCATCCTCAGAAGCGTCGATTTGCCGGCGCCGGAACGGCCGATGATGCCGAAGATGGTACCGGCAGTGACGTCGAAGGCGACGTCCGACAGCGCACCGACGGACCCCTCGGCAGACGGGTACATCTTGTACACGCCCTGCATCGCCACCGAGCCGCCGGCGACGCGGGTCGTCGCTACCGCGATCGATGCTCCTTGGTCGGCCTTTTGCCCGTGCTCGCGGCCGGATGAGAACGAAAGTCTTGCGAGCGCAGCCATGGCGCTCACGACTTATAGGCCCCGTCCCAGGCGAGCGTGTAGAGCTTGGGATTGTCGGCGAAGGCTTTGCCAATGGCCGCCCGCACCTTGGGGGAGGTCTGGTAGATCGAGACGAACTGGCGGATCCGGGGATCATCGGCCCGCTCCTTGCGCACGACGAAGCGGATGGCGAACTGCTTGTCGTCGATGCCCGAATAGAGAAGGCCGCCGGCCGGGTCGAAGGCCTTGGCCGCGATGATGAAATGCGGGTAGCCGAGGGCAAGGTCGACATCGCCCGTGACGCGCACGAGTTGGGGACCTTCGACTTCGGTGAAGGTGAGCTTTTTTGGGTTCTCGACGATATCGTCGAGCGTTGCCCGGAAGCCCGCGCCCTCCTTGAGCTTGATCAGCCCCGCTTTCTCGAGAAGCAGCAGTCCCCGGCCCTGATTGACGGGGTCGTTGGCGATGGCGACGCTGCCGCCCTGCGGGATCTCGGCGAAGCTTTTATGCTTCAGGGAATAAAGCCCAAGATTGGCGAGCGTGCCCACGCCGACATCGGTGAAAGCATAGCCACGATCCTTGATGGCATTGTCGAGGAAGGGCTTGTGCTGGAAATAGTTGACGTCGATGTCGCCCGCCTGCAGGGCGATGTTCGGCGTCGTCCAATCGCTGAACTCGACGACCTGCACGTCGAGCCCCTGTACCTTTGCCTCTTCGGCGGCGGCGGCGACCGAATCAGCGTAGGCGCCGGGGGTGACGCCGATCCTCAGCGCGTCGGCCGCCATGGCCCGTCCGAGCGGGAGAAGCGCCGTTGCGGCAAAGCCGGCCAGCAGGGCGCGACGGGTCGGACGTATGGACATGATGAGGCTCCGGCTTCATGGATTTTGCGGCGTTGATGCGAGGTCGGCTCGGTGAAGAGGGCTTGCGGCTAGATCGCAGCCGATCTCTGCCATCGAGAGGCGGACGAGACGCCGTCACGCGCCTTCGAGTCTGCTCGTCGATTTTCGGTACGAGGCTGCAGACGTCTCCGCTTAGGTCGAAGCACTGCGGCCGTGGGGGACGCAGGCGCATCCGGCGGGGTTACGGCCCCATGCCGAGGGTCGGCCAATCATCATCGGTGCCGTGCCTCGGCGGGCTCGCGGCACTGTCCGTCGCCGTTGGGACCGGACGCGCGCCTCGGCCGCAAGGGGACAAGCCATGCCAGGATCGCGTCCCAACCCGACGGGCGCGGGCTTCCGAGCGCCGCCGGGGGGTCTGCTCTTTCGGTCGATCGTCGGTCACGAAGGGCGAGATCGAGACCAGCAAGGTCACCGAGATCGTGCATGATATGTTTCACGGAGCGGATCCTCCGCTGTCACCAGGGGACTTCACGCGAAGACCTCCGGCGAGCGGAGGGCCGAGAAACGGCCGTGTCCATAGACAAGCGGGTCCAACGACGGGGGGGAACCCACGACCGCCGACACGACGGCGCCGATCACGATGGCATGGCTGTGACGCTCGATGATCTCCTCGACCGTGCAGTCGATCACCGCGAGCGCGTCGTCGAGCCCGGATGCGCCGGAGGCGAGTTCGTGCCAGTCCGCGCCCTCGTAGCGGGCCGCGCCTTTGGTGCCGTGCCGCCCGGCGAAGCGATCGGCCACGTCCCCCTGGTGCGCCGCCAATATGTTGACCGCGAAGTGACCGTGCCGTCGGATCACTGGCCAAGCCGAGGCCTGACGATTGACGCAGATCAACATGGTCGGCGGCTCCAGCGAGAGCGATGTCGCCGATGTCGCCGTTAGGCCCGTGCGGTGCTCGCCAGTTCCCGCGGTGATCACGCTCACGGCGCCCGCCATGTGCCGCATGGCTTGGCGCAATGCTTCTGCCGTATCGAATTTGGACGGCTCGAAAACGCTCATCATGCATCCCTCCGCCGTGTCGTCGCTGCTGCGGCATCCGTCTCGAGGACA
>CAXTME010000006.1:81419-102848 GCA_964245215.1 uncultured Lichenihabitans sp.
TCATCATGCATCCCTCCGCCGTGTCGTCGCTGCTGCGGCATCCGTCTCGAGGACAACCCTCACATCTCGCCTACAACGGTTCGAGCTATTTGTCTAGCGGATCTGTAGACTAATACAAAATCAGCGGCTTCGCAGAGCGCGAGGCAGAGTTCACGTGGGCAGCGAGAGGCTGCGCCTGGTCGTGCCCGTCGAGGCCACGATCGCGCACGGAGGCGACGCTCGAGCCAGGAAAGAGGTCGGAGAATAGTCTATAAAAGCACTAGACAAATGGTTCGGCATCGGCTTTCGTCTGTCTGTCGACTGTCGCTGCAGCGCATTCATTGCCGCGCAGCACAGGAATGGAGGCCGAAATGACGCGACGGATTCGCTTAAACGCCTTCGACATGAACTGCGTTGGGCACCAGTCGCCCGGCTTGTGGGCGCACCCGCGCGACAAGTCTTGGCAGTACAAGGATCTCGAGTATTGGACGGGTCTGGCCCAGACGCTCGAACGCGGCATCTTCGACGGCATCTTCATTGCCGACGTGCTGGGCGTCTACGACGTCTACAAGGGCAGCGCCTACCATGCGATCCAGCAAGGGGCGCAGATCCCGGTCAACGACCCGCTTCAGCTGGTTCCGGCCATGGCGGTGGTGACGAAGCACCTCGGCTTCGGGATCACGGCTTCCATTTCCTTCGAGCATCCCTATCCGTTCGCCCGGCGCATGTCGACGATCGACCACCTCACCAAAGGGCGGGTCGGCTGGAACATCGTCACGTCCTATCTCGATAGCGGTGCCCGCAACCTCGGCCAGTCCACGCAGGTCGCCCACAACGACCGCTACGACGTCGCCGACGAGTACCTCGAAGTGCTCTACAAGCTCTGGGAAGGAAGCTGGGAAGAGGGCGCGGTGGTCCGTGACCGCGAGGCTCGCATCTTCGCCCATCCCGACAAGGTGCACGAAATCGGCCACAAAGGCCGCTTCTTCGAGGTGCCGGGCTATCACCTGTCGGAGCCCTCGCCCCAGCGCAGCGTGGTGATCTACCAGGCAGGTGCCTCGAGCCGGGGCAAGGCCTTTGCGGCCGAACATGCCGAATGCGTCTTCGTCGCGGCGCCGACGAAGACCATCCTCAAGGCCTATGTGGCCGACATCCGCCGCCGGGCCGCCGCCGCCGGGCGCGACCCGCGAAAGCTCTTCGTCTACACGCTACTGACCGTGATCGTGGACGAGACCGATGCCAAGGCGCAGGCCAAGTTCGAGGACTACCAGCGTTACGTGAGCTACGACGGCTCGCTGGTGTTCATGTCGGGCTGGACCGGAATCGACTTCGGCCAATACGCACCGACCGATCTCGTTCGGAAGGTCGAGACCAACGCCATCATTTCCGCTGTCGAGGCCTTGTCCGAGGGCGATCCCGACAAGCGCTGGACCGTCGAGGAACTGGCGAAGTTCGGCGGGATCGGCGGCATGGGGCCGGTGGTGGTGGGGTCCGCCCAGACGGTCGCGGACATCCTGCAGGGATGGGTGGCCGACACCGACGTCGACGGCTTCAATCTCGCCTATGCGGTGACGCCGGAGACTTTCGAAGATGTCGTCGACCTGCTGGTGCCCGAGTTGCAGAAGCGCGACGCCTATCCTGCCGCCTACACGGCTGGCACTTTGCGGGAGAAGCTGTTCCACGATGGTCCCTACCTGCCCGCGACCCATCCGGCAGCGCGGTATCGCGACCTCGGGCAACGGGCCGGGCGGCCCGCCGAGGCCGCGGAATGACTCCGCCCTTCCTCGACGTGCAGCAGGTGTCGCTCTCGTTCCGCGGCATCAAGGCTCTGACCGACCTCAGCTTCGCCGTGCAGCAGGGTGAGATCTGCGCCCTGATCGGGCCGAACGGCGCGGGCAAGAGCTCGCTGCTCAACATCCTCAACGGCGTCTACCGTGCGAGTTCGGGCCGCATCTTCCTCGACGGCGCTCCCTTCGACCGGCCGACCCCCATGGCGGCGGCGCAGCGAGGCATCGGCCGCACCTTTCAGAACAACGCCCTGTTCCACCGCATGAGCGTGTTCGACAACGTGCTCACCGGCCTCACCCGGCTCGGGCGCTGCAATCTGCTGGAGATCGCATTCCGGGTCGGCCGGCACCCCGGCGAGCGCCGCGCATTTCGACAGCGGGCCGAGGAGACCATCGGCTTTCTCGAGATCGGCGCCTATCGCGACACGGTGGTGGGCGGCTTGCCCTACGGCCTGCAGAAACGGGTCGAGATGGCCCGCGCGCTGGTGGCCTCGCCCAAGCTGCTGCTGCTCGACGAACCGATGGCCGGAATGAACGCCGACGAAAAGGCCGACCTCAGCCGGCTCATCCGCGAGGTCAATCGCGTGTTCGGCACCACCGTGGTGCTGATCGAGCACGACATCGGCGTGGTGATGGGCCTGTCGCACCATGTCGTCGTGCTCGACTACGGCCGAAAGGTCGGCGACGGCACGCCCGGCGAGGTCCGAAACAATCCGGACGTCATCGCGGCCTATCTCGGCACGAAGCACTGAGGCGGGACGATGTTCTTTCTCAACGTCCTGACCTCCGGCCTGCTGGCGGGGCTGATGTACGCCCTCGTCGCGATCGGCTTCGTGCTGATCTACAAGGCCTCCGGCGTGTTCAATTTCGCCCAAGGGTCGATGGTGTTGTTCGCGGCCCTGACCTTCGTGACGCTCACCGAACGCGGGTTGCCCTTCTGGGCTGCGTTCCCCATCACGGTCGTCGTCATGATCGTCGGGGCCGTGCTGATCGAACGGCTCGTGCTGCGGCCGCTGGTGAACCGCAGCTCCAACACCCTCTTCATGGCGACACTCGGCCTGAGCTTCGTGATCGAGGGATTGGCGCAGGCGCTGTTCGGCTCCGACGTCCACCAGCTTGATCTCGGCATCGACGACATGCCGCTCGATCTCTACGGTCTGCAGATCAGCACGTTCGACATCTTCGCCTCGGGAATCGCAGTGTTCCTCGTCGCCGTGCTCGCCGTCCTCTTCAGCAAGACCCGCATGGGGATCTCTCTGCGGGCCGTCGCCGACGATACGTTGGCGGCACAGTCGATCGGCATCCGCCTGCCGCGCATATGGCAGATCGTTTGGAGCGTGTCGGGCCTCGTGGCGCTGGTGGCGGGCCTGCTCTGGGGGGCGCGGCAGGGCGTGCAGTTCTCCTTGTCGCTGGTGGTGCTGAAAGCCATGCCGGTGCTGATCATCGGCGGGTTCTCCTCCATCCCGGGCGCGATCGTCGGCGGCCTTCTGGTCGGGGCGACGGAAAACCTCGCCGACATCTACATCGGCCCCCTCGTCCACGGCAGCGTGTCGACGTGGTTCGCCTACATCCTGGCCGTGGCCTTCCTGCTCGTCCGTCCGGCCGGCCTGTTCGGCGAAACCACGATCGCGAGAGTCTGAGACATGACGGCCATCACGTCCCGGGCCCCTGCCGAACGGCCTCTGCTCACGACCCGCGCGGTGCTGCTCGCGATCGGTCTCTTGGTCCTCGCGGTCGTGCCGCTCGTCGGCAACGATTACTGGCTCAATTCACTGATCATTCCCACCATCGTCATGGGCCTTGCCGGCGTCGGGCTCAATCTGCTCACCGGCTATGCCGGCCTCGTGTCGCTCGGCTCGGCGGCGTTCATGTCGATCGGCGCGTTCTCCACCTACAACCTGCTGCTGCGCGTGCCAGGCCTGCCGCTTCCCGCGGCGCTGATCGTGGCGGGCCTGATCGCAGCCGTGGCCGGCGTGCTGTTCGGCCTGCCCAGCCTGCGCATCAAGGGTTTCTATCTCAGCGCCTCGACGCTCGGCGCGCAGTTCTTCTGCGAATGGTTGTTCACCAATTTCCATTGGTTCTCCAACGACAGCATGTCGCTCACGATCTCGGCGCCGCGCCTCGCGATTTTCGGGCACGACCTGAGTTCGCCCGCGGGCCGCTACGGCCTCGTCGTCGCGACCACGCTCCTGCTGTTCTGGCTCGCCCACAACATCATCGACAGCCGGATCGGCCGCGACTGGATGGCGATCCGCGACATGGACCTGGCCGCAGCCGTCGCAGGCGTCCCGGTCCGTCGGCGGAAGCTGCTCGCCTACGGCGTCAGTTCCTTCTTCTGCGGCATTGCCGGGGCGCTCTGGGCTTTCTGCTATCTCGGCACGGCCGACGCCCATGCCTTCGATCTCGACAAGTCCTTCCAGGTCCTCTTCATCGTGATCATCGGCGGATCGGCGAGCCTGCTAGGCAACTTCCTCGGTGCGGCCTTCATCGTGCTCACACCGATCGCCCTCGACATTCTCGTGTCGTCCTTCGGCCTCGACGGCGTCGTGGACCACGGCACGGTCAGCAACGTGCTCCGCATCGTCTTCGGAGCCATCATCATCCTGCTCCTGATCAAGGAGCCGGACGGACTGGCGAGCCTGATCGGCAGGCTCGCCCGGCGCTTCGGCGTCAGAACTCGAAGGGGATAGCCATGATCGCCTGCCCCGGGTGTTGACGCTGCCTTAGCGTCCGACCCTTCCGACTTTTCCCTCCTCGACCGACCCCGCGCGCCTCGATCTTCCGTCGAGGGCATCGGGTTCGGCTTGCCCAACGAAAGACATTTCCTGTGACACGCACCAGAACCGCGGCGCTTCTCGGCGCCTTCCTCCTCGCCACCTCGAGCCTTGCCGGTACCCCGGCCCGTGCGGCCGAACACGATGGCGAGCAGCTTTACCCGCTCTCGTCCTATCGCACCGGACCCTACGCGCCTTCGGGAATCCCGCAATGGGGCGGCATCCGGGACTACATCACCTACATCAACGACAAGGGCGGCGTGGACGGCGTCAAGATCTTCGTCCAGGAATGCGAGACGGCCTATACGGTCGAGCGTGCCTTCGAGTGCTACGAGCGCTACAAGAACGGTTACGCCGGGGCGCCCGTCGCGGCCCTGTTCACGACGTCGAGCGGCTTCGATGCGGCCGTGTCCGAGAAGGCACGGGCCGACAAGCTCCCGGTCGTCTCGGTGGCCGGGGGCCGCGAGGACGCGGTCGACGGCGGCGTCTTCCCCTACCAGTTCCCGCTGCTGTTCGATTACTGGACGGAAGCGTCGATCGTCGTCGACTACGTCGCCAAGCAGGTCGGCGGCTACGACAAGCTCAAAGGCGTCAAGATCGCGACCCTCTACCACGATTCCGGCTACGGCCGCGACACGATCGAGGCGCTGGCGACCCTGTCCAAGAAATACGGCTTCGAGGATATCGAGATTCCCGTTCCGCATCCGGGCGAGCAGCAACAGGCGCAGTGGCAGCAGATCAAGCAGGCCGGTGCCGATTGGGTGTTCCTCCGGGCCTGGGGCGTGATGTCCCCCGTCGCCATCAAGACCGCGGCGCGCGTCGGCTTTCCGGCCGACCACATCATCGGCGACATCTGGACCGGATCGGAGGAGGACGTGCGCCCGGCCGGCGCGGCCGCCAAAGGCTACCTGGCCGTTTCGGTCTTTCCGCCCGGCACCGAGTTCAAGATCAGCCGGGAACTCAAGACGAACGTCATCGATGTCGGCAAGAGCGACCTGAAGGATACGTCCAAATTCGGCTCGGTCTACTACAACGCCGGGGTGGTCGCGGCGATCATCTATGTCGAAACCTTGCGTACGGGGCATCAGAAGTTCGGTAATCGGCCGTTGACCGCGGCCGAGGGGCAGTGGGCACTGGAGCATCTCGACATCACTCCGGCGCGAATCGAGGAGATCGGCGCCAGCGGTCTGCTGAGCCCGCTCAAGGTCACGCCTCAGGATCACGAAGGCCAGCCGGCAGCCAAGATCCAGCAGTGGGATGGCACAGCCTGGCATCCGTTGACGGACTGGCTCCACGGCGACCGGGCGCTGTTCCACGATGCGATCTTCGCCAAGGCGAACGCCTACGCCAAGGAAAAGAGCCTCCCGGCCCGCGACGCCGCGACCAACTGACGAGGCGCAGAGATGGCCGACCCCGCGCAGGCTCTGCTCGACGTCGATGGCGTCGAAGCGATCTATGGCGACGCCATCCTGGCTCTGCGCGGGGTGTCCTTCGCTGTCTCGAAGGGCGGGATCCTGGCTCTTCTCGGCGCCAACGGCGCGGGGAAGAGCACAACGCTCAAGGCCATCTCCAACCTCCTCGGGGCCTCGCGCGGCCGCGTCAGCAAGGGCACGATCACCTGGCGAGGGGAAGCGACGACTCGGCTCGGTCCAGCCGACCTCGTTCGCCGGGGCATCGTACAGGTGCTGGAGGGGCGGCATTGCTTCCCCCAGCTGACGGTCGAAGAGAACCTCTTGTCGGGTGGCTTCGCAAGACGGCCCAGCAGGCGGGAGCTCAGGGCGGATCTCGAGCGCATCTATGAGATCTTCCCGCGCCTGAAGCTCAGGCGGTACTCGAAGACGGGTCTGCTCTCGGGTGGGGAACAGCAGATGGTCGCCATCGGCCGCGGGCTGATGAGCCGACCGACCCTGATGCTGCTCGACGAGCCTTCGATGGGCCTCGCGCCGATGATCGTCGAGGAGATCTTCGAGATCATCCGCAGGCTCAACGCGGACGAAGGCGTGACCTTCATCCTCGCCGAGCAGAACGCCCATCTCGTGCTGCGCTACGCCCATCATGGCGTCGTGCTCGAAAACGGGCGTGTCGCGACGTCGGGCACGGCTGCAGAATTGCTGGCCCGCGACGATGTCGACGACTTCTATCTCGGCGGCAGCGCCTCGGCGCTCGCCATCCATTGAACCATGATCCCGAACCGGATTTCCATGACACAGATCGATTTGGCTTGGGGCGCAGGCCCCACAGCGGGCTACGAGGCTCTCGCGGCGCGATTTCGCCCACTCTTCAAGGCCTTCCGTGAAGATGCGGCGCGGCGCGACCGCGAACGCCGGCTGCCGTTCGAAGAGTTCGGACAGCTCAAGCGGGCGGGTTTCGGCGCGTTGCGCGTTCCTGTCGACCAAGGCGGCGCGGGTGCCTCGTTGCCCGAGCTCTTCGCGCTGCTCATCGAGCTTTCGGAAGCGGAGTCGAACCTCACCCAGGCCCTCAGGGCTCATTTCGGCTTCACTGAAGACGTGCTGACGTCGCGCGATCCCGGTCGTCGCGAACGATGGTTGGACCGCATCGGGCGCGGCGACATGGTCGGGGGCGCCTGGAGCGAGGTGGGCGATGCCAAGCTCGCCGCCTTTTCCACACGGGTGAGCGGGAGCGGACGCGACCTGCGGCTCGACGGCACCAAATACTACACGACGGGGTCGCTCTTCGCCGACTGGATCGATGTCGGCGCGACCGACGCGGCAGACGAGGGGATCGGCGTCGTGGTGTCGCGGCACGCGCCCGGCGTGGAGATCCTGGACGACTGGGACGGGGTGGGCCAAGCCCTGACCGCGAGCGGCACCGCGATCTTCACGCGAGCTCCTGTCCAGGCCGCCGACATCACGAAGGCCGATACCCGGTTCGGCTACGCCCCCGCCTTCTTCCAACTCGTGCAGCTCGCCACGATCGCAGGTATCGCCAGGGCCTTGGCGAACGAGCTGGCTACAGCCGTGGCCAAGCGCGCCCGCACCTACACCCATGCGGCGGCATCGCGTCCCAGCGAGGATCCTCAGGTGCTCCAAGTGGTGGGCCGGGTTCGCGGTGCAGCCTATAC
This sequence comes from uncultured Lichenihabitans sp., assembly GCA_964245215.1. Taxonomy (GTDB): domain Bacteria; phylum Pseudomonadota; class Alphaproteobacteria; order Rhizobiales; family Beijerinckiaceae; genus Lichenihabitans. Next base: position 89,042 of record CAXTME010000006.1, read on the forward strand.
GGCGGGTGCGATCGTGCTCAAGGTCGCCGAAGCCGTGCAGCGGGCGGCAGATCTGCGAGCGGATCCCGAAGCTTTCGCGACGGCTGTCCATATCGCGGACCTCGAAAGCGCCCAGGCCCAGAGTGTCGTGATCGACCTCGTGCTGCAGGCCGCAACGATCGCTTTCGACGCGCTCGGCGCTTCCGCGGTCAAACGAGATGCTGGTCTCGACCGGCACTGGCGCAACGCACGCACGCTCGCTTCCCACAATCCTCGCATCTACAAGGACAGGATCGTCGGTGACTACGCCGTCAACGGCACGCCGCCGCCGGCGCAGTGGCGCGTTGGCCGAAGCTGACTGAGATCGAGGCCGCCGCAACCACCAACCTGATGCATCCGCTGGCACCGCTGAGTCGAATTCGTCCTCGATGAGGAGAGTGTCGCATGGTGCATCGTCCCGCCCGCCGTCTGATGCTGCTGCTGTCGCTTCTTCTCGGCGCGGTCGCGCTGCTGGCCAGCCCGGCCAATGCTGCAGCCACCGCCAACCTCTCCGACCCGGCGACGATCAGCGCCGGCAGCATGGGTGACGCCAAGCCCTACACCTTCACCGACAGCAACGGGCGGTTCGACGGCTTCGACGTCGAGCTGTTTCGCGACGTCGCCCGCCGCATGGGCTTCGACAAGGACCACGTCACCTTCCCGGGCCAGGACTTCTCGGCCCTGCTCCCTTCCGTGGCCAACGGGCGCTTCGATGTGGCGGTCGCTGCCATCGGCACCACCGAGGCTCGCAAGAGGACGGTGGATTTCTCGGACGGGTACCTCGCCGGCTATCTCACCGTGCTTAGCGCCGACCCGGCGAACAAGGCGACCGATGACCTCGCCGGCAAGCGGATCGGCGTGGTGCAGGGCACGCTGCAGGAAGCCAATGCCAAGGCCCACTTCACCAAGGCCGACATCGTCGACTTCGGCACCAATCGACAACAAGATATAAGTCGACGGTGCGTTGTAGCGATCCTCGCATTTGATACAAGTAACGTAAGCTGCCGGGTTGGCTTTCGCGCGCGAAACATGGACAGCGCCTTCACCTACGGAGATGGACCTTGATGACTGGCCAGCGATATGCCGTTCTGTTCCGTACGCATATCTGGGACGACTACGTCGAGCGTCAGTACCAGCGGCTAAGGGCGAATATAGGTCGAGGCGACCTTTACGTCCTGCTCGATGAGACCCACGGTGCAGTCGAAACCGGCAAGGATCGCGTCGTCAGCCACACCAACGCAGCAATCAAGTCGCTTGGGTTAGCTGATGCCGGGTCCGGCAATTTTTTATGGTACAATGGCGATTACCCATTGTACTTTTTCTACGATCGCCATCCAGAATACGACTTCTACTTGATGTCCGAGTATGACGTAACGATCAACGAGTCTATCGACCGAATTGTTGACGAGGTCGCGCAGGCGGACGCTGGCCTCCTGGCTCTCTCGAAGGGGGAAACGACCGAGGACAAAATCGTCAGCTGCCTCGACGTCTATGCTCGGGAGGAGACGCAAAAGCGCCTGATCTGCATCGCTGTCTTTTCGCGGGAAGCGGTCCGTGCTCTGTTCGACAAACGCATCGAACTGTCGTTGGAACACGCCACGGGTAGAATTCAGCGCTGGCCCTTTTGCGAGAATTTCATCCCGGCCGAATTGCGCCGCTGCGGCTTCAAGCTGATGGAGCTTACGGATGTTGGCTCGACGGAAAGCTACGACTGGTGGCCTCCGGTGCTCGAACGCGACCTCGACGGCCTTCGGCACCAGACCTTCATCCATCCGGTGCTCGATGACCGGCGCTACGTCGACTCGGCGCTCAGGATTTGGCGCATGCACGATTTGCTCGATGTGCGAAGCCCGTTGCTACGGAGGCTACGCAAGGTTCCTTTCGGCCTCTACGGGCCACCTCTCGCAACCGCCGTCCGGTGCCGCATAGCCGGTGCCATAGGCAGCCTGCTCGGCCCGGCTCTCAGGCAAACCTCGCATTCGGCCAAATGATCCACCGTTCGGGTAGTGCACGCCGCAAATGCCTGGCGGATCGCTCATTCTGCGCACGAGGGTGCCTGGGCCATGTTTGGATGAAGTATAGACCGCTGCGAGCCCGCCAGCGCGCTCATCCGGCCCTCTCTCCGTGGACGGACGACCGTACGATCTGACGGTAAATGTCGACGTAACGGTCCGCGATGTTGTTCCAGTCGAACCGCCCGACGTAGGCCGGCCCTGCCTTGCGTAGCCGCCGTTCCAGCGCGCCGTCCGCGAAGAGTCCCTCAAGTCGCGTGCAGGCCTCTTCCGGGTCGCCCGCCAGGAGGACGACATCCGCCATGTCGGTCGGCTGATCCGGCCCGGTCGTCGTCACGACCGGAGCCCCGTTGCCGAGCGCCGCGATAAGGCTCCCCCGCCGCTCCGACACGCCGTCCGGGTAGGCAAGATAGGCCGCGCTGGCGCGGGACAGGAGGTCGGCCGCCTCGTCGTCGTCTCGGTCGAGCAGCCACTCGACCCGGGCACCCTCGACCTTGCGGCGCATTTCGGCGAGAAAATCTTTGGCCCAACTGACGGGCGCGCCGAGAATCTGGAAATCCCAAGGCAGTCGTTTCGCGCCGGCGACGAGAACGAGTTCAATGAATTGTTCCAGGCCCTTCAAGGGCTTGATCTGCCCGAAATAGATCACGGTCCGGCGCTCTCGCGGCGCTTCGACGTCCGCTCTGAACGGCACGTTGCTGCCGATTGGGACGATTGAGGTCGTGGCGCGCGCGCCAGGAAACTGCGCATGGAAGCGTGCCGCCTCGAAGGCCGTGGTCATCACGATCCGCGAAGCCGAGATCGTAAAGGCCCGAAGGGAAGCGCGGCGGAACCGGTCGAAGGTCGTGAATTCATGCAACGTGACGACCTGCGGGATCCGGTTCAAGAAGCCTGTGGCGTGGGGTCCCAAGCTACGCCAGCCGACGATCATCGGGTATTGCATCTGAAGAATGTCGGGCGTACTCCGCCGAAGGCGCCGCGCGAGGCTCAACGTGCCAGCGGCCGACCAGTCACGTTGATCGATAAGTTCGACATCGACGCCCTTACGCTCGAGCGCGCGCCCAAGAGTTGAAGTGTAATCGTGTATGCCGCAGCGACCCACTTTTGGCGAGCCGGTGATGAGGCAGGCCCTAAGCGGCGTCATTCCCGTTCGTTCAAGCATTATCGGCTTCCTTCGAGGTCACCACTATTAGCTGCAGCCCGGCATGAGCAGCGGGGCGCAAAGGGCGTGGCAACGACAATACGACGCCGCGCAGCTTTTCGATGTCCTGATCGGCAGTGGGCGGATAACGCGGATCCCGACCGCGTAAGCGAGGGCTCCGGCCAGGACAGCGGCGGGCATTGTCCGTACCGTTCGGCATCGTCAGGACAATCAGTCGGTCCACGACGGCGCATAGGCCCGCCGCAGCGAGCAGCTTGGCTTGCACCACGATGGGCGTCGGGCAACGAAGGTGGCGGTACCTCTACCAGAGCGTCGCGCCCGCAATCGCGACCAGCACGCCACGGCGGCCGCAGGCGGCCGCTGTCGGGCTGGCCTGCACGATGGTCAGCCCGGCCAAGATCGACACGGCCGCCACGAAGACCGCCGTGCCAAGCAGGAAACGGGTGCGCTCCACCGCGATCAGGTAGACGGCCGCGACCGACGCCGTGGCCACGAAGGCCGCGGCGCAGAGCAGGCTAGTCGCGGTCGGTACGCCCGGCGCGAAGGCCGGCCCATATATCAGCGGCAGCAGAACCGGGGCGATGGCTACCGATGTGGTCCGAAAGGCGAGGCAGAAGCGCCCCGGTCATCTTGGAAGCGTATCAGGTCGCCAGTGGCCATTTCGAGTTGTCGATTTCGCGCCTCGACCAGACTCGTGTGATTCTGCGAAACAAACAATTCGATCGTCGCGAGCTGCCAAAAGCGTCGAACTGTTCCCCCCGGGATCGTCGCAGTGGTGTAGGTGTCGAGTCCGGTGAGCCAGTCACCGCTATCACCCGCCGAATAGCTTGATCACCGCCTCGATGATCGTCACACCGCCGATCGGCGCGACGAGGAGCAACAGCGCGTTGACGCCGACTAGCCACAGGATGGTTCGCTCCTGTCGCTTCGTGATGCGGGGCCTGCGAGGCGGCTGCCATGGCGATGGGCGAAAGCCACCGCCGCCTGTTTCGAGATACATTCGCGATCTCCCATGCTTCGCAGATGCTACCGCAAGCCGGAAATTGAACTTAAAGCCTGCGATGCGGCATCTGTTCGCCAACAATCGAAGTTTCCGCGACCGGGTTTTCCATGAAACGTACGTCGCGCCTTTCCGGCTGCGATCAGTAGCTAAGTCACTCATAATGCTGGCGCGCCCAAGGGGAATCGAACCCCTGTTTTCGCCGTGAAAGGGCGACGTCCTGGACCGCTAGACGATGGGCGCGGGAAGCGCGGCCGACACGTCGACCCTGCATCTCGCGCCCTTATAAGCAATCCCGACCTCGGCTGGCAAGCGTGGCCAACGGACGCCGACGGCTCGTTCGGCTGCGGCAACGTGACGACGCAATGACGCGGCATCCTGCAGGCGACGTTGGCCGTTGTCCGGCAACACTCCGCGACTGCTTGCAGGCCCCGCCATGACCGATCTCGACCGACGACAGATGCTGAAGCTCGGCGCGGCCGCGGGAGGTGCCATCGTGGGCTCGGCGACGGCCGCCGCAGCCGCGCCCTCGTCGTCGGCGGAAGCCGTCGTGGACACGGGGTCCGTCACGGACGGCAAGGTCGATTTTCCGGCCTGGACGGCAACGACCGAGCGACCGTCCGGCCCGCCTCCCGCTCCCCTGCCCCCTTCGGACCGAGTCGGCTTCGCGGTGCTGGGGCTCGGGCGACTGGCCATGGAAGAAATCCTGCCGGCCTTCGGGCAGGCGAAACGCGCAAAGCTCGTGGCGCTCATCTCCGGGACGCCCGAAAAGGCGAAACTCGTGGCGGCCCAGTACGGCGTCGCGCCCGATGCCCTCTATGGTTACGACGACTGGGCCAGGGTGAAAGCGAACACTGCCATCGATGCCGTCTACGTCGTGACGCCGAACGCACTTCATAAGGAGGCGGTGGTCGCGGCTGCCGGGGCGGGGAAACATGTACTCTGCGAAAAGCCCATGGCGACCTCCTCGGCGGATTGCGAGGCGATGATCGCGGCCTGCGTCAAGGCGCAACGTCATCTGATGGTCGCGTACCGGTGCCAGTACGAGCCCAATAACCGGGCCGTCCAGGCCATGGTGCGGGATGGTCGCTACGGCGCGGCCGGCCTGATCGATGCGGTCAACGTGCAGAACATGGCGGCGCCCGATCAGTGGCGCTTCCGGAAGGCGCTGTCGGGCGGTGGTGCCCTGCCCGACATCGGGCTCTATTGCCTGAATGCGGCACGCTTCCTCACCGGCGAAGAGCCGATCGAAGTTTTCGCCCGCACGTTCGCGCCGCCCAGCGACCCGCGCTTCCGCGAGGTCGAGGAGATGGTGTCCTTCACCCTGCGCTTCCCGAGCGGCCTCGTGGCCAACAGTGCCGCGAGTTACGGCCTCCACGAGAACCGCCGCCTCGGTGTCGGCCTGCCGGGAGCCGCGATCGAGGTCAGCAACGCCTTCGCCTACGAGGGCCAGCAGGTGCGGGTGGCGCACCGCGACGGCAACACCGAGTCGGTCGACGACCGGCGCATCCCGGCGAAAAACCAGTTCGCCCTCGAGCTCGATCATCTGGCGGAGTGTATCCGCACCGGGCGGATGCCCCGGACGCCCGGCCAGGAAGGCCTGGCCGACCAGCGCATCATGGAGGCGATCTACCGGTCGGCGGAGACCGGGCAACCCATAGCCCTCCCGATGGTGGCCGGGCTCGACACCACCCGAGGCCCTGCCCTGCCCGAGGATCAGGCCGGCTGATCGGCGACGAGCGCGGCATCCACGAGGCGCAGTTCCGCGCGGGGCTGGCCGCCGCCCCACCGATTGAGCGTCAGGGTCCCGGCCGCATGGACGAACTGCCCGCGCGCCGCAGCGAGTCCATCGGCCAAGGGGGTCCCGGCAGTTCGGAACGCCACGGCCCTGATCCGGCTTCCGTCGCGGGCCGCGAGCGTGACGCGGCAATGGCCGTCTCCCATGATGCCGGTGTCGATCACGCGATGCAGGGGCAGCGCCACGACGGGCTCCGGGCTGCCGGCCCCGAAAGGACCCGCGGCCGAAAGCGTATCGATCAAAGCCGGCGTCACGGCGCCGGCCGACAGTGTGGCATCGATCGCCAGCGCTGCTTCGGCACGCAGCCGTGCGACATTCCCGACGAAATGCCGTTCCAGAAAAGCGCGAAAATCCTCGAGCCGTTCATGCAGCAGCGTCACGCCGGCCGCCATGCCGTGCCCACCGCCCTTCACCAGCAGACCCTCGGAGACGGCGAGCCGCACCGCGGCCCCGAGATCGGCGCCGGGGATCGAGCGGCCGGAGCCGGTCCCGCCGCCCTCCGAAAGCGCGATGGCGAAGGCCGGGCGATCGAAACGCTCGCGCAGCCGAGCCGCCACGAGACCGACGATCCCGGGATGCCAACCTTCCATGGCGGCCACCACGACGGCCCGGCCGTCGTCCAGAGCGAGAAGCGCCAGCGCTTCGGCCTCCGCCTCCTCGATGGCCGCGCCTTCGATCACCTTCCGCTCCCGGTTGAGCCGGTCGAGGTCGGCCGCGATCCGGGCCGCGTCGATCGGGTCGCGCGAGAGCAGCAGGCGTGTACCGAGCACCGAATCGCCGATGCGTCCTCCGGCATTGATGCGCGGCCCGACCAGGAACCCGAGATGAAACGGCGAAGGCGGCCCCTCGGCGCCCGCGACATCGAACAGCGCCGCAAGACCGGGCCGACCCCGGCGCGCCATGACGGCGAGCCCCTTCGTCACAAAGGCGCGGTTCAACCCGATGAGCGGCACGACGTCGGCCACCGTGGCCAGGGCCACGAGGTCGAGCGCCTCGAGGAGGTCGGGTGTCGTCCTGCCGGTCCAGAACCCCTGCTGTTTCAAGGCGCGCTGCAACCCGACCAGCACCATGAACACGACGCCCGCGGCGCATAGTGTACCGAGGCCCGAGAGGTCGTCGTGACGGTTGGGATTGACGAGCGCCACCGTGTCCGGCAGCTCGGTGCCGAGTTGGTGATGGTCGATCACCACGGTACGGAGCCCGAGGCGGGCCGCTTCCGCGAGAGGGACGAGGCTGGTCGATCCGCAGTCGACCGTGATCAGCAAGGTCGCGCCACCCGCCGCGAGGTTGCGGATCGCCTGGAGGCTCGGCCCGTAGCCGTCGACCATGCGGTCGGGAATGTGGATCGCGGGGTCGAGCCCCGCGGCCCGCAGATAGTCCACCAGCAAGGCCGTGGCGGCAGCCCCGTCGACGTCGTAATCGCCGAGGACCGCGACCTGCTCTCCGCTGCGGATGGCCCGCACCAGGTGCTCCACGGCGGGTCCCATGTCGCGCAGCGTGTCTGGGTCCGGCATGAGGCTCCGCACGGTCGGGTCGAGATAGGCGACACAGGACCCGGCATGGAGGTCGCGGCTCGCCAGTACCCGGGTCAGAAGATCGGGCAGGCCGTGCAGCTGCGCCATCTGCAGGGCACGGCCCTGCCCCGCGACGTCGAGGCGAGAGCGCCAGGGTCGGAGCAGCAGCGAGGACTCGACCCCGAGTACGAAAGGGTGAAGCGGCTCCACTGGACCGATGCTCGGCTCAGCCGCGCTCATGCGCCAGCGCGAGGCCGCATGCGGCCCCGACGAGGGTTCCGCCCATGATTCTGTTGCGCAGACGGGGCCGCAGCGCGACGAGGCCGCCAAAGCGGCTCGCCATTAAGGCCCAGCCGCAGTCGAGCGTCGTCGAAACGACCACGAAAGTGGCGCCGAGCAACAGGAGCTGCGCACCGGCATCGCCCTGCGGATCGACGAACTGCGGCAGAAAGGCACCGTGGAACAGCAGCGTCTTCGGGTTGGTGAGCGAGACCGCGAAGCCGGTAGCCACGGCCCGTCGCGCGGAGCGCCGCGCAGCATCGGCGCGAAGCACCACCGGCGCCGCGAACCACGCCCTGATACCGAGGATCATGAGGTAGGCGACGCCGATGCAGCGCAGCCAGGCGAATACGGGGGCCGCCGAAGCGAGCAGCAGCGCGAGCCCGAAGACGGTCGCCCCGACCTGGATCGCGGCGGCACTGGCCGTCCCGAGGATCGTGGCCAATCCGAGCCGGGCGCCGCCCGCGAGACTGTTACCGACGACGAGCGCGACGTTCGGGCCCGGAAGCAGCACCAGCGCGATGCAGGCCAGCACGAAACTCAGGTAGGACGACAGGCTCATCACGGCAGACGTTCCTCTCTCAGCCCCGCGCCTTCAACAGGCCGGAGCGTAGCCTTACTCCAGAATACTCGGTCAACGGAACCTTTCATGCTACGATGGCGCGGCGTATGTTTCCGTTTCGTTCCCGTCCCAAGCCGCTTGAAGGTCCTGATCGATGCCGAAACGCTCCGCCGCAGCCCTGCAGCCGGATGCCGATCTTTTCGCTTTGCCGGAAACGCGCGAGCCCATCGCGGCGGCCGACGCCCCTGCCTTTTCCCCCGCCTCCCCGCCCTCCTTGGCGGTGTCGGACGAGGGGCCCGAAAAAACCCGCCGCAAGCGCCTGGCCCCGGTCTCGCGCGAGGGGACGCCCGACGAGAGCGGCTATACGGCGGCGTCGATCGAAGTGCTGGAAGGGCTGGAACCCGTGCGGCGGCGGCCCGGCATGTATATCGGCGGCACCGACGAGGCCGGGCTGCATCACCTCTTCGCCGAGGTGATCGACAATGCCATGGACGAGGCCGTGGCCGGACACGCGAGCTTCATCGACGTCGCTCTCGAAGAAAGCGGCTTTTGCGGCGTCACCGACAATGGCCGCGGCATCCCGGTCGACAACCATGCGAAATACCCGGACCGTTCGGCGCTCGAAGTCATCATGACGACGCTGCATGCGGGCGGAAAATTCGATTCGGGCGCATACCAGACGTCGGGTGGCCTGCACGGGGTCGGCATCTCGGTCGTCAACGCCTTGTCCGAGCGGCTCGACGTCGAGGTGGCGCGAGGGCAGACGCTGTATCGCCAGAGCTTCGAACGGGGCCTCGCGGTCGGACCGCTGGAAACCGTCGGTCGGGTCGCCAATCGGCGCGGCACAAAGGTGCGGTTCAAGCCCGACCCTGAGATCTTCGGGAGGGAGGCGCGGCTCGAGCCCGCCCGCCTCTTCAGGATGGCGCGGTCGAAAGCCTACCTCTACGGCGGCGTCGAGGTGCGCTGGCATTGCGCTCCGAGCCTGCTCGAGGGCAGCAAGGTTCCGGCCGAGGCCTCGTTCCGTTTTCCCGGCGGCTTGAAGGATCATCTCGCCCAGGAGGTCGACGGCAAGGCCTTCGTCACCGACCAGCCGTTCACGGGCAAGATCACCAAGCCGGGCGGCCACGGCTCGCTCGAATGGGCCATCGCGTGGCTGGCCGAGGAGGACGGCTTCATCCATTCCTATTGCAACACGATTCCGACGCCGAACGGCGGCACGCACGAGACCGGCTTGCGCACGGCCCTGCTTCGCGGCTTGAAGGACCATGCCGAGCGCATCGGACAGAGCCGGCGCGCCGCGGCCGTCACGGCGGACGACGTGATGCTGAGCTGCGCGGCGCTCCTGTCGGTCTTCATCCGGGAACCCGAGTTCCAGGGCCAGAACAAGGGCCGGCTGCAGACCGCCGAGGCGACCCGCATCGTCGATGCGGCGATCCGCGACGCCTTCGATCATTGGCTCGCGGCGACCCCCTCCCAGGCCACGAAGCTGCTCGATTGGAGCATCGAGCGGGCCGAGGATCGTCAAAGACGGCGCGCCGAAAAGGACGTGGCGCGCAAGTCCGCGACCCGGAAGCTCCGTCTGCCCGGCAAGCTGGCCGATTGCTCGAACTCCGCCGCCCAGGGCTCGGAACTGTTCATCGTGGAGGGCGACAGCGCAGGGGGATCGGCCAAGCAGGCCCGCGACCGCGCCAGCCAGGCCATCCTGCCGCTGCGGGGCAAGATCCTGAACGTCGCCAATGCCACGCGAGACAAGCTCGCGGCCAACCAGCAGTTGGCCGACCTCGGGCTCGCGCTCGGTTGCGGCACCGGATCGCAATACCGGGACGCCGACCTCCGCTACGACAAGATCATCATCATGACGGACGCCGACGTCGACGGCGCCCATATCGCGTCCCTGCTGATCACCTTCTTCTATCGGCAGATGCCGAAACTGATCGACGGCGGCCATCTCTTCCTCGCCGTACCACCGCTCTACCGGCTGACCCAAGGTACCAAATCCACCTACGCGCGGGACGACGCGCACAAGGACTATCTGATGAAGACCGCCATGACGGGGCGCGGCAAGGTCGAGATCAGCCGTTTCAAGGGCCTCGGCGAGATGCCGATGCGCGACCTGAAAGAGACCACCATGGATCCCCGGCAGCGCTCGCTGCTGCGGGTCACGGTGCTTCAGGAGGATTCCCTCGGCACCGCGGATGCGGTCGAACGACTGATGGGCAACAAGCCCGAGGCGCGCTTCGCCTTCATCCAGGACAGGGCGTCGGGTGCGGCCGACCTCGTCGACGTCTGATGTCTTCGTTAAAGGGACGTTGAGCCGAGCCGCCGAATGGATCGGCTCCTGGCAGGAAAGTCTTCGTCATTAAGGCCAGTGCAACCCTTCTCGGCTAGTGTCGAGCACACCTGAGACGGGGCACTGCGATGCTGATGCGATTCATGAGCGATAGCCGGGGTTCGGCGGTTCAATGGTTCGCCGTCGCCGCCGTTGTTCTGTCGGCTGCCAGCATGGCGGGTGCCCATGGTCTCGCCTGGCTGACCCAGGATGGACATCTCTCGATCGTCGCGGTCCGGGCTGCGCCCGAGCCGATGCAGCGCGCGGCCGCCGGTATCGACCGCACGCCGACCGGATCCATCCAACCGAAGACGTTGATGATCCAACTGCACTGAAGGATCTTCATCGTATCGACCGAATTTTACAGCTCGAACGGGCCCGGTCGACTCTCGGTCGTTGACTTCACGTCGATAGCCATTATGTCACTGCTCATCAGTGGGCGTCCCGCGTCGCTCTTCGGCATACGATTGATTATATCATCGTGCCTGCATCTATACGGCCCTACGCGGGTCTCGCGGGTCGTGTTCCGTCGACGGTAGACGCAACACTCAATGAATTTCAACGAACTCGGCCTGAGCGACAAGGTTCTGCAAGCCGTAGAATCTTCCGGTTATAATACGCCGACCCCGATCCAGGAACAGGCCATTCCGATCGCGCTCGCTGGGCGCGACATCCTGGGTATCGCCCAGACCGGCACCGGCAAGACGGCAGCCTTCACGCTCCCGATGTTGTCGCGCCTCGAGAGCGGACGGGCCCGTGCCCGGATGCCGCGAACCCTGATCCTAGAACCGACCCGCGAACTCGCGGCCCAGGTCGAGGAAGCGTTCGGACGCTACGGCGTGAACCACAAGATCAACGTGGCCCTGCTGATCGGCGGCGTCTCGTTCGGCGATCAGGAAGCCAAGATCACGCGCGGAGCGGACGTGCTCATCGCAACGCCGGGCCGCCTTCTCGACTTTGCCGAGCGCGGCAAGCTGCTCCTGACCGGGATCGAGATCCTGGTGATCGACGAAGCCGACCGGATGCTCGATATGGGGTTCATTCCCGACATCGAGAAAATCTGCAAGCTCGTGCCGTTCACCCGGCAGACACTGTTCTTCTCGGCCACGATGCCGCCCGAGATCACCAAGCTCACCGAGACGTTCCTGCACAATCCCGTGCGCATCGAAGTGGCACGCGCGGCATCGACAGCCCAGGGCGTCACCCAGGCGCTCGTTGCCTCTGCGCCGGGGTCGGCCAAGCGCGAGACGTTGCGCAAGTTGCTGCGCGGCGCCGAGGACCTGACCAACGCGATCATCTTCTCCAATCGCAAGCGCGACGTGGCGCTTCTGACGAAGTCTCTGGAGAAACACGGTTTCTCGGTCGGGTGTCTGCACGGCGACATGGACCAGCGAGCCCGCATGACGTCGCTCGATGCGTTCCGCAATAACCAGGTCTCACTGCTGGTCTGTTCGGACGTGGCGGCGCGCGGACTCGATATTCCGGCCGTCAGTCACGTCTATAATTTCGACGTTCCGACCCATGCCGAAGACTACGTGCATCGGATCGGCCGAACGGGCCGCGCGGGTCGCTCCGGCACCGCGATCTCGATCGTATGCCGCAGCGACCAGCGCTATGTCGACGACATCGAGAAACTCATTCAGACGAAGATAGAGTGGCAGGGCGACACGCTCGACCAGGTTGGCGACGGCGAGCCGGAAGCTGACGAAGGCCGGGCGAGCTTCCGTGACCGTCGACAGTCCCGGCGCTCGGATCCCCGTGGTGGCGATAAAAGAACCGCCGAACCGCGCACCGCCCCGCGTGAGCGGACCGAGCCTGTGCCGGCCGCTCCGGCGCGATCACGCGTCGCACCGGTTTCGGGCGCATCCGCGCCGAAAGCCCGTCGTCCGGAGCCGGTCGCGCCTTCTGCTTCACGATACCAGGCCGAAACGGCGCGCGGCAGCACCGACCATCGTCGCCATCGTCAGGATGACGACGACGAAGTTGTGGTGGGTCTAGGCGACCACGTGCCGTCGTTTCTGCTGCGCCCCGTCAAGATCAAGGCCAGCAGCGAAGGCTGACGGGCCCCGATCTGATCAGCGTCGGGCGGAGCGCCGGCAAGACCCGACGCCCCACTACACGGTCTCGGCCTCCGGCTGCTCCGTCTCTGCGACCGCGTTCCATTTCTGGCCCCGGATCCAGACGTTCTTCACCTGAAGGTCGCCCTTCGGCTCCAGCAGGTCGCGCGGGAGCCGGATCTGGTTGTCCTCGAGCTTGAGCCCCAGGATCGCATAGGCGGCCGACAGCATGCGGGCGGCCGACCCCGTGTACCAGCTCCAGCCGCCACGACCACCGTAACTCTCGCCATCGTAGACGTCGGCCGGTTGCTGATGCGGTGCCAGCCCATAGATCGCGAGTTCGTCGCCCTCGGTCTTGCCGAGCGGTGATATCGCCCGCCAGCACGTGAAGGCGCGCGCCATCGCGGCGGACGCCGCGGCGTTGTCGCCCTCGTCGCGGCACTTCGCGGCGATCGCCACGTAGGCATCCACGGTCCAGGAGGCGCCGTGCGAATATTGGCCTCCGTTCTCCCGTACGCCGGGTGGATAATCGGCGATGCGGCCCGGATAGGGGTCGGAATGTTCGTCGAACGGCGGCGTCACGAGCAGGATCCGTTTCGGCCTCTCGAGGGCCGCGAGGCCGTGCTCCAGCGCGCGCCTTCCCTTGTCGAGCCCGGCCGCACCGCTGAGGACCGGCCAGGCCGCCGCCATGATGCTCGGCGGGTCGAGGGCGCGCCCATCGTCGACGAAGTCGAAGATGTAGTGGTCTCCCGTCCAGACGCCGTCGATGGCGGAGGCCAGTCTGGCCGCTTCCTGTCGGTAGATGTCGCCCTCCGCCGTCCCGTCCCGCCGGTCGGCCACGGCCGCGAATCGCGTCACGATGTCGAAGAAGAAGCAGGCGAGCCACGTCCCCTCCCCCCTGCCGCCCGGGCCGGCGGCATCGATGCCGTCGTTCCAGTCACCGGTCCCGATGAGGGGTAGGCCGTGGGCGCCCATCCTGGCCATCGTGTACCGGATGGCACGGCGACAATGGTCGTAGACATCGCCGGTCTCGCGCGACAGTCGCGGCGCCAGCAGGAGGTCCACCGCATGGGCCG
>CAXTME010000007.1:0-17446 GCA_964245215.1 uncultured Lichenihabitans sp.
TAGGCTCCACGCCCGTGCGCCGTCATCAGCCGGTCAGCATCCCGCATGACCGCCGGCCAGAGCAGGCGACGCCAGAGCCTGTCGAGCATAGAAGGTCCAACCAGTTGCAACGAGGCAGTGATAGGCCCGGAGCCGCGGAGCCGCCACGCGCGGAACAGCGCAGCGGCACCGTGTCTTGACGATCCTGATCCTGTTTCGTTAGCCGAAGGCCCGGTCCACCTCGTCCCGGGCCATGATCCGGTGGCGTCCGACTTCGAGGTTTTCCGGCAGGAAAAGCTCTCCCATCCGATCTCGGTGCAGCGCCACGACACGGTTGCCGACCGCCGCGAACATGCGCCGAACCTGGTGATAGCGCCCCTCGACGATCGTGACGTAGGCCTCGCGGGCCGCAAGAGGCTTCAAGACGGCGGGAAGCAGCGGCTTGACTTCGCCGGAGAGCATCAGGGTGCCTGATGCGAAAGTCTCGACGGCGTCGGGCCGCAGAGGATCCGCGAGAGTCGCGCGGTAGCGCTTCGGCGCGCGGCTCCGGGGCGAGATGATTCGGTGCAGAAGGGCGCCATCGTCGGTCAGGAGCAGCAACCCGGACGTGTCCTTGTCGAGCCGCCCGACGGGCGAGACCGGCGGCTGGCGCAACCGCCATCGTGACGGCAGGAGATCGTGGACGAGGGGCCCGACCTCGTCATGGGAACAGGTGGTGCCAACCGGCTTATGCATCATTACGACGAGCCCCGGCAGCGGGTCGAGCGCTTCGCCATCGACGGTCAGGCGCGAGGCAAGATCGGCCGAGAGCGGAATCTTGCGGTCCGCCGCCTCGACCCGCTCGCCGTCGAGCCGGACGCGCCCGGACCGCACGAAGCCCAGGATCTCGCGACGGGAGCCATAGCCGAGGTTGCCGAGAAGCCGGTCGAGCCGCAACGCCCCTGCGGGGGTGCTCACGCCGGAGGCCCGGGAGTCCTGAGGACCGGGACAGGGCTCGTCATTTGTGAGCTTCGATGATCTTGAACCCACGCGCCTCGGCCCGTGTCTCGACCCGGGAGAAGAGCGGTTTCAGCACCGTCTCATACGGCAGGTGGCGATTGGCCGTGAGCCAGAGCACGCCGCCGCGCCGCAGCACCGCCGCGGCGCGCTGCAGGAACCCCTGTCCGAGTGCCTGGTCCTCGACGCCGCCGAGATGAAAAGGTGGGTTCATGACGACGAAATCGAGGTTGGCCAGCCCTGCACCGCCGCTTTTGAGATCTGCCCAGCGGATCTCGGCGCGTGAATCCTCGACATTGCGCCGCGCCGCCTCGATCGCGCGGCCGTCGATGTCGACCAGGGTGATGGCCTTGACCTTGGACGACGTCAGGGCCGCTTTCGCCAGAACACCGATGCCGCAGCCGAAGTCGGCACCTCGTCCGGCGAGAGCGGGAAGGTGATCGAGAAGCAGCGCCGTACCAGGGTCGAGCCGATCCCAGGAAAAGACACCCGGCTGCGACCACAGGCCGAGCCCCTCGACGAGCCGCAGCCGGCCGGTCTCGACGGCCTCGGCCAAACCCATGGGCACGGCCGGCTTGCGCCCGATGCAGATCCGGTGATGGCGCTTCCCGGTCTCTTCGAAGGTGCAGCCAAAAGCCCGCAACTCCTCGCCGAGCCGCGACCCGCCCCTGTCCTTCAAGGCCAGTATGGTGAAAGGGGAGTCCGGGGCCAGGGCCGCGAGCCCGAGCGCCACGGCATAGCGGCGCTCCACGGTGCCGGGGGGCGCCACCATCACGAGATCCTGCAGCGATGCTTCCGCCAGCCCTTCGAGCCTGTCCGCGCCCGGGATCAGGGGCGACACTTGCACGGCCCCTGTCACGTCGAGCTTCAATCCCTCGGCCGGATGACCATAGACTCCCGTGCGAATAACCTCGTCCACGCCTATCCCCTGCTGTCACATGGGCGTCCTATAGGTCCGCCCGGATCCTAACGCCATGGCAGCATCAGGAGCGCTTGCATCTCGTGCCGTGCTGACGATCTATCATACCGGGAGGGGCGTCATGATCAGGGTCCTGGTGATCGAGGACGATTCGGAAACGGCGGCCGAGATCGTCGAGGATTTCACGGCAGCCGGCTTTTCGGTCGATCACGAAGCCACGGGGCCGGACGGCCTTCGCCGCGCCCAGTCCGAAGCTTTCGACGTCATCACGCTCGATCGCATGCTGCCCGACATGGATGGCCTCGCGGTGCTCGACAATTTGCGCGCCTCAGGTATCCGCACACCGGTGCTGGTGCTCAGCGCTCTCTCGAACGTCGACGAACGGGTCAGGGGATTGCGGGCTGGAGGAGACGACTACCTCTCGAAGCCTTTTTTCACCTCGGAACTCAGGGCACGCGTCGAGGTGCTGGCGCGGCGGCCGCCCGATCGGGAACAGACGCTCCTGCGTTTCGAGGACCTGACGCTCGACCTTCTCGACCGGGCGGCGCGGCGCGGCGAGCGCAACCTCGAGCTCTTCCCGCGGGAGTTCAAGCTGCTCGATTTCCTGGTCCGGCACGCCGGCCAGGTGGTGACGCGGGCGATCCTGTTCGAGCAGGTCTGGCGCTACCGCTTCGATCCCGGCACCAACCTCGTCGACGTCCATATGGGCAAGCTGCGCCGCAAGGTGGATGCGCCCGGCGAACCGCAACTGATCCACACCGTGCGGGGCACCGGTTTCGTTCTCAAGACCGCAGATCCGGCCTTGCCGGATGACCTACCCTGAAGACCGAGCCGATGCGCCGACTGCAGATCTTCCAGACGACGGCATTCCGGTGGACCCTGAGTGCTGCCGGCATCGTGGCCCTGACCATCACGCTGATGGGCGCTTTCTTCTATTGGCAGACGGTCGGCTACTTCACGCAGAGGATCGAGTCGGGCCTCGTGCTCGAAGCGCAGTCGCTCGCGTCCGAAAGTCGCCGCATCCTCATCATCAGGCTGGACAAGAGCCTCGCGGTCGATCCTCGTCGCAGCAAGGCTTACGGGCTGTTCGCCGCAGACGGTACGCGCATCGCGGGCGACGTCAGCAGCCTCCCGCAGCCCTTGCCGCCACCGGACCGGGCCGCCGAAGTGACGGTCGACTGGATCCGGCAAAGCGGCCGTGTCGAGCCGCTCGAGGTCCGGGCGGTCTCAGTACTGCTGGCGGATGGATCGACCCTGTTCCTCGGACGCGCGACGAGCGATCTGCGGGAGATCGAGGAAATCGTCACCCGGGCCATGGCCATGGCCATCGTACCGGCCGCCGTCTTGGCCCTGGTCGGGGGCGCTCTGGTGAGCCTCGCGACGCTTCGGCGGGTCGAGGCCGTGCGTCGAGCCTGCAGCCTCATCATGGAGGGGCAGTTCCACAGGCGGCTGCCCGTGCGCCGCAACCGCGACGAGTTCGACCGTCTGTCCGAGATGGTCAACCGGATGCTCGATGAGATCGAGCGACTCGTGATCGAGGTCAAGGGCGCCGGCGACGCCATCGCGCACGACCTACGCACACCCTTGACGCGGCTCCGGGCTCGGCTCGACCGCGCCCTCGACGCCGAAGCCCGCCACGCACCGGTCCCGGAGGTGCTGCAGAAGTCCGTCGCCGACGTCGATCAACTCCTCAACACCGTGACGGCGATCCTGCGCATCGCCGAGGTCGAGCAGAGCCGGCGTCAGAGCGGTTTCGGCCCGGTGGACCTCGACGATGTGGTCGACGCGATCAGCGAACTCTATCTGCCGATTGCCGAAGAGAAGACGATCGCGTTCGTGGCGCTGCGACGCGGCCCTGGGCTGCGGGGCAGCACGGCGCTCCGGGCTCCTGTGGGGTCTTACGGCGGGGCCGTGCCGGATCGGGAGGCGGCAGCGATCCGCGGCGACGGCGATCTCGTGTTCGAGGCCGTCGCCAACCTCGTCGACAATGCGCTGAAGTTTACGCCCGCGGGAGGGCGGGTCGGGATCGAGCTGATGCGGGAGGACCGCGGCCCCGCCATTCGAGTCTGGGACTCTGGGCCAGGAATTCCGCCCGCCGAAACCGAGGCTGTCATGCGGCGGTTCTATCGCCTCGACCGAAGCCGGCATCTCCCCGGGACGGGCCTCGGTCTCAGTCTTGTCGCGGCCATCGTGCGGCTCCATGGCTTCGGATTGACGGTCGGCGGTCACGAGGGCGGCGGATGCGAGGTGACGATCCGATGCTGGAGCGTCGCCGTCGACAACGACGAGGGTCGTGCGGCACCTGCGATGCTGGACGTGTCGGCGAGCACGGCATGATGTTGACGCCGAAGCTGTTGTTCGTCGTCACGGAAGACTGGTTCTTCGTGTCTCATTTCCTGTCGGTGGCTTCGGCAGCCCGGGAGGCGGGCTTCGCGGTCGCGGTCTCGGTCCGAGTGCGGGATCCGGCCCTGCAACGTCGCATCGAGGCGGCGGGCATCCGCGTCGTCCCGTCACGCCACGAGCGGGGGCACTTCGGTCCGCTGGCCCTGGTCGGCCATGTGCGCGGCTTCGCGTCTTTGTTCCGCAGCGAGCGGCCCGATGTCGTCCACCTCATCTCGGTGCGGCTGATCGTGCTGGCCGGCATGGCGGCCGTACTGACGGGCGTAACCCGCAGGGTGCAGGCCGTCACGGGCCTCGGGCTGATCGGGGCCAGTACGACCTTCAAGGCGAGGCTCGTGCGCGCCGCTTTGGGGCTGCTGCTCCGCGGGCCGCTCGGCGGACGTTCCGTACGCTATGTCTTCGAGAACCGTGAGGATCCGGTCCTGCTCGGCCTCGCGCCCTCGAATCCGCGGGTCGTGATCGTGGGGGGCGCTGGAATCGATCCGAGGCGGGAAATCCAGCAGCCCCTGCCGCCCCTGCCCCCGTTGCGGATCGCGGTCGTGGCCCGCATGGTGCAATCGAAGGGCGTCGATGTGGCGGTCGAGGCGGTACGCTTGGCGCTCGCCGGTGGCGCGCTTTTGGAGTTGTCGCTCTATGGCGATCCCGATCCGGAAAACCCACGCACCATCACGGTCGAAAGACTACGCGCCTGGTCCAAGCAACCGGGCGTCGCATGGCATGGGCACGCCTCCGACATCGCCGCCGTTTGGCGGGAGCACCACGTGGTCTGCGTGCCGTCGCGTGGTGGCGAAGGCTTGCCGCGCTCTCTCCTCGAAGGCGCTGCGGCCGGGCGCGCCGTCGTGACCACGATGACGCCGGGCTGCGCCACCTTCGCGCGCGATGGGATCGAAGGTTTCGTCGTTCCGCCCGGCGACGCGGAAGCCCTGGCCGATGTCTTCGTGACTCTGGCCTACGATCCGGCTTTGGTGGCGCGCTTCGCGCAAGCCGCTCGCGACCGTGTGGTGGCCGGCTTCACGACCGATCAGGTCTCCCGAGACTTCGTGGCGGTCTACCGAAGCCTCTGCCCTGCGGAGCCCCACTTCGGATGACGCCGCCTACGAGGTTACCCAAAAACCCGTGCCGACTTTTTGGCATCGTGCTTTGATGCCACCGGAGTTCGACCGCCCGAGCTTCATCCGCCGCCATACCCGTTTGATGCCGGTTCCACTGGTGCCCGAAATCAGCCTCTACATGGCGGACGACGCGACCGAACTCTGGCAGCATACGGAAGCCGATCTCGATGCGGTCGGGTTGCCGCCCCCCTTCTGGGCTTTCGCCTGGGCGGGAGGCCAAGCTCTGGCGCGCTACCTTCTCGATCGTCCGAACCTCGTGCGAGACGCCCGCGTGCTCGATTTCGCTAGCGGTTCCGGGTTGGTCGCCATCGCGGCGGCCATGGCCGGTGCCGGAGGGTCGACGGCCAACGACATCGACGCCTTTGCACTCGCGGCGGCGGTGCTCAACGCGGACGTCAACGGGGTCGTGGTCCAAACCTGCGGCACCGATCTTCTGGCGCGCGACGACCGGTGGGACGTGGTGCTGGCCGCTGACATCTTCTACGAACGGAACACCGCCGGTGCCGTGACGGCGTGGCTGCAAAGAGCGGCGACACGTGGCGCCGAAGTCCTGGTCGGCGATCCGGGGCGGACCTACTTTGATCGCTCTCTGTTCGAGCCTCTGGCCCGATTCGATGTCCCGGTGATGCGTTCGCTCGAAGATGCGGACGTCAAGGCAAGCAGCGTATGGAGACTGAAGGCCTGACCGCCACGATCAGGTAAGCCAGCGCCGAGTTTTATTGAGGCGCGCCAGCCATCAGCCGAGCGCGATGCGGGCCAGATTTTCCAGCGATGCGCCGGGCACGATGGCTATCGGGAATTGCTGGTCCGTCCCGAGGGCCTTTCGTGCACCGTCCTCGTCCGACGACAGCTTGCGCCTCGTGCTCATTGCGGAACGGTGGGGGATAGCTCTTGGACGGAACAAGCTGCTTTCGGGATCCGAGCGAGACGAGGGGATGAAGGTCACGGCGACGCTCCAATCTTGTAATAGCGTTAATGCTTCTCAACGCCGACCCGACGTTTTGGTTCGCGGGCTGCCCAGCTCCTTGCGCGACCAGCGCCCTTGATCAGCCTGCCGTCCAACCGCCATCCATCGAGAGATTGGCGCCGGTGATCTGGCCGGCAGACTCGGAGGTCAGATAGACGGCGAGCGACGCCACCTGGTCCACGGTGACGAACTGCTTCGTGGGTTGGCCGGCCAGCATGACGTCGGTGATCACTTGCTCCTTCGTCATGTTGCGGGCCGTCATGGTGTCGGGAATCTGCCGTTCGACGAGCGGCGTCCAGACGTAGCCGGGGGAGATGCAGTTCGCCGTCACGCCGAACGTCGCGAGCTCGAGGGCTGCTGTCTTGGTCAGCCCGGCGATGCCGTGCTTTGCTGCAACGTAAGCGGACTTGAACGGGGACGCGACGAGCGAATGGGCCGAGGCCGTGTTGATGATGCGGCCCCAGCGCCGCGCTTTCATGCCGGGGATGGCGGCCCGCATCGTGTGAAAGGCCGAGCTGAGGTTGATCGCTATGATCGCGTCCCAGGCCTCCAGCGGGAAATCCTCGATCGGCGAGACCCGCTGTATCCCGGCGTTGTTGACCAGGATGTCGACGCTGCCGAGCTTCTCCTCGGCTTCGCGCATCATGGCCGCGATTTCGCCGGGCTGGCTCATATCGGCCGGAGAATGGAACGCCCTGACGCCGCTCTCCACCTCGATCGAGCGCCGCACGGCCTCGATCTCCTCAGGCGCTCCGAAGCCGTTCAGCATGACGCCGGCTCCTTCGCGCGCCAGGGCGCGAGCGATGGCGAGGCCGATACCGCTCGTGGACCCGGTGACGACGGCGTTGCGAGACTGAAGGGACATCGAGGGCTCCGGCAAGCATGGGGCTGTCACTTACAACGAATGATCCGGCATCGCGAGATCCCGCCATCCGATCCGAGGCGAAGGCCCGGCACCCGCAGCGTCGACACCATCGCGCCCTCGCCGCCGATCACGTACGGTTTTCCGCGAAACCATGGCACGAGTTCCGACCCCGTGCGTCTTGACCTCGTCATCTTTCTCCAACATGAAAAGCTTCATGACGATCATCGAAGACGTGCGCGCCCTGTTCGAGACACCCTCGACTATCCCCGACGAGCGAGCGGGTCCGGAGCCGCGACGGCAGACCGTCGGAGTCCGGGTCGGCCACGTGATGGTGGGCGGGGGCGCCCCGGTCGTGGTGCAGTCCATGACCAACACCGATACGGCCGACATCGACGGCACGGTTCGGCAAGTAGCGGCCCTGGCCCGCGCAGGTTCCGAACTCGTCCGGATCACCGTCGATCGCGACGAGGCCGCGGCCGCCGTGCCTCATATCCGCGAGCGGCTCGACCGGATGCGGGTCGACGTGCCCCTCATCGGCGACTTCCATTACATCGGCCACAAGCTGCTGGCCGACCATCCGGCCTGTGCCGAGGCCTTGGCCAAATATCGCATCAACCCTGGCAACGTCGGTTTCAAGGACAAGAAGGATCGGCAGTTCTCGGCCATCGTCGAGACCGCCATCCGCTACGGCAAGGCCATCCGCATCGGCGCCAATTGGGGTTCGCTCGACGGCGAGTTGCTGACGTCCCTCATGGACGAGAATGCCCGCTCGGCGAAACCGGTCGAGGCTCGTGCCGTCACGCGCGAGGCCATGGTGCGCTCGGCCCTCTACTCGGCCGAACGAGCAGAGGAGATCGGCCTCAGCAAGGACCGCATCATCCTGTCGGCCAAGGTCTCGGCCGTCCAGGACCTGATTGCAGTCTATAAGACCCTGGCATCTCGGACGAACTACGCGATCCATCTCGGCCTGACCGAGGCCGGCATGGGGTCGAAGGGGATCGTGGCCTCTTCGGCCGCCCTGGGCATCCTGCTGCAGGACGGGATCGGCGACACGATCCGCGTCTCGCTGACGCCCGAACCCGGCGGCGATCGGTCGGTCGAGGTCAAGGTGGCGCAGGAGATCCTGCAGACGATGGGGTTTCGTACCTTCATCCCGCTCGTGGCGGCCTGTCCGGGCTGCGGCCGCACCACGTCGACGGTCTTCCAGGAACTCGCCCGCGACATCCAGAATTACATCGTCAACGAAATGCCGGAGTGGAAGACGAAATATCCCGGCGTCGAGAACCTCAACGTCGCGGTCATGGGTTGCATCGTCAACGGGCCGGGTGAATCGAAGCACGCCGACATCGGGATCTCGCTGCCCGGGACGGGCGAGACACCGGCAGCCCCGATCTTCATCGACGGCAAGAAGGCCATGACGCTGCGGGGACCCAACATCGCGGCCGAGTTCAAGCAGTTGGTCGACGATTACATCGTCAACCGTTTCGGTGTGTCGAAGCAGAGCGCCGCGGAATAGCACTGGTCGACGATCAGCACGATAGCAGATCGGCGGCACTTGAGCATGTCATACTAATGGGGAACTTTCATCCATCCTCATGCTGAGCCGGCCCTTAGGGCCGCGTCGAAGCACGCAGGGCCGACATCGAGGGCCCTGGAGCATCCTTCGACACGACCGCGTTCCGCGGCCGGCTCTGGATGGGGTGTGTGGAGAACACGCATCCATTCTTTCACCGTTAGTATCAAAATGGCTGTCGAAGCTTAAGCTTCACCGCTTGTCGCGGCCCGCTCCGGTGCCGAGCGACTTGCGGGAGAGAAACGCTCCCCGGTGGGACGTCCGGACTTCAAATCCGGGAAGGGCTGCAAGCCGGTCCTTGGTGGGTTCGACCCCCACTCTCTTCCGCCATTCCGGTTCGGCGGAGGCCGCCGGTGGCCTAGGCCGTGGCGTCCGTAGCCAGGAGTTTCTCCAAGGCTTCAAAGCGATCAGCCTCGGCGGTCGGCTTGTCCCAACGGATGCGGGCGATGCGAGGAAATCGCATGGCCACTCCGGATTTGTGCCGCGTCGAGCGGTTGAGGCCCTCGAACAGGATTTCGAGGACGAGGCCCTCGTCGCGGCCGTGCTTGACTTCGCGCACAGGACCGAACCGGTTCACGGTGTTGTTGCGCACGAAGCGGTCGAGCTTGATGAGTTCCTGGTCCGTGAAGCCCGAATAGGCCTTGCCGACCGGCACCAGCACCTCGCCGTCCGGGCCGTCCTTCCAGACGCCGAACGTATAGTCCGAGTAGAACGAGGCGCGTTTGCCGTGGCCGCGCTGCGCATACATCATGACGGCATCGATGTTGAAAGGCTGCCGCTTCCACTTGTACCAGAGCCCCTTGGGCCGGCCCGGCACATAGAGGCTGTCTCGGCGCTTCAGCATCAATCCTTCGATGGCATCGGCATCCTGGCCCGCATGAAAAGCCGCGGGATCGACACGGATGTCCGCCAGGGCGTTCCAATCCCCGAAGGGCACGACCGGCGACAGGTCGATGCGTGGGTCGTCGAGCCGCGCCACGAAAGCCTCGAGCCGCTGTCGGCGTTCTCCGAACGGGAACCCTCGGAGGTCGTCTCCATCCGCAACGAGGATGTCGTAGGCGCGCATATGGATCGGGTATTGCGCGATCGTCTTGGCCGAAACGCTCTTGCGGTTCAGACGCTGTTGCAGGCTCGCGAAGGGCTGCACCCGGCCATCGATCACGACCAGAAGTTCGCCGTCGATCGCCGCAATTCCCCACCGTTCATTCGAGAGGCTGTCCAGCAGGTCCGGAAAACTGCCGGAGATGTCGTCGCCGCTTCGCGAGTAGAGCCTTTGCGCCGGCCGGCCGTCGCGCTCGCGCCCCGTGACGGCCTGGACCCGGATGCCGTCCCATTTCCACTCGGCCGTGAAGTCACCGGGCGTCAAGGCTTGGAAATCTTTCGCCTCGTCGATGGCATGGGCCAGCATGGGAGTGCGGAACGGGGTCGGATCCACCGTGTCCGGCTTCGGTCCTTCGCCGGTCGCATAGGCGAAGAGGGATCCATAGGGCGGCTTCAAGCCGTGCCAGACCTCCTCGATGTCATTGGGCGCGTGAGGTCCCAGCGTTGCCACGGCGGTCTTGGCCAGGCGAGCCGAAACGCCGATCCGCAGCGACCCCGTGATCAGCTTCAGCAAAGCCCAGCGTCCGATCTCGTCGAGTCCATCGAGCCAACCCGCGATGACGCGGGGCAAAGCCACCTTTCCCGTAGTGGCCAAGGTTTCGATGACGACCGACAATCGCGGGGCTTCGGCCGAGGCCGGTACCGCGGGCCACATTAGTGCGACCGTTTCGGAGAGGTCGCCGACATAGTGGTAGGACATCTGGAACAGCACGGGATCGGTACGCTCTGCCGCGAGCGCATGGATCATGGCCGGCTTGGCGTCCGTGAAACTCAGGGAATCGGTCAAAGCCGCGAGGGCATAGCCCCGCTCCGGATCGGGAGTGGCGGTGAAATAGGCTGCCATAAGCCGAATCTTGCCGTTTCGACCCGGTTCGAAGGCGAGCCGGTCGAGCAACTGCGCGAAATCCTTCATGCGGCTTCCGGCACCTCGTCCTCGGTCTCCTCGCCATAGCCGATGAGGTGCAGAGGCTGCGCCGCAATCCCCTGCCGGCCGGCCCAGTGGACGAGGGCCTCGGCTTCGCCATGCGTCACCCAGAGTTCCTCGCAGCCGGTCTCGACGACCGTCGTGCAGAGCGCCTCCCAATCGGCATGATCCGATACGATCAGCGGCAGCTCGACCCCCTTCTGTCGGGCTCGAGCGCGGACCCGCATCCACCCGGAAGCCGCGGCCGTGACCGGATCCGGGAATTTTCTCGCCCAAAGATCCTTGATGGCGCCGGGCGGGCAGATCACGATTTCGCCGCCGAGCTTCGGGCGTTCGGTCGCGATCACCTTCGGCGTGTCACCAAGGACGATCCCCTGCTGGCCGTAATAGGTGGTCAGCTTCTCCAAAGCGCCGTGAAGATAGATGGGCCGCTCGTAACCCGCGGCCCGCAGCAAGGCCATCAGGCGTTGCGCCTTGCCGAGCGCATAGGCGCCGAGAATGTGTGTCCGCTCGGGGAACAGCTGCAGCGAGGCCAACAGCTTTTCGATTTCATCCGCCGCATCCGGGTGGCGGAAAACCGGCAGGCCGAACGTAGCCTCCGTAATGAAGGCGTGGCAACGGACCGGCTCGAAGGGCACACAGGTCGGGTCCCCTGCCCGCTTGTAATCGCCGGAAAGGACGAGCGTGAAACCTCGGGATTCGATCTCGATCTGCGCGGAGCCTAGGACATGGCCCGCGGGGTGAAACCTCACCCGGACCTCGCCGATGGTCGTCCAACTCCCCAACGACACGGCTTGGCGCTGACCCGAGAAATCATCTCCGTAGCGCACCGCCATGATGTCGAGCGTTTGCGCTGTCGCCATCACGGCGGCGTGGCCAGACCTCGCATGATCGGAATGGCCATGAGTGATCAGTGCCCGCGGCACTGGCCGCATGGGGTCCACATAAAAATCGCCGCCGGCGCAATAAAGCCCCAGCGGCGTCAACGAAAGGATCTGGCTGGCCGACATCAAGGTCAGGCCGAATACGACCTTATTCGTTGCAGACGAGCTTCTTTGCCGTGTGCAACGAACCGCCCGGACGCGGAACGCGGCGGAGTTCGTAGACGCAGTCCTCATCGTCGGGCCCGAAGGCCTGAACGATATGAATGCCTCTATTGATGGTCAGCGGACGCAACAGGACATCGCCGTTTGCCGCGATTGGTGCAGCCAACAATGGGGCGCCAACGAAACAACCCAGAATCACGAGGCCCAGGCGGCGCATGTGAGTGGCTGAAGTCGCGGTCGTCATCGCAATTATCCTTTAAAAAGGCACGCCGGATCACGGCAACGTCGTTATTGATCGTGGTACCTGACCCGCCGATGAACCATAGCCGAGCGGACGTAAACCGGCTTATAAACTTGTCGCTCATCTCGCCTATATCGAAACCACTGTGTGGTTAAGGCGACACTGGCTACCAGCACCAGTAACGCCCCCATCACTGGCGCCACACCTTCTCCCGCAACCAACAGCAACGTCAGAACCGTCGCACCCGCACCGATCAAAGCCCGTGTCGCCAGATTCATGCTGTCCACCCTGTGACTAGACAACTTCAGCCGAAATGCATTAGTTGCAGCAGTTCGCGCCGTCGTCACGCTTTTGTGACACCTGCCGAAATCATGTGCCTGCCCCGACAATGCAATGGTCACGATAAAAGCGGACGGAGATGCCGCAGTCCAAATGCACGATGACACACGCAGGACTCCGCGACCACCTTCAATCTGCACGCAGTGTTGTCTCGGTAAAGAACCCCTGAGCGCCGACGCCTAGATCGATCGCCGGATTCAGGTCTGCGTCTAGCGACAGGCAATCAGCGGTGCATATCCGGCGAGATTGCCATCGAGGTCATAGGTCGGTTCGATCGCCTTGGCGCAACCGTTGTTGACCACCAGCGGGTCGGGCACCGCGACGAAGAAGCCGCCCAGCGGATTGCCATAGATGTCGAATCGATGAGGCTGCGGTGTGATCGGCCACTGCATTGCCGTGTAGGAGCGGCCGTCCACGTAGCGCTGTGTGCTCGCAGGATAACGACCGGGTTCGAAAGGCAGGTCGGCGGCGGTGGCCGTCACTGGGCCGGCCGTGACGAAGAGCGCCGCGGCACTGGCTTTGGTGAGAAGGCGGCGAGTCGTTATCGTCATCTCAGCGCTTCCAAGGTTGCGGGCGAGCCGTGCGAGCAAGATGAAGGTTTCTACCTTCCATCGCGTTAAGCCGGGACTGCGGGCGAGGTGCCGGCCGGATCCTCGCCCTCGAGATCCTCGGCCCCAATACCGCGATCCCCGCTGTGCATCTGTGAGAAGCGCCCTTGAATTCCCCGTCGAACGACCTTCTCGCCGACCGCCGCTTTGCTTGGGCCAAAGCTCTTGCGGCCGAAGGGGACGCCGCCGGTGCCGCAGACCTCCTCGAACAGGTGATCGAGCGCGTTCCCGAATGGGCGCCGGGTTGGGCCGCGCTGGCGGAAGCATATGAAGGTTGTGAGAACCGGCAGGTTGCGGCGACCGCGGCCTGGACCCGCGCCGCAGCGCTCGATCCCGGCGGCTCTCTCGGGGCCGCGCTCCATCTCTCGCGCCTGTCGGGGCTGACGCCAGACGCCATGGCTGCCGCCTACGTGCAGGCGTTGTTCGACCAATACGCGCCCCGCTTCGAACGGCATCTCGTCGGGGAGCTCGACTATCGTGGACCGGCGTTGCTGATCGCGGCCCTGGACCGAGTCGCCCCCCAGCGGAGCTATGCCGTCACGCTCGATCTAGGCTGCGGCACAGGACTGATGGGGCGGGCGCTCGCGAACCGCTCCGAGCGCATCGACGGCGTCGATCTCTCTCCCGCCATGATCGAACACGCCAGGAAGACCCAGCTCTACACCGAGCTCAGCGTGTCGTCTCTCGATGCCGCGCTGGCGACCGGCTCGGGGCAGGCTTACGACCTCGTGACGGCGGCCGATGTCCTCGTCTATGTCGGTGCGCTCGCGCCCGTTTTCGCCGGCGCCTACCGGCAGCTGCGACCGGGCGGTCTCCTGGCCTTCACGGCACAGTCCCTCGCCGCGAGCGACGGGGCGGATCCGACGCGCTTTGCACTCGGTCGCGACCTGCGCTTCGGCCATTCGCCGGATTACGTCGCTGCGACCTTATCGTCCGCGGGCTTCGACATCCTGCTTCTGGAGCCGGCCTCGACCCGCAAGGAGAAGTCCGTCCCGGTCGCGGGACTCGTCGTGGTGGCCTCGAAGCCTTAGGTTGATGAGGTGCTTGACACCGCCACACTCGAACCTCAGCCGCAGAGCCTCCTGCCCGAGCGGTTTATCGTTTGGTTCGGGAGCCGTGGCTGGGCGCCGCGACCCCACCAGCTCGCTCTTCTGGCGCATGCGTCCGCTGGGCGCTCGGCGTTGTTGATCGCGCCGACTGGCGCCGGCAAGACGCTGGCCGGCTTCCTGCCGAGCCTCGTCGAACTCGCGGGCTCTTCGAAGTGCGGCGGCGGCCTTCATACGCTCTATGTTTCGCCCTTGAAGGCGCTGTCGGTCGATGTGGCGCGCAATCTCGACCACCCCGTAGCCGAGATGGGCCTCGACATCCGCATCGAGACCCGCACGGGAGACACGTCGGCGACGAAGCGCCAGCGCCAGCGGCGGGACCCGCCCGACATCCTGATGACGACGCCCGAGCAGATCGCGCTTCTGCTCGCCAGCCCCGACGCCAAGACCCTGTTCGGCGGCCTCAAGCGCATCGTTCTCGACGAATTGCACGCCCTCGTGGTGTCGAAGCGCGGCGATCTCCTGGCGCTCGATCTGGCGAGATTGCGGCGCCTGGCACCCGGGGTTCAGACGGTCGGTCTTTCCGCGACCGTGCGCGAGCCGGCTGAACTCGTGGCCTATCTGCACGGTCGGGGCGACCCGCCGGCCGCGCTCGTCGTAGCGCCGGAAGGTGCCGCCGCCCATATCACCATGCTCGATTCGCGCGAACGCCTGCCCTGGGCCGGTCACAGCGCCCGCCATGCCCTGACCGAAATCTACGACCTTCTGCGGCACGTGAAACTGGCCCTGATCTTCGTCAATACGCGTTTCCAGGCCGAGCAGCTGTTCTGGGACCTGTGGCGCATCAACGGCGACAACCTGCCGATCGCGCTGCACCACGGGTCGCTCGATGTTGGGCAGCGCCGCAAGGTCGAGGCTGCCATGGCGGAAGGCCGGCTCAAGGCCGTGGTGGCGACCGCGACCCTCGACCTCGGGATCGACTGGGGAGACGTCGACCTCGTGATCAACGTGGGGGCGCCGAAGGGGGCCAGTCGCCTGATCCAGCGGATCGGCCGCGCCAACCACCGCCTCGACGAGCCGTCGCGCGCCATCCTGGTCCCGGCCAACCGCTTCGAGGTGCTCGAATGCCGAGCCGCCATCACGGCGGCGGCGGCGGGCGCCCAGGACACTCCCGTGCCGCGCACCGGTGCCCTCGACGTGCTGGCCCAGCATATCCTCGGCATGGCCTGCGCCGAGCCCTTCGCGGCCGACGCGCTCTTCGAGGAGGTCACGGATGCAGCCCCGTTCTCGGCCCTGACCCGTGCCGATTTCGACGCCGCCGTCGCGTTCGTGTCGCAAGGTGGCTACGCGCTCCGGGCCTACGAACGCTTCGCCAAGATCCGCCAGGCCAAGGACGGACGGTGGCGGATCTCCAACGGCCGCATCGCCCAGCAATATCGCATGAACGTCGGCACCATCGTCCAGGCCGCGATGCTGAAGGTGCGGCTCGTGAGGGGCAGAGGCGCCGCGGGTTCGCCGGGCACTGCCGCGTCCGGGCCGATCGGTCGCGGCGGCCGGGTACTGGGGCAGGTCGAAGACGGCTTCCTCGAAACGCTGAGCCCCGGCGACACTTTCCTGTTCGGTGGCGAGATCCTGGCCCTCCAGGCGATCGTGGACGACGAGGCGCTCTGCGCCCGCGTGTCGAGCGACACACCGAAGATCCCCTCCTATGCGGGTTCGAAGTTTCCGCTCTCGACCTATCTGGCCGAGCAGGTGCGAGCCATGACGTCTCGGCCCGAAGACTACGATCTGCCCGGTCAGGTCGAGGACTGGCTCGGCTTGCAGCGCGCCAAATCGGCCCTGCCGCCCCGCGACGCCATGCTGGTCGAGACCTTTCCGCGCGGCGGCCGCAACTACCTCATCGCCTACCCGTTCGAGGGCCGCCTGGCGCACCAGACGCTCGGCATGCTGCTGACCCGCCGGATGGAGCGGGCAAGGCTTCGGCCGCTCGGCTTCGTGGCCAACGACTACGCCATCGCGGTCTGGTCGGCGCATGACGTCGGGGCACGGGTCGTGCGCGGTCTCGCGAGCCTCGACGCGCTCTTCGACGAGGACATGCTCGGCGACGACCTCGAGGAATGGCTCGACGAATCCTCGATGATGAAACGCACCTTTCGGATCTGCGCCACCATCGCCGGGCTGATCGAACGCCGTTATCCGGGCAAGGAGAAGACGGGCCGGCAGATGACGGTCTCGACCAACCTCGTCTACGACGTCCTGCGCCGCCACGAGCCCGACCACATCCTGCTCCGGGCCGCACGCGACGATGCGGCAACCGGACTCCTCGATCTCAAGCGACTCGGTGAGTTACTGTCGCGAATCAAGGGTCGGATCCTGCATAAGCCCTTGCGGAAGATCTCACCGCTCGCCGTGCCGATCATGCTGGAGATCGGGCGCGAGCCCGTCTATGGCGAAGCCGAGGATGTTATCCTGGCCGAAGCCGCGGACGTCCTGCTCGAGGAAGCATTCGCGGACGATGATGGCGGCAAAACGGAAGACCCCGGTCGAGGCCAGACCAGGGGACGCCCGAGCCCAAGAGGCTCCGGCTTGCGACGCTCGCCCAAGCGAGGTTGATCGGATGCACACGCATGTGCGGGTTGCCGGCGTCGACCTCCTGGCCGACGTCTTCGGTGCTTTGTTCCACGAGGGTGAACGGATCCTCCTCGTGGCCGACCTGCATCTCGAAAAGGGCTCGTCCTTCGCCCGGCGCGGCATGATGCTGCCGCCCTACGACACGGCCGCGACCCTGGCCAAGCTCACGGCCGTGGTGGCACGCACCCGGCCGCGCGTGGTGATCGCGCTCGGCGACAGTTTCCACGATCCGCATGGCGCGAAGCGTCTCGGCGTCGCAGACCGCGACGCGCTGGCCGGCCTGCAGGCCGGCCGAGACTGGGTCTGGCTTGCCGGCAACCACGACCCGGCGCCCCCGGACGGCCTCGGCGGCACGACGGCGGGCGAATGGAAACTCGGTGCGCTGACACTTCGCCACGAACCGGCGCCCGGCGCCGTCTCGGGCGAGATCGCGGGCCATCTCCATCCGGTGGCGATCGTCATGGGCACGAGCGGTGCGGTCCGCCGCCGCTGCTTCGTGTCCGACGGCACCCGTTGCATCATGCCGGCTTTCGGAGCCTATGCGGGCGGCCTCAATTTCCGCCACCCGGCTTTCGCCGGTCTGTTGACGGCGGGCCGCCGCATCGCTCATGCGCTCGGCCGCGACCGCGTCTATGCGATCCCCGAACACCGGTGTCTGACGGGAGCGTGAGCCGCTGCCCCCGCGGCGTGGGCGCGTG
>CAXTME010000007.1:17546-27358 GCA_964245215.1 uncultured Lichenihabitans sp.
CTGCCCCGCCGCGTTCAGGTCAGGCGATACAAGCGCTCGGCATTGCGGGCGAGTAGCCGTGCCTTCTCGTCCTGGCTGGTCCCGACGAGGAGGTCGTGCGTCGCCGCGACCCAGCGCCCGAGGTCTGCCGTCAACCGGCACACCGGCCAATCGCTGCCCCAGAGCACGCGGTCCCAGCCGAAGACCGTGATCGCATGCTCGACGAAAGGCCGGAGATCCTCGACCGACCAGTTGTCCGGATCGGCATAGGCGACCAGCCCCGAGATCTTGCAGACCACATTAGGCAGGCGGGCCAGGGCTGCGAGGTCGGCGCGCCAGGGATCGAGTGCCCGGCCGCGCACGTCCGGCACGCCGCAATGGTCCAGGATGAACTGCACGTCGGGGCAGGATCGGGCGAGATGGAGGGCGATCGGCAGCTGGCGCGCCAGGACGCAAAGATCGAACGTCAGGTCGTAGCGCGGCAGCAATCTGAGATTGTCGGCGAAAACGGTACCCTGTCCGAGTTCGTCAGGCGAGGTATGCAGGATCCGGCGCAAACCCCGCAGTTTGGGCGACGCCGCGACGCGTTCGAGATAGGCCGCAAACCCCTGCTCTTCCGGCCGGCACGAGGCTACCGCCCCGATCACGGGTGCGGAACAGGCACCGACCCAGGCGGTTTCTCGCTCCCTGTCTTGATCGGCAACGTCGACCTCGACATGCACGGCTCCCGCAATTCCCGCAGCCTGCGCTTCGGCCAGGTAATCGTCGAGCGACCAGTCGCGGTCGAGCACCGGCACATCGTCGAGCCAGGGATAGCGGAGCCGGCCGCGATCCACGAGATGAAGGTGGCTGTCGACGATGCGCACGGGCGATTCTCCGAAGATCGGCTCCCTCGGGAGCTCGGCTGACCCTGTCGGCTTAGATCCGGCCACCGGCCGCCGGAGAGATACGGCGGGCCGATGCGCAGATCATCGCGATGCTCGCGGTGATATCCGGCGTCGCCTCGGGACCGTTCCAGGTGATGTAGGGGCACGACAGGGCCGCTACGACGCTCTGATTGGGACCGAAGACCGGCGCCGACAGGTTCTGGACCGCGAGAGCTTGTTCGCTCTCCATCGTTTCGTAACCGCGCTCGCGGATGGCGGCCAACCGCGCATCGAGATCATCGGGACAGACCTCGTTCGGCATCAGTTCGTGTTCCTCGATCATCATGGCGCGCTCGTGCTCGGACGCGAAGGCCAGCAGCACATGGCCGGACCCCGTGTTGAACAGGCTGATGCGGGAGCCGACCCGGATCGAGAGCCCCCAATAGCTGGGCGAATCCACTTGGCCCACAACGACGACGTTGCCGCGATCGTAGATGGACAGATGGCAGGACTGGCCGGCATCGCGCGCGAAGGCCCGCAGTTCCGGCATCGCCTGGGCCACCAAGCGGCGCACGGGCGCGTGCTGATGCGCCAAGGCAAAAAGCTTGAGCGTCAGCTCGTAACGGTCTCCCGACGTGCGGACCACATAATGGCGCCGGACCAAGCGGTCGAGCATACGGTAGATTTCGTTCGGAGAGCGTTCGAGAGCCTTGGCGATCTCGGCTTGCGACAGTCCCTCGTCGGTTGTGGCCAGCAATTCGAGGATGTCCAGACCCTTGTCGAGGGCAGGTGCCCGGTAGCGGTCACCGGCATCGTCGACCACACCAACCATTCCGTTTCTCCGCCAGAAAAGACAGCGCGATCATGCCATGCCTGCCAGCGAAAATAATCTTTAAATATGGGTCGGACGCGATTTTATCGGATCAAGGCTCAAAGGATTGTCGTTGAACCGCTCCCTGCCGGTACGACGAAAACCAGCTCAGCCCGGCGAGCGTCGCGGCCGCGGGCCGGTACTCGCAGCCGACGAAACCGAGGTAGCCGACCCGGTCGACGGCCTCGAAGATCCGTCCGTCGTCGAGTTCTCCCGTGAAGGGCTCGTGCCGCTCCGGCACCGAGGCCACCTGCACATGGCCGATGATGTCGGCCATCGCCTCGAGCCCGCGCACGACGTCGCCGTGCAGGATCTGCCGGTGATAGATGTCGAACTGCAGCTTCAGGTTCGGCAGCGCAAGACGCCGGACCAGCCCGGCGGCATGCCCGAAGTCGTTCAGGAAATAAGCCGGCATGTCGCGCCGATTGATCGGCTCGATCACGATGGTCACGTCGTCGCTCGCGGCCCTGCCGCAAGCGAACCGCAAGGCGTCCTCGTAGGCCGCCTCATGCGCCGCGATGCCCGACGGCGCGTTGCCGGCCATCACATGCAGCGTCTTCGCTCCGGTGACACGAGCATAGCGCAGAGCGATGTCGACCGAAGCCTCGAACTCGCCCCGGCGTTCCGGCAGGGCCGCGAGACCGCGCTCGCCGGCCGCGAAATTGCCGGGCGACAGGTTGAAGAGCGCCAGGGTCAAGTGGTGATCCCGCAGGCGCGCAGCGATCGCATCGGGGGCATGGTCGTAGGGGAACAGGAACTCGACCGCCTGGAACCCCTGCTCGGCCGCGGCCGCGAAGCGATCGAGGAAAGCAAGTTCGTTGAACATCATCGAAAGATTGGCGGCGAAGCGCGGCATGGGTCCTCCGGCGACAAGAGACGGATGCCGTGGCGGTCCTGAGCGCAGGTTCCACCGGCTCCTTCTAGGCCATGTCCCTGCTCCCAATCCCGTTCTGTTCCAAACGAAATCCGAAAGGTCGCCCATCCTCCCGGATGCAACCGACACCGCTATGATGCCTCTCGACGCAGGAACGCCTCCGCGGTCCGCAGGCCGAGCGCCATGATGGTCAGGGCCGGATTGGCGGCGAGCGAACTCGGAAAGACCGAATTGTCGCAGATCCAGAGATTGGGGACATCGAAGCTCTTGCCCCAGGGGTCCACGACGGCCGTTTCGGGATCGGTCCCCATGCGGCAGGTGCCGATCGTGTGGGCGGCCCGCTCGACAGACCAGATATCGGTCGCCCCCGCGGCCTCCCAGACGGACGTCAAGAACCCCACCGCGTGCCGGCTGATCGCGCGCTCGTTTTCTCCATAGCTGAACGTGATCCGCGGCTTTCGCAGCCCCATGTCGTCGGTCTCGTCCGAAAGCTCGAGCCGATTGCCGTCCTGCGGCAGACATTCGCCGTTGATGCCGATCCCTGCGACATGGTTGTAGCCATGGATGGCATCGACGAGCCGTTGCCCCCATAGGCCCCTGGCCCGCGCCAGTTGGCCGGCCCAGGTTACGGGGAGGACGCCGAGGCTCTGCACGAGATAGCCGCCGGCGAAATCCACCCCGTCCGGCCGCGTCATGTCTTCGGTGATCAGCGAGGAGGGATAGCCTTTGTTGCAACGCATCTCCTGCGCGAAGCTTCCCCAGACCTGGGTCGCGACATGGGCCATGTAGTTGCGGCCCACCTGCCCGCTCGAATTTGCGACGTCGAGGTGCAGGAGGAGGCGCGGCGTCTCGATGGCGCCCGCGCAGAGGAACACGGCACCGCAACGCTGCCGCCGATCGATACCACCCTCGCGATAGACCACGGCCGTGACGCGGCCGGTCGTGTCGCGCTCCATCTCATGGACGAAGCAGGAAGGGCGGATCTCGGCACCGGCCACCACGGCCCGGGGCAGGTAGGTCACGTCCATGCTGGTCTTGGCGCCGTTGCGGCAACCCTGGTGGCACGCGCCGCAAGCGACGCAAGCCTGCCTGACGGGAGCGTCGGGTTGCGCAAAGTCGTGCGACACGACGGCGGCCGGTGCGTCGCAGGCCCGGATCCCCAGCTTCGCGCAGGCGGCGCTCATCACGTCGGCAGGAGCGTTGCGGGGCACCGGCGGCAACGGATAGCGCCGGTCTGGATCCCACGGGTAGGATGGCGGCCCCGAAACGCCGATGAAGCGCTCGACGCGTTCGTAGAACGGCCGCAGTTCGTCGGCCGTGACCGGCCAATCCGCGCCGACGCCTTGCTCGGCCTGCAGGCGCAGGTCACGCGGGTCGGCGCGTGGTACGAAGGCGCCCCAATGCAAGGTGGAGCCGCCGACACCGACCCCGCTGTTATTGGCCCCGAAGGCTTGCGGGGTGTCGCCGGCGCTCAGCCTCTCGCCCAGCCAATAGAGCTCCGCGGCCGCGACCTCGTCCGGCGTGTGCTCGCCCGGTTCCCAGTTTCGCCCGGCTTCCAGCGCTACGACCTTGAGGCCCGCTTCGGCGAGACGGGCCAGAAGCGGCGCGCCGCCCGCGCCGGTGCCCACCACGACGGCATCGACCACCTCGTCGAGGCCGTAGCGTTTCATACCGGAGAGGTTCATGGCGCAACTCCGCCTCTGGCTTCGGGCTCCCAGGGTTCGCGCTCCCCCGCGCTCAAAAGGACGAAGCCCTGCTTGCGCTCGCCGTCGCCCCCATTGGCGATGCCGCTGTAGCCCAGGCGGGCGAGCGTCGCCGGATGGGCCACGTAGATCTTCACGGCGTCGCCGCGCAGGTCCTCGAACCAGAGCTTCATCTGCTGGGACGAGAACGGAGGCTGGTGGCGATCCGCTCCCGAGACCACGAGTTGCCCCGCGGCGGTCCGCTCCAGAAGTTCGTCCTGGTGCCGAGCGTCGAGAGCCTCGAAGTCGCAACCATGCGCGGCTCGCGCCGCCTCCTGCAGGGTTCGGAGGGCGATGCGATAGGCCTCGGCATCGGGAGGCAAGAGGGCGAAGCGCCACCCATCGCCTTCGCCGGCCGCCAGCATCGCGTCGATGCGGGCCTCGATCGCGATGCGCATCGCGTGCGCCTGGGGCAGGACGCGGTCGATGACCGCGCGCAACACCGCGAAAGCCTCGGGCGTCAGGGTCGCGGGCGCGCCTGACCGATCATCGGGCCGGCTACGATCGAACAGAATGTCCCGTGTCCTGGCGCTCACGCGGTCGGACTCGATCAACGCCCGGTAGCCGGGATCCAGGCTCGGACCCGAGGGATCACCCGCATCGCGACTCCCCGCATGATCGGCGACGAGACGCGCCACCTCGGCCGGACGCTCCATCGGCAGGAGGTGGCCGGCGCCGGAGAGGGTCGAGAGCCGCGGCGACGCGAAGTGGCGGGCCATCAGGCTCGCTTGCGCCGCGGGTCCGAGGTCGGCGTCCTTCTCGCCGGCCACGATCAAGGCTGGAGTCCGCAGCACACCGATGCGGTCGGCCCAGTCCTCGCGGCTGCCGCTCTCAAGCCACGCGAGCCATGCTGCCCGGCAGGTCCGCAGAACGTCGTCGACCGCCGGCCCGTTCAGGGCCGTCGGCAGCGCCTGTCCGACACTGGCATCGACGAAGGACTGGGCTTCGGCGCGCGACGCAGCGCCATCGGCCGAAAACCAGGACATCATCGTCTTGCGCCGGGTCTCGTCCATCGGTTCGGGCGCCGGCGGGGAACCGGCCAGGAGCACGAGATGCGACAGGCCTGCGAGCTCCTCGGCGCCGTCCTCGGCCCGCCGCGCCACCAGCGTCGCGACCTTCGCGCCCATGCTGTGGCCGACCAGGACCCATCGCGGCGGGTTCTCGGCCCGAATGGCTTCGGAGACGGCATCCGCCATTTCGGCGACGCTGTAGCCGGGCCTGTCGGCCGCGTCCCCGAACCCCGGCAGGTCGATGGCCACGCAGCGGAAATGTCCTGCGAGGAGAGCCGTCACGGCGCTCCATTCGCGGGCGCTTCCTCCGAGATAATGCAGCAGGAACACTGTCGGCAGCCCGCCGGATCCGACGGCCGTGGCGGCATGAAGCGGGGACGCAGGCGACATCAAGAGTCCAAGATGATCTAAAGCGGATATCGTTGGCGCACATCGCCCCGGAGCGCGATGGCCAAGATCGACGCGCGGCCTTTCGGCGCCGCCGCCCGAGACGGCAAGAGCCGCGAGGAGCGGCGGTGCCGCAAGGGTCGACCAGCGAACCGGAAGGGAACCGCTCGACCGCGACGATCTTCAAGCTTAATCGGGGAACCGACGTCCGCCGGGACCCGGCGGGGCAAAGAAACGAGGGGGGTTCATCCCATGCACATCCTGGTGATCGGGGCCGCCGGCATGGTCGGCCGAAAACTCACGGATCGGCTGGTCGCCGACGGCCATGTCGCGGATCGTGCCATCGATGCCCTGACGCTGGTCGACGTCGTCGAGCCCGCGGCGCCCACGGGCTTCTCCGGCCAGGTCAAGAGCATTACGGCCGACCTTTCAGCACCTGGCGCAGCCGAGACGCTCGCCGGTCATCGGCCCGATCTCATCTATCACCTGGCCGCCATCGTGTCGGGCGAAGCCGAGGCCGATTTCGACAAGGGTTACCGCATCAATCTCGACGGCACGCGTTACCTTTTCGAGGCCATTCGCCAGGAGGGCGTGAAGTCTCCCTATCATCCTCGGGTCGTCTTCACCTCGTCGATCGCGGTCTTCGGCGCACCTTTCCCGGCACGGATCCACGACGAGTTCTTCTCGACCCCGCTGACGAGTTACGGCACGCAGAAGGCCATCGGCGAGCTTCTGCTCTCGGATTACAGCCGGCGGGGCTTCTTCGACGGGATCGGGATCCGCCTGCCGACGATCTGCATTCGACCCGGCAAGCCCAACAAGGCGGCTTCGGGGTTCTTTTCCGGCATCCTCCGCGAACCTTTGGCGGGACACGAGGCCGTGCTGCCCGTCTCGGAAGACGTGCGCCACTGGTTCGCGAGCCCCCGGGCCGCGGTCGGCTTCCTGATCCACGCGGCCACGATCGACACGGCACCTCTCGGCGGCCGCCGCAACATCAGCCTGCCGGGCCTCTCGGCAACCGTGAAGGAAGAGATCGAGGCCCTGCGTCGCGTCGGCGGCGACAAGGCGGTGAAACTGATACGGCACGAGCCGGACCCCGCCATCATCCGGATCGTCGATGGGTGGGCCCAGGATTTCGACACGCATCGCGCCGAAGCCCTCGGGTTCCGGGCCGAGACGAGCTTCGACGCGATCGTTCAGGCGCATGTGGAGGACGAGTTGGGCGGCGTCGTCGGGTGACGCTCGACGACGCGCGCTCCACGCCGAACCGCATCCGTCTGGCCCGCGACGCCCCAAGCGGCGTCGAGGCGATCAAAGCGCGGTTCTCGGGCCATGCCTACGACCTGCATCGTCACGACGAATGGCTGGTGGGCGTCACCGATCGCGGACTGCAGGACTTCTACTGCCGTGGCCGGCGCCGGCAGAGTTCGCCCGGACGCGTCATCCTGATCGAACCCGGCGAGATGCACGACGGGCAGGCCGGCACGGACGACGGTTTCGCCTATCGCATGCTCTACCTGCCGCAACCCTGGCTCAAGGGGGAGCTTCGAAGGCCGTCGGCCGGCGATCCCGGCTTCAGTTCCACCCTTAGGCAGGATGATGCGCTCGGCGCCGCCATTCGGACCGCCTGCGACGTCCTGCATCGTCCGCCCGAGCCGCTCGCTCGCGATGCGGCGCTGGATGCCGTGCTGCACCGCCTAGGCCCGCACCTCGACCGTCGCGTGCCGAGCACGACCGCACGGGCAGACGCCCGTTTGGCGCGGCGCGCCCGGGATCATCTGCACGACGATCTCGCTCTTTCGATCGGGGCCGATGCACTGGCGAAGGCCGTGGGCGCGGCGGACCGGTTTCAGCTCGCCCGCGCCTTTCGACTGGCCTACGGGGTGTCGCCGCACGCCTATCTGGTGCAGATCAGGCTCACGCGGGCGCGCCGGCTCCTGGCCAAGGGAGAACCCCCGGCCACGGTGGCGGCCACCTGCGGCTTCGCCGACCAGAGCCATCTCGGCCGCTGGTTCCGTCGCGCCTACGCTCTGTCGCCGGGCGCGTATCGAGCCTGCTGCACGGGCGTTCCAGACAGGGGGATCGCTATCCGCTAGCACGGCGCCGGCCGAAGTCGAAACGGATGGCTCATATGGTCTTCGAAACGAAGGTAGTGATCCTTGTTCGGGAAGATCTCGCGATGTGGCAGAAGCTCAATGTCACGGCGTTCCTCGCGACCGGCATCGCGGGAGCGACACCGGACGCCATGGGGGCGCCCTACGAGGATGCGACGGGACGCCAGTATGCCAGCCTGCTCGGCCAACCCATCCTGATCTTCTCCGCCACGGCCGAGACCTTGCGACGCGCCTCCCGAACAGCCATCGAGCGTGGCCTCACACGCGCCGCCTATGTCGCGGCGATGTTCACGACCGGGCACGA
Organism: uncultured Lichenihabitans sp.; assembly: GCA_964245215.1. Classification (GTDB taxonomy): domain Bacteria; phylum Pseudomonadota; class Alphaproteobacteria; order Rhizobiales; family Beijerinckiaceae; genus Lichenihabitans. Next base: position 25,694 of record CAXTME010000007.1, read on the forward strand.
CGAGGCCAATCGCGCCGTATTCCGGGCCGAGCCGGCCGAAGCGCCCGACCTCGTCGGACTGGCGCTTCGAGGCCCGAAGAAGGACATCGACAAGGCCACCAAAGGGGCCTCGCTTCACCCCTGACGGATTTCTGGCCGGTCAACGACAGTGTCCAGCATGAAGAGCTGGTTCGTGACCACGACCCGCCACGGGATCCAGAGCGTTCAGGCGGCCTGGCGCGATTTCTGCTTGCCGCAAGGCGTCGGTTTTCTGTCCAAGTAGGAGCGCCATCGGAAGAAACTGCCGATCCATCGTTAACCGGCTTCGGGCTATCCAGCCGCGCGACAGGACGAGGTAGGGACTGAAGCCATGATCATCGAAGAGCAGACGCGCGCGACGCCTAAACCGGTGATCCGTCTCGACACCGGGGCGAAGCTTCGCTTCGCGATGGGGATGGTCGCCTATATCGCGACCCTGACTCCGGCCGCATCGCAAGCGGCACCTCATTGCATGACGCGCATCCTCGCCGATGTGCCTGCCGAAGAGGCTCCGGAGCAGATCAAGTCGAAATCCAACGGTGATTTCGGCCCCGTCACTCAAATCAAGGTCAACCGAAAGACGGGTAGAATGTTGTACTGCGCAGAGAACTCCTACTGCTACAACTCAAATGCCTTCGAGTTTACAAGTCCTTGCCGGTTAAAGTTGGATAAGGAAGGTGGTTTTGGCAACTACTTCACCTATTTCACAAGATAGGTGCCAGATCGAAGTGCCACTCGAGGTCGAGAACGTCACCGTTCTGCCCGCAATCGATACTGTGAGAGGGCTAGCGATCCGTCAGTTGCGCAAGGGCCGGCATATTGTTGCAACGACGAAACACCACGGCTCCGCTACGAAGGGCGAACGCGAAGCCGCATGGACAGGCTCGGTCAGTTCTATACCGTGTAGATCATGAACTCGCTGCAGCGACCCGCCGATCGCGAAGGACACACGACATGCGTATGCCCGGCTATCTTGGCGTCGCTGCGACGCTTGCTCTGACATCTCCCTGTAATGCAGGTCCGCACGACTTCAACCCGACGTTTCGAGACAAGGCCGTGCAGCTTTGTACCGGCGATGCCATGCGGCTGTGCTTGGCCTATCTGATGGACGAAGGCCAGACGGCACGCTGCATGCAGAACAATCGGTCCCAGCTCAGCCCTCAGTGCCGGGTGGTCGTCGAGCAAGGCATCAAGATCTTCAAGCGATAGCTCGGCTCGAACACCCGCGCCAATGGGTCGGTGTTCCCGCAAGCCTGGCCGAGCGACAAGCTACTCGCAGAACTTGGCATCGCCCTTGGCGCCGCGGGGGGTAAGATCGAGATGCCAATGCGTTTCATGGAAAGCATCGGCTCCCGGGCCGAGCGCGGTATGAAAGTAGCCGCATCCTGCCGCGAGAGCGGCGGTTTCGAAAGCGCGATCGGTCCCCGACGTGGGCCTGCCGACCTCGATCTTGTGGCCGTCCTGCAGCCTGAGCTGCGCGACGTCGACCGCGAGGCCCTGGCCATGGGCGCTGAGCTTGGCCCCGGGGATGTGGTCGCGGGTCCTGCAATCGAGGCCAGGCCCCGTCCAGACCGTGTCGACCGCGGATCCGTAAGTCCCCTTGGCGAGCGGCGAAAGGAGGTCGCGCACGAAGGCCGAGAAGGTGGA
>CAXTME010000007.1:27458-102708 GCA_964245215.1 uncultured Lichenihabitans sp.
AAGTCCCCTTGGCGAGCGGCGAAAGGAGGTCGCGCACGAAGGCCGAGAAGGTGGATGCCGTCGCGCAAGCGACGGTGGGCTTGTCGGGAAAGGTCACGACCGCCCCGTCCGCCAGCGTGAGGGCGTTGAGATGGACCGCGTCGACCACGGTGCATTGCGGGTCCGGCTGCGGTCCCACCGACGTCCTCTCGACGGCGACGTTCGCGGCCTTGAGGCGCGCGGGGCAATCGACAGGGTCGGGCGAGGGTCCTGCCGTAGGCAGACCTGCGGCGGGACCGCTCGGAGCAGCGGCGGCGGGCGGTGGCGGCCTCACGGTGGGTTCCACCGCGGCCGGAGGCGAATGCGGTGGCGCAGGGAGGCTCTCCCCGGCCGGCGCGCCCGGCCGGGGAACCGGCAAGGGAGGATTGGCGGGAAGCCGGATCCGTGATCTTGCCGGAGGCAAGGGTTGAGCCTCCGCCGGGGGCGCCGCCGCGCAGCACACCCCCAAACAACACCAGGCCATGAGCGATCGCCTTCGCATGCGGCGAACCTCCAATCTTCGTCGTGTCACGCCCGCATCGAAGCACCGGGTCCCTCGACGACGACACGCCAAGGCGGCCGCCGCGTGGCGGGAGATTTCAGATCGAGCCGCCTTCCACCATGAAATTGTTGGCCGTGCACATGGCCGAGTCGTCCGACGCCAGGAACAGCATCATGCGGGCCACATAGGCAGGCTCGATCAGGTCGGGAAGGCATTGGCGCGCCAGATGCTTCTTCAACGCTTCGGGCGATGCCCACAGCGTCTTCTGCCGTTCCGTCATGATCCAGCCGGGCACGATTGTGTTGACCCGGATCCGATGCGGCCCGAGATCACGCGCGAAACTCCGGGTCATGCCGTGAACGGCGGATTTGGCCGTGGTGTAGACCGGCATCCCACCCGAGGCTTCCCACCAGGAGTTCGAGCCGAGATTGACGATCGAGCCCTTGCCGGCCGCGATCATGTCGGGCGCCACGGCCTGGGTGGCGAAGAACATGTGCCGCAGATTGGTGGCGATGCGCTCGTCGTAATAATCCGGCGTCACGTCTTCCCAGCCGTGCCGGTCGTCGCGAGCCGCATTGTTGATCAACGCCGTTGCCGGCCCGATCGCGGCTTTGAGCCCCACGAACGCCTGTCGGAGGGCCGCGATGTCGCGCAGGTCGCACGCCTCGAACGCGACCGTCGCGCCGCCCGCACCGAGTTCGTCGGCCAATCGGCGGCCGGCCTCGGCATCGATGTCGACGAAACCGACATGCGACGTCTGGGCCGCGAAGGCCCGCACCGCGACCTCGCCGATGCCGGAGGCTCCGCCCGTGATGTAGACGCGAGCTCCAGCGAGGCTCGGATAAGTGGCGTCGGTCATGATGCTTCCTCCGGTGTCTTGTTGTTTCAATTGGCGAAGCGGAAATGCAGGACGTCACCGTCCGCCACGACGTACTCCTTGCCTTCGAGACGGAACTTGCCGCCGTCCCGCGCCCCGGCCTCGCCCTTCAGCCCGACGTAGTCGTCATAGCCGATCGTCTCCGATCGAATGAAACCCTTCTCGAAGTCGCTGTGGATCACGCCGGCCGCCTGCGGGGCGCGGGTGCCTTGCGCGATCGTCCAGGCTCGAGCCTCCTTGGGACCGACCGTGAAGAAGGTCACGAGATGCAGCAGCGCGTATCCGGCCCGGATGACGCGGTTCAGACCCGGCTCGGCCAGTCCGATGGCGTCGAGGTAGTCCTTCTGGTCGGCGGGCGGCAGGACCGCGATCTCGCTCTCGATCTTGGCCGAGACCACGACCGAGACGGCTCCCTCCTGCCGGGCGCGCTCGGCCACCGATGCCGAGAGCGCGTTGCCGGCATCCGCCGCATCCTCTTCGACGTTGCAGACGTAGAGCACGGGTTTCGACGATAGGAGGCCCAGAGTCCCGAAAAGCTTTCGCTCCTCGGGCTTGACCTCGACGAGGCGGGCCGGCTTGCCGTCGCGGAGCAGCACCAGGCAGCGTTGCACGAGATCGAGGGTCTCCTTGGCCTCCTTATCCGCACCCTTGGCCTTCTTCTCGAGCGCCGTGACGCGCTTTTCCAGACTGTCGAGATCGGCCAGCATGAGTTCCGTCTCGATCGTCTCGATATCGTCGATCGGCGCGATCCTGTTCTCCACATGGGTGATGTCGCCGTCGATAAAGCAGCGCACCACATGGGCGATGGCGTCGCATTCGCGGATGTTCGCCAGGAATTGGTTGCCGAGGCCCTCGCCCTTCGAGGCGCCGCGGACCAGCCCCGCGATGTCGACGAACGTCAGTCGCGTCGGGATGATCTCCTTCGAGTTCGCGATTCCGGCCAGCGCGTCGAGGCGCGGATCCGGCACCGCGACATCTCCGACATTGGGCTCGATGGTGCAGAACGGGTAGTTGGCCGCCTGGGCGGCCGCGGTCTGCGTCAAGGCGTTGAAGAGCGTCGACTTGCCGACGTTCGGCAGGCCGACGATGCCGCATTTGAAACCCATGATGTCCTCGAGACCTGGAAACCGCCACGAAACCGCGCCAGCGTCAGCGCCGGCCTCGACGCTTCACGCGGAAAGAGCATTGTCGTGCGCCGTTCAAACACGGGCGCAGCGCCAGTGACAAGAGCATAGGGCTTTTTGGCCTGCGGCCTTCACTCGGCGACGCTGTCGGGAGGCCTGGATTCGGCCGCACGGTATGAAGCCTCGCTGGCGGACTTCGAACGGTGAGCGTCGCGGTTGATGGCCTGTAGATTGGGAAAGCCCCAGAATCCTAGCAACACGGCCCAGGGAAGGTCACGTTGCTTGCGCCAGACCCGATGCAACGGGATCCGGTGGTCGACCTCACGGTCGCGCAACAGGCGCTGTCCGGTCACGGCACAGCGTCGCCTCTGCAGCCGGGCCAGGAGCTTGGCCTGATCGGCCGGGGCGTTCCAGAGCTTCCAAGCCGCCACGCAGCAGGCATGCCAGCGGGCGCGGCGGTTGGTCTTGGCATCTCCCCAAAGATCGCGATGCCAACCGAAGCGGTAGACCGGCTGGCCGCAAAGGCAGCAGGTCCCGGCTTCGGCCCGAAACTCTGCCTCGCGAAACGGGGCGGGAGGAGCCCGGAAGCTGCGGGCACGACCGTCGTCGGGACTCGCGGCCAGTCGCCAACGCCAGCCTTCGGGTGCCGGGCCCCGAGCCGCCAAGGCACGGGCCAGGCGGTCGGCGCGGACCGGGTGATGGCGCCAGTAACTCTCGACGGCGAGCCGCGGCGCTGGCGGGACGATGGACCGCCCCAGGGCATGGACCAGAACGACGGCCGGGAAAACGGGCGGCATGGCCTTGCGGAGCCTGGCGCAGGCGACCTCGTTGCGCGCGTCCCGCCATGACGACATCCATCAGCCCCCCGCAATGCCAGGAGCCATCTGCAGGACGCGGCGGGTGAACGCAAGCCGCGGGATCCGATCGCGTCGCGGCATGAAACCTTCCGGTGAATCGCCATGACGCCATTGCCGTCTTCACCTGTGGCGGAAACACCTCATCCCGCCGCATCGTCGGCCGAGATACGCCGGTTCTCCCGCTTTTCATCAGCCTGTCACACGAACCGGCGACGCTTCTGCATGAATTGAGCCTTAGCAAGGGGTCTCAGCGTGCAATCTCATCATTGTTCATTGTCTGGCTGTTCGGTATTATGCCTCATTGCGGCAATCAATGCTTCTCCGGTACACGCAGACACTTCGACTTCTGCCGAGATAGCGGTTCTCAAAGCCGAGTTGCACCGCTTGGAAGCCAAAGTCGATCAACAGGCGCGCCGGGAACACGCCGATCAGCAGGCTCCCGCGCCGAAGAAGGCTGCCGCAGGGGCGCCCGCCAAGGCGGTCGGAGACCAGGTCTATGGCGACGGTCCCTTGCCGACCTTCGTGGCCTGCCCTGAAAAGGCTCTCTGCTACAAAGGTCTGACCTTCACACCCGGCGGCTTCCTGGCGCTCGAAAGTGTCACGCGCTCGCGCAATCTCGCGTCCGACGTCGACACGCCCTACGGCGCCATCCCGTTTCGGCAGAACCGTGCGGGGCGCACCGGCGAGTTCCGCTTTTCCGCCCGGCAGAGCCGCATCTCGGGTCTGGTCGAGGGCAATGCCGATCCGTTCACGCATCTCTCGGGCTATGGCGAGTTCGACTTTCTCGGCGCAGCCCAGACCGCGAACTCGAACGAGAGCAATTCCTACAACCTCCGGATCCGCCACCTCTACGCGACGGTCGACCGCTCCGACTACGGTCTCCACTTTTTGGCCGGGCAGACCTGGTCCTTCGCAACGTTGTTCGACAAGGGTCTCCAGGTCCGCAAGGAGGAGATCCCGCTGACCATCGACGCGCAATATGTGCCGGGGTTCGTCTGGGCCCGGCAGCCGCAGGTGCGCCTCGTGAAGGACATCAGCCCGATCCTTTCGGTCGGTGTATCGGCGGAAAACCCGCAGACGACGGAGTCCGGCACGCTGCCATCTGACTTCACCTACAACCAGGCCGCCACGGGTGGTGGGCTCTTCAACAGCGCCAACTCCCTTTCGCTGAACCATGTCCCCGACATCATCGGCAAGGTCGCCTACGATCCCACGATCAACGGCCATGACGTCCACATCGAGGGATTTGGGATGGGACGAGACTTCTACGGCCGCTCGAATGGTCACAACGAGGACGTCATCGACGGCGGCGGCGGTGGAAGCGTTCGGGTCGCGGCGATCCCCAAGATGCTCGACCTGCAGTTCTCGGGCGCGGTCGGCGCCGGCTTGGGCCGATACGGCACCTCGGGTCTGCCCGACATCACGATCAGTTCGACCGGCGGCATCAAGCCGAACGCCGAGACCATGCTGCTCGCCGGCGCGATCGTGCACCCGACGCCCTCGATCGACCTCTACGCCTATGCGGGCATGGAACAGGAGGACCGTAATTCTCTCGGCACGGTCGGCGGCGTCAACTACGGCTACGGCAATCCGTTCAACTCCAATGCAGGCTGCAGCATCGAAGGTTCGACCGCGACCTGCACGGGGAACACCCAATCGGTGAGGCAGGCGACGGTCGGCCTCTGGGACACGATCTACAAGGGAGCCTACGGCCAATTCCGCGGCGGCCTGCAGTACTCCTACACGCAGCGGACCGCCTTCTCGGCGATCGCGGGTGGCGCGCCGAAGACGGACGAGAACATCGTTCTCACGAGCCTTCGCTACTATCCCTTCTGAAGATGCCACGCGACCTAAGGGGGATGTCGGCCCCTCTGCGGCCGGCCTCCAGCGCGTCCGGCCCCTCGGATCGACGGGGGCGACGACGCGTCGCGAAAGTCAGCGATCGGCGTTGTCGCCGAGCCCGTGCCCGCCCTATGCTGGCTCCGTTCGATTGCGAACGGAGGGTGGCATGTTGGAGACGGACTCGGCGCTGATGCGCGGGCTGAAACAGTTCCGCGACTTCGCCCTGAAGGGTAGCATCCTGGATCTCGCCTTCGCGGTCATCATCGGGGCGGCCTTCGGCAAGGTCGTGGATTCGCTCGTCAAAGATATCGTCATGCCGATCATCGGCATGGCAGGCAGCGCGGATTTCACCAATTATTTCGTGCCTCTCAGCCACAATGTCACGGCCACGAACCTGGCCGACGCCCAAAAGCAGGGGCCGGTGCTGGCCTGGGGCAGTTTCGTCACCTACATGGTCAACTTCATGATCGTGGCGGCGGCACTCTTCGCCATCGTCAAGGCGCTCGATCGGGTGAAGGCGCGAATGGCCTTCAGCCCTCCGAAAAACGTGGCGCCTTCGCGCCAAGAGGTGCTTCTCGTCGAGATCCGGGATCTTCTGGCGCGCGAGAGGGCCTAAAGCCGGCAGTCTCGTTCTTCGGATCCTCGCCTTTTCGGCAAGGCCGTGCTTCTGATCCGGGGTTGAGGCCGCCCAGGATCCGTCGTCATGCCACCATCGCCTACCCCGTCCGCCCCGCTCGACGTTCCCCCTGGCCGGAACCGCGGATCGGTCCTGGACGATATCAGGCCGGAGGTGCTGTCGCTTCCGCGCAGCGGCATCGAGGAGGTATTCAGCTATGGCCTAGGCCGGCAGGGCCTGATCCCGCTCTGGGTCGGCGAGGGCGACCTGCCGACTCCGGACTTCATCTGCGACGCGGCCGTGCGGGCGCTTGCGGCCGGCGAGACCTTCTACACCCACCAGGGCGGCATCCCGGATCTCCGGGCCGCGATCGCCCATTACATGACGGGCCTCTACGGGAAGCCCTTCGCCGACGATACGACGCCGTTCGGCCCGGAGCGCTTTTTCGTGACGGTCGGCGGCATGCAGGCGCTACAGTTCGCCGTGCGCATGGTGGCGGGCCATGGCGACGACGTTCTCATACCGACGCCGGCCTGGCCGAACTTCGGCGGCGCCCTGATGGCGGCAGGCGCCCGGCCCGTCGAGGTCCCGATGCGGTTCTCGGCCAGGGGAGACGATGGCCGCTGGCATCTCTCGATCGAAGACCTGGCGCAGGCCGTGACGGATCGGACGCGTGCCATCGTGATCAACTCGCCCTCCAACCCGACCGGGTGGACCGCGACTCACGACGACCTCGGGGCCATTCTGGACTTCGCCCGCGCCCGGAACCTGTGGATCGTGGCCGACGAGATCTATGGACGATTCGTCTACGAGGGCAGGTTGGCGCCCTCGTTCCATCACCTCATGCGAGCCGACGACCGCGTGCTGTTCGTCCAAACGCTGTCCAAGAACTGGGCCATGACGGGTTGGCGGGTCGGATGGCTCGAAGCCCCGCCGGAACTCGGCAGCCGGATCGAGAGCCTGGTACAATATTCGACGTCCGGCGTCCCGGTCCCGACACAACGGGCCGCCGTGGCGGCGCTCACGGGGGGCGATGGGTTCATCGAAGCCCAGGTGGCGCGGGCACGAGGCAACCGCGACCTGCTGTCGGCGGCCCTGCTGAGAACCGGGCGTGTTCGGCTCTCGAGACCAGACGGCGCTTTCTATCTGTTCTGCCGGCTCGAGGGCGTGTCGGACAGCCGCAGCCTCGCATTCCGACTCGTCGACGAAGCGGGGGTGGGGGTCGCACCGGGATCCGCCTTCGGAGCGGCAGGCGAAGGTTTCGTCAGGCTTTGTTATGCCCGTAACCCCGAGGACGTCGTCGAAGTGGCGCGTCGCATCGAGACTTGGCTTTCACGTTAGCGCGTGGGGCGTTACTCCGCCGCAATAGCGGCGTAGCGCGATGCGGTCGGGAGATCCAAGGTCTGCCAGACATCGACCAGGGCCTCCGTCAGAGCCTCGATATGATCCTTGCTGTGATGCGGCGTCGGCGTGATGCGCAACCGCTCTGTTCCTCGTGCCACGGTCGGGTAATTGATCGGCTGGATGTAGATGCGATGCTTCTCGAGCAGCATATCGCTGGCCGCCTTGCAGAGTTCTGCGTCTCCGACGAAGACCGGCACGATATGCGAGCGATTCGGCATGACCGGAATACCAGCCATCGCAAGCGCAGCTTTGGTCTCGGCAACACGGGCCTGATGCCGGTTGCGCTCGTCGCTCGACGATTTGAGGTGTCGCACCGCCGCGGTCGCGGCCGCCGCCACAGCGGGCGGTAGCGCGGTGGTAAAGATGAACGAAGGCGCATAGCTGCGGACAGCGTCCACCAAAGCGGTGTCGCCCGCGATGTAGCCGCCGAGCGTTCCGAAACCTTTGGCCAGCGTGCCCTCGATGACGTCGACCTGGGCCATGACGCCCTCGCGTTCGGCAATGCCGGCACCTCTCGGACCATAGAGCCCGACGGCGTGGACCTCGTCGCAGTAGGTGAGAGCGCCGTAGCGGCGCGCCAGTTCCGTGATGCGGCCCACGGGAGCGATGTCGCCATCCATGGAGTAGAGACTCTCGAAGACGATCATCTTGGGGCGATCGGGACCTGCCGCCTTGAGGAGAGTTTCGAGATGCGCCATGTCGCTGTGTCGAAAGAGCTGCTTCTCGCAGCCCGAGCGACGCACACCCTCGATCATGGAGTTATGGTTCCAGGCGTCCGAGAGGATCAAACAATGCGGCAACAAGCCGGCGATCGTCGAAATCGACGCCAGGTTGGAGATCCAGCCCGACGTGAAGGCCAGAGCCGCCGGTTTACCGTGCAGATCGGCGAGTTCGGCTTCGAGTGCGACGACAGGATGGCTGTTGCCCGAGATATTGCGGGTGCCGCCCGCGCCGGCGCCGTAACGCTGTGCTCCGTCCTGCATCGCGGCGATCACGACCGGGTGAAGCCCCATGCCCAGGTAGTCGTTCGAGCACCAAACCAGGACTTCGACGGCCTGGCCATCCCGATGCCAGACGGCGTGCGGAAAGCGCGATGCATCTCGTTCGAGATCCGCAAAGACGCGATAGCGCCGCTCCTCTCGCAAACGCGTCAGTGCGTCATCGAAAAAGCGGCGATATTGCATCGTGACCCTCGTGGACCTCGAGGCGCTCCACCCTAGCGCCGACACTGACGTCGAGGCGTTTACGACCGCAGATCTCTCGATCGCGCCGAACACGTCCCGCATCCCTGCCCATCATTAGACCATGTCCCGCGCCTGTGGAACACCCGTAAGGTAAAAGTGTCAGGCCGAATTGACACATTGCGTCAGCAAAATGCCGGCCCAAGGGCCGGCATTTTCACGAACTAGATTGGGAGGCTGAATGAATCAGAGACCCGTCGCACCGATCACCCGGAACGGGGTCTGGGCGAAGGTCCCGATGGCACCAAGGGGCTGACCGATCAGCGCCAGAGGCGAAATCGTCGGGTCGCCGTTGGCAACGACGTAGATCGGACCTGAGTGATCGACCGGTACCGCCATGGCCCAACCCTCGTCGACCTCGGCAGCCTTTTCTCCAGCACCGGCATAACGAACCGCGGTTACACCGCCCGTGCGGGCGCCGCCGGCCGGGAAAATGCCGCCGAGCGCCTGAAACGGCAGCCCAACGATCGTGCTCGCCGTACCCGTTACGAAACCGCCCGCAGCAGCGGGGGCCGCAGCAGCCGCAACGACGGGAGCCGCCACCGCGCGACGCACCGTCAACGGACGCTTCGCCGTGTGGGGCTTCATCCGCAGCGTGTTCGGCTGCCCGCCATTCGCGCCGTTTGTCAACTGCGCCTGCGCCGACGCCGGGCCGCTCATGGCCACCATCACGGCCAGGGTCAGGGAAGCGGCAACCGGAGCCATCATGGTTGTCTTCGTCAACGTCTTCATGTTCGATATCTCCTGATGAGGTTCTAAATTCCAGTGCTCAGCGCTTCGTTCCGTCCGCTTGGCCCCGCGTCTGAAACGTCAGGTCGCCAATTCACGCTCGCATGCCGACAAAACGTGCTGCCAAGCTTTTGGTTGCACCTACCGGCCTGCAGCGCCCGATTATCGCCGTTTTCGTATTTCGAGTTGAAGCGGAAGACCACGGCGCCCACCCGTTCGGGTCCCGATCATCGGGGCGAACAGACAGGCATCATGGGAGCCGGACACTCTCGTGCACGGCAATTCACTCTTTCACCACATTTGCCCAATGGTCAAGGCACAGCTGGTGGAAGCTCTCGTAGCCTCGGTCATCTATCGACAAAGTTGAGGCGGTGTGACTTTTCTGTCGTCGTCATGCGACCCGCGGCCCGGCGCGGGCTTCAGACCACGACCGTTACTGTACGGGCGGCGCGCGTCAGCCCCGTATACAGCCAACGCGCGCTGTGCTCGCGAAAAGCGAAACTCTCATCGAACAGGACGACGTCATCCCATTGCGAGCCCTGCGCCTTGTGGACCGTCAGGGCGTAGCCGTAGTCGAACTGGTCGGAGTCTCGCCGGGCCGCCATGGGCAGCTCCTCTTCGCGGCCCTCGAAAAACGCCGGAAGGATTCCGACCCGCACAGGCTTGCGCTTGCCATCCTCTTCCGGCGTCAAGCTCAGGGCGATCTTGGCGCCGCGGTCGGCATGGAGGGCATGAACCGTCCAGGTTCCGCCGTTGAGCAGCCCCTTCTTCTTGTCGTTGCGAAGGCAGACGAGCTTCTCGCCCACCTGAGGCCGCTCTCCGGAATGGCCCAGCAAGGCGCGCATGCGGCCGTTATAGGCGCGGCGCGTCTTGTTGATGCCGACCAGAACCTGGTCGGATTGCATCACGGCCGTAGCATCGATCTCGGACCGCCGAATGACGCGGCTCGATCCGAACGTGCCGAGCGGCAGGCGTCCGCCTTCGCGCACCGTCATCGACAGGCGGATGATCGGATTGTCGGCCGCCTGGCGGTGCACCTCGGTCAACATGACGTCGGGATCGGCATCGGTGAAGAATCCACCTCCCTTGACGGGAGGGAGCTGCGCCGTGTCGCCCAACACGAGCACCGGCTTGCCGAAACTCAGAAGATCGCGGCCGAGTTCTTCGTCGACCATCGAGCATTCGTCGATGATGATGAGATCGGCGTCGGCGGCTGCGGCCTTCTTGTTCAGCACGAAAGACGGCGTCTCCTCCGCCTCGTCGCCCTGTGTCCGGTAGATCATGCTGTGGATGGTCGAGGCCCCCCGGCACCCCTTCGACTTCAGCACGAGGGCGGCCTTGCCCGTGAAAGCGCCGAACGCCACCTCGCCGGACGCATCGTCGGCGATCTGCTTGGCCAGCGTCGTCTTGCCTGTCCCGGCATAGCCGAACAGCCGAAAGATCTGCGGCTCGCCCTGCCTCAGCCAGGCCGCGACCGCTTTCAGGGCCGCGTCCTGTTGCGGTGACCAACCCATCGTCATCCCTACGCGAGGCCGCGTCGCTCGAGCAGCGTCTCGACGCTCGGCATACGGCCGCGGAACGCCAAATAGGCCTCTTCGGGCGGATGGCTGTTGCCGGCTGCGAGCACGTTGACGCGCAGGCGCTCGGCCGTCGCCGGATCGAAGATACCGTTCTCCTCGAAGGCGCCGAACCCGTCGGCATCCAGCATCTCCGACCACAGGTAAGAGTAATAACCCGCCGAATAGCCGTCACCCGCGAAGACATGGGCGAAGTGCGGCGTTCGATGCCGCATGACGATGGCCGACGGCATGCCGATCCGCTCGAGCGTCGTCCGTTCGACGAGGGCCGGGTCGACGCCGCTCGCGGCCTCGGCCGAGGTCAGTCGGTGGAACGCCAGGTCTACCAGCGCGGAGGCGCAATACTCGACCGTGGCGAAGCCTTGCCCGGCGTTCCGGGCTGCGGTGATGCGCTCGATCATCGCATCCGGGATCGGCTCGCGGGTCACGGCATGGCGGGCGAAGCGCTTGAGAACCTCCGGCCGCATCAACCAATGCTCGTAGATCTGGGAGGGAAACTCCACGAAGTCCCGCGCCACGCTGGTGCCGGCGATCGACGGATAGGTGACGTCGGTCAACATGGAGTGGAGCGCGTGGCCGAACTCGTGGAACAGCGTCCGCGCGTCGTCGAGGCTGAGAAGACTCGGTTCGCCCTCGCCACCCTTGGCGAAGTTCATGACGTTGACGACGATCGGGCGCTGTTCGCCATCGAGTTTGTTCTGCCCGCGGAAGCCGCTGTTCCAGGCGCCCGAGCGTTTCGAGGGGCGCGCAAAATAATCCGCGTAGAACAGCGCCATGTGTCGACCCTCCCGGTCCGACACGTCGAAGGCGCGGACGTCATGGTGGTAGACCGGGACGTCTCGGCGTTCGGTGAACTGCAACCCGAACAGCTTCGAGGCCGTGTCGAAGGCAGCCGTGACGATATCATCGAGCACGAAGTAGTTTTTGACCTCCGTTTCGTCGAGATCGTATTTCGCCCGCCGGACCTTCTCGGCGTAATAGCGCCAATCCTGCGGCGCGAGGTCAAAGTTGCCGCCTTCTTGTCGGACGACGGCCCGCAACGCCTCCTCCTCCTCGGCGGCCTTGACCCTGGCTTTTCCCCAGACCTGATCGAGCAGCTTGGACACGGCCTCGGGTGTCTTGGCCATCGTGTCGTCGAGCTTGTAATGGGCGAAGGTCGGGAAGCCGAGCAGCGCGGCTCGCTCGGCCCGAAGCCGCACCATCTCGGCGATGATGGGGCGGTTGTCGTGCTCGCCCTCGTGCTCGCCGCGCGATGCGAAAGCCGAAAACACCTTCTCGCGCAGATCGCGCCGGGCGGAATAGCGCAGGAACGGATCGATCAGCGACCGGCCCAGCGTGATGACGTGCTGGCCCGGCAGGCCGCGCTCCGCCGCCGCCTGGGCCGTGGCGTCGCGCAAGGCCGGAGGCAGGCCGGCCAGGTCCTCGTCGCCGTCGAGCACGAGCAGGAAGGTCTTTTCGTCGCTGAGGACGTTCTGGCCGAAGCGGGTGCCGAGCTCGGCGAGCCGTTCGGCGATGGCGCCGAGCCGCGCTCTGTCGGCGTCGCCGAGGCGAGCACCGTCGCGGACGAAGTCCCCATGCATGACATCGAGCACGCGGCGCTGCTCGGCATCGAGGCCGAGCGCGTCGCGGCGCTGGAACACGGCATCGATGCGGGCGAAGAGCTTGGGGTCCAGTGCGATGCGCTGGCGGTGGCGGGCGAGGATCGGCGCCATGTTGCGCTCGATCTCCTGCAGGCTGTCGTTGGTGTCGGCGCCCGCGAGGTTCCAGAAAACGCCGCCGACGCGCCTCAGCTGTTTCCCGGCCCGTTCGAGAGCCGCGATGACGCTGTCGAAGGTCGGCTCGTCCGTCTGTTCCGCGATCGCATCGATCTCGGCCTGGTGCTCGGCGATAGCGCGTTCGAAGGCCGGTCCGAAGTGCTCCGGCGCGATGCTGCCGAAGGGAGGCGCCGCGAAGGGCGTCGTCCAGGTCTCGAAGAACGGATTACCGGACATGGGAGGTCTCCGTCGTGGTTTGCCGAAGGCGGCAGCATGGTGATGGCTTGGGATAAGGCTACAGGGCGCCGCGCTCAAGCGGCTTGCGCGATGGTCTTGCAAGCGGCTTGCGCGATGGTCTTGCAAGCGGCTTGCGCGATGGTCTTGCAAGCGGCTTGCGCGACGGCCCTTGGCCGTGAGGGTGGCGAGACGGTAGGATCGATACGTTCTGCGGCGTGCAGGAGAGCTGGGGCTTTATGGAAACCGAGATCAAGCTGCTTCTGGATCGTGCGTCCCGCAGCATCGTCGAAGCGCATCCTCTCTTCGCCGCCACGGTTCCCGCCATCTCGCAGAACGTTTCGACCTATTACGACACGCCGGACCTCGCGCTTCGGCAACGCGGCGTGAGCCTGAGGGTTCGGCGGTGCGGCGAAAGCTTCGTCCAGACCGTGAAGGATCGGGACGGCGCCTCGGGGTTCGCGTCTCGCGGCGAATGGGAATGGACCATCGCGTCCGAAACCCTCGATCCCGGCGTCATGGCCGAGAACGAGGACGTCATGACACTCGTGTCCGAAGACCTCGACCGTGTCGCGCCTGTCTTCGTCACCGACATCGCGCGTTCGAAGCGAATGCTCATCCTCGAAGACGGTACGCTGGTGGAGGCCGCGATCGACGAGGGCGAAGTGCGGGCCGGCGGCCGGCATGCCGCTATCTGCGAGGTCGAACTCGAGCTCAAGGACGGAGCGGCGGGGCCGTTGTTTCGTCTGGCGGCCGAACTCGCGAGATCGGCGGCCCTGCGCCTCGGCCCCGACTCGAAGTCCGAGCGCGGCTATGCGCTCTTGACCGATGTCGGTCCGCCGCATCTCGCGACCTCCGACCTCGCGATCGCCGGGGATGCCCGGCTCGGCGACGTGTTCCCGATGCTGCTGTCGGCAGCCTGCCGGGACTTCGCCGCCGAGCTGTCGACGGCCGGCAAGGGCGACGTCGAGGGTGTCCATCGTCTGCGTGCCGCGATCCGAAAGACGCGCACGCTCTTCGTCCTCTTCGCACCCGTCCTCGAACCCGTCGCGACGGCGCGGTTCAACGACGGATTGCGCGATTTCGGTCAGGTGCTCGGCAGTGGGCGGGACTGGGACGTGTTCCTGACCGAAACGCTGGTCGAAGCCGAAGCGGATCTCGGGGCCGATCAGCTCCGACCCATTCGCGATGCCGCGGTAGCGCGGGATCGCGATGCCCATGCGGCTGTCACGACCGCGGTCGAAGGCCCGTTGCCGACCGATCTGCTGCTCGGCCTGTCGCTCTGGACGGCCGACGACACCTGGCTCGTCGGAGACCCGGAGCAGCGCGAGACAGCAGCCGACCTTCCCTTCCGCAAGATCCTTCCCGACCTGCTCGACAAGCTCGAAGGCAAGGTGGCCAAGCGTGGCCGCCATCTGAAATCGCTGCACACGGACGATCTGCACGACTTGCGCAAGGCTATGAAGAAGCTCCGTTACGCGTGCGAGGATGTGTCGTCGCTGTTCAAGCCGAAGGCGGTCGACCACTACATCGGCGCCTGCAAGAAGGTGCTCCAGGACCTCGGACGGATCAACGACGCCGCCGTGACGGAAGTTCGCGTTGCCGAACTCGCACCGTGCGAGCGACTCGACCTCGCGCCGGTCGCAGCCTCATTGCTGCGCTGGAATGCCGCCCGACGCCGAACCAGCGAGCGCGAGTTCAGGGGACGATGGCGCAAGTTTCGCCGCCAAGATCCGTTCTGGCCGTGATGAGCGACGCTCGGACCTCCGGTCGGGTGACCATGAGGGGTCCAAGCAGCCCTGCGTGGCGAAAGCCACGATTGATTTGGCTTTTTCAAAGCAAAATCAATGCCGCTGTGAATTCCCGGTGTAAGCAGACTTGTGAAAGTCTGCTTAGGAGTCCGTCTTGATCCGCTCCGGCGGTCCAGTTAGGTTGCGCCGGCAGGCCGGACGGAAACCGCGGGCCTGTAACGGCCTTCGGTCGATGCCGAAGAGACCGAGGCAGGCTGCGTAGAGCCCACGGGGCGCAGTGCGCCACAAGCGTGCCGCAACGCGATAATAGATGGGTCGAGACGTGTCACTCCACCGCGCTGCTTCGCGGCGTCGGAGCTCGACACGGCATGAGGCGATGATGCAACGGTTCGGTTCGGTTCTCGCTTTGGTGACGATGGCGGTCACACCCGCTCTGGCTCAGGTACCAGCCAACGCACCTCCTGCGGTCGGCGTCATCAAGGCGACGAAACATCCGGTCACCCAGACCGAGCGGTTCATCGGACGGATCCAGGCCGTGGCCCGCGTCGACGTCGTGGCCCGCGTCACGGCCTTCATCGAACAATATGTTTTCAAGGAAGGCGACGAGGTCAAGAAGGGTGAGGTGCTCTACAGGCTCGAACGGCCACCGTTCGAGGCCGATGTCGAGGCCAAGCAAGGCACGGTGGAGCAGATCCAGGCGCAGCTCGCCAATGCGACCATCACGCTGCAACGGGCCACGACGCTGCTCAACACGCCCGCCGGCCAGCAGTCCACGGTGGATTCCGCCAAGGCCAGCCAGGGCAACCTGCAAGGCCAGCTCTTGTCGGCCCAGGCCCAGCTCCGGACATCGCAGATCAACCTCGGCTACACGGAGATCATGTCGCCGATCGATGGTAAGATCGGCCGGACCAACGTCACTCCCGGCAACGTGGTGACGCCCTCGAGCGGGACATTGGCCACCGTGGTGGGACAGGATCCGATGTATGTCCTGTTCCCGATTTCGGTCCGCAGCGTGCTGGAACTCCGCGATCGCTACGTGCCGCTCGGCGGATTCGACGCCGTCAAGATCCGCATCCTGCTCCCCGACGGGAAAACCTACGGCCAGGTCGGCAAGCTGAATTTTATCGACAACACCGTGGCCACCAATACGGACACGATCACGCTGCGCGGCACGATCCCGAACCCGCCGCTGGCACAGTCGGGCGTCTCCACCGGCTTGCGGGAGCTGACGGACGGGGAGTTCGTGACCGTCCTCGTCGAAGGCGTGCAACCCGTCGACCTTCTGGCGATCCCGCGGGCCGCCGTTCTGACCGATCAGGCCGGCGACTACGTCTATGTGGTGGGCGACGACAACAAGGCGGTCCGCCGCAACATCACGCTCGGTCAGTCGAATCCGCCCGAGGTTTCGGTGCTCACGGGATTGAAGGAAGGCGAGACGATCGTGGTCGACGGGTTGCAGCGCGTGCGCCCCGGCCAGCCCGTCGCACCCGCGGCAGCAGCGCCCTCGGCCGCCGATGCGGCCAAGCAGGCCGTGCCATGATGGCCGGCATCATCTCATATCCGCGATCCCCTTCGGCAACGCGTGCCGTGCGCCCGGGCGTGCTCGTCGTTGCGGTCGGCGCCAGTGGTCAGACCCAAACAGATGTTTCATCCGTTTGGACCAGTCGGCTCACCAGCTTAGAGGCGGTGCAGCGATTCATCTCGAACGGTAGGTGTACCCTCCGTTCGAGTCGATGCACTGGGGCTATCGCGTTCGAACGAACACGGGATGTTCCAGCGCTGTTGTCCTTCCCCGTTCCGCGGAATGGGACCCGGATGGCGCGGCGAGGCGGCGACGGGTGGGCACAATCCCCCCGCCGCACCCCAACCGTTACCCGAAGGGTGACACCCTTCCCGTTCCGGGGCGGAAATACCGAGCTTGAAAATCGAATACGATCGCCCTGGGTCGGCGCAGACGTGACCCTCGTATCGACGTGTCGCAGCCGCTACCGGGAGCCGGGTCTCGCATGATCTCCTCCGTCTTCGTCGACCGCCCCCGGTTGGCCATCGTCATCGCGATCATCCTGACGATTGCCGGAAGCCTGGCGTTGCTGCGCATCCCCGTGGCGCAGTTTCCCGACATCGTGCCCCCGCAGGTGCGCGTTTCGGCGACCTACCCCGGGGCTTCGGCGCAGGTCGTGGAGGCCTCGGTCGCGCAGCCGCTCGAGGCTCAGGTCGTGGGCGTCGACCAGATGCTCTACATGAAGTCGACCAGCGGCAACGACGGCACCTACAGCCTCAACGTCTCGTTCGCGCTGGGCACCAACCCCGATATCGACACCGTCAATGTGAACAACCGTGTGCAGACGGCGCTCTCGCAGCTGCCCGCACAGGTCCAGCTGCAAGGACTGACGGTGCAGAAGCGGTCTTCGGCCGTGCTGCAGTTCATGATGTTCTACAGCGACAACGGGCAGCAGGACCCGCTGTTCATCACCAACTATGCCACCATCAACGTGCTCGACGAGCTGTCGCGGACGCCGGGCGTCGGCCAGGCGTCGCTGTTCGGCCTCCTCAAATACTCGATGCGGATCTGGTTCGACGTCGAGCGGTTGAACAACCTCGGCATGGCGCCTTCCGAGATCGTCGCGGCCATCCAGTCGCAAAACGTCCAGGCGCCGGTCGGCCGGATCGGCGCGCAGCCGATCGCCTCCGACCAGCAGTTCCAGTTCAACCTGCAGACCAAGGGCCGCTTGACGACCCCCGAAGAGTTCGGGGCCATCGTGGTCCGGGCTAATCAGGACGGGTCGCTGATCCGTGTGCGCGACGTCGCCCGGGTCGAGATCGGGGCGCAGAATTCGGACAATTCCAGCCGCCTCGACGGCAAGCCTGCCGTCGCGGTGGGGATCTATCTCGCGCCCGGCGCCAACGCGGTGCAGACGGCCGCCGCCGTCAATGCAACGCTGGCCAAGGTCGGCAAACGCTTTCCCGAAGGGCTTAAGACCAAGGTCGTCTACGATTCGACCACCTTCGTGACCGACACGATCGCCGAGGTGCTGAAGACGATCGGCGAAGCCTTCGTGCTCGTGGTCTTCGTGGTGTTCCTGTTCCTGGGCAATCTGCGCGCCACCATCATCCCGGCCGTCGCGGTTCCGGTCAGCCTGATCGGCACCTTCGCGGTGCTGCTGGTGATGGGCTACTCGGCCAATACGGTGTCGCTGCTCGCGATGGTGCTGGCCATCGGCATCGTGGTCGACGACGCGATCGTGGTGGTCGAGAACGTCGAGCGCGTGATGGAGGAGGACCCCCATCTCACGCCTGGCGAGGCCACCAAGAAAGCCATGCGCGAGATCACGGCGCCGATCATCGCCATCACGCTCGTGCTGCTGTCGGTGTTCGTGCCGCTCGCCTTCATCCCCGGCCTGACCGGCGTGCTGTTCCGCCAATGCGCGGTGACGATCAGCGTCGCCATGCTGATTTCGGCCATCAACGCCCTGACCCTGTCGCCGGCCCTCTGCGGCATCTTCCTGCGACCCGGCAGTCACAAGGGCGGCATCATGGGCCGTATCCTGCAGGGGATCGACAAGACGCGCCATGGCTATGCCGCGGTCGTTACACGGCTCGTCCGCATCAGCGCCGTAAGCCTGCTCGTCATCGCGGGTTTCGCGGTCGGCATCTATTTCGCGGCGCTTCGCACGCCGACGGGCTTTCTGCCCGAGGAAGATCAAGGTGCGTTCTTTGTCTCGATCCAACTGCCCGATGGCGCCTCCGTGTCGCGCACCAGCGACACGGTGAAAACCATCGAGGACCAGCTCCTGAAGATGCCGCAGGTCGCCGACACCTTTGCGGTCATCGGTTATTCGTTCCTCGACACGGTCAGCGAACCCAATTCCGGCTTCATGGTGGTCAAGCTGAAGCCCTTCGCGGATCGCACCGCGGCGCAGGACTCCGCCCAGGCCATGATCGGCAGGGTGTTCGGCATCGGCCGGCAGGTGCGGACCGGCAACGTCATCGCGTTCAACCTGCCGCCCATCATCGGGCTCTCGACGGGCGGCGGTTTCGAATACGACCTCGAAGCGCTCGAGGGTCAGGATCCGAGCGTCATGGGAAGCGTCGCGCAAGGGCTGATCTCGACCGCGAACGCCGATTCCCAGCTCAGCCGCGTCTTCACGACCTTCACGGCCCTGAACCCTTCGCTCTATCTCGACATCGATCGCGAGAAGGCCAGTGCGCTCGGGGTCAGCATCAGCGACATCTTCAGCGTGCTGAACGCCTCGTTGGGCGGCCAGTACATCAACGACTTCAACCTCTATGGCCGCACCTGGCAGGTCAATATCGAAGGCGAGGCGAGGGACAGGCGCGACGTCGAGTCGATCTGGCAGATCTACGTCAAGAACAAAGCTGGAGACGAAGTGCCTCTTCGCTCCTTGGCGTCGCTGCGTGTCGTCCAAGGCCCACAGGTCATCACCCGCTACAACAACTACCGCGCCATCCCGATCCAGGGGAGCCCCGGGCCCGGCGTCTCATCCGGGAGCGCGCTGACCGCCATGGCGGCGCTGTCGGCCAAGACGCTGCCCAACGGCTACGGCTACGAGTGGACCGGCACGGCCTACCAGGAATACGCGGCCAACGGACAGACCGGTATCGTGCTCGGCCTCGCGGTGCTGTTCGCCTATCTGTTCCTCGTCAGCCTCTACGAGAGTTGGCTTATTCCGGTGCCGGTGCTGCTCTCGGTGACGGTCGGCGTCTTCGGCGCCTTCGTCGGCATCATCCTGGCCGGCCTCGTTCTCGATCTCTACGCCCAGGTCGGCCTCGTGGTGCTGATCGCGCTGGCAGCCAAGAACGGGATCCTGATCGTCGAATTCGCCAAGGAGCGGCGGGCCGAGGGCGTGTCGGTAATCGACTCGGCCATCCAGGGCGCCAGCATGCGGTTCCGGGCCGTGGTGATGACCTCGATCGCCTTCGTGCTCGGCCTCCTGCCCCTCGTGATCGCGCGCGGCGCCGCACAGATGTCGCGCCGCGACGTCGGCACGCCGATCTTCGCCGGCATGATCGCGGCGTCCGTCATCGGGCTGTTCCTGATCCCGATGCTCTACGTCACGTTCCAGAACGTGTCGGAGCGGATCGACCGTTGGCGGGGCATCGAACCGCCGAAGCCGAAACAGGAGGTCGGGTCGAACGCCGCTCCTGTGGAGGAGCGAGAGCGGGAACACGCCCCGGCCTGAGCCGCACGCGCATTGCGGTCGGGCCAGGCGGACGATCAGCCCGACAAGGAGCCCTTGGTCGAGGGAATGCGGTCGCGGGTCCGCTCGTCGATGGAGACGGCCTGCCGCATGGCGCGGGCCACGCCCTTGAAGCAGCTCTCGGCGATGTGGTGGTCGTTCAGGCCGTAGAGCGTCTCGATATGCAGCGTCATCGCGGACTGCATGGCGAGCGCCTGGAAGAACTCGCGCACGAGTTGCGTATCGAAGGTTCCGATCTTGCTGGTCGAGAACCGGGTGCGGAACACGAGGAAGGGCCGGCCCGAGAAGTCGAGCGCCACGCGGGTCAGCGCCTCGTCCATGGCGAGGTGGCAATCGGCGTAGCGAACCACCCCGCGCTTGTCGCCCAGCGCTTCCCGGATCGCCTGACCTAACGCGATGCCCGTGTCCTCGACGGTGTGGTGATCGTCGATGTGGAGGTCGCCCTTGGCCTCGACCTTGAGGTCGAAGAGCGCATGGCGGGCGATCTGGTCCAGCATGTGGTCGAAGAAGCCGACGCCGGTCGAGATCTCGGCTTGGCCGGTGCCGTCGAGATCGACCTCGACCCGGATCGCGGTCTCGTTCGTCTTCCGCTCCACCATGGCTCGCCGCATATCGGCTCCTCCACCTCTCCTGCTCGGAGCGACAAGCAACGTGGCGCACCGAAAAGCAAGAGCGATGCTCGCCCGACGCGATGCTTGCCACTGCTCGGCGACCACTGGCTCGCATCGGCTGAGAAGACACCATGCCGCCCTGAAGGTTTCCGACCCGAAGCGGCCCTTGGGACATCCGCTTCAGGTCCCGCGCATCCTCACAGGATCAGGCTACATCTCAAACGGACGAAAGGATTGCCTGCTTCAGCCCACAACATCAAAGGCCATTAGGAATATCGGTCATTGCGTAGAAAACACCAGAGATAACAGGCGGCGTCGTCAGGCTGTAAGAGACTCAACAGGGACCCTCGATTATCCAGCGGCGACCGGCTTCCGCCAGGGCTGGATAGGGACGCGGCGCAGTCAATCCAGCCTCCGGCGTCTCTGAATTCTCACTTTCGCCTGTTCGAGCGCGTTGAAGAGATTGATAGACGCCTCAACACGGCCTAGCGCCTCGTAATGTGCAATCAACCCATCAAGCTGAGCTTCCGCTTCAGGACTCAGTGAAATCATACCTTAGGCGAAGTGGTTCTAAACTTTTCGTCCGTCTTCATCCGGGCAATGCTGGAACGGAGCCGGTCAAGCACTGGCTCCAAGGGCACAGTCTGCCCCGCCGCAATCTGCGCTTCGCTGCGGGCGAGGCTTGCGGCAATTGCCTCAGGAACGGGTTTTGGCGCGTAATTCATGATTCTACAATTCCACAAACTGGCAAAGCCGGCAGGCCACAATGCCACCATGCGGCAGGCGCGTATCGGAGAGTTAGTCCCGCTTCGTCTGGCTTGCCGTCAGGAACCGTCCCAAGCGCCGCCATGTACATCACTCCCGTGGCTCACGTCTCGGCGATCCCGCCCATGTCGGCCGAGGGCCGGCCATGGCCGTGGGGCAGCGCGAGGTACTGCTCCGACCGCATCTCGATCAGCCGCGACACGGTGCGCCTGAATTCGAAAAGCTCGCGCCCGTCGGGCGCGTCGTAGAGCCCGTCCGGCTCCGCCTCGGCCGAAGCGATCAGCTTCACCTGCTCGTCGTAGAGCGTGTCGACCAGCGTGATGAAGCGCTTCGCGATGTTGCGCTCGCCTGCCCCGATGACCCGGATCCCGTCGATCAGCACGGTGCCGTAGTGGCGCGCGATCACCAGGAAATCCACCGCGCCGAGCGGCGCCTCGCACAGCGCCGCGAAGGGAAAGCGCGCGACATCGCCGAGGCATTCCGGCACCGCGATCTCACGCCCGAGCAACGGGAGGCGCGTCGCGGCGCCGTGATCGGCGCCCGTGAGGTCGCGAAAGGCCCGATCGAGGGCCGCGCGCGCCTCGGCACCGGCCGGCGTGAACCAGGTGGCGGCGGCCGTGAGCTTCGAATAGCGGAAGTCGCGCGCTGCATCGAGCCGCACCGTCTCCATGTGCTGGCCGAGAAGCGCGATGAAGGGCAGGAACAGCGTCCGGTTCAGGCCGTCGCGGTAAAGGTTCTCGGGCTCCACGTTTGACGTCGTGACGACCGTCACGCCGTCGGCGAACAGCGCCGTGAAGAGCCGGCCGAGGATCATGGCATCGGCGATGTCGGTCACGGCGAATTCATCGAAGCAGAGGAGGCGCGCCTCCCCGGCCAGATCGGCCGCGACAGGTGCGATGGGATCGTCGCCCTTGACGCCACCGCGCTTGCGCGCCTCGCGCCAGGCATGGATCCGGGCATGGACGTCGGCCATGAAAGCGTGGAAGTGAACCCGCCGCTTCGACGTCTCGGGCACTGCGTCGTAGAAAAGGTCCATCAGCATCGTCTTGCCGCGTCCCACATCGCCCACGATGTAGAGGCCTTTCGGAGGCTCCTCGGGTTTCGCTCCGAAGAGGCGATCCCAGGCAGACACTTTGTGAGGCTGTTCCGAGAGGGATCGGGCGAGCGCGTCGAGGCGGGTCGCGACGTCGTCCTGAGCTTCGTCGGGCTGCAGATCGCCTGTGGCCACCCGGGCGCTGTAGCGGTCGAGAACCGTGGTCACGTCGTCATCCGGTCGTGGCATCCTGCATCGCAATATGCGGCTCTTGCGGCCGCCACCACGCATCGTCAAGCGCGATGCCGGTCATGACGGCGGGAACGTGTCCCGCCTAGCGCAGGATACCACCGACCGGCGCCAGGGGCGCGGGCACGTCTGCCCCGCCAAGCGCCTGCTTGAGGTCGATCTCGATCGTACGGGTGATGGCCGCCATGGGAACGTCGTAGATCGAATTGGCGAACGGGTCTTCGAGATGCCGTCCCGACTCGTCGAGCGCCAGAAAGACGAGACCGATGATGGCCGAACCGAAGGGCGTCAGCAGATTGAGATCCGGCACGATGCCGAAAGGCAGCAACAGGCAATAGGCGGTCACGAACGCGCGCGAGAAGGCCGCATACTGTTGGGGCATCGGCGTGTTGCGGATGCGTTCGAGACCGCCCTGGGCATCGGTCAGGTTTCCGAGCGTCGCATTCAGCGCCGAAGCCTCGATGGCGTCGATCCACCTCTCGCGGCGCGCTTCGGCCAGCAGCGCTGCCATTTCGCGTTGGATCGCGAACGGCAGGTTCCCGGCGCTCTTCAGCTTCTCCTGCAAGACGACCGGCAAAAGCGCTCCGATCTCGCCGAAAGGATCCTGCCGCAAGAGTGCCGACCGAAGCGAATGGGCCCAGGCGACCTGATGGAGAACCAGCGCGCGGCGCGTCTGCTCGGCTTCGGCAGGGAGCACGAGGATCGTCAGTCCCCGGGCGAAGTTTCGACTGTTGTTGACGATGGCCCCCCAGAGCGTGCGGGCCTCCCACCAGCGTGCATAAGCCGTGTTGTTGCGAACGCCGAGGAACACGGCGAGACCGCTGCCGAGCAGCGGCAGTGGCAATCCTGTCGGTGTGATCCAGGTCCAGCCGAGGCCCAAATACGCGATGGTGACCAGGATATCGAGTAGAAACAGCGCGGCGAGCGGCTTCCAGATCTCGACAAAGATGTCGGTGACCCTGAAACGGTCGGCCACAACCATCAGGCGGTCGCCTTGCGCTTCAACCGCGCCAGCTTCTCCTCGAACGGCACCATTTCGCCACGGGCGACGTCGTGCAGGTGGATCTCGCCCGTTTCGATGTCATAGACCCAGCCGTGCAGTTCGACCTTGCCGCTCGCGACCCCGGCCGCGACCGCGGGATGGGTGCCGAGGTGCTGGAGCTGCGTCAGGACGTTCTGCTCGACCAGCGCCTGGATCTTGGCGTCGCCGGTGAGTTCCGGATATAGCACCTCGACGACGCTGCGGGCCGCATGCGCGTTGCGCAGCCAGGACCGCACCGTGGGCATCTTGTCGAGCGCCGCCTCGCCGCGGATCAGGCCCGCCATGGCGCCGCAATTCGAATGGCCGCAGACCACGATGTCGGAAACGCCGAGCGCCACGACCGCATATTCCACGACGGCCGACACGCCCCCCATCATCTCTCCATAGGCCGGGACGATGTTGCCGATGTTGCGGCAGACGAAGAGGTCGCCAGGCTCGGTCTGCGTGATCATCTCGGGCACGACGCGGCTGTCCGCGCAGGTGATGAACAGGATGCGCGGGTTCTGGCCCTTGGCCAGTTCCTCGAACTGCTCGCGGCGTTCCGGGAAAACATTGTCGCGGAACTCGCGCACGCCGTCGAAGAGCTTGTCGACGGGGTCTTCCTCCGCACCGGGAACGGCAGGATCTTCAGGGTCTGTCATGGTTCTCTCCGGCAAATCGCGACGTCGGGGCTGATCTGGGGGTCGGGTTGCTCCCGGCACTTTGTCGCATGATCCACGCTGTGACGCGAAGAGCAACGGCGAGCCGCTAACCTCCGCCCGACAATCGTTCGTGTCTGCCCCGCTCCGACGTTCATGTTCCTGGTGCTCGCAGGCTCGATCGGGCGCTCAGGCATCCGACCGTGAGCAGGACGGATGCAATCGCCAGGAATGCCACGCCCAAGGACGGGAATGCAATCACCTCGAGGTTGCGGAACAGGGTCAGCGGATGCGCGAGACAGGCGCCTGAACCGACGAGGTCGAACCGTCGCGTATCGGCTCGCAACCCGGCACAGCCGGCGAAGAACATGGCCTGGATCGCTGTCGCGAACAGGAGGAACGGCAAGGAATAGAAGAGGACGAAGCGCGGCACCCAGGCTACCGGTGGCCATCGCAGGGTGGCGGCGACTCCCCAGGCGAGCAAAGGCCAAAGAATGGGTGCGAAAGACTGCAGGTACCAGGCCGGCGCGGCGGCCCCGGTTTCCGCGATCAGGATCACCGAGTGGTAGGCGAGGCCCAGCGTGAAGAGCCCCAGGGTCAGCATCGCCAAGCCGTCGATCAACGTCGGAACCCGCGTGCGAAGCTCCGAGACCGCCGCAACGGCGAGGACCACGGGCGCGGCCAGAAGCGGTACGATCGTGACGAGGGGCGGGAAGACGGCCGACCATGTGCCGGCCCAGACCATGGAGAGTTCGAAGATCACGGGCATGCGCAGGAACGCCGAGATCGAACCATGCTGCCGCAAGCCTTCCCACAAGCCGGCAAGACCGCCGAGATTGATGTCGTCGTTCGAGCCGATGACGCTGCCCGTTGCGACGATCTGAGCGACGTACCACCAGCCCGCGACGCAGACGCAGGCGAAACCGCAAGCCATGAGGCCGACGATGGCCGGTTTGACATCGGGAGTACGGCGGCAGCGCCAGCACCGCCACGCGAGCAGCCCCAAGGTCGCGAACGTGAGCGGAAGAAACGTCGCCTTGGTGATGAGCCCGAGCCCCAGCACCCCGCCGAGGCCTAGGTGAAGCCCCGGGCCTCTCACCTGCCCGATCAGCCTGCCGGCCAGAAGCCCGACGCAAGCCGCGAAGACGACGACGAGGCTATCGTTGCCGAGCCTCGCCATTTCCGGGAACCACATCGGGAACATCAGGGGCCAGAGGGCGGGAGCCAGGATGACGACCGATGGCGGCAGGCGGCTTGCTGCCGCGTGCCGGAGTGTCCCCAGGCAGGCCAGGACCAGGGCCGACCACGCCAGCGTGTAGGAGATGGACCGCAGCAACAGGAGCCGGGCGCCGAGGCTCCAGCCGGCCGACCAACGGTAAGCCGGAGCCAGAAGCGCGTAGTAGAGTGGAGGATGCTGCGCCTCCCAGTTGACGATCGTGCCGGGCCTCCAGGCCCCCGGGCTCGACGGCCCGGCGTGAACGGCGTCGTGGCCGGCCGCGACCACGCCCGCGCCCGCCGTCACGAAGCTCTGGTAGGTCCAGCGCGGGCTCATCGCAGCAGCGGTCGGCGCGACCTTCAAGTAGTCGTCGATGTCGGCCGACATGGGTTCACCATGCCTCGGCCAGGTGCCCGTCTCGGCGATCTGCTGGAGATAGGAATAGTGGCCCGGCTCGTCGAAACCCTCGAACGGCGGTAGAAGAGCGATCTGCGACAAGCCGAACGCGTAGATGCCGAGGAGCAGAGCGACGGTGGCGAGCCGAACCTTTCCGGTCACGCCCGGCCGGGACCATCGGAGGAACACTCAGGATCTCTGCGCGCGCTCTGCGAGGCCGCGCTGAATGGCGGCCTCGTAGCGCCGATCCGGCACGAGCCAAAGGAGTGCGACAAGAGCGTAGATGGCATCGGCGATGGCGGGCAACACGAAAGCCAGCAGGATGCCCGAACAGTAGAACGTGGCCGACACCTTGCCCTTGACGTCGCGCCCGAGGGCTCTTGCGAGGATCGACCCCGCACCCTGGCTCCGGACGATGCAGCGTTGCAGCACCAGCCAAGCCA
This sequence comes from uncultured Lichenihabitans sp., assembly GCA_964245215.1. GTDB lineage: Bacteria > Pseudomonadota > Alphaproteobacteria > Rhizobiales > Beijerinckiaceae > Lichenihabitans. Next base: position 53,597 of record CAXTME010000007.1, read on the forward strand.
AGGCCGGCATCAGGAGCGCCACACCATAGACGGCCGTCGGCACCGATCCGTCGTGGTGATCGCCGACCCAACCCGTCGCGAAGGGGATCAACGACAGCCAGAAGAGGAAGTGCAGGTTGGCCCAGAGGATCGCGGCGTCGACCCGTTCGACCAACCCGAACAGATGGTGGTGGTTGTTCCAGTAGATCGCGACATAGGTGAAGCTCAGCACGTAGCCGAGGAACACTGGCACGAGACCGGCCAGCGCCGCGAATCCGTCCTCGTGAGGAGCCTTCAGGTCGAGCACCATGATCGTGATGATGACGGCCACGACGCCGTCCGTGAAGGCGGCCAGCCGATCCTTCTCCACCTAGGTCACGATGCCCCCGCGCCCTGCCCTACATGTCTTCCATGCCGCTGGCCCCGGAACCCGCACCGGCTCTAGCGCCGCCCTGCTGGCCCCGACCCGGCGCCGTCGCTTGCGCGTCCCGATTCCATGTCATGGACGCCAGCTTCCACTCCGCACCGACGCGTTGCCACAGGATCATGTACCGGAAATAGGTGCGCTCACCCTTCCTCGGCCGCATGCTCAACGTTCCGATGTCTCTGACGACACCGTCGCCGATCGGATCGAGATTGGTGGACAGCAGCCTGAAATTTTCGTTGCGCAGGGCCAGATTACGCCAGAATTCAATCACCGTGCGTCCCTTGAAGGTCGCGCGAGCCGGAGCCATGACGACGGTCTGTTCCGTTACGAGGTCCGTCAGCGACGAGATATCGCTCTTGTTGAGACCCTCCGCCAGCAGGTCGGCCGCAGCTTCGACCGCCAAGTCGTCTTCACGCGCGTTCGGCACGTCGTTCTCCTCGATAAGCATGGGGCCGGAAGCACCGTCGCAAAGCCAAGCGGTGCCGATGAAGCTGCAGGTCAGGCCGCGAGTTTGCGGACCTGCTTCATCCAATCCTTGTGGATCTCATAGAAGGCGTCGCCTCGCGCGGGATCGATCTGATAGCCGAACGAGATGGCGCTCCTGAAGCCGGGGCCGACCACCGGCGTCGTGGCATGGATGACCTGCGAGGCAAGGTTCAGCCACGCGTCGCCGACCGCTACCGAGATCGGGATGTTCTCCATCAAGGGAATACAGCCGCCGGGCTGCTGAACCAGCACATTGATGCGGACGTGGCGCTTGCCGGGAAGATCGGCATCGGTATGCGGGTGAATGGAACCGCCTTCCGTGATATAGCCGACGAAATCCTTGAGGTTGGGCGGCACGACATACTCGCCGAGCTCGAAATGCGCCGCCAATTTCTGCTTCATCGCGTAGAGGACCTGATCGCCGTCGGGCGACACATAATCCATCTTCATATACTTCCGATTCGCGCCGGCCTTGTTGCCGCCGAACTGATCGATGTTGCGTTGGATCAAATCATTAACATAGACGCTGAAGCTGTCGGGAACGGCTTTTCTGAGAACGAAGGGGTAGGGCTGCGGTTCGATCATTGACACCTCGAGCAACTGGACGCTGTCGCGAGTCGTGGGATGAGGAACTCCGCCCGGTGACCTTCCAAGAATCGCCCGGGGAACGCTAGAGGAGCGACAACACGAGCGCAACCGGGACCGTTTCGTCGCTCCCGGCAGCGTGTCCGAAGCATCAGCAATCTTCCGAGAGGCCGGATGCGCCTCCGAAGTTCGCCGTTCGACCGGCGTGGCGCCTCAAGCCTTCTTCTTGGGTGGAGCGATGGGAGCGAGCTGTCCCTTGGCCATGAGGCCGCCCGACGAGGGACTCGCGGCCGGCTTCGCGGCCTTCGGCTTCTTGATTTCGCGATTGCTCTTTTGCTGACCCTTGGCCATGGCGGTTTCCTCTCGTTGACATGAGCTCGGCGAGCGACAAGGCTCGCAGTCCCACCGTCTCCGGTGGGTCGATGCAGTCTAGGCTCAACGGCGGTATCCGCATCATTAAATCGGATCGCCGGCACGATTCAGAATGCAGAGGCGGATCCAAGACCGCGGGCATTCGTTGCCTCGGGGGGATCGCCTTGAGGTCGAAACGTCGACCAAAAGAGGCTGCGCGGCGACCCGCGTCCAAAGGGAACCGGCATGAGCGCACAGCAGGACCAGAACGATGCCAACCTGCGCGAGAAGGAGCGTGAGGTGGCGGCGCTTCGGGACTTACTCGCCAGGACCAAAACCATGAGCGATCCCGAGACGAGGCTGACCGGCCTCATCGATGTGGTGGAGAGCATGATCGCACAGCTCGGTCGGCACGCCGGCGTCATCGAGGAACTACGCAGCGACTTGACCCACAAGCAAGGTATCGTCACTAAAATCGGCGGCGGCGACTATACCGGTTAGTGCGGGTCAGCTCCTGCCGGTTCAGAATGGACAGGCCGGGTTCTCACATTCAACGAGGCCTCGGCGACAGTCCATCGGCTTGACGCCGCCGCGATGGCCGGGGCATGTCGCGCCCATGTTGTTCGTGATCCCCTACCCGGTCATCGATCCGGTCCTGGTCGCCATCGGCCCGTTCCCAATCCGCTGGTACGCGCTGGCCTACGTGGCCGGCATCGTTCTGGGCTGGTACTACATGAAGCGGCTTTGCGCAGCCGACGGTTTGTGGGGAGGCTTGCCGCATCCCACCCCGGCCTCGGTCGACGACCTCGTCGTCTATGTGGCGCTCGGCATCGTGCTCGGCGGTCGGCTCGGCTACGTGCTGTTCTACAATTTCGATTATTACCTCCACAACCCGCTGGAAATCGTAGCGGCCTGGAAGGGCGGCATGGCGTTTCACGGCGGCCTCGCCGGAACGCTGCTCGGCATCTGGCTGTTCGCCCGCCGGGTCAAAGTCCCGGTGCTGTCGGTGGTTGACGGCGTCGCGGCCGTGGTGCCGATCGGTCTTTTTCTCGGACGCGTCGCCAATTTCATCAAGCCGGAACTCTGGGGTCGCGAGACCGACATGCCCTGGGCCATGGTGTTTCCCGGGGGCGGCGACCTGCCACGCCACCCGAGCCAGCTCTACGAGGCGGGTCTCGAAGGCCTCGCGCTCTTCATCGTCCTGGCGGTCGCGATCCGGCTCGGAGCCCTGCGCCGTCCGGGCCTGTCGTCCGGCCTTTTCGCCATCGGCTATGCCGTGGCCCGCATCACCTGCGAGTTCTTCCGCCAGCCCGACGCGCAACTGGGCTTCCTGTTCGGCGGCGCCACGATGGGAATGCTGCTGTCCCTGCCCCTGCTCCTCGTCGGCTTCGTGCTGCTGGCCTATGCGGTGCGGCGCCGGCCGGCCCTCGCATGATGCCGTGAAGTCTGTCGCATGACGCGGCTCGGTGCGGAGATCGCGGCCATCATCGCGGACGGGGGTCCGATCGGGGTCGATCGGTTCATGGCCCTGGCGCTCGGCCATCCCACCCTCGGTTATTACAGGACGCGCGATCCCCTCGGCGCTTCGGGAGATTTCACCACGGCCCCGGAAACGAGCCAGATGTTCGGCGAACTCATCGGCGCCTGGGCCGCTACGGCGTGGCTGAGCCTGGGAGCACCGACGCCGGTCCACCTCGTCGAACTCGGACCGGGCCGCGGCACCCTCTTGGCCGATGCGCTGCGGGCCGCGCGGGGCCTGCCGGCCTTCTTCGATGCCATCGACCTTCATCTCGTCGAAACGAGTCCCGTCCTGCGCGAGGCGCAGCGCGCGAAGCTCGCGGCATGCGGCCGCCCCGTTGCGTGGCACGAGACGCTCGATGTCGTTCCACCCGGGCCGGCCCTCGTGCTGGCCAACGAGTTCTTCGATGCCCTTCCGGTGCGCCATTACGTCCGGGGCGCCCGCGGCTGGCATGAACGCCTCGTGGGGTTGAGCCCGGCATCAGATCGTCTCGCGTTCGGCCTTGCGCCGGATCCCGAGCCGGCCATCACGCTCGCGGCGCCGCCGGGCGCCGTGCTGGAAGTCGGCCTTGCCGGCCAGGGGCTGGCAAAGGCGCTGGCGACGCGGCTCGTCCGCGACCGAGGGGCCGCCCTCGTGATCGACTACGGCTACAAGGTGCCGGCCTTCGCCGAGACCCTGCAGGCCATGAAGCAGCATCGGTTCGTCGATCCGTTGGCCGAACCCGGTGAAGCCGATCTCACGGCGCATGTCGATTTTGCCGGCCTGACCCGGGCGGCCGAGGCCGTCGGCGCCCGGGTTTATGGACCCGTGCCTCAGGGCCGCTTTCTCCGCGGCCTCGGGATCGGGGAACGCGCGGACGCGCTGAAGCGCCGCGCCTCGGCCGCGCAAGCGGAAGAGATCGATGCGGCGCTGATCCGGCTCGTCGAGGCCGGCACGTCCGAGCGGCCCGGCATGGGGGAGCTGTTCCAGGTCCTCTGCATCACGGCGCCGGAGGTCCCGACTCCGCCCGGCTTTGCGGTGCCCGCCACCCCGCCCGAGGCCACACGATGATGCTGGCTCCGATCACCTCCCCGCGGCTTGAACACCCCCGTCTCGCGCATGGCTTTTTCACGCGCACCGGCGGCGTATCGACCGGCCTCTACGCCTCGCTCAACGGCGGGACGGGTTCGCGCGACGAACGCGCGGCCGTCATGGAAAACCGCCGCCGCATGGCCGAGACCCTCGGGGTCGTGGCCGACCGGCTCGTCATGCCTCATCTGGTCCATTCGCCGGATGCCGTGATCGTCACCGAACCCTTCAACGATGCCGACCGGCCGCGTTGCGACGGTCTCGCGACGAGGACGCCCGGTGTCGCGCTCGGCGTTACGGGAGCCGATTGCGGAACCGTGCTGTTCGCCGACCCGGAGGCCGGCGTGGTCGGGGCCTGCCATGCCGGATGGAAGGGCGCCTTTACGGGCGTGCTCGAAGCGACGGTCGAGGCCATGCTGTCGCTCGGCGCCCGCCGCGCCGGCATCACGGCCGTCCTCGGCCCGACCATCGGGCGTGCGTCCTACGAGGTCGGCCCAGAGTTCAAGGCCCGGTTCTGCGACGCCGACATGGGTCTTTCGGCTTTCTTCGCGGATGCGGCGCGGCCGAGCCACCACTTCTTCGATCTGCCGGGTTTCATCGGCCACCGGGTTCGCGGCACCGGTGTCGGCCGCTTCGAGGATCTCGCCCTCGACACCTATGCCGACGAAGCGCGGTTCTATTCCTACCGACGCGCCACCCATCGCGGCGAAGCCGACTACGGCCGCCTGGTAGCCGCCATCGCACTCCGGGCGGGCTGAAGCGCGTCACACCCGGACGGGTTCGACCATGACGAGACCGCGGGCTTTCTGCCGGTCCTCGCCGAGGGCCGCGAAGGCCTGCTCGATCATCGCCTCGACGTCCTGGCGCAGCATCGTGACGTCATACGGCAGGTGCGCCGCGAAAGGATCCCAATCGAAACAGGCCACCACGACCTCGTCGAGCGCGCCGCGAGGCTGGTGCGCCGCGAATTGCACCAGCCCCTCGAAGGCCGCGATGGAATTGACCAGGATCCCGGCCGGCAGCCGGCCGCGTTCGGCCGCATAGATCTCGAGCGCCCGGCACGCACTCTCGGGTGGGTAGCCACAGCGGAACAGGGCATCCGCGGCGGCCCGGTGCCCTGCCGCTTCGAGCGCCTGCGCGAAACCCGCGACACGCCCGTCCGTCGCGAATTCTCCGGCCACTCCGCCGAGATAGGCGATGTCGGCGAGGGTACCGCCGCGGCCCGCGACCTTCGCGATCAACGCCTCGGTCAGCAGCCTCGCACCTCCGGTGTTGTCGGAGACCACGGACGGAGCGCCATCTCCCGGCAGATCGAGATTGACGCACGCCACCTCGGCGGCGCGGCAGAGGACATTCAGCGGCGCCGGGTTCGGTACACCGGCGATGAACAGGAACTCGACCTGTTGGGCCAACAACGTCTCGGTGACCCGGACCTCGACGTCGGGGTCGCGCTGCGTACTCACCACGATGGGGCAAAGACCCCGCTGCCGCGCCTCGGCCTCGAAGGCTTCGGCGAGGTCGGCGAAGAAGCGGTTGCGGTAATGCGGCAGGATCATGCCGGCGAGACCCGACCGGGAGAGCCGCAGGCCGCGTGCCTTCAGGTTGACGTTATAGCCGAGGTCCTGCGCGCTTTTCAGGATCCGGCGGGCCGTATCCTCCTTGATCCGGTAGCGGGACCAGCTGCCGTTGAGCACGAGGCTGACGGTCGACGCCGAAGCCTTCGTCTCGGCCGCAATGTCGTAGATCGTCGATCGGCGCCCGGTTGCCGGCTTCAGCTTGATGTCGTCCACCCCACCTCCAGGCCCATCCACATGCAAGGACTTGCCGATACCATGCTGCCGGTAGGCCGCGCCACGCCGACGTAGGCCTTACAAGGCCGCTCGGTGTGCGAAAAAGGACGTGGCTTAGAAGGCGTGATCATCTTCAGGAGCGAGCAGGTGTTCGGGAGCAGTCGTCAGCCATCCCGTCGTCGTCCAGCGAAAATCGTGTAAGAAGCTGCATCTCAGTCATCGCGAGCCATCCAGATGGAAGGTCTTCACGACGTTCGTCCCGCCTCCCCGGATGAGTTCCTCGTTTGGGCCGAAGGGCAGGAGGAGAAGCACGAGTTCGTCGAGGGGGTCATCGTGATGCAAGCTGGCGCCTCCCGTGACCATGAGCGGGTCGCCAAACGCATCTTCATCAGCCTCCTTCGGCAGGTCGACGAGATTGAGTTCGACGTCAACAAGGGCGACTTCGGCGTGCGCATCCGGGACGGGCATTGGCGTGGGAGCATCCTTCTACCGGACGTGATGATCGACCTTCAGAGTGAGCAGGGGAAGGAGCGTGCCACGCGACGCCCGTTTCGACGTGATGGTCAAGGTCGCTGCTGGGCGAAAGGACTTCCACCACGACCATTCGAAGTGACTCACTGCCGATAACGATACCGTTGACACATTTGCTAAATAGATTTAGCAGAGAGGTACAGCGTTAGGCTGAAAAAATGTGATCCGTCTCGATATGGGTCTGACAGGGAGGTTCAACATGGTCGATCTCTTCAAGCGCGCCCTCTTGGCCGGTGTGGTCTCGCTGGCTCTCGCCGGTCCGTCCTTCGCGTCTGCCGACAAGCCGGTCATCGGTGTCGTGGTGAAGATCGGCGGCATCCCGTGGTTCAACGCCATGGAGGCCGGCATCAAGAAGAAGGCGGCCGAACTCGGCGTGAAAGCCTTCATGATCGGCCCGACCAGCGCCGACCCTGCCCTCCAGGTCCGCGCCATCGAAGACCTCATCGCCCAGAAGGTCGACGTCATCGGGGTCGTGCCCAACGACGCCCAGGTGCTGGAACCGGTGCTCGAGCGCGCCCGCGCGGCCGGCATCAAGGTTGTCACCCACGAATCGCCGAACCAGAAGAACGCCGATTACGATTTCGAACTCGCCTCCGTGAAGGGCTTCGGCGAGGCCTATGGCAAGAGCCTCGTGCAGGCCATGGGCGGCAAGGGCGGCTACGCGGTCTTCGTCGGCTCGCTCACGGTTCCTCTGCACAACGCCTGGGCCGATGCCGCGATCGCCTACATCAAGGCCAATGCGCCGGACATGAAACTCGTGGGCGACCGCTACGGCGTCGCCGAGAACGTCGACCAGTCGCGCAGCACCGCACTCGACCTGATGCGCGCGCACCCGGATCTCACGGGGTTTCTCGCCTTCGGGAGCCAGGGCCCGATCGGCGCGGCCCGCGCGGTCGCCGAGAAGCATATGGACGGCAAGATCGTCGTGATGGGGCCGTTCTCTCCCGGCCAGGGCCGCAAGCTCGTTCACGACGGCGTCCTGACCGGCGGTTACATGTGGAACCCCGAACTCGCGGGCGAGGTCTTCGTGACGATGGGGACGATGGTGGCCAAGGGCGAACCCATCAAGGACGGGACCGAGATCCCCGGCCTCGGCACCGTCCACCCGGTCGGTCACAACCTCATCGTCGACCAGCTCGTGAACCTCAACAAGGACACGGTCGACGACCTGGCCAAGATGGGCCTCTGAAGCGCGAGGAACCTGTCTGCGGGTCTCGGAGCTCCTGGCCGTCATTGCGAGCGCACCGAAGCACCCCAGCCCATCCTGGATCATCCGCTAGGTTGCTTCGTCGCTGCGCTCCTCGCAATGACGAATCGTAAGGCTGCAGCTTCCACTTCTGGCATCGTCCCTCATCCGTCGTCACTGCGTGCCGACACCTTCTCCCGCTCGCGGGAGAAGGGAATTCACGACAGGCAGACCGCATGTCACACGCCGCACCAGACCCGGACGTGCCCCTCCTCCAGCTCGAACATCTTTCGAAGAGCTTCGGCGGCGTCCGGGCTCTCCGCGACGTCAGCTTCGAGGTGCGGCGCGGCGAGGTGCTCTGCCTCGCGGGCGAGAACGGGTGCGGCAAGAGCACCCTGATCAAGATCGTCAGCGGAGTTCATCAGCCCGAGCGTGGCGCCGTCATGCTGTTCGACGGCAGGACGATCGCCGGGCTCGACCCGGCGAAGGCGCGGGCGCTCGGCCTGCAGGTCATCTGGCAGGACCTCGCCCTCTTCCCCGAACTGTCTGTCGCCGAGAATATCGCGTTCGAGCGTAATCTCGGCGTCCGTCCGAAGCTCGTCGACCATGGTGCCATGAGGGCGGATGCACGCCGCATCCTCGGGCGGCTCGGCGTCGACCTCGACCTCGACGGGCCGGTACGATCCTTGCCGATCGCCCAGCGGCAGATCGTGGCCATTGCCCGCGCGCTCGTGGCGGACGCCAGGCTCGTGTTCATGGACGAACCCACGGCGTCGTTGAGCCAGGCCGAGACCGATGCCTTGCTGGTGATCGTGCGCAGGCTCTCGGCGCAGGGCATCGCGGTCGTCTTCGTCAGCCACCGCCTGGCCGAAGTGCTCGACGTCTGCACGCGGGTGACGGTGCTGCGCGACGGCGCTCTTGTCGGAACCTTCCCGACGGCCGGCATGACCCAGACCCGCCTGACCGAACTGATGACGGGGCGCACCTTCGACTACGCCGTCAAGGATCGCGACCTTTCGGCCGAACCGGTGGTGCTCGACGTCCGCAACCTGTCGCGGCAAGGACAGTACGAGGACATCTCGTTGACGATCCGCCGGGGTGAGATCCTGGGCCTGACGGGTCGGCTCGGATCGGGCCGGACGGAGTTCGCCTTGACGCTGTTCGGCATGACGAAGCCTACGTCCGGCACCGTCACGCTCGACCGCAAGACCCTGGCGCTCGGGAGCAACCGCGACGCCATCGCGGCCGGGGTCGCCTATGTGTCGGAGGATCGGCTGCAGCTCGGCCTCGTCCAGCCACAGTCGATCGAGGACAATACGACCGCAACGGTGCTAGACCGCCTTCTGGGGCCCGGCCGCCTCGTGTCGCGCCGGCGTCGGGACACCCTCGTGCACCGCTGGATCGAGGATCTCGGCATCAAGATCGGCAAGCCCGAAGATGCGGTCTCGACCCTGAGCGGCGGTAACCAGCAGCGCGTCGTCCTGGCCAAGTGGCTCGCCACCGAACCGAAGCTCCTGATCCTCGATTGCCCGACCGTCGGGGTCGACGTCGGGGCGCGAGCCGGCATCTTCGCCATCATCCACGGCCTTGCCCGACAGGGCATGGCGATCCTGCTCATCTCGGACGAAATCCCGGAGGTCTACTTCAACGCGGACCGCATCCTTCACATGAGCGGCGGACGTCTCGTCGGCAGCTACCGTCCGGCCGGGGTCGACATCGACCGAATCGAGGAGGCGGTGCATGCCTGATGCCGAGGGCGGGCCCCGATGACGCCAACGTCCCCCGGACCTCGTCCCGAGCCGACCGCGCCATACGGTGCTGGCGAAGCAGGGCACGGTGACCCCGCGGGCTCCGGGACGGCCGCGCTGATGCCCATCGAGCGCGAAACTCGCTCGAGCAGGGAGCGCCGTCGCAAGCTCCCGATCGGGGCCACGGAACGCTGGCTCCTCCTCGTGATCCTCGCCATGGTGGTGGGCCTTGGGCTCTCCACCGGCACGTTCTTCACGCTGCCCAACATCTTCGATCTGGCCAACAGCAGTGCCGTCAATATCATCTTCGGCGTCGGGCTGCTGGTCGTGCTGATCGCCGGCGGGATCGACATCTCGTTCACCGTCGCGGCCTCGGTCGTGCAATATCTCGTGGCGCTCTCGGTCGCCGCGATCGGAGGTGGCGATTGGGCCATCGGTTTCGCGCTCGCGGCCTTGTTCGGCGCTCTGCTCGGCTGCATCAACGCCTTCCTGATCTATCAATTCCGCATCGTATCGATCGTCGTGACGATCGCGACCTACAACCTGTTCTTCGGTCTCTTGATGTTCTTCTCGGGCGGTGTTTCGCTCTATGACCTGCCGGACTGGTGGGTGGGCCGATTGGCCCTCCTCGGCGTCGATACGGCCGCGGGCCGCGCCGAACTCACACTGCCGGTCGCCGTCATGGCGGTCTGCGTGGCCGCGACCTGGTTCCTGCTGCGCCGCACTTCGACGGGGCGCCAGCTCTATGCCATGGGCGACAACCCGGAGGCCGCGCGCCGCCTCGGCATCGGCATCGGAGCCATGCATTACCTCGCCTTCGGCTGGCTCGGTTTGATGGCCGGCATCGCGGGCCTGATGCAGGCCCACTACGCCCAGGAGGTGGTGCCGAACGCTCTTTATGGGCGCGAGCTCGACGTTCTGGCCGCGGTGGTGCTGGGCGGGGCACGCCTCGGTGGCGGCCGCGGCACTGTGCTGGGCGTGATCCTCGGCATCGTGCTCGTGGCCGTGACGCAGAACGGGTTGAACCTGCTCGGCATTTCGCCCTATGCGTTCAAGATGATCATCGGGGCCATCATCCTGGTGGCCATCACGCTGTCGAGCGAAGGCGCCAGCCGGCTTCTCGGGGCGTGGCGCTCTCCGGTCGGCCGAGGGATCGCCTGATGTCGAGCCCCTCCGTTTCCGCCGTGCGGCCTACTTTTTTCACGCGGCTCGTCAGCGGCGAGATCCTCGGCCTCCTCGGCTTTCTCGCCGTCATGGTGGCGCTGTTCGGCATCGCGTCGGACACCTTCCTGTCGCACAGCACCTTCACGTCGATCGCCTTCCAGCTTCCCGAACTCGGCCTGCTGACGCTGGCCATGCTGATGCCGATCGTCTCGGGCGGGTTCAATCTCGCGATCACCTTCACGGCCAACCTGTCCGGCCTCGCCATGGCCTGGGTGCTGCAGGCGCAAGGCGGGGTCGATGCAGGGCTGCTGGCTTTCGGGCTCGGCGTCGCGGCGGCCCTCGCCACCGGTGCCCTGGTGGGTTGGCTCATGGGGGTCATCATCGCCTATACGGGCGCGCACCCCATCCTCGTGTCGCTGTCGATGATGATCTTCGTCCGGGGCCTCGGCGAGTTCCTGACGCGCGGCGGCGACGTTTCGGGCATGCCGGAGTTCGTCCAGGCCATCGGCCAGGGCACGACGATCGGGATACCGAATCCGCTTCTGATCCTCATGGCCTGCGTGCTCCTGTGGCACATCATCATGTCGCGCACGCGCCTCGGCTTCGCGACACGGTTCATCGGTTCCAACATCGCGGCGACGCGCTACTCCGGCATCGATACGCGACGCATGCTGGTGCTGGTCTATACCTTGTCGGGCGCGATGTGCGCGGTCGCCGGCATCGTCATGCTGGCGCGCTTCAACTCGGTCCGGGTCGGACATGGCGAGGCCTATGTACTGATCACGGTGCTGGCCTGCTTCCTCGGCGGCGTCGACCCCTTCGGAGGTTTCGGCCGCGTCCTCCCGCTCGCTATCGCGCTCGTCATCCTGCAGGTCATCGCTTCGGGACTGAACCAGATCGGCGCCAGCCAGCACCTCGCGACCGCCCTCTGGGGCGCCTTCCTGCTCGTCGTGATGGTGTTCCGTTCGGTCTGGAAGAGCCGCTTCCTGCAGATGCTGGTGGGGCGGTGAACGAGGCCGCGGCACCCCTGATGCTCGGCATCGATGCCGGGACCTCCTCGGTCAAGATCGTGCTGGCCGATGGGCACGCGATCCTCGCCGGAACCGAGGAGCCGCTGCACCCGCGCCAGCCGAAACCATCCTGGTCCGAGGACGATGCGGATCAGTGGTGGGCCGCCGTCGTGGCCGGACTCGACCGGCTGGCCGTGGCTTCGCGGGACCTGTTCGACCGGGTGGAGGGCATCGGCCTGTCGGGCCAGATGCACGGGGCTCTGCTGCTTGATGCCGCCGACCGGCCGGTGCGCCCCGCGATCCTCTGGAACGACGGCCGCAGCGCCGCGGAGGCCGCGGATCTGGCCCGGCGCGCAGAGCTTTCCCATGAGACCGGCGTCAGGCCGATGCCCGGCTTCACGGGACCGAAGATCCTGTGGCTCCGCCGGCACGAGCCCGAGGTCCTGGACCGCACCCGCCACCTGCTGCTGCCCAAGGATTACCTGCGGCTGAAACTGACGGGCGAGCGGATCACCGATGTCAGCGACGCGGCCGGGACCTGGTTGCTCGATCAGGCGCGGCGGGACTGGTCGAGCGAAGCGCTCGCGGCCTGCGGGGTCGACCCCGACTGGTTGCCGGATCTCGTCGAGTCGACGGCCGTTGCGGGACGACTGAGGCCCGAATGGGCCTCGCGCTGGGGCCTGAAGCCCGGCATTCCGATCGCGGGCGGGGGCGGCGACACGGCGGTGGGGGGCGTCGGCATCGGGGCCGTCGTCGAGGGCCGGGGCTTCGTGTCGCTCGGCACGTCGGGCCAGGTGTTCCTCGCCACCGACGAGGCACGACCGGATCCGGACCGCATGACGCACGCCTTCTGCCACGCGCTGCCGGGTCTCTGGTACAGCATGGCCGCGATGCTCAACGGCGCGAGCCCGCTGGTCTCGGTGGCGCGCTGGACCGGGCGCCCCGATGTCGCGACCCTGCTGTCGGAGGTCGAGGCCGCCTATTCCGGACCATCTCCTCTTCTGGCCCTGCCCTACCTCTTCGGCGAGCGAACCCCCCACAACGACCCGGACGCCCGCGGCGTCCTCCTCGGGCTCACGGGCTCGACGAGCCCGGCCGACATCGGTCAAGCGATGATCGAGGCCATCGCCTTCTCGCTCCGCGACGGGCTCGACGCGCTGGTGCCGGCCGGACCGAGGCCCGATGTCCTGGGTTTCATCGGTGGCGGCTCGCGGTCGCGCTTCTGGGGCCGCATCATCGCCTCGGTGCTCGGCATCACGCTGGTGCGCTACGAGGGTGCAGATCGCGGCCCCGCCTTCGGAGCCGCAAGGCTCGCCCGGCTCGCCGTCACGGGCGAGGACCCGGCCACGGTCGCAACCCCGCCGCGCGTCGCCGACACGATCGCCCCGGAGCCCCGCCTGCGCGATCTCTACGCCTCGCGTCTCGAACGCTTCCGGTCGCTCTACAAAGCCTTGAAGCCCGAATTTCAGCATTCGCCCTGAGCCGACGGCGACAAACATCGAAGGAGAAAACCCATGAACAAACTCGGCGTGCACGCTCTCGTCTGGGCGGCCGGTTGGAGCCACGACGAAGCCGCTTACGCGATCGGCCAGACGGCGGAACTCGGTTACGACCTGATCGAGATCCCGGCCCTGGACCCCGGTGCCATCGACGTCGATTTCACCCGTCGCGCCTTGGAGAAGGCCGGCATCGGCGCGACCTCGTCGCTCGGCCTCGATGCCGAGACAGACATTTCGAGCGGCGACCCCGAGAAGGCGAAGCGCGGGCAGGCGCGGCTCGAACAGGCGATCGCCATGGCGCGCGACATCGGCGCGACCCATGTCTGCGGCATCCTTCATTCGGCGTTCCAGAAATACGCGGTGCCGACCACGTCGGAGGGCGTGAAACAGGCCGTCGGCGTGTTGCAGCGCGTCGCCGAGACCGCCGCCAAGAGCGACATCACCCTGGGGCTCGAAGTGGTGAACCGCTACGAGACCAACGTCCTCAACACCGCCTCGCAGGGTGTCGAGATGTGCCGGCGCATCGGTGCGCCCAACGTCAAGGTGCACCTCGACGTCTACCACATGAACATCGAGGAATCGGACATCGCGGCCGCGATCATCGAGACCGGAGACTATCTCGGCTATTTCCACACCGGCGACTCGCATCGCGGCTACATGGGGTCGGGCTCGATCGATCTCGCGGGCGTGTTCCGCGCCCTGGTCAAAGCCGATTACAAAGGGCCGATCACCTTCGAGTCCTTCTCGTCCCGCGTCGTGGGCCAGCCGCTCGAGGGCATCCTCGGCATCTGGCGCAACCTCTGGGAGGACGGGCGCGACCTCGCGGCCCATGCCAAAATGTACACCGATGCCCAGCTCAAGTCCGCCCACGAGGCGCGCAAACAGGCAGAGCGCAGCCAGCTCGTGTGAGAGAGTGGAAATAGAATAAATCCAATCTCAATGTAATCATATCACGGCTGAGTCAGTTGTGCCGACTCGTCGGCGAAGATGTCGCTTATGGCAACTTCGTCGATTGACAGGACATGCTTGGAACCGCATCTCGCAGAATGCTCTACGAGATCACGATCTGGAGGCGGACGTCGGGCACGGCACAGCTTGTCTCGACGCACCATGAATTGGGTCATCTCAGCAGAATGAAGGACATCGCCAAAGCGATGTTGCGAGCGCATCCCGGCGTCGGCCCGGCCCATTACGTTCGCATCTGCGAGGCTCACAACGGACGAGAGGTATTCACTGAGCGGCTGGAGCGCTGACCTGAGCACATGCAGTCATCCAGGTAGGCAGGCTCGCGATTGCTGCAGAACCTGATCGCCAGCCTTTCAAACCGGGTGTCCTGAGTTGCGCATCGGCGGGCGTTTCTATGCACGTTATCCGCGGCGGCTCCCGCATTCGAAACCTTCTGAGCGGTAGTCACGCGGGGATCCCGTCGTGACCCCGCTTCTCACGCAGAATGTTCCAGATCTGCTTCCCCGGTCATCGCGGCCCAGCCGTGGCGTCGGCTTTCCCAAACCGAGTGCAACGGTCGCACGAACTCCGGATCCGCGAAGGCGCCGACCGCCACGGCGACGAGGTCCGGTCGCTGTTCGGCGACCCAGAAGACGGTCGAGCCGCAATCGGGGCAGAAGCTGAAGGTGATGGTCCGGCCGCTGTCGGCCGTTCGGACGAAGGACGTGGCCTTCCCTGCAGGCTCCCGAACCTGCGCGCGCGGGAACCAGGCCTGCACCCCGAAAACACTGCCGGTCCGCCGCTGGCAATCCAGGCAATGGCACATCGCGACCCGAGCGGGTGGGCCTTCGCACACGAGCCGGAGTTGACCGCAGGCACATCCGGCTTCGTGGGTCGACATGGAAGACCTTGCTGCAGGGGCCGCGAGGTAGCCTATCCTAAGACGGCCTCGAAAGAGCGGGACCGCCGTTTCTCGGCGTGAGCAAACGACCGCCCAAAGCCCGGTTGGCCAGGATGACGAGGCCGATCGCGACCACGTGAACCGCGAGGTCGGTGGCTCCCACGTCATAAGGGTGGAAGAAGTTGAGGAGCGTCGCGGCCGCGGCCGCCACAGCGACGCCGCCGGTCGCGGCCGTCAGGTTGGGCCGCATCGGAAAGGCTCGCCGGACCATGAGGATCGTCACGATCGAGAGCGGCACCGAAAGGCTGACGATGAAGACGAAACAATCCCTAGCCTCCCAGAGCGAGGCCGGATGCATGTCCGGGATCACCCAGGCCCTGAGGCATCCCATGCCGCTCGCCGCAATCCACACGGCAAGACCCGGCAGCGGCAGCAGCGCCCATCCGGGCGAGCGATCCGGCAGGCTGAGCTGGAACGTCGCCACGGCCCCGAGGATCGTCGTCAGGACCGAACCGATCACGGCGAGCCACATATCCGGGACGTAATGCAGGCGATAGGCGATATCGGACAGGTCGCTGAGACTCGCCAGGACAGCGGCGGCCGCGGCCACCAGCCCGAGCCAGGCCAGTGCGCGCATCCCGGGCGACATGAGGCGTCCGACCGGGCGGAGGTCCTCGGTCAGGCCATCGATCATGGCGTCGACGGAGGCGTCGGTCATTCCGGTGCTCCGAAGCGTTCGCGCAGGCTCTTCAACGCACGGTGCATGTTGACCTTCAACGCCCCCTTGCTCTTCCCGGTCTGGTCGGCGGCCTCGTCGAGCGACAATTGACGGAGCGCCAACGCTTCGATTGCCTGCCGCTGTCCCGGCGGCAAGCTCGACAACGCCGCTTCGAGCAGCTTGCCTTGTTGTTCACCCGTAGCGTCGCGGTCATGATCGACCTCGTCGCCCGAATATCCTTCATACTCGATGGGAGCGTAGACCTCGCGCCGGTCATGCCGACCACGCTGCCGGAGGAGATCGATGGCGCGCCGCTGGGCGATCGTCACCACCCAGGCCGAGAAGCTTCGCGCCGGGTCGTAGGTCTGGCGTGCCCGGTGGATCGTGAGCAGAACGTCCTGCACGACATCGTCGACCCGATCGGGCTGCATGCCGCGCCGGACCACGCGACGGATCAGCGGCGTACACTCCCGCAGAAGCCGGCCGTAGGCCGCTTTGTCTCCGGCCTGCGCCGCTGCCATCAACCCCGACCAACTCGCATCGAGAGATTCAGCATCCGCTTCGCCTGCACGTCCCATCGCTCTTCCGCTCGGAGGACCGTTTCGAACGGCCGCGCTCACATCCATACAGGGCGCGGCGGCAATCGGGAAGAAAGCGGCACGCCCAAACTGCGCTGCGCTCCTCACGGCGCTGCCCCGGCCCGCCGTTCGGCCCCCGAAGCTCGATCGAGGGCGTTCACGACGAGACCCGCCGTCAAGAGTTCCGGCAGCGCCTCACCGGCCGGACGCCTGGGGCCATAGACGACGTCCAGCGGGATGCCGTATCGGGCGAAACCCTGGATATAATGGGCGATCGACGGGTCGGGCCTGCTCCAATCGGCGCGCATCGTCACCGTACCGGGTTGCGAGAGACGGCCGCGCACCTCTGCGGTCTTCAGCGCCGCGAGTTCGTTGACCTTGCAGGTGAGGCACCAGCTGGCCGAAACGTCGACCAGCACCGTCTTGCCATCGGCCACGAGCCGGTCGAGGGCGGCTGGGTCGAAGCGCTGCCAATCTCCCGCTCGCTGGTCGGGCAAAGGTCCCGACGGCGGCGACGCCATCGCGGCCACGACCACGAGGATCGCGAGCGCCGCCATGGCGAGCTTCGGCCAGAGCTGCCCGTCGAGCCTGCCCCCGAGCCGGCTCCAGCGGCTCAGAGCCAATAGGGCGCCCAACAGAACCACGGCCCAGAACGTCGCCATCGGTCCACTGACGCTCGAGAGGATTGCGAGGAGCCAGACGGCCGTCCCGAGCAGCAGGACGCCGAGAATGCGCCGCAAGGTGATCATCCATGGGCCTGGCCGCGGCAGCCAGCGGGTGACACCCGGCACCAGTGCGGCACCGAAGAACGGCAGCCCCATGCCGATTCCCAGGCAGAAGAAGATCCCCAGGATCTCGGCCGGCCCACGGGCCAGGGCGAACCCGACCGCGGTTCCGACGAAGGGCGCCGAGCAGGGCGTCGCCAGCAACGTCGCGAAAGCACCCGTCAAAAAAGCCTCGACGACGGGACCACGGGATAGCTGGGACCCGTCTCGTCCGGACATGGCCGAACCGGCCTCGCTGAGGCGAACGGCCCATTGCGGGATGCCGACATGAAACCAATCGAACAAGCTCGCCGCGAACAGCACGGTCACGACAGCCATGCCGGCGAGAAACCAGGGTTGCTGGAACTGGATACCCCAGCCCAGAGTCGCGCCGGACCATCTCAGACCGACCAGAACGGCCGCGATGCCGAGGAAACAGCTCACGATCCCGAGTCCCGTGGCCGCGAAGCCGACCCGGACCGCTCGCCGCCTCGCCGATGGATTCTCTCCCGCCCCCGCGAGGCGGGTCAGCCCCGCGAACTTGAGCGAAAGGACCGGCAGTACGCAAGGCATCAGATTGAGGGTCAATCCGCCGACGAGCGCCGATAGCAGGATGGCCCAAAGACCGCTGGTCTGCGCGACGGGGGCCGCAGCGGCAGGTCCCTCGAACTCCGCCGAGCGGCCGAGGTCGACCAACGTCAGATCGAGTGGCGTGTCTGTCGGAGCGTCGGCCAAATGCACCGTCAGGGTCGCCGAATGGTTGTCGTCGCTCAGGAACACCGAAGGTGCGGGCGGGATGCCATCCCCCGCGTGCTCGACGAAGAGGTCGGGGTGCGTGAACGGGACGGTGTCGCTGCGGAGATCGACCACGAGGGCCCGCTCGGCCCCGTTTCCGACGACAGCCTGCCTCAGGACCGCGATGCCGGCCCCGGACGGCGCCCGCGGCACCGCGGCCCGCGCAGCCGCGATCGCGCCCGCCTCGTCCGAAGCCCTTCCGGGTCCGATCGGGAGGTTCAGGCCCAGGTCGGCATGGTAGGGCACGCACACGTTGGAACAGGCCGCGTAATCGACCGTCACATGGAGATCGGCCGCCCCCTTGAGGTCGGCAAGTGAGAGTCGAACCGGCAGGATGATGCTGCCCTCGTAGGTGCTGTTCTGAAGGCCGGAGATCACGAGGCGTGTCGGGGCGGGCCAGGAGACGGTCGCGGTCTTGAGGCTTGGTGTCCCGGACCAAT
This sequence comes from uncultured Lichenihabitans sp., assembly GCA_964245215.1. Taxonomy (GTDB): domain Bacteria; phylum Pseudomonadota; class Alphaproteobacteria; order Rhizobiales; family Beijerinckiaceae; genus Lichenihabitans. The sequence goes on from CAXTME010000007.1 coordinate 72,081, forward strand.
CGAGCACGGGTGCGATCCCGGCGTCGCCCGGTGTCCGCCAATAGCCGTGCCATCCTGGCGCAAAGCGGAACTCGAGCCCCGCCTCGATCGGCGACGCTCCCGCGACATCGTCCGAGGCCGTGAGCAGGCGTACCGCGGCATGCTGGTTTCCGGCCCAGGCGGTCGACGAAGCCGTAGCCGGCACGATCGCCGCCGCGAGGAACGCCGCGGCGGACAACACGGCGAGGAAGCGCGGTCGGGTCATCGTGGCCTCTTTGACATCCATAGGCCTCAGCGCTCCGGAGCACGACAGGCCTAGATCACAAGGCCTGTCGCCCGGAATCGAGCGACAGGCAGAACGTGATCGTTTCAACAGGTTGGAGTTTGATGTCAGCCAAAACCCGCGCCGACGTCTCGGTATCGTGCTTTAGCGCGCCGCCCCGATGATGGCGCCGCCCGGCGCCTCCATCAGCACTGCGACGTCCTGTCCGGCCGGCGCGTCCTCATCGAGGGTCAGGGGCGCGCCGGTCCACTGTCCGACGGAGCGGATCGAGCGGACGATGTTGGACTCCGTCAGCGTTCGCCCGCTGTTCTCGCCGCGGCCCACGGCGGTCCGATGTTCGGGATCGAAGCCGACGAGAAGGACGCGGCCGCTGCCGCTGCCGGCTCCGATGGTGATCGACACGTGGCCGCCTTGACGGCTGAGATGAACCGGTGCCGCGGTCCGGTCCTGACGCTCGGCCGACGCAATGGCGGCTTCGGCTTCGCCGCGCTCCGAACCGACGAGCCCCTTCTGCCCATCCACCACCATTTCGGGCGTGTAGGATCCATCGCCGAACCGTGACCCGTATTGGCTCTGCCGGCTCGTGGCGGCGTCCAGCGAATAGGGATCTCGCCAGCCCAGGCTGTTCCAATAGGTTACGTGAAACGCGAGAGGCAGGACGTCGCGGCGCCCCCGGGCGAGGTCGGTCAGGAACGCGTCTGCGGGAGGACAGGACGAGCAACCTTCGGACGTGAAGAGCTCGACGACGACCGGACGTTCGGCGGCCGCGGCAGCGAGCGGCATGCAACCAACGAGCAGACTCAGAGACAAGAGGCGTATCAGCATGGCTGTTCTCCAAACTAGGCCGGCGTTGCGGCTTCATCGTGCACTACGATTCCACCATCCTCTGGCGCGACATGCCGCGGGCAAACCCCGTCGCGACGACGTTTCTCGAGCGGGAGGTGCGGGCCGACCTTCCCCGCGTCCCATCGTGCTTCCACCGCATCCAGGCGAGGCGACCGACGCGCAGCGCCGCAATCCCGCAGCCGGCGAAGTCCAAATCCAGGCGTTATGGTCGCACAGAAACAGACTAGCTTCGCGCTCGAGACTTGGCCGGCACGGTCCAACCAAGGAATATTTGGGGTCTACTCGCATAGTCACTGTACCATCGTGATGCCGACACGAATTCGGCGGCGGCGATGGTGCCGTTACAAGCCTCGATCGATTTTTTGTACGAACCGCCATGTAACCATGGCAGCGAACGATGCGAAAGACGCGTCACCGCCGACCCGCAACTGAGGTCAGGCGGATTCGGAGCTCGAACCCATGACGATGATCAAGCGCGCCACTCTCGCGCTCGCCACTTCCGCACTGACACTCGGCCTTGCCGCGGCTCCCTCGGCCTTTGCGGCCGATGCCATGAAGGCCGGCATGCACAAGCCCATGAAGAAGCACAAGGGCAGCATGATGAAGAGCGACGCCATGCATAAGGGTGATGCAATGCAGAAGGATGCCGAGCCCGCCCAATAACGATGGCCGACCAGCTGCATCCCATTGCAGTAAAGCCCTGCAGGTGCTTGCAGCCACCTTGCAGGGCCTTGGACGTTGGGTTCACCGACGGGTAAGTTCGAACGTCGGCTGTAAGCTTTTGCGATCTGAAGTCGGGCAGCCGCGACATCTCCCATCTGGGAGGTGGGTCGCGGCGCATCCGTGTCATTTGAGGCGATCACGGAACGAAGAGCTCCGTTACGGTTTGATAGTCGAAGCACGGCGGCGTGCCAGCATGCCGTGGCGAAGGGAGGCACGGCATGAGGGGCTTACTGACAGCGTCGCTAATCATTTGCGCCTCGGCAGCGTCGGCGCAAACGACCGGAGCGGCACCGAATGACCATCTGGCAGGGCAAAGCATCGAATGTTCGGCCTTCAGGCATGATGCCGATGGCTCGTGGGTCGCTCTGCAACCTTTGCCGGTTCAGCGACAAAACGAATTCACGCAGATCGCAGCCGGTACGACGATCCGTCCGGGCGGGCCGAAGATCGTAGGTCTCGACGTCGGCGCGATGCTCGACGCAGCGTGCCCGAAATGACGACACGCCCTTCGGTTCGGCGTCATCGAACCGACAGCAAGGACAAACCGCCATGCCAACCGATCTTCCGCCGGACTACAAGCCCCAACCCAAGAGCGATCCCAACAGCCCCGTAGATCCAAGCGTGCCGGGGTCTGCGCCCGCCTACCCGCCAGCTCAAGGCGAAGACTCGCGTGACGAGCCGACGGGTATCCCGCGCCCTGGAGCCGATGTCGTGGACCCACCGGGCTGGCACGTTCCGGGCGGCAACCCCGATGAGGTACCGTTACCCGCAGGTGCCCCAACATTCTGAAGTCCGCGCGAAACGCCGTTGCGCAGGATGCATTTGGAAGGGGATCAGGGTGAAAGTGGCTGACGTGATGAGTACGGCGGTCGAGTACATCGGTGGCAATGCTCCCGTTCGGGAAGCGGCGGAACTGATGGGCGAACTCGATGTCGGAGCACTACCGGTTGGCAGTGCTGGTGATCTCGACGGGATCGTGACAGATCGGGATGTTCTGTTTCGGGTCGTAGCGGCAGGTCTCGATCCGACGTCTACATTGGTGCGCGATATCGCATCCCGACCCGTGATCGCTTGCCGGGAGACCGACGGGTTGCAGACCGCGATGGACCTCATGGCAGCCAATCACGTCCGTCGACTTCCCGTTCGAGATGACCGGGGATCGATTAGCGGCTGGATCACTTTGGCCGACATCTCCCGCAAGCTGCTGGTTGACAGTCATGGCTTGCAGGACGCCTTGCGCCTGATGACGGAAGACAACGACGTAGCGGCGTAATTCCCTATCCGGCCGCGACCCGAAAAGGTCAGCGGCGATAGCGCCGATCGATCGATCTCACGGCATCGGCCGGCAAGCCCAGGCGGGCCGCGATGAAGTTGGCGAACAAGCGGCCCGAGGCCTCCTGGGTATCGGCCGCCACCACGGCCGCGGCATAGGCGTAGGCCGAAAGTTCTCGCTCGCGCACGCCCGCGAGCAGGGAACTCAGCGGCGCCGGAGACGGGATGGCGGCCTGAAACTCCGCCACTGCGCTATCGTCGGCCCCGATGTCGCGGAGCCAACGCTCGACGGGGCGCTGAGACGCCGCGTCTCCCGCCGAACCGTTCAGCAACGCTACTGCCGTGAACCGCATCAGCAACTCGACATCGTCGGACGTCAGCCGCCCCAGCCGGAACGTCAGGGGAACCAGCACCTGATGGCGGTTCTGCAGCCAGCCGTGGAGGATCTTCTGGGACAAGCTGCGGTCGAGGATCTCCTGCGGCACTCCGAGGCTACGGCCTCGCCGGCCAAGATCCTCGATGTCCAGGGCTGCGGTCCCCTGCTCCCGAGTCTCGACGGCCTGCAGATCATCGTCGCGGCCGAACCTGTGTTCCATCAAGCTGATCAACAGCCCGAGAAAGCCGGCCTTTACCGCGGCATGCGGGACAGTCACGCCCGTTCCCTCGCCGACGCGGCGGCTTGAGGTCGCCGCAATCAGGTCCGGGCCGGAGCGACCTTGCCGCCGAGCGCCTCGATCTGTGCCAGCAGACGGGAGAAGTCGACCGGCTTCGGATGATAGTCGTCGCATCCCGCTGCGATCGCCTTTTCGCGATCCCCCGACATGGCGTGGGCCGTGAGCGCGATGATCGGAATGTGAGCCGTTTTTTCGTCGGCCTTGATCATGCTGGCCGCCGTCCAACCGTCGATGATCGGCAGGTTCATGTCGAGCAGAATGATGTCTGGCGCGTCCGAACTTGCCTTGTCGACCCCTTCCTGACCGTCTGCCGCCAAGACGACCTCGAAGCCACGCCGTCGCAGGCGCCGGGACAGAAAATCCCAGATCTCTTCATGGTCCTCGACCAGCAGAATGCGCATACACCAGTCTCCGATAATCAAGCGGTCGTGGTCAAGACGTCCCGCAACTGTTGTGCAACTCGACCATGTCGGGCTGCCTTTGCCGATCAAGCGATGACCTGTCCATCGAGATCGGCCCTTGCCTCGGGTTTAGCATTCTTGGCGCTCAAAACCACCACTCGAACCATCGCCTCCTCGTCGCCGACGCATTCGTTCGACGACGCGCCATACCGACGAGAGACTGCGTCGATCATCACGGCCCGGCTCGGCCTTGCGAGCCAGAATGCAGCAGGCAACGACCGACGCCATCGAAGCGTGTTTGTCTCCCGTACCGCGTCAGCTGGTCACGGGCTGGACGCGTCGGCGAAGACCCGCTTGACCAGCCTCGCATGCCGCGCCGCCACGCCCTGAGGCCATATGGCGTGTCGGCACGCTGGATGGAAGCCGGTCGTTGCACTATAACACCTGATCGAGTCCGAGATTCCACGGCGCTATCAAGCGGAATACCCGTGCGGGGTCGACGCGCATCGAACATGGCGGGTGCCGAGTCAAGGGTTGTTGCGCTTGTCGAGTGCGCAGCATCGAAGACCCGCGGACGGGCCCAGGACGCGGTGAGACGGGGCATTGATGACACTCGACCAGGGCTTGGCCTTCGGCCTCGTCGCGGCCACCATCGGCATGTTCGTCTGGGGCCGCCTGCCCTACGATCTGATCGCACTCGCGGCACTGCTGATCGGCATCGCGATCGGGATCGTACCCGAGAAACACGCCTTCGAGGGGTTCTCCGACGACATCATCATCATCGTGGCGGCCGCCCTCGTTGTGAGTGCCTGCATCGCCCGTTCGGGCGTGATCGAGGCGATGATGCGGCCGATCCTGCCGCGGCTGCGAACGACGCCCGTGCAGGTCCCTGTTCTGTCGGGTTGCGTACTCCTGCTTTCAATGGTGACCAAGAACGTCGGGGCACTGGCCATCTTCATGCCGATCGCGCTTCAGCTTGCGCGGCGCCACAAGACATCGCCTTCCTCGTTGCTGATGCCGATGGCGGCGGCCTCGCTCACCGGCGGCCTCGTGACGCTCGTCGGCACCTCGCCCAACATCATCATCGCCAAGGTCCGGGCCGACATGTTCGGCAAACCCTTCACCATGTTCGACTTCACCCCCGTCGGATTCAGCATCGCGATCGCCGCCCTGGCGTTCCTGACCGTGGGCTGGCGCCTGTTGCCGAAGCGGCAGGCAGCGGCCTCGATGGATGCCGCATTCACGATCGAAAGCTACACGGCCGAGGCCGTTCTCGGACCGCATGCGTCGGTGATCGGTCAAACGGTCGCGGAACTCGAAGCCCTGCAGGAGGGCGACGTTTCGGTCGCCGGGATCGTGCGCGAGCGGTTCCGCCGCTACGCACCAACCCCGGCGTCGCGCCTCCACGCCAATGACGTGCTGCTGTTGAGGGGCGAGCCGGAGAGCCTGGACCAGCTGATCTCGCAGGCGGGGCTCGACCTCGCCACGGGCGGCAAGAGCGAGAAGGGACACGTCACGATCGTCGAGGGCGTCGTCTCGGAGAATTCGCCTCTGATCGGGCGCACGCCCATACAGGTCGCGCTGCAATCGGCTCACGGTGTCGGTCTCGTGGCGCTGAGCCGTCGCGGGCAAACCATTCTTCAGCGGCTCGCGACCGTCAGGTTCCGGCTTGGCGACGTCGTCGTCTTGCGCTCGACCTCGCCGACGCTGCCACAGACCCTGGGCGAGTTGCGCGTGCTGCCCTTGGCCGAGCGCGCCATCAACCTCGGACTCAGTCACCGCAGCTGGATGCCCCTCGCGGTGCTCGCGAGCGCCATGGCGCTCGTGGCCCTCCATGCCGTGGGGGTGGCGGTCGCCTTTTTCGGAGCCGCGGTCGTGCTGCTTCTGCTCCGCACCATCACGATGCACGAGGCCTACAGGACGGTCGAGTGGAACATCCTCTTTCTTCTCGGCGCGCTCATCCCGCTGTCACACGCGGTGCGGGACACGGGCGGAACGGACCTTCTCGCGCGGAGCCTCGAGACCGCGATCCACGGGCTCAGTCCCACGGCGACCTTGGCCGTTGTGATGGTCATCGCCATGGCGGTGACGCCTTTCTTCCACAACGCCCCGACCGTGCTGGTGATGGGGCCCATCGCCGGGAGTCTGGCGGTGAAGCTCGGCCTCAACCCGGACCCGTTCCTGATGGCGGTGGCGCTCGGCGCCGGCTGCGATTTCCTGACGCCCATCGGACATCAGTGCAATACCCTCGTCCTCGGACCGGGCGGCTATCGTTTCGGCGACTACGCCCGGCTCGGCTTGCCTCTCTCCATCATGGTGGTGGTGGCAGGCGTTCCGTTGATCAGTTTCTTCTGGCCGATGGCCGGGCACGGCCCCTGAAGACGTCGCTCATCGACTGCTTCTTTCCGGTTGCCAGGTGCCGCGTCGCCTCATCGATGCATGCGGTTGCCGAGAACGTAACCGAAGAGCCCGATCAGCACGATCCCGACCGCGCCCTGCATGCTGGTCACGAGATAGTAGATGGGGCTTACCGGCCTCAGCCCAATGTCGGGTGCGCTGGTCGAGAGCATGTTGAGAAAACTGTAGGCCAAAAGATCGAAGGGGCTCTCGGTCGTGGCCTTTCTGATTTCGCCGCCTGGTCCCGTGGTCACCCGGACCAGGGATTCCGTGGCGCCGTAGAAGCAGGCGAAAACCAGGATCAGGACCCCGAAGGCGCGCATGACACGCCACAGGCTTTCGCCATAGTCGCAGAGCCATTCGACGAAGGCGTCGGAAAGCCAGCTGGCGCCGTGTAGGAAGACCTTGCTCCAGTGTCTCTGTTTCCAGGCATGAAGCGATGTTTCGCGTTCGTGCAGCTTGCCCATCCGACGGCCCTTGCGGAACGCCCAGCTCGCGCCGTCTCCGTTGCCGAGGCCGCGGAAGTTCTGTTCGAGCACCACGTAAGCGTCGCGCGCCGCGTGGTAGTCCTTGGCGATCTCTTCGCCCACGGCACCGCCGAGCTGCTCGGGGCGCAGTCGGGTCGCGTCGAGCCAGGCCCCGGCCAGGCGGACGTGTTTCAGCGAGCAGGTCTGCAGGTTGAGGCGCGGCAGACTGGCATTCGACAGGTCGGCGCCGTCGAAATGCGCGCCATCGACGGTGGCGCCGTCGAATTTGGCGCCGTTCAACTTGCAGCTTCCGAACTTGGCTTTCTTCAGGCTTGCGCCCGAGAGATCGACTCCGCTGAGGTCGGCTTCGCTGAAATTCGCCTCGTCGCAGCGCGCGTCGCGAAAGCTGGCGTCGTCGGCTTCCGCCTTGACGAAGTTCACGCCCCAAAGATCCGCCTTGGCGAAGTCGGCACTGTCAAGCAGAGCATTGCTCATGATCGCGTAGCGCAGATGAGCCCGGGTAAACCGGGCATCCTCCAGCATTGCATCGCTAAAATCGGCTTCGCCCGCATTGGCGTTGCGGAACGAGGCTCCTCCGAGGTCGGCGCCCTTGAAATTGACCTGTTCCAGTACGGCTTCGGTGAAGTCCGCGGAGCGCCCGATGACATCCGACAGGTCTGCGCCGCGCAGGTTGGCGCCTTTCAGCTCGGCTCCGGCGAGGCTGGCGCCCGATAGATCGACGCCCACGAGATTGAGACCTCGACTGTCGGGGTCCCACCAAGGGGCGGCCGCGCGAGACGCCGGGCCGGGCGGCGGCGTGATCGTCTCGCGCCCGCCTTTGAGGCCGGAGAGATCGCGCGCTTCCAGAGCTTCTGCGAGAGGCATTTCGCCGGATGTGAGGTTCACGATCAGGTCCCGCGTCGGCGTGGCGACATCATCGGTGCGGGTTTGAAGATCCGTCATCATGTCTCATGCTGGTCGAGGCGGCGCCGACCGGTCAACACGCACCGCGCAGGACTGGTTCGCCGCACTGCCGATGAAAGCTCTGCCGGGGCCTGCGGGGGCTTGGTCAGCTTTCCGTTCCAGCCGGTCTCGGGCATCGCACAGCGACCTGAAGTCCTCGAAGCTTCGGGCCGGAACGTCGGGACAGGAGGAGGTCGAAGTCCGAAACGGGACCGAGGCAACCAACCCGGTCAGGAACACCTCGTGCCTCGAACCCGTGATCTCTGTCCACCAGCGCTCCCTCATCCCCCGAAGCGGGTAGCGGGAAGCCCCCGCACGCCGACATCGAGCGCCAGGACGTGACCCGCCCAGGGCTGCCGCTCCCGCTCCACCGGCGGGAGCCCGATGCGCGCCGAGGTCACGTAGAGTGTCCGCAACTCCGGGCCGCCGAACATGCAGCTCGTAGGCTGAGCCACGGGCAGGTCGACGACCCGGTCGATCCGGCCATCGGGTGCGTAGCGGACGAGGCGCCAGCCACCCCATTGCGCGTTCCACAGGAAGCCCTCCTCGTCGACGGTCGAGCCGTCGGGCGAACCGGGTTGGGCGTCCGTCGTCGCGAAGACGCGCCGGTCGGAAAGCGTGCCGTTGTCCAGGTCGAAATCGCAGGCGAAGATCGTGTCTCGTAACGTGTCGGCGAAGTAGAACGTGGCGTTGTCCGGGCTCCAGGCGAGGCTGTTGGTGATGCCGATGCCCGTTGCCATGGCCGAGCAGCCTCCGTCCGGATCGAGCCGATACAGCGAGCCCGTTTGGTGCAGGGCCGCGTCGTCCATGGTGCCGGCCCAGAACCGGCCTCGCGCGTCGCACTTGCCATCGTTGAAGCGATTGCCCGGCAGATGCGCCTCGGGAGCCGCCAACCGTTCGAGGTTGTCCGTCGGCGGATCGAACAGGGCAAAGCCCGATGCAAGGGCCAGGACGAGGCCGCCGTGAGCGCGAAGCGCGAGAGCCCCGACGCGCTCGGGCATGGTCCAGCGCTCCACCTGATCGGTTCCGGGCACCCAGCGCTGGAGGAGTCCCGCCTGGATGTCGACCCAGTAGAGCGCGCCCTCCGCGGCGTCCCAGAGCGGCCCCTCGCCGAGCGAATTCTCGCAAGGCACCGCGCAGGTCACCGCCGTCGCCATGGCCCGCCTCACTCGTGATACAGCACGGACCGGCCGCCATCGATCACGATGCAGGCCGCATTGATGAAGGGCGCTTCATCGGAGGCGAGGAACAGCGCCGTCATGGCGACCTCGGCCGGCCGACCGATCCGCTTGGGCGGGTGCAGGTCGCAGATGCGGCGACGCTCGGCCTCCGGGTCCGGAAAGGTGTTCCAATAATCGGCGGCGATCTGCGTCTCGATGTAGCCCGGCGCGATCGCGTTGACCCGGATGTTCTCGGCCGCGAACTCGATGCCGAGCGCGCGGGTCAGCCCCAGCAGCCCGTGCTTGGCCACCGGGTAGGGGAAGCAGCCCGGGATGATCGCGAAGGAATGCGCGGAGGCAATGTTGACGATGGCGCCCCGTTGGCGCTGCCGCATGCCCGGCAGGACGGCCCGGCTCATTCGCCAGACCCCGTCGAGGTCGATGCTCATGCAGCGCGACCACTCGGCATCCGTGGTCTCGAGCGGCGGATGGAAGACGTTGACGCCGGCATTGTTGACGAGCACGTCGATCGGCCCGAGTTCGGCCGTGGTGATCGCGACCGCGCGGGCGATCGACGCCTCGTCGGTCACGTCGGTCTCGACGAACAAGGCCCGGCATCCTCCTTGTTCGAGGTCGTCGGCCACCGCTTGTCCCGTGCTCACGTCCTTCTCGGCGATCGCGACGGCGGCGCCGGCTTCGGCGAATGCCCGTGCCGTCGCTTCGCCGATCCCTCGTCCCGCGCCGGTGATCACCGCGATCTTGCCCGCCAGCCGACCGTTCATATCTTCACCAATCCACGATGGTGCCATCGTCGAGTACGGCCCCGAGCGTATGAATGACCTCTTGAGCGAAGGGATGCTTCGCGCAGGCTGCCTCGTCGACTTCGATCCCGAGCCCCGGCCCATCCGGAACCTGCCAGAACCCATCGACCATGCGGATCGGCCCGCGGACCACCTCGCCGTACCAGGGCACGGCGCCCACCATCTCTTCCTGGATCAGGTGGTTGGGGGTCGAGACCGCGAAGTGCAGCGCCGCCACGCCGGCGATCGGCCCGAGCGGGTTGTGCGGGGCGACGCCGGTCGAGGCCGCCTCCGCCATGGCGGCGATCTTCTTGGCCTCGAGCAGGCCGCCGCAGTGGCAGATGTCGGGCTGGATGATGTCGACCACGCGGGCGCGCAGGAGGTCGTCGAACTCGGTGCGGTCCACGAGACGCTCGCCCGTGGCGATCGGCACGCCCGCCGAGGCGGCGACGACCCTGAGGGCCTCCGTGTCGCCGGGCGGCACGGGCTCCTCGACGAACATCGGGCGTCCGGGCGCGAGCGCGCGAATGTAGTTCAGGGCGGCCGACGCGCTGGCGGGCCTGCCGTGGAAGTCGACCATCACCTCGACCGCCGGACCGACCGCCGAGCGCAGCGCCTCCATCATGCGATGGACCTTGTCGACCTCGGGCAGCGGGGCGTGGTAATGCGTGTAAGGGACGAATACCGCCTTGAAGGCCGTGTAGCCGCGCTCCACCACCTCGCAGGCCCGGTCCACCAGCGGGGCGGCGTCGGTCGTCTCGTAGACGGCCCGCATGTCGCCGAGCCCGAGGTGGGTATAGACCCGCACCTTGTCGCGCACCTTGCCCCCGAGCAGGCGCCAGACCGGCACGCCGAGATGCTTGCCCAGGATATCCCAGAGCGCGATCTCGATGCCCGAGACGGCACTCATGCCGATCGCGCCGAGCCGCCAGAAGCTCTGCTTCTTCACGGCCCGCACGGCCTGCTCGATGTCGCGCGGGTCGCGCCCGAGCAGCAATGGCGCGAGGTCCTCGACCGCGCCCACGACGGCGCGCGTCTTCCATTCGAGTGTCGCCTCGCCCCAGCCGAACAGCCCCGGATCGTCGGTGTCGACGCGCACGAACACCCAGTTTCGCATTTCCGCGTTGACCACGACCGTCCGGATGTTCGTGATCTTCATCGACACGTCACCCGAAGATCGGCTGACGGCGCACCCGCCGCTCGATGATCGTCTGGAGCACGACCGACAGCACGATGACGAGGCCGAAGCAGAGCTGAGTGTAGAAGGCGTTGATGCCGGCCGACACGATGCCGGCGTTGATGGCGCCGATGATGTAGGACGCGACGAGCGTTCCCACGATCGATCCGGTGCCGCCGAATACCGAGGTGCCGCCGAGAAAGACCGACGCGATCGTGTTGAGCAGGAAGCCGTCGCCGGTGGTCGGCCAGAAGTAATAGCCGACGAAAGACGTCATCAGCCCGGCGAAAACCGCCAGAACCCCGACCAGCATGAAGGCGCGGGTCTTCACGCGGACGACGTCGACGCCCATCAGCCGTGCGCTCGTAGCATTGTCGCCGACCAGGAACACGTGGGCGCCGAAGCGGGTACGGTTGAGCAGCACCCAGCAGATCACGGCAAAGAGGACCGCCCAGAGCGTCTCGACCGGGATGCCGAACAGGTGGGAGTTGAAGACGGCCTGCAGGACGGGGAATTTATCCGGCGTCAGCGGCACGCCCGTGCCGTTCATGAGCACGAGTTCGATGCCGCGGTAGAGGAACGAGGTGCCGATGGTGATCACCAGCGACGGAATGTTGAGCCGGGAGATCAGAGCGCCGTTGATCCAGCCGCAGGCGGCCCCCGTGACGAAGCCGGCGAGGAGCGCCAGCGGCTGCGGAAGGCCCGATTGCACGCCGAGGCAGAACACGGCCGTGCCCAGCGCCATGATGGACGGGAACGAGAGGTCGATCTCGCCCGTGATGACCACGAAGGTCAGCGCCAGCGCGATGATGGCGAAGAGCGGCGTGGTTTCGGCGAAGGCCTTGTAGATGTCGACGTCGAGGAAGACGGTCGGGGCCGCGACCACGAAGGCCAGCCACATCGCGAGGCCGACCCCGATGATGCCGAGCTGCGAACCATAGCGTCGCAAAAGGGACGGTGGCCTGATGCGGTTGTTCTTGGGGGCGCCGAGGGCGTCGACGGTCATCGCTCTCAATCCTCCTCAGTGTAGCGAACCGGAGCGGGCGACGCGATAGAGCCGCTCGATCAGCTCGTCCATCGTCACCTCATCCTTGCGGTAGGTGCCGGCGACGCGGCCGCGGTCGAGCACGTAGAGGCGGTCGACCACGGGGTAGACGTGGAAGATGTTGTGGTCGATGAAGATCGCGGACTTGCCGCGGGCCTTGATGTTCTCGATGAAGTCCAGCGTCTTGCGGGTCTCGGTGAGGGACAACCCCATCGTGGGCTCGTCGAGGATCACGAGCTGTGCGTCGAAGTGCAGGGCTCGGGTGATGGCGACGCCCTGCTTCTCGCCGCCCGACATGGTCACGACGACGTTGTCGGGATGCACGGCCGCGGACGTGAAGCCCATGTGCTCGCTCATCAGACGGGAGGACTCCTGCCGCATGCGCTTGACGTCGATGAGCCCCCAGCGCGTCCGGGGCTCGCGGCCCATGAACATGTTGCGCCAGATCGGCTGTTTCTCGCAGAGCGCACGCTCCTGGTAGACCGTCTCGATGCCGAGGCCCCGCGCCCGCGACACGGACCAATCGTCGATCCGCTGCCCGGCGAAGAAGATCTCGCCGCCGGGATCCGGCCGGTGATAGCCCATGATGGTCTTCACCAGGGTCGATTTCCCGGCTCCGTTGTCGCCCAACAGGCCGACGATCTCGCCGGGCCGGACGGAGAAGTCGACGCCCGACAACGAACGGACTTCGCCAAACGTCTTCGAGACGTTGCGCAATTCGATGACCGGCACGGGCGCCGTTTCTGCTTCGGCCATGGCACTCATCTTTCGCCCGCGGCACCGCGTCAGCGGATCTCCTTGGCGGCCAGCGGGGCCACGGCCGCGACATTGCTCTTGTCCACGAAGGCGCCGGCCGTGTTGATGTGGAGCCCGGAGAACCCGAATTTCTTCGTGAGGCAGATGTTCAGGACCGGCAGGTAGCCCTGGAGGAAGGGTTGCTGGTCGATGACGAGGCTCTGGTAGCCCTGATCGATCGCCTGCGCGGTGTTGGGCGACATGTCGAAGCCGGCGAAGAACACCTTGCCCGGCTCGATCGAGGCGGCCTTCGCATAGACCGCGACGTTGGACGTCAGCCCGCCGTGGTCGGTGATGACGAGCTTGGTGTCCGGGTTCTTCTTCATGACGCCGACGAAGGTGGCGGTGCCGGCGTTCGGTTCGGCGTTCGTGGCCGAGTCGATCTCCTGGTAGACGACCTTGAGGCCGGCCTTCTCGAGTGCGTCCAGAACGCCCACGGTGCGCTGGCCGCGATCACCGCCCTGCCCTTTCAGTCCCCAGACGAAAGCCCCGTCGCCGCTCTTCAGCCCGGCGCGCTTCACCGCCTCGTTGGCGAGTGCGAAACCGGCATCGTAGTTGGGGGCGCCCACGAAACCGAAGCCTTTGGCCGCGTATTTCTTCTCGGCATCCGGCAAGGATGTATTGAGGCTCGTGAGGATGTCGTTTTGGGCATAGGCCTGGTCGACCAGCGGGTCGGTCGCCGGGTCCCCGCCGAACCCATAGGTCGCGATGCCGTCGACCTTGGTGGCGATCGCCTGCTTGATCTGGGTCAGCATCGTGTTCGGATCCCAGTTCGAAAAGTAGTAGGTCACCTTCGGACCGAGATCGAGCTCCGCCTGCTTGAACCCGTTGTAGACGTTGTTGGCGAACACGCCGCCCTGGGGGCCGCCCGGGAATGCTGCGATCCGCACGCCCTCGCACCACTTCGCGGTGGGGTCCGTCGCCCGTGCGGCCGTGACCCCTCCCAGACACAGGGTGCCGGCCAGACACGCCACAGCGATGCGCGATGCTGAACCTTCCATGATCCCCTCCCATTTGGCGCGCTCTCTTCGCGAGAGTCGTTGCGGTATGGAAGATGAAGAAGTCAGACAAATCTGTAAAGTGGCTTTGTTCGTCTATTGGCGAAACAGCTACGAACCCGCCATCGTAGCGTGGAATACCCGCTCTTGATCGAACCAACCTGTCTGATATGTTTGGTCATGGATCACGGCATTGCGACGCAAAGATCGGACGAGCGGCCGCTGGTCGACCGCGTGGTGGCCGGGCTCACCGGGACGATCCGTGCCGAACTTTCGCCCGGCGCTCGCCTGCCGAGCGAAGCCGACCTCGCCGGCACTTACGCGGTGAGCCGATTGACCGTCCGGGAGGCCGTCAAGGTGCTGGCCGGGCGCGGGCTCCTGGAGGTGGCGCGCGGCCGACGGGCGGTCGTCCGCAAGCCCGACGGCGCGGCCTTCGGCGACCTGCTGGCCATCGCGACGCAGCACGACGCGAAATCCTTCTTCGATCTGATGGAGGTGCGGCAGGCGCTGGAGGTGCAGTCGGCCTCCCTGGCGGCCAAGCGCGCCAGCCGGGCCGGACTGGCCGCCATCGCGGGAGCGCTTCTCGGCATGCGGCAGGCGGTGGGCGACATCGAGACCGGCCAGGATCGCGGAATAGCCGAGCAGGCCTTCAATCGCGCCGATGTCGGCTTCCACGAGGCCCTGGCGCTGTCGAGCGGTAACCGCATGCTGGCGCTCTTTCTCGAGGCGATGTCGGCTCCCCTGGCGGATTCGTTCCGCATGTCGACGCGGGGGCGGGCGATTCGCGGCCAGACCCACGCGGCGACGCTGTCCGCCCACCAGGCGATCCACGATGCCGTGAGCGCAGGCGACAGCCGCGCGGCCGCTCAGGCGATGCGGGCGCACCTCAAGGACGCGGAGCGTGACCTGCGGGCTGCTTTCGCCCGCGGGCCCGAGTAGCGGACGTCCCAGCGAGAACTGAAGCGCCGCGACCGTCGGTCCGTCGGCAATCGCTTCTGAACCCGCGGAACTTGCGCTAGAACAAGGATCATGGCGGCGCGACAGGGAACGGAACGGCGCGCTGCAAATTCCTCGAAGCCGGGCGATCGGTCATGTACGTTCTCGCCAATCCCCAGACTTTCATGCGTTTGTCGGGCCGTGTCCTGCCGTGGTTGGTGGGGCTTTCGGTCTTGAGCCTCGTGGTCGGGCTGACCCTGGCGATGTTCTCCCCCGCCGACTACCAGCAGGGCGAGACCGTCAAGATCATGTTCATCCACGTTCCTGCCGCCTGGGTGGCGAGCCTCGCCTACGTGGTAATGACGGCCGCGGCGCTGGGGACCCTGGTCTGGCGCCATCCCTTGGCGGAAGCGGCCCAGAAGGCCGCAGTTCCGCTGGGAGCCGGCTTCACCTTCATCTGCCTCGTAACGGGTTCGCTGTGGGGCAAGCCGATGTGGGGTACCTACTGGGTTTGGGATGCCCGCCTGACCTCGATGCTGGTCCTGTTCATCACCTATCTCGGGCTGCTGGCGCTCTGGCACACGATCGAGGAGCCGGGACGCGCGGCGCGCGCCGCCTCGATTCTGACGCTCGTGGGCTCTATCAACCTGCCGATCGTCAAGTTCTCGGTCGATTGGTGGAATACCTTGCATCAACCGGCCTCGGTGTTCCGCATGGGGGGCCCGACGATCGACAAATCGATGCTCGTTCCGTTGCTGATCATGGCGGTGTCGTTCACCGCGATCTTCACGACCCTGCATCTGGCGTCGATCCGCAACGAGGTCCTGCGCCGCCGCCTGCGCCGCTTGATGCTGGCGGCCGCCGCCGACCGCGAGCCCGTATCCCGCATGACACCCGCCGAGGCGCTCTCATGATGGCCGTGCCCCATATCGGCTTCATCCTGGCGGCTTACGCCGTCACGGCTGTCGCGATGGTCGGCATGGTGGCGGCGGTCGTGATGGATGGGCGGGGCTTGAGGCGAGCCCTCGACAGGCTCGATCCGCGCCGAGGCGCCGCCGCGACCTCAGGCCGGACCGGTGAGAGGAACCGACCCCGGTGAGTGCTTCAGACCATATCCCCGAAGCGAGCGGGCCCACGCAGGCGTCCTCGCCGCGCCGGCTTCTGGTAATCCTGCCGCTCGTCGTCTTCGCTGCTCTATCGGTGTTGTTGTACGGCCGCCTGGGAAGTGGCGATCCTTCGCGGATCCCCTCTCCGCTGATCGGTCACGCGGTCCCCGATTTCACCCTGCCGCCGCTGGCAGGACGCGATGCTGCCCCTGGTTCGTCGGTGCCGGGCGGATTGGACAGTGGGGCGCTCCGCTCGGGTCACGTGACGTTGGTCAACGTGTTCGCATCCTGGTGCGCCGAATGCCACGACGAGCACGAACTCCTCATGATGCTGGCCAAGGCCCCGCAACTGCAGGATCTCGGGGTGACGCTCGACGGCATCGTCTACAAGGACAAGGCCGAAGACGCCCGGCGCTATCTCGGCACCAAGGGTGATCCCTACAATGCCGTCGGCGACGACCGGACGGGGCGGGCGGCGATCGACTTCGGGGTCTACGGCGTGCCGGAGACCTTCGTGGTCAAGGGGGATGGCACGATCGCGTATAAGCTGATCGGACCGGTCACGCCCGATAACATCGCGATCCTCGAAGCCGAAATCGACAAGGCCGCACATTAGGCGAGGCGCGCCCTCAATCAGCCGACCTTGGGCCTCCCTTTCGCGCCACGACACCTTACGTATGGGCCGCGGCCGGATGTCCGGCGCCCGCACGGCAGCGAGGAAACTTTCAATGACCAACGAAAACCCTCATGAGATCGTCATCGCGCCGCGACAGGGGCGGGTTCAGGTGCACTTCGCCGGCCAGGTGGTGGTCGATACGACGCGTGCTCTGACCCTTACGGAAGGGACGATGCGGCCCGTGCTCTACCTGCCGCGCGAGGACGCCGTCATGTCGGCGTTCGAGCCGACGACACGTCACACGCATTGCCCGTTCAAGGGCGAAGCCAGCTATTTCACGTTGAAGGCCGAAGGCCGCGAAGCGCAAAATGCTGTATGGACCTACGAGACGCCGCTTCCCGGCGTTTCGGCGATCGCGGGTCACCTCGCGTTCTACCCCGACCAGGTCGAGATCCAGCAAAGCTGATCGCCGGAGCGCTGTTCTCGTGCTCTTCGGCTTTGGCCGGATCGTAGATCGGCGGCACGGCGTTACACACGCCCGGTGGACCAGTCCGCCGCATCAACAGCGAGTGACAGCATGCCTACCGATCTTGAAGGCCTCCAAGTCGCGATCCTGGCGACCGACGGCGTCGAGCAGATCGAACTCACCGAACCCATGAAGGCGCTGAAAGCCGCGAATGCCGACGTGAAGGTCGTGGCGCCCAAGAAGGGTACCATTCAGGCCATGAACCAGGATGTGAACCCGGGCGACAAGATCCCGGTCGATTTCGATCTGTCGGTCGACGTCGATATTTTCGATGCGTTGGTGTTGCCCGGCGGAACGACGAACCCCGACAAGCTCCGGATCATTCCGGAGGCCGTCGAATTCGTGCAGCACTTCGTCGACAACGACAAACCCATCGCGGCCATCTGCCATGGTCCCTGGCTCCTGGTCGAGGCCGATGCGGTCGACGGTATTCAGCTGACGTCCTGGCCATCGCTGCGCACCGATATCGAGAATGCCGGAGGCGAGTGGGTCGACGAAGTCTGTGTGCGCGATGGTCTCATCGTCACGTCCCGCAAACCCGACGACCTTCCTGAATTCTGCCGGCAGATGGTGGAACTCTTCGGCGAGGACGACGACGAGGATTGATCGAAGACCGGCTCGGCATGGCGAGCCGTCGTCTCCCACGCTTCAGGCGCATGCCCCGATGTCAAACCACACGCGCCTCGTCCTGAGCCGGCCGCGGAACGCGGTCGTGTCGAAGGACGCTCCAGAGCCCTCGCCGCAGACCCTGCGTGCTTCGACTCGGCCCTGCGGGTCGACTCAGCATGAGGTTGGGTGAGAACTTTCGCCGTTAGTATCAGAAGCCGGCTTCTGGTGGCGGTACCCCCAGGCGACCCCTCAGCCCGTCTTTCAACCCTGAACTCAGCGGTCGATTGGCGTGGCGGCCGAAGCCGTGGTGCCGCGCATAACCCAGCATCTGTAGCGGAAGATAGAGGGCCTGCCTCATCTTCCAACGAAGCGGCATGTGCCGCAGCCGAAAGGCGTAGAGCGTGTTGCGGATGTAGGTGTACATCCGGAACGGTCGCTGGTTCGGCATGGTCAGCCCGAAGCCGAGCGGGATGACACCCGTTCCGACCGTATGCTCCATCGGCACGTCTCCGGCCAGCCAGCAGGACAAGCCGCGGCTCCAGGCCCTGGAACACCATTCGACGTCGATGACGTCGATGAAAAAATCGGCCCTGAACAGGCCGGTCTCGCGCAGCAGCCGCAAGTTGAACAGGGAGCCCGACGTCGGCACGAAGTCGACCGGAATGACGCCGTCGTCGGGCGAGACACCCCGCCGCAGACGGTACCGCGGCGCCTTCGAGGCGTTCGCGGATGTGGCAACCCCGTCGCGCGGTGCGATCAGTCTCGGCCCGATCACGGCGGGCGTTCGCCGTAGCGCTGTGAGCCGATCGAAGGCGAAGGAGAGCTGGCCGACGAGGCCCGGCCAGGCGCGCGAGTCCTGATCGAACAGCACCAGACGTTCGAAGCCGTCGCGGCTCGCCGCGAGGGCGATGAAGTTCAGACCCACGCCGACGCCGAGATTGCTCTCGGCATCGATCGCGACGAGGGTCGGATAGTCGCCGAGCACCAGGATCAGAGCCGGATCGAGGACGGCGTTGTTGAAAAGGTAGATGCGTTCGACATCGCGGCTCAGCGTATCGACGAGGGCCAGCAGCAGCTCCGCGTCGGGCTTGAAACTCACGATGCCGGCCGCGATCGTGGGAGCTTCGGCAGCCGTCATGGGCGGCTCGATCAGGCGGCTTCGCTTGCGGCGCCGACGAGCCGCCGTGCATCCGCGGCACTGATGGCTTGGCCGAAAGCGTAGCCTTGCGCGTACTCGCAGCCGAGTTGCGACAGCTCGATCACGTCGCTTTCCGATTCCGCGCCTTCCGCGACGACCTCCATGCCGAGGTCGTGGGCGAGGCTGACGATGGAGCGCAGGATGATGGGCCGGCTGCCCTTGCCGTTGTGCCGAACGAAGCTCTGGTCGATCTTGATCGTATCGAACGGGAATCGCTGCAGATAGGACAGCGACGAATAGCCGGTGCCGAAGTCGTCGAGCGACAGGCCCGCCCCGAGATCCTTGATGCGGCTCAGCATCTGAGCCGCATATTCGGGGTTCTCCATGATCAGGCTCTCGGTGAGCTCGAGCTTCAGGGAGTTACGCAGGACCCCCGATCGGGCAAGGACCGATTTGACGTCGCCCAGGAGATCGTGACGCAGGAGCTGGCGCGACGAGACGTTCACGCTGGCGAAGATCGGCGGTTGGACGTCGAGCGCCTGTTGCCAGGCCGCGAGTTCCCGCGCCGTCCGGTCGAGGGCGAAGAGGCCGAGGTCGACGATGAGCCCGGTCTGCTCGGCGACCGGGATGAAATCCGCCGGCGGTACGGCGCCGAGCCGCGGATGGCTCCAACGCAGCAAGGCCTCGAAGCCCGCGATGGTTCGGTCCTCGAGCCGCACGATCGGCTGGAAATGCACCTTCAGCTCGTCGCGCTCGATGGCGCGGCGAAGGTCGGTCTCGAGCGTGACCCGATCCGATCTCACGGCGCGCATGGAAGGGCGGAACTGTTCGATCCGGTCGCCTCCCGCGCGCTTCGCATGGGTCATGGCGACCTCGGCGTCCTGCAGCATCGTCTCGCGCTTGGCGTGCACGCTCGGATCGAAGGGCGCGAGGCCGGCCGAGCAGGTAAGGGCGATCTCGTGATCCCCGAACGTGATCGGGGTCGCGAGCGTCCGGCGGAGCGTGTCGGCGAGCTCCATCACGGCATCGGGCTGCTGCTCCGACATGATGATGAAGGCGAACTGGTCGCCGCCGATCCGTGCCATCGTGTCCTGCTGGCGCAGCAGCCGGCCGAGGCGGCGGGCCAAGGTCAGCAGGATGGAATCGCCGATCGAGGGGCCGACCTGCTCGTTGACGTGTTTGAACCGGTCGACATCGAGCGTGATCACGGTCGGTCTCACCGCACCCGGCCCGGCCCCCATGGTCAGGGCGGCGTCGAGCCGGTCGAAAAAGAGTTCGCGGTTGGGGAGACCGGTAAGATTGTCGTGAACGGCGTCGTGCAGCAGGCGCTCCTCGGCGACCTTGCTGTCGGTGACGTCCGACAGAGTCCCGACGATGCGGATCACCTCGCCATCGGTCCCCACCACGGGCCGCGCCTTGAGGGCGAACCAGAAATAGTGTCCGTCCGCGGCCCGCAGGCGAAAGAAATGCGAGATGCGGCCGCAGCGCTGCTCGAGCACCGTGTCGAGCGAGGCCCGGTAGCGTTCGCGGTCGGAACTGTGGAGGAGGTCGAACCAGCCGGCGGCCGGGCCTTCGAGGCTGCCGCGGCGGAGGCCCAGCTGCATTTCGATTTCGGGACTGACGTAGACCCGGTCGGCATCGACGTCCCAATCGAAGATGATGTCGCCGGACCCCGTCAGCGCCAGTGCCTTGCGATCTGAATCCGAGACGGTGCCGTGCCCGAGCCCGCTGCCTGCGAACGCGTTCTGCATGATGGTGAAGCCGATCAGCATGACGAGCAGCACGAGGCCGCCCATCAGGGCCGGCGAAACGAGGTCGTTCGACAGGACACCCGTCACGGTCAGGCCCGCCGCCGTCACCCAGGTCGACATGAGGAACCATGTCGGGATCAGCATCACGGCACGATCGTAGCCGTGGATGGATAGATAGATCACCAGGATCAGCCCGGTGCCTGCCACCGTGGCCAGCATGATGCGCGCGACGCCGGCCGCCACCGGCGCATCGTAGAGCGCGAAGCCGACCAGGGCCGCCAGGAACACGATCCAGGCGGCCCCGATATGACCGTAGCGGACATGCCAGCGGTTGAGATGCAGATAGGCGAACAGGAACACGAAGAGGGTGGCGGCCAGAACCGCTTCGGCGACGGCGCGCGAGACCCGATCGGCGTCGCCTCCCACGGCGAAGAGCCGGTGCCAGAAGCCGAACTCGATGCACACGTAAGCCAGGACCGCCCAGGCCAACGCCGCCGATGCCGGAAAAATGACGGCGCCCCGCACCACGAACACGATGGTGAGAAACAGCGCCATCAGGCCGGCGATACCGATCACGATGCCTTTGTAAAGCGTGAGATTGGTGATCTGGTCCTTGTAGGCGTCGGGAGCCCAGAGATAGAGCTGCGGCAGATTGGGGGTACGCAGCTCGGCCACATAGGTGACGGTCGCACCCGGATCGAGCGTCACCCGGAACACGTCGGCGGCGGCGTCGTCCTGGAGTTCGGGCGGAAAACCCTGGCTCGCCGTAATGGCCGACAGCCGAACGGCGCCGAGATCCGGCCAGATCAATCCGGAGCCCACCAGCCGAAAATGCGGTGCGACCAGCAACCGTTCGATCTGCTCGTCCGTATCGTTGGTCAGCGCGAAGACGATCCAGTTCGGCTTGGTGCCGCTCTGCTTGGCCCCGACCTCGATGCGCCGCACGATGCCGTCGGCGCCGGGGGCCGTGGAGATCTGGATGCGGTCGCCCTGTCCGGTAAACCGCTCGACGACGGGAGTGAGGTCGATCGCCGTGCTGTCCAGCGAGACCCGCACGGCTTCGACCGCACGAGCAGGCTCGCACAGGACCAGGCAGGACAGAGCGAGAGCGAGCAGGAGGATGAAGCGACGCACGGCACCGGAACTGGAAGAGAACGGAAGACTAGCCTGCGCGACGCGCGGCTGGAAAGCTCCAATCCCGCGCCGGCCGGTTCATTCAGCGCCTCGGAGCCGCTCCGACGAACCATCCTGCGAGGCAGCCCACCGGGCGGCGCCCGCGACCCCGCACGCCGTTTGCGACGCTGAACCGTGTGGTAATGCGTGAGCATGGCGAGCGCAAGGCGAAGCTCCCGCCAGCGCTTGTGGCCCGACCCGAACGGATGATTCATCTGTTTGGACTTGTCGGCCCACCAGCTTGGAGGCAGTGCACCGATTCGTCTCGAACGGAAAGCTACTTTCCGTTCGAGCACTAGGGCCTGATGCCGAAAGGTCGGCACGGGTTCCAGGGTGACATCATGCTCTATCTTCTTGAGAGCGATGACGTTCATGCCTTAGGTCGATACGAGCCGGCTTTCGGCATCGTGCTCTAGACTGTTCGTCGGCGGAGAGGCCGGCGCCCGTCCGGGCTTCCTTAAGGCATAGAGCTATAGATCGAAACGGATGCCGCTGATCCAGCAGATCGCCGGTCGTTGAAAGTCTTCGAGAGGATGGTTCGGCGTCGTCGCTTCGGTTGTCCTGCCGGAGCACAGCGTCTTTCGCGCTCTCGGGAACGCGGGCACAATCATCGAGATCGCTGTGTAAGGCTTTAGCAATATTAACATTGTGAGTGTCGAAATGAAATTCGAACGTCACCGGGCCTTGCGTTCCATCTTCTTGACTGTTTTCACCAGATTTTCTACAGCAGTGCTATGTGAATCCGATAAGTCAAGCATGTAATGGATGGCGTTAAACATAGCGTCGTCGAATGGATCGAGTTCCGTACGCGCTTTTGCTGCCATGAGAGCATCGCGCAAGCCTGCGAGTTGTTCGCGAACCGCAGCACCATTGTAGATCATTCACATTGCCCTGGTGAGGTTTCGGCCTGTGCCGCGAGGCGGCCTGTGCCATCCTCATCGAAACATGAAAGAGCGCGTGCCGTCGAGTCGTGCAAACGCCACAATTGCTTTTGCACGGTGTCGATGCCCAAGGTCAAATCCGGACTCGACATGGCTACGGTCGGATACGGGTCGGTGAAGCCGTGAACCCGCAGTCGATCCAAGGCCGCGGATCGGCATTTCGGCCTCGACCGGTGAGAGTCAGGCTGCGTGGGGCGAAGGAGGTAGATCGAGCTTGATCGACTGACGTCCCGTTCGGTCAATACTTCGCAACTCGACAAATCATCGTAGTAGTTGCCGTGCCTTGGCGATCAAACCGGCACGGCTGAGCGTAATAGGAGCGTTTTCTAATGATCGGATCTTGCACCCTCGGCCCAAGATGTTCGGTCACATGACACTTCGTGTCTTCGGTGCCTGCGGGCCAAAAGACATTCGGGCGCCCGGCCACAATCATGAGATTATTCAGCAACGAGGATCGGGTTGCGTCTGCCGCTCACTGTCGACAGAAGACTTTGGCTCAGCCCACAGAGAGCGGCCGGTACCTTGTCAACCGCGCAGTCGACTGTCTTCTTACTTGCGACGCAACCGGATGATGACGTCGACCCTGTCGATCTCCATTCCGGCCGGAGCATCGGGTAGCGCGCTCACCTCGATATGTGATCCGGGGATGTCCAGGAGAGCATTCGTCTCCTCGATCAAGAAGTGATGATGATTTGAGAGGTTAGTGTCGAAGTAGGTTTTCGATCCGTCGACGGCGATCTCCCGCAGCAACCCAGCTTCGGTGAACTGGTGCAGGGTATTGTAGACCGTAGCGAGCGAAATCGCGACACGGGCGCCCGTAGCTTCCTCGTAAAGCTTTTCGGCCGTGATGTGGCGGTCGCCCTTCGCGAACAGCAACCAGCCCAATGCGACACGTTGACGGGTGGGCCGCAGACCTGACCGACGGAGTTTGGTCCGGAGGTCATGCACTGGACATCCGTGCAACTGCGATCCTCCAGCGGCTTGCGTGGCCGCAGGCGAAGAGGAGGTGTTTGACGAGATGAAGGGCTGGGGCATCGCTGATCATGAACCGGAAACGGACTTCATCATACGGAAGGTGTCGCCAAGCCGCAACTCCCGCAGGGCGGGCCAAGATGTCCACGCCGTCCGGCTGCCGTACCCCGTACCCGCGCTCGGCCGGTTGCGGCCAAGGATCTGACTTTCTGATCGTGCATCCCGGAACTTG
This sequence comes from uncultured Lichenihabitans sp., assembly GCA_964245215.1. GTDB lineage: Bacteria > Pseudomonadota > Alphaproteobacteria > Rhizobiales > Beijerinckiaceae > Lichenihabitans. The sequence continues at coordinate 96,061 of CAXTME010000007.1, forward strand.
CCGCTCGACGATGCGTTGCATTCAGCGAAATCGAACTCGTCGTAGCGAATGCTGAGGCCAGTGTCATGATTACGAAAATGTCGTCTTCCCCGCAGAGTAGCGGCTTTGCATATGGTCTCGAGGCCAGTGAGGCCCGGCGCCAACTCAAGCTGTCCCTGTCCGTCGTCGTCGTGCTTGCAGTGGGCATCGTCTCGGCAGCCTTGACCTTCGGCGCACATCCGCTCGACGCCAAAAGGGATATCGTGCTCCTGCCGACCCTGACGACCATGCACGCGGAAACCAACGCGATCGGAGCACTCCGAAGCTGACCTCTTGCGTCAAGTGATCTCGGTCAGCGGTGCTTGTTTCGGCCATCCCGGACCGTCCCAAGCCTTTCATCAGGCTTTTTCAGACTGTATCGCGACTTCGCCTAGCGCCAACCACGTGGCCATGGCTCCGAGTTGCTCCAGCAGAGCGTCGTCCGTTTCCGGTGGCGCGTCGATTTCCTTGTGAATCCTGCGCACCATGAGCCGTCCTGTTGCGCGGTCGGCTTTGAGGTCGACCCTCGCCACGAGGCGTTCGCCCAAGAGGAAGGGGAGCACGTAGTAGCCGTGCAGTCTTTTCTCGGCCGGGACGTAGATTTCGATCCTGTAGCGGAACCCGAAGATCCGTTCCGTTCTGGCCCTCTCCCACACCAGAGGGTCGAAGGGCGCCAACAGGGCTCGCGCCACGATGCGGCGCGGCACACCGGCTTCGGAATGCAGATAGGCAGGCCGGTTCCAGCCTTCGACCTCGACCGGGATTAAACGGCCAAGTTCGACGAGCGTCGCGATCCCCGTCCGGGCATCGTCGGGCCCGAGACGAAAATAATCACGAAGATCACCCGTCGTGGCGACCCCGAGAGCGCGGGCCGCGATGTCGAGAAGCGCACGATGCGCCTCGTCCTCCGGCGGTGTCGGAAGGGCCAATACGGCAGGCGGCAAGACTCGTTCGGGCAGATCGTAGACCCGCTCAAAGCTGTTACGGCGCGTTGCTGTCGTGATCAGACCGGCCCAGAAGAGCCATTCGAGCGCTCGCTTCGTGTCGCCCCAGCCCCACCAACCACCCTGTCCTCGTCCGTTTTCGAAAGCCGAAGCCGACAGGGGACCTTCGGCCACGATCCTCGACAGCACGGCGTCGGCGGCGGCACGGTCTTCTTTCGCAAAACAGCGCAGGCCCGCGTATCCGGCGTCGCCGCGCTCTGCCCGCGCCATGCGCCAGCGGAACAGCGGATAGAGCTCGACAGGGAGCAGAGAGGCTTCGTGAGCCCAATATTCGAACAGGCGCCGTTGGCTTTTGCGGCCCCAGGCGGCGCGGTCGATCAGCGCGCGATCATACGGGCCGAGCCGCGAGAAGGCCGGAAGGTAATGGGCCCGCACCAGAACGTTGACGCTGTCGATCTGGTGCAGTGCGAGCCGGTCGAGCGTGCGTCCGAGGTGGCCGGCATCCACCCGTCGTTCCGGCCGAGCTCGGCCGAATCCCTGGGCGCCGAGTGCGATGCGGCGAGCCTGCGCGGCCGACAGCCTCTCCATACCGGTGTTCTCCGGAGCCGTTCTATTTCGTTCCGAACATCCGGTCGCCCGCATCGCCGAGGCCCGGCACGATGTAGCCGTGATCGTTGAGCTTCTCGTCGATCGCCGCAGTCCAGATCGAGACGTCCGGATGCGCCTCTCGGAGCTTCGCCACGCCCTCGGGCGCCGCCAGAAGACAGACGAAGCGAAGGTCCTGGGCGCCACGCTTCTTCAAAAGGCCGATCGCCGCAATGGCCGAGTTCGCCGTCGCCAGCATGGGATCCATGACGATGGTCAGCCGCTCCGCGATATCGGTCGGCGCCTTGAAGTAATATTCGACCGCCTCGAGCGTCACGGGATCGCGGTAGAGGCCGATATGCGCCACGCGGGCCGACGGCACGAGGTCGAGCATGCCATCGAGGAAGCCGACTCCGGCCCGGAGGATCGGCGCGAGGACGAGCTTCTTGCCGGCGATACGCGGTGCCATCATGGTCACGAGCGGCGTCCGGATCTCGACGCTCTCGGTCGGCAGGTCGCGCGTGACCTCGTAGCAGAGCAGCATGCCGATTTCGTTCAGCAATTGCCGAAAGCCCTTGGTCGAGCGCTGCTCCATTCGCATCAGCGTCAGCTTGTGCTGCACGAGCGGGTGGTCCACCACGATGACACGATCCATGGGATCCCCGGAAGCCGCAGGCCGGATCGGAGGTGTCCGGCCCGGCCACGTAGCACGGCGAGGGTTTTCACGGAAATCGCGCTGCCGCGGACCCGTTTGCAAGAGGAGAGGCTTCCGATCGAACTCCGCGGCGATCGGAAGGCACAAGCCGGATCGTGGCCAAAGGAGATGCCGAGCGCCGGCCTCGACTTAAATTTTGAAAACTAAATTCGTTTTTACGACCCCCGATGCGTCCGGATCGCCGCAGCATGAACCCGGACCAGACGTCGCGGCGTTGGGGCATCGGGAACGGCCGCCGTCACGCGGACCGTGATTGGCCGCGTCGCCGGCCACCAAATCCGCCGTCACGCGGGAGAGTTGAGGTTCATGATGACCGATCCGACCGAACCCTTTCGGGTCTCGCGGCGCATCGTGCTGGAAGGCACGGCCGCGCTGGCCGTGACCGGCTTCGTCGCACCCGGAGCCGCCCGCGCGGCAGACACCCCGGCGCCACTCGGAACCGATTTAGGCTCTGTCGAAGTCCCGGTGACGCTGTCGATCAACGGGACCGATCATTCATTGTCGCTCGATCCGCGCACGACCCTGCTCGACGCTCTGCGCGAGCATGTCGGCCTTACCGGTTCGAAGAAGGGGTGCGATCACGGCCAATGCGGCGCCTGCACCGTCTTGGTAGACGGGCGCCGGATCAACGCGTGTCTCTCCCTCGCCGTGATGCACGTGGGGGATCGAGTGACGACGATCGAGGGTTTCGCCAAAGGTGATCAGCTTCATCCGTTGCAGGCCGCCTTCGTGCACCACGATGGGTTCCAATGCGGCTACTGCACGCCGGGCCAGATCTGCTCTTCGGCCGGCATGCTGGCCGAGCACAAGGCGGGCTTCCCGAGCGTCGTCACGGGCGATCTCACGGCGGACGTTCCGCTCTCCGATGCCGAGATCCGCGAGCGCATGAGCGGCAACATCTGCCGTTGCTCGGCCTATCCGAACATCCTGGCCGCCATCAAGGATGCGGGCGGCATCGCGGCCGATCAAGGAGGCACGCTGTGAAGGAGTTCACCTACGAGCGCGCCGTCGACCAGGCGTCCGCGGCCACTGCGGTCGCCGGACGCGAGGGCGCCAAATTCATCGGCGGCGGCACCAATCTTCTCGATCTCATGAAGCTCCAGATCGAGACGCCGTCGCATCTCGTCGACGTGAACCGGCTCGGGCTCGATCGGATCGAGGCGACGCCGGATGGAGGCTTGCGGATCGGGGCTTCGGTGCGCAACAGCGACCTCGCGGCCGACATGCGGGTCCGCAAGGATTATGCGGTCCTGAGCCGTGCCTTGCTGTCGGGCGCGACGGGGCAGTTGCGCAACAAGGCGACGACGGCAGGGAACCTGCTGCAGCGCACCCGCTGCTACTATTTCTACGATACGGCGAAGCCGTGCAACAAGCGGGAGCCCGGCTCGGGCTGCGCGGCGCTCGGAGGGTTCAACCGCATCCATGCGATCCTCGGCGCGAGCGACGCCTGTATCGCGACTCACCCGTCCGACATGGCGGTCGCCATGCGGGCCTTGGACGCGACGGTCGAAACCGTGCAGCCCGGCGGTGCGACGCGGTCGATCCCCATCGCCGACCTGCACCGCTTGCCGGGGTCCAGCCCGGAGATCGAAACGACCCTGCACAAGGGTGAGCTGATCGCCGCCGTTACGTTGCCGAAACCGGTTCCTGGCCGTCATTTCTACCGCAAGGTCCGGGATCGGGCCTCCTATGCGTTCGCACTCGTATCGGTCGCGGCCGTCATCGACGCAGCGCCGGACGGATCCGTCACGGCGGCCCGCATGGCGTTCGGCGGTCTCGCGCTGAAGCCCTGGCGGGTCGGCTCCGCCGAAGCGGCCCTCGTGCAAGGCAAGGGGCCGTCCGCCATCGAGGAGGCGGCCGATGAGGTCTTGCGGGGCGCTCGCGGCTTCGGCAGCAACGACTTCAAGATCCCCCTGACGCGCCGCACCCTGCGAGCCGTCGTGGCCGACGCCATCAAGGCCTGAGGAGCATCCCATGGACATGACGGCTCCCATCGGTGCGACGCCACTCGACAGACCCTCGAACGGGCTCGTGGGCCAACCCCTCGATCGCGTCGACGGTCCCCCCAAAGTGACCGGCACCGCCACGTACGCGTACGAATATCGCGAGCCCGACGGCATCCTTTACGGCTATCTCGTCCCGTCCACGATCGCCAAGGGCCGCATCGCGTCTCTCGACACGGGAACCGCGGAGCGTATGCCCGGCGTGGTCTCGGTCGTCACGTTCCGCAACGCGCCGAAGCAGGGCAAGAAAAGCCAGCAGGTCAGCCCGGAACTGGCCGACGACGCCATCGACCATTACGGGCAGGCTGTCGCGGTCGTGGTGGCCGAGACCTTCGAGCAATCACGAGCGGCCGCCGCAGCGGTTGTCGTCGGTTACGCGCCCGAGGCGATCACCGTCGACCTGGCAAGCGCCAAGGACAGGGCTTTCGTACCGAAGGCGCGGGGTGACAACCAGACCGATACCGCCACCGGCGATGCGGAGGCGGCTTTCGCGGCGGCACCCGTAAAGCTCGATGTCACCTACACGACGCCAGACCAGACCCATGCCATGATGGAGCCGCATGCGACATTGGCCTACTGGCGCCGTGCCAACCTCATCCTGTTCACGGCGAACCAGATGCCGAATCGGGGCCAGGACATCCTGGCCTCCGTACTGGCGATCCCCAAGGACAACATCCGCATCGTCAGCCGCTATGTCGGGGGTGGCTTCGGGGCCAAGCTGACACCGCAGCCGGATGCCATCTTGGCGGCGCTTGCGTCCAAGGTCGTGGGCCGTCCGGTCAAGCTGGCCCTCACGCGCCAGCAGGTCTTCCACGCGACGACGCACCGCGCGGCGACGATCCAGCGGATCCGGCTCGCGGCCGACCGCGACGGCCATCTGCAGGCCGTGGCCCACGAAGCCTGGTCGGGCAATACGCCGGGCGACGAGACGTTCGAGTCGGCCGCCGTCGTGACGCGTTCGCTTTATGCGACGCCGAACCTGATGACCAAACACCGGCTTTCGGCCCTGGACCTTCCGGTTGCGTCCGCGATGCGGGCGCCGGGCGAAGCGGTCGGCATGCTGGCGATCGAATGCGCCATGGATGAACTCGCCGACACGCTGAAGCTCGATCCGATCGAGTTGCGGATCCGCAACGAGCCGACCGAGGATCCGACCCGTCACGTGCCCTACTCGACACGTCAGCTGGTTCCCTGCCTCCAGGAAGGAGCGCGGCTCTTCGGATGGGAACAGCGGAATCCGACACCGGGACAGGTGCGCGACGGGCAGTGGTTGGTGGGGCTCGGCGTCGCGGCTGCGAGCCGAGGCAACCCCTTGCAGCCCGCCAAGGCGTCGCTGCGGATCGGGCCAGACGGAATCGCGACCGTTCGCATGGCCATGACGGACATCGGCACGGGGTCCTACACCATTCTCACCCAGATCGCGGGCGAGATGTTGGGTCTCGCGCCCGACAGGATCCGCATGGAACTCGGCGACACGGACTTTCCGCCGTCGTCGGGCTCGGGCGGCTCCTTCGGCGCCGGCAGCGCGGGTTCGGCGCTCTACGATGCCTGCTTGACGATGCGGGAAAAGCTTCTGGCCGCGGCCAACATGCCGACGGCCGGGGCAGTGTTCGCCGACGGTCGGATCACGTCGGGGAACCGGTCGGCCACGCTCGCGAGTCTTGCGGGTCCGGGCGGGCTCGAGGCCATGGGCGCCATCCAGCCCGGCGACATGCACAAGCTTTACTCCCAGCAGAGTTACGGCGCTCACTTCGCCGAGGTCGGTGTCGATGTCGACACAGGCGAGGTCAGGCTGCGGCGCATGTTGGGCGTGTTCACGGCGGGACGAATCCTCAACGCCAAGACGGCGCGATCGCAGGCGATCGGTGGCATGATCTTCGGGATCGGGGCGGCGCTGATGGAGGCGGTCGAGGTCGATCCGCGCTTCGGCTCCTTTGTCAACAACAACCTCGCCGAATACCATGTCGCGGTCCATGCCGACGTCCCGAACGTCGACGCGATCTTCCTTCCGGAGCTCGATGACAAATCCAACCCGTTGAAGAGCAAGGGCATCGGCGAACTCGGGATCTGCGGGGCCGGTGCGGCGGTAGCCAATGCGGTCCATAACGCCACCGGTCTCCGCATCCGCGACTACCCGCTCACGCTCGACAAGGTCCTGGCGGGCTTCGAGGATCGCGATCGGCTGGAGCACCGCAGCGCCAATCCGATTCCTGCGGTAAGAGGGTAGGCGGACCCGAGCTTCTTCAGTCTTCGCCCGAAGTCGTCCTGGCCGGGCTTGTCCCGGCCATCGACTTGCTGGCCTGAGTCGGCATCCGGAGCGGGCGCATTTTGGGGTTGACGGTTCCCGGGTGTGGGATTACATCAGCGTCATCGACGGCGGCGC
>CAXTME010000008.1:0-8491 GCA_964245215.1 uncultured Lichenihabitans sp.
CGACGGGGGGGAATGCCCGTCCCGTCACGGCCCGCGATCTCACCGAGATCGGCGCGCTCGCGGCCGACACGCTGGCCCGCGCCGTGGCGCGCGGCGTCTACGAGGCACGCGCCCTGCCCTATCCGGGCGCCCTGCCGAGTTGGCGGGACCGGTTCGGCGCGCCATGACCGACGTCGCTCCGGCAGTCCTCGCCGATATTGCGGCCATCATGGCGCTCGAACGCGGCGAAGGCTACGAGCACGTGGTGGGCCGCTGGAGCGCCGAGCAACATGCGGCCGAGATGGCCGTGCCCGGCTCGTCCTATCTCGTGGCGCGCGACGCGTGCGGAGCGCCCCGGGGCTTCGTCATGCTGCAACGGCTCGACGACCCGGACCTCTGCGCCCACCTTCGCCGCATCGCGGTGGCGCGGCCTGGCGGGGGGCTGGGCGCCGCGCTGCTCGTCGCGGCCTTGGCCCATGTCTTCGATGCCACGCCGGCGCACCGGCTGCAGCTTCTCGTCTACGCCGAGAACGAGCGCGCGCGTCGCGCCTATGCGCGGGCGGGACTGGTCGAAGAAGGCTTGCTTCGCGACATCAGGCGACTGCCCGACGGCCGGTTTCGGTCGATGCTGATGATGTCGATCCTCCGGCCCGAATGGGAGGCCAGGACCCTTCGGGCCGGCGCGTCTTGAACCAGCCGTGGAGGCATCGCGACCTTCAGGCACGGCCGGAGTGTCGACGAACGCCTCGAAAGACACCGGAGCCCGACCGGCGAAAAAAACGGTTGTAGATGTTCTTCTCGCTTAAGATCAACAATATTAGACTAGTATTCCACGAGCATTCATCCGCGACGCCATCGCGAGAGTCATAATTTTTCATCGGGAGGCATGTCTTGCGAGCAGTTCCACTACGGTGCCAGCTTCTACGCCGTGACCCGCGCTAGAAATCATCTCCGAGGCGTTGCGGAAGTTGTCGACGGAGCTGAAGAGCGCGATAACTACTCATAAGCTTTTGGGTCCAGTTCAAGCGCCTCCAGACCATCGGCTAAAGGGTCACCTATCTCGACGCGAGCCGCGCACGGTTGAACCAAGGCGATGATCTCTCATCCGAACCGTTCCATGCGGTAGGGCGCGGGGTCGGTGAAGGGCTGCTCGCCCGTCATCTGCTCGGCCAACAGGCGACCTGAAACGGGCCCGAGCGTCAGGCCGTGATGCTGGTGGCCGAAGTCGAACCAGATGCCATCGTGCTTAGGCGCCCGGCCGATGATCGGTAGCATGTCGGGCAGGCAAGGCCTCGACCCCATCCAGGGCTTGTCCTCCACCGGATCGGCCAGCGGGTAGAGACTGCGGGCCGTCGGCAGGGCCCGCGCCAGTTGCACGGGCGTCGGCGGCGAACCGCGGCGGGCGAACTCGGCTCCCGTCGTGAGGCGAATGCCCCTGGCCATCGGGGCCAGGAGGTAGCCGCCGTCGAAGTCGAGCACCGGATGGTTCAGCACCGCATTGCCCTTGGAGCCGAAATGCTGGTGGTAGCCGCGCTTGATGCCGAAGGGCAGACGGTAGCCGAGCGCCTTGAAGACGAGGTCCGACCAGGGGCCGAGCGCCACCACGACCTCGCGAGCCACGAGCCAGCCGTCGAGCGTCTTCACCCGCCAACCCCGCGAATCCTGCTCCAACGTCGTGGCGTCGCCTTGGACGAAGCGGCCGCCGCGGGACTGGAACAGCGCGTTGTAGGACTGCACGAGGCCGCCCGGGTCCGAAATGGCACCGGGATCGTGGAAATGCAGCGCCCCGATGAGGCCCTCGCCGAGGTGCGGCTCGCGCTCGGCCAGGGCCGCGGGGTCGAGTTCTTCGATGTCGAGGTCATAGCCGCGCAGCCGCGCCGCATCGTTCCGACCCTTGTCGAAGCTCTTCGGCGTGCGAAACGCCTTGATCCAGCCGACCTTCCGCATCAGCCCCGTGGCGCCGGCAGCCGCGATGAGCCGTTCATGCTCGATCAACGAATGTTCGATCAGCGGCCGTGCGTCCCGCGCGATCCGCGCCACGCCGGCCGGCGAAGAGTTGAAGTAATAGCGGACCATGAAAGGGGCCAGGCCCGGCAGGGCCGACAGGTGATAGTGGGCATCCGTTGAACGGTTCATCGCGTAGCGGGCGATCGTCAGCAGGTCGCGGGGGAAAGCATAGGGATAGATCGAGGATCGCTCGATCAGGCCGGCGTTGCCGTAGCTGGTCCCCCTCCCCGCCTCGCTCTCGCGTTCCACCACGGCGACGTCCCGGCCCCGCTCCTGCAGGTGCAACGCGGCGGAAACTCCGACGATCCCGGCACCCAGAACGACGACATCGGCTCTTTCACTCATGCTGGATTCCCGCTGCGCGTCATTCGAGGAGGCAGTGTTCACTGCCAGTGGAACTCATGCAAGGCGCCAGGAGGTCCGTGGCCGGGCACCAGGAGCGTCAGGGGCAGCGGTAGGGCGCCGTTGCGGCGCGCGCCAAAAACTTCGTCCTGCGACAGATCGTATGTAGGCAAACGACACCACCGGCCCTACATCAGCGGCCATGTCGACAATTCCCCAGACGCGTCGTGCGTTCGTTCTCGCCGCGGTCATGGCCGCCATGTTCATGATCGCCATCGAGGCGACAATCGTCTCGACCGCCATGCCGCAGATCGCCGGCCAGCTCGGGGACCTGCATCTCTATGCCTGGGTCTTCTCGGCCTTCCTCCTTACCCAGACCGCGACCACCGTGGTGTTCGGCAAGCTTTCGGACCTTTATGGCCGGCGCCCCGTGCTGCTCTTCGGCATCGCGGTCTTTCTCGTGGGCTCGGTGCTTTGCGGCTTCGCCTGGTCGATGCCGTCGCTGATCCTGTTTCGGTTGATCCAGGGCGTCGGGGCCGGCGCCATCCAGCCCGTCGGGATCACGATCATCGGCGATCTCTACCCGGCCCAGGAACGCGGCAAGATACAGGGTTACCTCGCGAGCGTGTGGGGAGTTTCGTCAGTGCTCGGGCCGCTCTGCGGCGGCCTCATCATCCAGCATGCGAGTTGGTCCTGGATATTCTGGATCAATGTGCCGATCGGCGTCGCGGCATCGCTCGGCTTCGTCGCGTTCCTGCACGAGGACGTGAAACATGAGGCCCGCTCGATCGACACGGCCGGAGCCGCGCTCTTCACCATCGCCATCGCGTCCCTGATGGTGGCGCTGACCGAAGCCGGCACCTCGGGCGAGGGAACGCTATGGCCGGCGGTGCTCTTCGTCGTCGCGGCGGCCCTGTTCGTCGTCCAGGAGCGACGCGCCAAGGACCCGATGCTCGACTTCTCGCTTTGGGCACAGCGACCGATCGCAACCGCCAATGCGGCGACCCTGCTGTCCGGCATGGTGATCACCGGACTGACGACCTTCCTGCCCATGTATGTCCAGGGCGTGCTGCGCCAATCGCCGCTGGTGGCAGGTTTCGCGCTCACCACCATGCTGTTCGGCTGGCCGGTCGGCGCCACGCTGGCGGCTCGCAACTTCATGCGCTTCGGCCTTCGGCCGACGTTGTTGTTCGGGGCCGCACTGCTGCCGTTCGGCGGCTTGGCTTTCGTGATGCTCGGAGCCGATTCGCCGCCGCTGATGGCGGGTTTCGGCTCGCTGGTGATCGGCTTCGGCATGGGGTTCCTGTCGACGGCCGCGATCGTGATCATCCAGGACAGCGTCGCCTGGGCGCAGCGCGGCTCGGCCACGGCCTCCAACATCTTCTCGCGCAATCTCGGCTCGACCCTGGGCGCCACGGTGCTCGGCACCGTTCTCAACTATTGGCTGGCCCACCCGGGCGGCGGTCACGCCGTCAGTTCCGACCAGCTGCGGCAGTTGCTGGACCGCCCCGATGCCCTTGCCGGAGCCGCGACCGGCGTCAGGTCGGTGCTGCAGCAATCGCTCCACGTGACCTTCTGGGGGATCTTCGTCATCGCCGTGATGACCTTGCTGCTGTCGCTGCTCGTGCCCCGCGTCGCTTTGACCGACGCTCCGAGAGAACTCGCGGTGGAGTGACCCTTCAGCCGGCCGCGATCCGCCTCGCACGGCGACGGTGCAACGACCGAAGGGCGAAGACGATCCAGAACAGGGCCGTGACGAGCATCACAGGAGCCGTCACGAGCATCAGCCAACCCATCACGAAACCCGCATAGAGTGTATCACCGATGTCCGTCCCGGCCAGTCTGCAGGGATGGGCCGATCCCTCGTCGAGTGGGCAATCGAGGGCGCTCGCAACCCCGCTGGACGCGATGAGCGAGACCAGCGGCGTGACACTGGCCACGGTCACCACTGCTAAGAGGACAAGCCCGATCTTGGACGCGAGTGAGGTTCGAGAGAGCGGCATGATGATGCTGATCCGACAACCGAGCCGGCCTCGTGTTCTTTGGCCCGGCTCGGGATTGGAAGGGACGAGGCGTTCTGCCGAGCAGCGGCAGCGCGCGAAGCTTCATCCTACTGAGCCGGACTCTTCGGATTACCGCGGACCTCTTCGGGGGGCCGCTGCAACGCATAGCTTCTCAGCATCGACAGGACGAACTCATTCGTTGCTGCATCGCAGAGCTGGTAATTATCGAACTGTGTGCCCGAAGCGGTAAACCAGAGCAGTTTGTTCTTGTAACCCATCAGAGCGGAGTCCTGCTCCGATCGGAAGGTCTTCATCTCTATATAACCAAAGCCTTGGAGTTCGACGGTTCTGCTGTCATTCTGCATCGCATAGACGACCGGTGCCAGCGGGTCGAGAACGTGGACGAAATGCAGCTTGTCGGCCTCCTGCCACACCAGGACCTTGTTGTTGAGAAAAGCGATCGTGTCGACATGCGCATCTATTCCGGCGTCACAGCTACCGCCAAGAGTATAGATTCCTGCTGGTATGACTGAAGAGCTTGAGCGCTTCATCGTGTTGAGCTCGGCTTCGAAGATGTTGAGCTTCTTGATCGATTGTTTCTTGGCGTCGAGCTGTTGCGGAGTGATCAACTCGGTGAGCTCGACGAAGCCTATGGCTCCGGATGGCGACTTGATCTTGATCCATGGATCCGGCGCTTCACCGGACAGCATCCCCAAGGCTTTCAGCGCTTGGCTTTCAGACGAGATTGTGAACACCACGGGGGCGGCGCGGTCGGGCGCCTGACGGGCTTCTGTCGCAGCCTTGAAAGCGTAATAGATCAGGGACGGCGGGCGCTGAAGGGCTTGCGCGGACGGAGCGGCTTGGCTCCCCGTCGCCGGCGCACCCGTTGCCGGGTCTTGTGCCCAAGCCATGGAGAGCCCGCCCACCATCGCTGCGAGCCAGACCACAACTGACACGGCTGCGAAACGCGACATGATAACCCCGAACGTTCGCTTCGACAGCCACCTCTTTAGCGCACGCCAAGCCTTTCGAAAACGCCGCGTCATGGCTGGCCCGCGGCCGAACGACGGTAGATCGGAGCCGCCGGCTCGTTCGTCCAACTCGCGAAGGCAGCCCCGATCGAAATGGGCGCGGCTTGGCAAGATCCGAACCTCCGTCAGTCTTCAGGGTCCTGGTCAAAGCCGCTCTGAAGATTTGTGACCTTGTATTTCGACCGGCGACGCTCTCCGAGGAAGTCCGGCTCCTGCAACACCGGCGCCTTCTCCATCTCCGGCGCGGCAGGCCGGGGCCAGCGTGTCCTCAATGCAGCGAACACGAGGCCGAGCAACAGGATGAACGTGACAATCCAGAACATGTGCCCCCTCTGCGGGACGGTATCAGGACAAAGTCAAGGTTTTGTCCGTCCTTGTCCAGCGTACCAGCGCCAGGGCGGCACGTATGATTAACGCTTTCTGGTGACCTTGGGTTCATCCACTGCAACGCAGCCGGCTCAGCCGCGACGGTCAGTAGAAATCTACCGGCTTGCCACAGCCTCAGCGAAAAGCCGTTCAAGCGGAAAGAGCCGTGAATATCGCGCGGCTTCGCGCCAGATCGACGGGAGCTGTCATACATCGCAAGCCGGCAGCCCGAGATGGACAACACACCATAGTCTGCGTTGCGCCGTAAACTCCTTCTTCAAACTTACCTGATCTGATCGACGCAGTTGCGACACAGCGAGGTGACGGGATGTCCGCTTCTGGACCTTTGCAGAGCGGAACCGCAATCGCATCCGCACTCCTTCGAGATGCATTGCAAGCCTTGCCGGACGCCATAGCGGTTTTCGACGCCGATGACCGTCTCGTATTCTGGAACAACAATTTCGCAGAATTCTACTCCAGAGCTGCCAGCTTGACGTTCGGTGATCGGTTCGAAGACCTGATCCGTGCTTCGGTCGCTGAAGGGCTGGTCGCCGACGCCTGGGGCCGGGAAGAAGAATGGATCGCCGATCGTCTTCGGCGTCATAGCCAACCGGACCATACCAGAGAACACCGTTTGGCCAACGGGAGATGGATCCGGACACAAGAACGGAGGAGCAAAGAGGGTTGGTTCATCGGCATCAGAAGCGACATCACCGACCTCAAAGAACAAGAGGCTTCGTTCCGGCTGCTGTTCGAGTCTAACCCGACACCATTGTACGTCGTTCATCGAGACACGCTGGCGTTCAAGGCGGTCAACGACGCGGCTCTGACGCTATACGGTCACTCCCGCGAGCGCTTTCTCGCGATGACGATGCTGGACACGAGGCCGGAACGCGATCACGCGGAGTTCTTGCGGCTCGTTCAACAAGGATCGGTGTTCGACTACGCCGGGCTTCGGTCGTGGACACACCTGCGGGCAGACGGTCGCGAAATCTCGGTCGTTCCCTATACCAAGCCCCTGACCATCGACGGTCAGCCGATGTGCCTCGTTTCCATCGTAGACCTGACGGACAGGCAACGAGCCGAAGACGAGGTCCGAAAGACGAAGGCATTCCTTCGAAGCGTCGTCGAATCGATCCCGGTCGGGGTGTTCGTCAAGGACATGCACAACGAAGGCCGCTACGTAATCTACAACCGCGCAGGTGAAGCCCTGGTCGGGCGTAACCGCGAAGAGATCATCGGCAGGACCGATCGAGAGGTTTTCTCGCCGTCCGAAGCGGATCGCTTCGCCGCACAGGATGCTGAAGTCATCCGCCGCGACGAACTCCTCGTTCTACCGGCCGAAACCTTGATTCGAGGCGACGGCGATGTCCGGACGTTTCTAACCCGAAAGCTCCCGATCACCGGCGTTGGCGATGGTCCGGCGCGCTACATCGTCGGCATTTCCGAGGACATCACTGAACAACAACTGATGGCCTCGCGCCTGGAACATCAGGCTTACCACGACACACTGACCGGGTTGCCCAATCGACTGAAGCTTCACCGTCGTCTGGAAGCAATGCTGAAAGAGCCAGGCTGCATGGCGCTTCACTACATCGACCTCGATGGCTTCAAACTCGTGAACGATACTCTGGGTCACCGCGTCGGGGACGGTCTGCTCAAAGCCGCTGCTTCGCGCCTAGGATGTGTCGTATCCGCATCCGATATGGCGGCAAGGCTCGGGGGAGATGAGTTCGTCGTGCTGCAGGGCTCGGTCTCTGACCCGCTTGCCTTCACGGGGCTGGCGCATCGACTGGTTGAAACCTTGAGTGCGCCATATGATGTCGATGGGCAGCACATCGTCATTGGCGCTTCCATCGGCGTCGCGTTGTCTGCCGATGGATCATCGGATCCGGATCAGTTGCTCCTTGACGCCGATACTGCGCTCTATGCCGCGAAGGCGGGCCCCCGGGGTTCTTTCCGCGTCTTCGATCCGCAGATGAACGTCGAAGCCCGCGCTCGACGCGAGTTGGCCGCCGAAGTCATGCACGCGCTAGAACGCCAGCAATTCGTGCTGTTCTACCAGCCCTTCATCAACGTCAAGTCAGGCACTTTAGCTGGCTTCGAAGCCCTGATCCGATGGCAGCATCCGGTTCGTGGTCTCATTCCGCCGGGAGACTTCATCCCAGTCGCTGAAGACCTCGGGATGATCGGAGCCATCGGGAAGTGGGTCGTCAGTCAGGCCTGTCGTGATGCGGCCTCCTGGCCCGTCTCTTGTCGGGTTGCTGTCAATCTTTCCCCCTGCCAGTTCGAAGAACGAGACCTGGTGGAGAGCGTGGAAGCTGCCATCGCGCAGACCGGGCTAGATCCTAGGCGATTGGAACTTGAGATCACCGAAACGGTGCTGCTCGAGGAGAGCGAAAAAAACCTGCAAATCTTGCGAGGCTTGCAACGGCTGGGTGTGACGATCGCACTGGACGATTTCGGAACCGGTTACTCCTCTTTGAGCCTGCTGCAACGGTTTGCGGTCGACAAGATCAAAATCGATCGGTCCTTCACGCGAGGACTGCCGATCGACCGCGGATCCTTGGCGGTCCTGCGTGCGGTGGTGGCATTGGCCGGCAGCCTCGACATCGAAACGACGGCGGAGGGCGTCGAGACGGAGGCGCAGTTCAGTTGCCTCAAGGCAGAAGGTTGCGACGCCGTTCAAGGATGGTTGCTTGGCCGGCCTGTGCCCGCAAATGAGGTCCGTGGTCTGCTCGGCGCTGCCGCGGCTCATGCAGC
>CAXTME010000008.1:8591-66024 GCA_964245215.1 uncultured Lichenihabitans sp.
GGACGAAGCTCACGGCGTTCAGCGGTTCGGCTCCGTTGGCCCAGCCCGGCTTGTGTTCTGGGCGGTCTGATGCAAGCCTTGCAACGCCGGCTGCCGTGAGCCATGGACAACGTCGTCGGCTCCTGATGACGATCGGGCTGACCGCGCACCGCCCCTGCCTCGAACGACGAAGTCTGACCTGATGCGAAGTTCTTCCATCCTAGTCGTCGGGGCCGGCTTCGCCGGCTCGGTCGCGGCGCGCGTCCTGGCTGAGGCTGGCCACGCCGTCGACGTCATTGACAAACGCCCCCACGTGGCCGGCAACGCCTACGATGAGATCGATCCGCAGGGCGTGCGCCTGCATCGCTACGGACCGCACCTGTTTCACACCAGCAACGACCGGGTGGTCGAATGGTTGTCGCGCTTCACCGCCTGGACGCCCTACGAGCACCACGTCACCGCACAACTTCGCTCCGGTGCCCACGTTCCGCTGCCCATCAACCGGCGCACGCTTGAAGTCGTGTTCGGCTGTTCGGTCCGCGATGCGGCCGCGGCACAAGCGCTCCTCGCCTCCAAGGCCATCGATTACGGCCGCCCGCCGGCCAACGCCGAGGAGTACCTACGTGCGAACCTCGGCACCGAACTCACCGAACTCTTTTTCGCGCCCTACACCTTGAAGATGTGGGGCCTCAACCTTGCCGAAATGGATGCCGCGGTGGTCAAGCGTATCCCGATCCGCTTCGACGACGAAGACCGCTATTTTCCCAACGACACCTTCCAGGCGCTACCAACAGACGGTTACACCGCGATGATGGCCCGGATGCTGGACCATCCGCAGATTTCGGTCACCACCGATTGTGCTTTCGAACGTGACATGACGAACGGGCGCGCCTTCAGCTTCCTGTGCTGCCCGATCGACGAATACTATGAGTTTTGCTTCGGCCCGCTGCCCTACCGCTCGATCCGCTTCTACCACGAGCCGGTTCGTCGAGACGCCGTGGTGGCGCCGAGCGCGACCGTGAACTACACTGATCGATCTCGCTTCACCCGCAGCACCTATTGGCATCTTCTTGCGGCTCACGATCTACGAGGCGGCGACCTCGTCACCCGCACGACCGAGGAGCCCTGCGATTACCGAGACAACGATCTCGAGCGCTACTACCCGGTCAAAACCGCAGACGGCCGCTACGAAGAGCGCTACCGGTCGTACCGCGCCCTCGCAGACGCCGACGAGCACCTCGACTTCATCGGACGCTGCGGCACTTACCAATACCTCGACATGCATCAAGTCGTGAACCAGACCCTCACCATAATGGAAAAGTGGCTTGCCGCGCGCCATCACCAACCGGTTGAGCACCCTTCGTCGATGGCCCTTTAGAGCGCCATCGATCCGCTCGCCTGGTCGCCCAGAAAAGGATCTCCGGAATGTCCGCAGCCTTTTCTCCCCGCCATGTCGTCCTGTTTCGGACCCACTTCTGGGACGCGTTCGTTGCGCGCCCATATGAGCGGTTGAAGCAGAAGATCGGCCGTGGAGATCTCTACATTCTTCTCGACGAGACCAACGGGCCGGTGGCGACAGGGCAGTCCGCACTCGTGAGTCACACCAAGCACCTCAGCCTTGGCGATTAAAGAAGACGCATTTCATAAATCTCTAAGACAAATATCTTCGAGAAACGTCCAAAGTACAAGCGCCATCGCACGACGCCGAACTGACGTCCTACAAATCTTGCCCCCGACCCCTGTCCCCTCCCGCTTCGATCGAGGCACTTGGGCTAGCCCCGGCTGGCGGCGGCAGCACGCTTTGGTACAACAAGATCAGCCGCTGTATGATTTCTATACACAGCATCCCGCTACGAGTACTAAATCGTGACGAAATACGACGCGTGCGCGAATGCCAACCTCGACAGCATCATCGATGGTGGCGTGATCCGGCGCAGATGCCTGACTGCGTTCAGCCGCGCGGTCAATCGCGGACAAACCGTGATGTTATTGCCGTTTCTCATTCGCGCTTCGCTTGTCCTCACCCCTGGCCAGCTCCGCCCCGCCAGGGCGCAGCGCGGGCCGGTCCGTCCGGAAAAGGTCCAGCGAGTTCGGTTGCGAGCGGGTCGTGTCCTGATCGTAGTTTCGCATATGTCAGGTTTCGGCCCTAGGCATCGACGCCGCCGACATCTAAAAGAGCGCCGAGGCTTGCACGTATTGCCTGTTACGGTTGATCGTCAGTGTCCTGGCTATCGAGACCCACCTTTGCACCTTGATCGCCACAGCGACAGGTGGCGGAGCAGTACGTTGCGACCTGAGGGTTCGCGAAGGAGATCACAAATCTATGGCGAATAGCTTCGTTCGTAATTCGGTGGTCAACGCAGTTGCGGGAGTTTTTACAACTTTTGGCGGATTTCTGGGCACGATCCTGGTGGCGCGTCTCCTTGGAGTGAGCGGGACCGGAGTAGTGGCGTTCGCTACGTGGGCAGTAACGGTCGCCGTCATCCTGTCCGACCTTGGCTTGACAGGATGCTTGCCCCGTTTTCTTCCGGAGCTGCTCGCGAGCGGCGACATCGCCGCCGCGGAGCGGCTGAGCTACAGCCTGTATCGTTCGTTTCTCATTTCCATCACATCAATCGCGCTCTGTTTCGCACTTTACGCGATCTGGCTGGCCCTGAGCGATCCGTCGAGTCTCAAACTCTTCGTATCAAGCAACGGCTATGCAACTTCGCCGGTCTTCTGGATCCTGGTAGGATGCGCGGGCTTTATCCAGGGCCTAGGTAACTTCTGTACCGGCTGGATCAAGGGTCTGCAGGACTTCGGTATGCTCGCGAGGGTAGCAATAGCTGGTTGCCTAGCGCAAACTCTAGCAACCGCGATGGGCGCAACGTTCTTCGGCGTCACCGGAGCAATGGCAGCTTTGGCCTTCGGCGCCCTCATGCCGGCCCTTTTGCTCCTTCGTCTGCCCCGCAGAAGGGGTCCCATCTCGGCCCTGCTGAGGGAACGCGTGATGCGCTTCTCGCTCGAGACGTGGGGTAGCTATGTGTTAAGCGCTTTCTTCGCGTCTCGAATGGAGGTGTTCTTCCTGGAGCGCAGTTGGGGCAGCGTCGCCGTTGGCCTGTTCACCGTCAGCCTGACGATGTCGAACTTGGCCACCCAGGGGCCGGTGCTCCTGACCGGGGCGCTTCTGCCCCGCCTCTCCGACCATCTCGGGCGGAATGAGGCCGAAGAGGCTCGCCGTGTTTACGAGACGAGCGTCAGCCTCATGGGATTTCTCGTCTTTCCCGCCTGCTTGGGCACTGCAGCCATCACACCGACTCTCCTGCCGCTGATGTATGGTGAAGCGTTCTCATCGGCTGTTCCAACCGCCACCATCCTGCTCACCGCTTCGGCGCTTGGCGCCACGGCTTCGGTCGCGTCTATTTACCTCATCGCGGTCGAGCGAACGCGGTTTCTTCTCGGAACCGCCGTCGTAGGTGCAGCGCTCTCGATTGTGGCGGGATTGACCATCGTACCGGCCTTCGGGCCGGTCGCGGCTGCCTTTGGGCGTGGAGGCATACAAGTCATGCTGGCCGGTGCAGTCTTGTTGTATATGTACCGCGACCTGCAGTGTCCGACGCCGGTCGTCATCCTTCTCAAGTTGCTCACGGCGGCTGCTATCTGCGCCATCGCGGCACGGCTCGTGGTGGCCGAAGTTCCTGCAGGATACGGCATTGCACTGGCTGTCGTGGCGGGGGCGCTGACCTACGCGACCGCGATCCGACTGCTTAATCCTCTTCCGTCTCACATCGTGGCGAAGCTGCGCAGTGTGGTCATGACGCTACCAAGACCTCTGCGCCCGGCTGCGAATGTCGGCCTGCAGATGATGTGTTCTTAGCGCGACCTGCAGCTCTTGGTTGCGGCGCGCCAGCCAGCACGAGGGAAGCGGCGGCGGATGGCCTCGGCGAGCCTACCGAACTCGATATCCAGGAGCCGGCGAAGGCTTGTGGCCAATGGCTCGGAGCGGGCATCGTTGACTGCAACAACCCCGCCGGCGGTGCCCGACCCGGTTGGCGAACGAGCGGGTCGGGACCGAGCTGCACGCAACCGACAGTGGTCCAAAAGCCGCCGCTTTCCGTCGCCGGCCCGTCACCCTGCCTGTCGATCAACTGCTGCCTGGGCCGGGAAGCGGATCGCTTCCGCTGATCGCGATCCCACAATGCTCAACTTTGATCGCGGTCACTTGGAGACATATTTTTTGATGATACCCCACTGCGGGGATGCGGATCCAGAATAAGGAAATAGATTAAACGGGTTCGCCCCGAAATAGGCGCCATACAACCAGATGTTCACAGGTAAGTTATGACGCTTCCAAAACTCCAAGCCGATATTTAGAGTATCCAGCCAGAGTGGATCGTCTATGCCGACATTCGTCTCGCCTATGTGGCCCCGGAGTTTTTTGCTCTCCAACCATTGTGCAAACGGGGTAGTTCGATCGGCTAGTACCGTCACAGGTATATTATGTGAGATTTGGCTTGCATAATCGTAGTGGGTTCCGGAGGCGTCAAAGTCCGCGTAGCAATGGGCCGAGTAAACAATCCTGTCGTATCTATCGTTAAGCGGATAGCTCGAATTATTTCGCACCCAGTGTTCGGCAGATGACCAACCGTTTCCTTCGACGAAGATAGTCTTGTTTCGATCTACTGCGCTGATTGCATCGACTGAGGCTTGCATGACTGCCGCTAGATCCGCCGACGACCCGTCTTTCCCAAATGGACCCTGAGGCTCGTTCATGATATCGTACCCACTAATCCCTTGGGTATTCAGAAACGTTTTGGCGATCTTCTGCCAAAGATCAGCTAAGTGAGCACGTGTTAAAACGCCATCTCGATTATCGATGTATCTGTCTGCGCCGTCGACGGTTCGATGCATATAATTGTGGCAATCCAAGATTATAGTAGTGCCGCTACTTGCTGCGGAGCGAGCCACAGACTTGATTTCAGACATGTAGGTTGGATCGAGAGCGCCCCCGATAATGGGCTGCATTCTCTCCCAACGGAAAGGCAGTCGTGACGCACCATTCGTGCGTGCGGTGACGTAGGATAGATCGGAGGCGGCGGGAGCAAAATAGTTCGTTCCGATAACACCAGGGACTACATCCCCACCCTCGAGACCTTGAAAATTCACATTTGCAAAAAAATGCCAATTCGACGTAGCAGCTTCCGCTACTTTGCTTGCCTTTACCAATAAGAATGGGGAAAGTGCAAGCAAAGTTCGGCGTGTAAGACGACTCATTCCAGCTTGAGAGCGATTGGCTTCCATCATCATACTACGTACCTCAAGCGGATCGGGTGCCGGGATGTTGTTGAAACGCTAAAATAGCGGTATGGATTCTGCTGGTTTTCAAAAAATTAACGATGAATCCTTATAACATGTCTGCGGATTTGCAAAGGCTGTGGGAGTTTTTCAAGCCGATCGAACTGGGGGGGGGTTATCGCCGAGGTGCTCCAAGACGGGCGAGCCGGCGTCTCGCATGATCCTGTCCAAAGCGCGCTCTGACGGCTTGGACGTATGATCGGGCGGAAGCAGCCGGGTGGACTCGGCTGACCTGTGCCGTTAAGTCTACAGCCGCCAGATTGTTCGGGATCCAACGTGTCGCATGGAGAGGACAGCATGCTCCTCGAAGCTTTCATCGCTTTTCTGCTTTTCGACGGCATTCTGGTGTGTCTTCTATGGCTGCTCCTCGCGGATGATCTCGCGGCCGCGGAACACAAGATTGTTCTGGCCGAGAAGGAGCGGGATCGCGCTATCGATGAATGGCTTCGGGGCCAGTAGGTCTGAAAGACATCGACGTTCGAAGATTGTATTTGCACCACAACGGCAAGCCTGCCAGCAATGCCCTCGGCGTCACCCGCATCTTGCCGCTCCACGCTCTGACGCATCTGCGGCACGCCAGCCTTTCATCCTCCCGCCTTCGACCGCGAGATCGTGATCGGTCGGCCGTGACCAAGGCCGCCGTTTTGCCAAACCCGATCAAACGCGCCCCAGGGCAGCCCGTGCCATTGCCTCGGCGGCGTAGGGCATCGGAATCAAAGCCCAGGCTTCCCGAACGCGTTTACTTCTGAGAAGCCTTGCGCCGATGACGGTGACAAGGCGCCGCAGTTCCTGTCGGTTGACCGGGTTAGCAACCGGGTAGTGCTGGTAGGCGCCACGAATGAAGTGACAGTCCTGTACAGTAGGATACTGATGGCGGAACTCGCAGAGCTGAAGCGCTTTGGATGCATATTTCAGGCGAAGATGGTCAGCTTCCGCACGGTTCAGGCCCTCGCAGGCTTGCTCGTAGATGCCCGCCATCGACCCGATAGATTCGTAGGTTGCAGTTTTAGCGGGATCGACGCCGATCTCTGGTTCACCGCGTTCGGCTCGGAAAGCGGAGAGGGCCGACAACTGGGTCATCATGGCTATGATACGCGTTTTCTCGATTGATCGTCCCGTGTCACTGCTGGCGTGTATGCGATAGGAGCCGACGATGTCAGGAAGGTTCACGAGCGAGCCAAGTCGACTCAATCGCCAATAAAGGTCCGTGTCATCCGCATGCATCATCCGAAATCCTCCCGCTGCTTGCACGGCCGCGCGCCGCATCACGGTGAACGGCAAGAGGTTTGGTTCTCGCGCTGGTAGCCAACTCGGATCAGAATCCTCTAAGGGACGGAAGCGCACAATATCTCCCGTGATGTTGCCTTGTGCGTCGATGTGACGGCCAGCACCTGAAACGCCGACGCATTCAGGGTGCACGTTAAGGTAGTCTACCTGCCTTTGCAGCCTGTCGGGTTCGGAAATATCGTCGGCGTCTTGGAAGCTGATCAAGTCGCCAGTGGCCATTTTAAGTTGTCGATTTCGCGTCTCGACCAAACTCGTGTGTGCCTGCGATACAAACAATATCCGATCATCCTTAGCTGCCAATTCGGCGACAACATCCTCGGTTCCATCTGTCGATCCATTATTGATGACTATGAGGCGTAAATTTCGATAGGTCTGACGGAGAATGCTTTCGATCGACTCTCGGATGAACGGAGCCGCATTATACACAGGCGTCATCACATCGACAGGTTTCGTCAGCAAAGCTCCACTCCACATTCTTGCCGCTCGGATAGTTGCTATATACGTGATTTTAAATCAGGACATTTCTTAATCCGCGTGCGAAGTCGCTGTCCATGTCTAACATTGAGACCTCCGCGCGTCATCTAACATGGGCAATAAGGACACGCCTTCGTGTGTGTACGGCGTTTTCGAGACCCGCGGTGAACGAGGGTTCAAGCGCTGACGCTGTCCTCATACCGAGGCGCCTTCGACCAACGCAGGTCCGGCGATAAGTAACCTTCGTCGATGAGGGCTGTGAGCGAATGGAGCCGGACGAGATGAGAACGCCGAAATTCGCGGTCGGCGAAGCCGAGCGACCGTAGCCCTGCGGCTAACTCGCCGACTGTTGTGTTCAGCGTGAACCGTGGTTGGTGGTTTGGGGCGAGGCTAGCGTAAAGCGAGAAGTCGACCTTGTAAGACCGCCGATCGGGCGGCGCGTCCGAGTTGATGCTGACCGACACCCCCGGGATGTCTGCTGCGACCGCATCGGCAAGATCGCGGACGCTGTAGTTCCACCCATCGCTGCCCGCATTGATGACGAGAGGATCTCCGAGGTCGCGCGTAATGGCCCACTCGATCGCCCGAGCCATATCGGCGATGTGGATCAGCGGTCGCCATGGCGTGCCGTCACTGAGGACGGTGACCTCCGAGGTGGTGAGCGCGCTGGCCACGAAGTCGTTCAGCACGAGGTCAAGTCGCAGCCGTGGAGAGAACCCGCAGGCCGTCGCAAAGCGCAGGCAGGTGATGGTCATGTCGCCACGCGGGAGCGTCAGCAATGCCTCTTCGGTCGCGAGCTTGGATCGCGCGTAGGCGGTCATCGGGGCAACCGGATCTCCCTCGCGGCGGGGTGATCCGTCGGATGCGCCGTAGACACTGCAACTCGACGCAAAGGCGAAGTGGCGAACGCCGGCCCGCTGTGCGGCTTCGGCCAGCGTGACCGACGCCTCGTAATTGATCGCGCTGGTCACGGCCTCGAAGCGATGTCCCATCGGATCGTTGCTGATCGCCGCCAAGTGAACCACCGCGTCGACGCCACGCAGGAGGTCTGGCGGCAGGTCCCGCACATCGCCGAACAATTGCGCGTCAAGGACCGTCTCGGGCAGAGGTCCTCGGGTCGTGAGCGCGGGGGCGAAGAGGCCAAGGTCAAAGCCGACGAGTTCTGCCTTCGGAAACTTGGCTCTGAGGTGGCGCGCTACGACAGGTCCGACATAACCCATATTACCGGTCAATATAATTCTCATTATGACTCCTTATGCGCACGGCTAGTTCACCGGCGATTCCAAAAGACGCACAAATAACATAGACATCTGAGTTTCGTCTGCATAAGGTTCGTGAGAGACAATTTAATTTCCCGTGCTTTCCTTCTATCATTTGCGGCAAAGCAGTTCACTAGGTATCGCATTGCTGTTGCGATAGACGCTCTGACGCGAGGAGGACGATTTTGCAACTAGACAGCGCCAATGACGAGGACGTTTGTCGGTCTGGAGGCCGAACCCGATCTTGTGGCTCAGGATATGCTTGAAGGACACGCCATTGTGACTGGTGCGAGCGGCCGCATCGGGCTCGAAGTGGCACGTGGGCTCGCCGCAGGAGGTTTGCAACTGATACTCGTCGGCCGCCGCGAAGAGCCTTTGCGAAGGGCTGCGGCCTCCGTTGGAGGTAGCGCAGAAATCGTGACGGCTGACCTCGCCGAGGAAGCGGGTATTTCGGCCGTGACCCGCGCCTGTCCGGACCGGCTCGACGTACTGGTCCACGCCGCCGGGCTGTTTCACTCTGGGCCGGTGACGGACATGTCGGCCGCGACATGGACAGAGCTCCTCGCGATCAACCTGTGTGCTCCAATGCTGTTGACCAGCGCCTGCGTGCCGCAGCTCCGGAAGGCTGGCGGCCAAGTGGTTCTCATCAACTCCACGGCGGGGTACTCGGACGCCCTCGGGGCCTATGCGGCCAGCAAACACGCGCTCCGCGTTGCAGGCGAGACGCTCCGAAGTGAATTCAAGGGTTCGGGCGTGCGCGTCCTCAGCGTGTTTCCGGGTCGGACCGACACGGACATGCAGGCTCGCGTGTTGAAAGCCGAGGGGCGTCCGCTGGCGCGTATTCCACTCGTTCCACCCGCCGACCTCGCGGCCACGATCCTTGCCGCGCTCGCCGCGCCGCGAAGCTTGGAGATCACCGATCTCGTGGTCCGACCGCCCCATGAGTAAGTGCTGCCTCGCCCTCCTCGAGATTGCGCAGGAGCCCTGCCGCTTGCAACGCGGCAGCCGCGGCCGCGACCTGCCCGAAAGGCTTTTCGGCGCGGTCCGCGATGTCGAGCAGGCTATTGGTTCCGTCAGCTTGATTGAGGACCCAGAGAAGGGTGAGCTGATCGAAGCGTCGATCACCATCGACGGTCTCGCTTTGCCCTCCGATGGCAGCGTAAAGCCCTCGCCGCCCGAGCTGCGGTTCGCCGAATGGCGACAGGTTGATCGGGACGTGGTCGCACTCGATCACGTCAATCATCGTCTTCAGCAGGTCGAGGGACTCGGCGAGGGCGTCGGGACGGACGAAGGACAGGTTATCCGCCGACGTGTGGTACTCCGGAAAGCTGCCGTTGGGCGACCTCATGAAGCAACCAACCGGCAGGTTGAAGCCTGGCGAACCGTATTGGCGCTCGTCGTAGCCGTAGGGGACGAAGTTGCGCAGGCGGTCTCCATGGCCGCGGCTCCTGAGGACGTGAGCCACGATGCGGTCGATGGGCGCATCGCCGCGCCGGGACCGCTTGTAGGTCGGTGCTCCGCCATCTCCGAGGCAACTCAGCACCAAGCCGTGCGCGACCCGCGACGGCGCATCGCGGTTTGCCTCCAGCCAAGCGATGGCTCCGATCGTCCCGGGCACGAACAAGAACCGGTAGCCGTAGCGTCGAGACGGCCGCGCCGCGAGGTCGCGTGCGAGTTCGATCG
This sequence comes from uncultured Lichenihabitans sp., assembly GCA_964245215.1. Lineage (GTDB taxonomy): Bacteria > Pseudomonadota > Alphaproteobacteria > Rhizobiales > Beijerinckiaceae > Lichenihabitans. The sequence goes on from CAXTME010000008.1 coordinate 18,608, forward strand.
CGACCGAGATCGACGACAGGTTGTCGTTCGCGAGCGAGGGATGACAGCAGTGGACCGACAGGAGCACTTCTTTCCCACTCTCGCCCGGCAAGAACAACTCGCCGTAGCTCAGGCTCCCGGGTGCAAGGTCCGCGTCGATGCGAACGCGGTAGGCAAGGTCGGTCATTGCGGCGCGCTGCCGCTCGGTGACACAGAAGCCCCAGGTGTCGGCGTAATAGGCCGTCCGATAAGGGATCAGGTCTGGCTGATCCGGCAGGCTGAAAAGGTGGCGCGCGAGTTCATCCGCCGGAACGACGGCGTCGACGGCATGGGAATATTGCAGCAAATGAAGGTTATGCTCGGCGAAGTCGACGACAACCTCCCCCGACAATCGGCTGATCGTAGCACCACGCGGGGACCATTCTCTGGGAATTTCCCAATCGAGGACGGCAGTGCCCGTTGGCACCTCACGTATCATGGCTCCGGTGTGCTGCTGGATATAGTTCAACGTCTGGCGAAGGCCGGGGCCCGTGATGCTCCGACAGATGGGGAACAAGACCTCCACGTGTTTGTAGAGCCTGCGCGCGAAATCGATCATGGAAGCTCGTTCGTGAAGTTCGTGGGACAGCGAACGGCTGTCGCACCTTTGCTGCATAATAAGGGAAGCCGTCGATGCAATTCGAGAGCACTGCGATCGAAGGTGTTCAGCGCGTCATCATCGAACGTCAGGAAGACCAACGTGGTTCATTCGGCCGCACATTCTCCCGCGACGAATTTGCGGAGCGCGGTCTAGCAAGGTGCTTCGTGCAGGCTAGCTCGTCCCGTACGCTCGCAGCAGGAACTCTGCGAGGCATGCACATGCAGCTACCGCCCTACGGCGAGGCCAAGCTGGTCCGCTGCGTGCGGGGTGCGATCCACGACGTCGTCTGCGACTTGCGGATAGGATCGGTGAGCTATCTGCAGCACCAAAGCTTTCGGCTTCATCAGGACGGCAGCGATGCTCTCTATATCCCGCCGGGCTGCGCTCATGGCTTCCTGACCCTCGTCGACGACGTCGAGGTGACTTATGCGATGTCCTGCGACTACGAACCGAAGGCAGCGGTGGGGCTGCGTTACGACGACCCAGCGCTCGGTATCGTTTGGCCGTCGCCGGTCACATGCATTGCCAGCAAGGACCTGGACTGGGAAGGTTACCGCGGCGCGTCCTGGCGTGATGCCGTAAGGTTCGAGGCAGCGGCACCGGACGTCGGCACGGTATCGAGAGGTGTAGCATGAGCGTCACCAAAGCAGTGATTCTGGCGGGCGGATATGGCACGCGGCTGATGGAAGAGACGGAAAATCGGCCGAAGCCCATGGTCGAGATCGGTGGCCGTCCGATTTTGTGGCACATTATGAAGATCTACGCGGCCCACGGCATCACCGATTTTATCATCCCGCTCGGCTACAAGGGCACGATGATCAAGCAGTTTTTCGCGGATTACCACCTCCAGGCGGCAGACGTCACAGTAGATATGGCTTACGGCACCGTCACGATGCTGAAGCGCACCGCCGAGCCTTGGCGGGTGACGCTGGTGGACACCGGCCTTGATACGATGACGGGTGGCCGGGTCCGTCGGATCCGGGAGTACGTCCGAGACGGCGATTTCTGCCTGACTTACGGCGACGGCGTCACAGACCTCGACATCGGGCGCCTGTTGTCTTTCCACCGAGAGCACGACTGCATCGCAACCGTGACGGCAGTCCGCCCGCCGGCTCGATTCGGCTCGCTCGATATCGCGGACGGTCGGGTCAAGTCCTTCACCGAGAAGCCGCTTGGCGACGATACGCACATCAATGGCGGCTTCTTCGTCCTCTCGCCCAAGGTGTTCGACTATATCGACGGCGACGCGACGGTTTTCGAAAAGGAGCCGCTCGAGAGATTGGCGCGCGATCAACAGCTCGCCTCATTCGTTCACGACGGCTTCTGGTATTCGATGGATACCATCCGGGACAAAGTCTATCTCGAGAAGCTCTGGGCTTCTGGAATGCCGCCATGGAGGGTGTGGTGACTTCGGTGTCGGGTGGGAATGCCGGCGGAGCTCCTGGCGGCCCGGACGGGGGCGGCCACCAGCCCTGTCGTCTGTGCGGGGCGCCTCTGATCCGTAACTTCGCCGACCTCGGGCTGTCGCCACTCGCGAACGCGTTCGTAGCTTCGCAGAACCGGAACGCAATGGAGCCGTTCTATCCGCTCCACGCTTACACCTGCGATGCATGTTGCCTCGTGCAACTAGCCGAGTTCGAGTCCCCGCAGGCGATCTTCGGCGACTACCTTTACTTCTCGTCCTATTCCGCGAGTTGGCTCAAGCACGCTGAAAACTACGTCGCCCGTCAGATTGAAAGGTTCGGGCTTGGCCCATCGTCGCTCGTCGTCGAGATCGCCAGCAACGACGGCTATCTGCTCCAGTATGCGCGGCGAGCCGGTTTGCGGGTGCTCGGCGTCGAGCCAGCAGCCAATGTCGCCGAAGTCGCGAGGGCCAAGGGTATTCCAACCGAGGTGACATTCTTCGGTGCGGAGAGTGCGAGCCGCTTGGCTGCTGCCGGCTACGCGCCGGACCTCATGGTGGCCAACAACGTCGTAGCCCACGTGCCCGACCTCCACGACTTTCTCGAGGGCTTCAGACGGCTTCTCGGCCCGGCGGGCGTCGCGACATTCGAATTTCCCCACCTTCTGAGGCTCATCGCCGAGCGGCAATTCGACACGATATACCACGAGCACTTCTCGTACTTCTCTCTCTTGGCGATCGAACGCGCTCTTGCGGCCCATGCACTCGCGGTCTTCGACGTGGAGCACTTGACGACGCATGGCGGCAGTCTCCGTATCTACGTCAAGCACACCTCCAACCCTGCCCTGGTTGAAACCCGCGCGCTCGTGGATGCACGGGCCGAGGAACTGGCCGCGGGCCTCGCCGACCCAGCCACCTACGACCGCTTCGCCGAGGTCGTAGTCGACGTGAAGTGCAAGCTCCTGCGCTTCCTGATCGAGGCGAGGGAGCGCAAGCAAACCGTGGCGGCCTATGGCGCGCCTGCAAAGGGCAACACGCTCCTCAACTACTGCGGCGTCGGCCCGGACCTGATCGGGTTCACGGTGGATGCGAGCCCCCATAAGCAGGGCATGCTTCTGCCGGGCACGCGGATTCCAATCCTCCACCCCGATGCCATTCGAGAGGCGAAACCAGATTTTGTGCTGATCCTGCCGTGGAACCTGAAAGACGAGATCACCGCGCAGATGAGAGATGTCGCGGGTTGGGGCGGTCGTTTTGTGGTTCCCATTCCGGAACTCACCATCCTATGACGACGTCCGGCCACCGATGCCGCGCATGACCGGAGGCAGGACCATACGATGAGGCTTCAGCATCCTCATCGCGTGGCGTCGTGCCGACCAGCGGCCAGGGCCAGGGCAGCGTTTCGCGCTTGAGGAGGGTGCTCGACAGGCACCACTATCCGAACTTGCCTTCACTACTGGTTGGGGACATCCGGGTCGACCAGCTCCAACGCGATGTCGATGGTATCGCCAGGTTGCAACTCGGAGTCGATGCCGATGAGGCTCTGGGTCCGTTGGCCGTCGACGTCTCGGATGAGAGTAATTTTTGGTTGGCTATCGTTACCACGGACCAGCTGCGATTTGACCATGCCGGTGTAGCGGAGCTTATTGCTGACCGATTGAAGAAGGGCGTGGGTCTTGGCCAATTCGACATTGGCCAGCTGGAGGTCCTCGAGCAACTTCATGCGGTGGTTGTCGTCTGTCCGGTCAAGCTTGCGGTTGAGGTCCTGTTTCTCGAGCTCCACCGAATCGAGCACAGCCGTGGTCTGCAGCGCCCTGGTCGAGGATAGCAGCACCGTGCGACGCGCATCAGCCAGCAAAGGTAATGCAATCGCACCTTTTTTGAAAAGGTCATTGTAGCGTTGCAGATCCTCGGAGTCCGCTGAAACGCCATCCCGCTCCTTGGCAAGCTGTTCGTTCAGGACACTCGCCCGCTCCGCTTCCTTGGCGCTCGCATCGCGAAGATAGGTTTTCTCCTTGGCGAAATCACCGTTGCGTACCGCCAATTGCTTTCGTTCGTTGGCGACGATCTCGTTGCCGATACCGATCCCGATAGGAGCGGACATGAGCGCTTTGCTATTGACGTCCGCCGCCCCATCGAGTTCTGCCTGAAGTCGTGCCACCAGGGCCTGTTGCCTGGCATAGTCGATCCACAGATTATTGTACTGGCTCGTCAGATCGGACAGTTGGAGAAACGGATTGTCCAACTTGTAGCGAAGGATGTCATACCCGCCAGCCAGAGCGACCACTTGCCTGACGGTCATTCTAGGTTGATAGGGCTGGGACCCTGGATGAGCAACGTCACCGTTGAGATAAATCGGACGATATTCAAAAACCGAGAGACCGACTTCGTCGGGGGAAATGATGACCGGATATTCCCGCCCATCTTCGGTCCGCCGTCGGTACTCGCGCGCAGGCAATACGGACCGTAATTTTGCCAAGGCGTCTGCAACGCTCAATCCAGCCACAAAAACCTGACCGACAAGCGGAACTGAAGCATCTCCATCAACATCGACACGAGATTTCGTCGCAAGATCCGGAAGACCCGCCACTGTGATGCTCAGAGTATCACCTGCTCCGATTTTGTACTCGGCGAACGCGGAGGATAAGGCAAAGCTGACCAGGAAAAAGGAAGCGCTAGATGCAACCTTAAATGAAAAAGTGCGCTTCATAGGTCCTCTTTACCGTTGAGGATCAGTCACTAACATGATTGACCCAAATGAACGTGTCAGCGAGAACCACCAAGTGACTGGTAGGCTGCCAGAGTTGCTCGAGAGCATCCCAAGAAACACACCATCCAGTGGTCCGACCCAAACAAATGATTCATCTGCTTGAACCAGTCGGCTCTCCAGCTTCGGGCGCTGCGCCGTTTTGTCTCGAGCGAAAGGTCTATCCTCCGTTCGAGTCGGTGCACTAGGGACTGCAGCGCCGACGCGATACCCTGTAGCACGTTGATTATTGCGATGCACTCAAATCCGGCTAACAACTTAGCAACCAGCCCCTACGGCATGAGTTCCACAGAGTCCAAAAAATTTTGAGGCCTTAGCCCGCGCCCGAAAGCGGGATATCCTGTCTTCATTCAGCAAATGGCACAAAAGTGCGAGCACCAGATGGAAGTTCTGGAAAACTAACCCAAGAATTAATTACGCCTGCCTGCTCATTCATCCGACGTGCTTGTTTTCGACCCTGGGTGCGTTCATTCGATGCATTCTGTGTAGCCCGATGCTTCGGGAAGCCGATCGACAAACCTTGCAGGAGAGAAAAACAATGCTAATCCGCGTTTACAAATTGCGGCATTTCGTTATAAGCGGTCGGAAGGTTGGGCAGTAATCGTTGTGACGATACTTGAGCGTGGTAGCAAATCCTCCGGGTGTGTCGACCCGGCGGGGTGTTTGCCCTCATCTCAGACGTAGACAACTCGAATGACCCACGTTGCAATGCTCAACGCTGGCGCGCAGCTGCCATATCTTTTTCGCCAAAGGGTTTCGTATGAATGCCGTCCCAGAGCTGTTGTCTCACGAGCGATCATTAATTAGATCAGCTAAAGACCAGCGCTGGAATATTCTATCTCAAGTGGTTATTGTGCGTCGGCGCTGGCGCCTTATCGTTGGCACGTTTGCGACGTGTATTTTACTGGCAATTCTTTATCTAGCGGTCACACCGGCGGTCTATACGTCTACGGCGGTGCTTGTCACCGATACCAAGCAAACGCCGCCTTCTCCCTCTCAATTGACGTCGGAACCGGCTATCGATCCGACCGTCATCGAAAGCCAAGTCGAGATCCTCAGGTCGCTTCGGATCGCCGCAGACGTCGTCAATCGACTGAATTTGTCGGCCGATCCAGAATTTGTAGGCAATGGTCCTGATTTTATCCACCGAATGATCGGGCTCGTGTTCCGCATAAACGATGCAGAGCCGTCGAAGCAGGTCCGGCGCATGATCGCCGCCAATAATCTTTTGTTGAAAACAAAAGTGACCCGCACGGGTCACAGCTATCTCGCTGAGATCGCCGTCACGACGTCGAACCCGGACAAATCGGCGGAGGTCGCCAATGCTATCGCGGATGCCTACATCCGCGACCAACTCGATGGGCGGCTTCTGGCAAATCAGCGCACCGAGGCTTGGATGAGAGCCCGCGTTGACCAGGTCAAGAAGCAGGCCGACGATGCCGTTTTACGTGTCGAACTCTATCGTCGGCAAATCACTGCGGCTGCCGTCCGTAATGGCGGCGGGTCTCAAAACGACAGCCTTGCTTCGTCTGAACCGACCAAGACCGAAGATGGCGTGCCGCTGACGCATGACAATGCCATGGCCCAGCTTCGTGTCATGTCCGATCAGGCGAATGCTCTGAGCACAGACTACGAAGCGTTACAGAACCGATACAGCCGGGTGACACAGTTCATGCAGCAGCAATCGCTGCCCGTCACCGAGGCTCGCCTCCTGACCTCCGCTGAGCCTTCACTGTCGAAAAGCGCGCCTAAATTTTCTGTGATCATGATCCTGGCGAGTGTTGGTGGAGTGGTCCTCGGGTTGGCCTTCGCCTTCGGCAGAGAAGCGGCCGATCGCAGGGTCCGCTGGCCCAGCCAGATCCGCGATCTCGGGCTTCCCTTCGGCGGTTTTCTGCCCTTGAAAAGGCAATCGAATCTGGTCGTCAGGAACGGCAAGGAACTGCAGGTGTCGCGCCTCGAAGCCAAGTTGCTCGGGAGCGTGCCGCAAGGCTCGTTACTGACACTCTTCGATGCACGTCACCCGGCGTGCACCGCCACTCAGACGCTGCTGAGCCTCAAGCTGGCTGTCGACCAGTCTAGTCGGCGCACCAACGGTGTGGTGGTCGGCATCGTCTCCACGTGGCCGGGAGAGGGGAAGTCGACACTATCCTTCAACCTGGGACAGTTGTTGGTCGAGGTAGGATCCCAGGTCCTGGTGGTGGACGCCGACTTCAGTTCTCCGACACTGTCGAAGAGCTTAGCGCCGGAAGCCGAGTGGGGATGGACCGACCTCGTCGAACAGACACCGATCGAACAATGCGTGAGCGCAACGACCTCGGGTTTCGACCTGCTAAGTTGTTCTACCGGTTCAGCTCCGATCCATCCCTTCCATGTTCTTGGCGGTCGAAACATGCTGGGAGCGCTCGCCACTGCGCGTAATCGCTACCAGTACATCCTGATCGATCTTCCGGCCCTGCTGGCGTCAGTCGACTCCCAAGCCATTGCATTGATGGTCGACGCGTTCGTTCTCGTCACGGATTACGGGCGCACCACCAGCGACGACATCGAGCAGGCTCTCTCGACGTCCGAGGCTCTGTCGAGCCGGGTCGTCGCTGCCGTTATCAACAAGTCCCGTAGGGCGGACCGCAATGGCAGGCGTGCCCTGCGCCATACTGCGGCGGCTTAGGACCTGGTGATGTTGAAAAGCCCAAAGCGCGTTGTGCGCAGGCTCCTCACACCGGCGGCACGGGCCCTCCGCAGGAAGGTGCTGCCTCGAATATTTCCCGCCGGCGCCCGTCATTGCTTGCCCGATCCGCTGAGGGAGGTTCGGGTCGTCGGCCTCTTGAGTTCGGCCTCAGGCCTGGGGAAATCTGCCCGGCTCTGCGCCAAGGTGCTCTCGCAATCCGGCTATCGTGTTTCAGGCGTAAACGTCGCCAGGCTCTATCAAAGTGACGACGGCGTGCCACCCGGCATTTTCACGGGAGAGGCGAGCAGGACCGAGGCTTCGATCTATCACCTTAACCCACCGATGCTGATCCCCGGGATCATAAGAGCAAACCCGGTGCGTTTCTGGCGCGGCTACAACATCGGCTACTGGGCGTGGGAGCTGGAAGTGCTACCGCGCGAATGGATCGAGGCGTTGAATATCGTCGACGCGGTAATGGTTCCGTCGACCTTCTGCAAGCGGGCCGTCGAGCAGCATACCGACAGGCCTGTTATTGTCGTGCCGCACCCTTTGACGATCGACGGTGCAGACAACTGCGACGACAAAGCTGACGCTTGCGGGCAGTTCCGGGTCGTCAGCATCTTCAATTTCGGATCGTCGTTCGAACGGAAGAACCCAATCGCGTCGATCAGGGCTTTTCGGCAGGCCTTTGGAAATGATGCGTCGGCGGAACTCGTCCTTAAAGTCGGCGACGGCGACCGCTATCCTGCCGATCGCCAGAAGCTGGTCGACGCGATCGGGGCTTCCAACAACATACGGCTCGTCGACGAAATCTGGGACGAGGGCCGGCTTGCCGATTTTCTCCACTCCGCCGACGCCTACCTGTCCCTGCACCGATCTGAAGGCTTTGGCCTCACACTAGCCGAGGCAATCGTCGCGGGTGTTCCGTTGGTTGCGACTGGCTGGTCGGGCAATCTGGACTTCTGCCTGCCAGACCTGTGCTTTTTGGTCGATCCAAAACTGGTTCCTGTTCGGGATGCTCACCTTTCATTTCAGGGGCTCGCGAATGCGGTCTGGGCGGAACCGTCCATCGAGCATGCCGCGAGCCAACTCCGTGCCGTTCGGTCGGACGGCGCGGCAGCCCGCGCCAAGGCATCAAAGCTTAGGGCTCACCTTCGTTCCTACCTCAGCGCCAAGACCTACCAGAACGCGCTCGCGCAGCTTGCACCCTACGGCACGCCGTCTCGCAAAGCTGGAATGAACCCATTCCCCCAGGGCGTACGAGCGCGTCAATGAGCGCGCTCGCCATCAAGCTCCAGGACGTGGTGTCCCCGGTCAAGCTACGGTGGATTCCGGGTCTGATCGTGTTCGGAGCCGTGAGCTTCAATGCGGTTCTCGCCTTCGTCGACGGCAACGTGACGATATTGACCCCGGCTCCAGTGATCGCGGCCGAAGTCCTGTTTGTGGCTTTGGCGCATGCTGTCGCGCTGAAACACTACAAGCCTGAAATGGCACCCTGGTACGCGCTACTTGGCTTGTTTCTCGCTTTTGCCATCGTGCGTTGCTTTGTATATCAAACGTTCGACGTGAAGTATTTGCGCGACGTCATGATCATTCCCACTTTCGTCGTATTAGGCATGACGTTCGACGCACGGCGGCTCGTCCCGCTGCTGGTCGCAGTCCAAACCTTGATGTTAGCATTCCTACTACTCGAAGCGATAGACACGCAGCTCTACGCCGATATCTTTAAGATCCAGGATTATTACATTAATACTCGGGGATTTAGTGCAGACGACTTCTGGAATAAGGAGTCGACACTCTTTGTGAGTGCGACCAGGCCAGATGATCGGTTTTTCGCTCTGATGGATTTGCACCGGCTATCCTCGATCTTCCTTGAGCCCGTCTCGCTCGGTAACTATTGCATGGTGATTGTTGCCTATCTGTGCGCGTGCTTCGATGAGATAGGTTTTAAAGCGCGATGGTTCCTCATCATCTCCACCGCGATGGCGATTGTCGGATGCGATGGTCGCCTTGCCATGGCCGCGACGATTGCCATGATAGTGTGCTGCTACTTTGCGCCGCGCCTGCCACGCAACAGTGCTTTACTTTACGTTCCCGGCGTTCTCGCGTTGGCTATCATTCTTGTGACGATCGGGCATTTCAAGCCCGAGGGAGATGACTTCCCGGGGCGGATCGCACACACGGTGTACCTTCTGTCCAACTATGGATCGGCCGAGTATCTCGGCGTATCGGACGAGTTCTTGACCAAGGCGGTCGATAGCGGCGTCGCATACTTGATAACAACGCAGTCCATTTTTGTAGTCGTGGCGCTTTGGGCGGTCATCGTTGTGACGGCTTCCGAGAATAGCCCAGATAAGGTTCGTTACACGCATGCGGTATGTATTTTTATCGCGCTAAACATGATGATAAGTTCCTCCCTTCTAACGATTAAGACGAGCGCAATACTGTGGCTGCTCTATGGCAGTCTGCAAGCAAGGCAGTCGAATGTTCAACGAGTCGGGGGAGGTAGTCCGATGACAGCTGCGGGCTTGGCCCGTCAGAACCTCTCGATGGGCAAGCATTCATAGCAGCCAGGTGTGCTCAAGCAGTAAAGAATCTACCAGATATTCAGAATGTGTGAACTTGGACATCAATGCTATACGGAGGTTTGATCTTCTAGATGACGGATAGTATGCGGTGCTTAGAATTACAGTTTCGATTTAGTCACACGGCTCTAGCTGACTCAGTGATGCGCGCTTCAAGTTCGAGCGCGTTATTGTGAAAGCTAAGATGCTCGCTGCTTTCCCCTATCGTCACTTTGTCTACTCCGCCAGTCGAATATCCAACGACACAGTACAAGAGATCACCATAGCCGAACACGAAATACTTCATCCCGCAGTAGTAATTAGCTCTTCTCTACCGCGCCGCCGATGAGGGAGGGTGCTTTGAATATCGTTCATGTGACGCGGCAGTTTCACCCCGGGCATGGTGGGTTGGAAAATGTCGTCGACAACCTCGCGAGGCTCCAGGCCGCAAAAGGTCATCGGGTTCGTGTTGTAACTTTGAACAAGCTTTTCGGCCGCAGTGAGACTTTACCCTCTGCCGAAACTCGAGAAGACGTGAAAATCGTAAGAATCCGATTTTTCGGGTCGCAGCGTTATCCGATTGCTCCCTCGGTTTTACAACACCTCTGGGATGCTGATCTCGTTCACGTTCACGCCATTGATTTTTTCTTCGACTTTTTGGCCATCACGAAACTGATCCATCGTAAGACCCTGATCGTTTCAACGCATGGCGGTTTTTTCCACACTGAGTTTGCATCTCACTTGAAGCGGCTCTATTTTTTGACTGTGACTCGGCTTAGCCTGAGATCCTACGCGTTTGTAGCAGCTTCGAGCGAACAGGATCGCGAGCTCTTTTCGCCCATACGGCGTCGTGGAATCGCCACCGTGGCCAACGGTGTCGATTGTGACAAGTTTGCGGGTCTTTCACGTACACATCTCAGTAAGCAGATGATTTACTTTGGCCGACTTGCACCTAATAAGAACCTCGATGCGCTGATGTTGCTCCTGCAGGTGTTGCGAGGCCGGGACCCTGCTTGGCGGCTTGTAATAGCGGGTCGGCCAATGGGTGTAAGTGTCGATTATCTCATGGGTGCTGCTAAGATCGCCAGTGTCGCGGACGCGGTTACGATAATCGATACTCCAACCGATGTTTTACTGCGAAATGCGATCGGGACATCTTCGGTCTTCGTAAGCCCATCCCATTATGAGGGTTTTGGTATTGCCGCTATTGAGGCAATATCGGCCGGGCTGATGCCGGTGCTAAGCGATATCAAAGCGCATCGTGATACCGTTCGGACTGCCGGAGCGGGTATCCTGGTCGATTTCAGCCGACCTAGCGAAGTCGCGGATACGATCCTGGCACATCACGGTCGCTGGAACGTAAACGGCGAAGCCGCCGACATGCTCATCAGGCGGTTGGCGTTTTTCTCATGGGCAAGCGTCGCGGAACGATTTGAGGATATTTACACGCGAGTCACGGGTCGGAAAGAGCGCAACATCGTTGGGGCGAGGGTCCGGGTGGAAAATCGTGGTACGGTCATCAGCATGATTGATGATGCTGTTGCCAACCGTACACCCTTGCGGCTGGCCTTTGTCAACGCTCACCTTGCCAATAAATTGGCGCGCAGCGTCGATCTACGCAACAGTCTCGAGGGCTTCTGTCTGCTCAACGACGGACTCGGCCTTGATCTGGCTAGTATAGCACTTTACGGTCAACAATTTCCGGAAAACCTGAACGGCACGGATCTCGTTCCAACCCTGCTCTGTCAGTCCAAGCGTAAGCTTCGTATCTACCTGTTGGGTGGTAGTGAAGAGGTGGTATGCTCAGCAGCGAAGCTTTATGCAGGACAGTGGCCGCAGCACAATGTCGTAGGACATCACAACGGCTTCTTCTCTGAAGAGGAAGAGAAGTCTGTCGCCGATTGCGTAAGGGCAACGAACCCGGACGTTGTTCTAGTGGCTATGGGCAATCCGCGACAGGAGATCTGGATCGCTCGGCACATTCCAAGTGTCTGTCCTGTGGGGCTAGCAGTTGGGGCGCTGTTTGATTTTCAAGTTGGCCGAGTGCAACGAGCACCGCTGTTGATCCGTACGGCCAGACTCGAATGGTTGTATAGAATGTGCTTGGAACCTCGGCGATTGTGGCGACGCTACGTTTTCGGGAACGCGATGTTTTTGGGACGGGTTGTGACACAAGCCGCTCGAGGCGAACGGGCGTAACGCCGGGAAGGTGCGTTGCCGGCTTGCAAGTGACCTCCTCGCCCATGGGGCCAAGACGGGATCGATCGGAGCAGCGTCCGCTACCCAGCGAGCAAGATCGTCGAACTCGGGGATTTGGCGTCATGCCGCCATGTGAAAGGTCTGGTCCCGACGCGATTTACGCTCGAAGCTGCAGCGAACATCGATCGGCTCGCGTGCCGATCGCTTGCGCCCACTCCGACGACGCAAGGTTATCTTCTCATCGCGGTTGAGTCGCCGCGTCTGTGTCTTGTCGACGGCGTGGCCCTCCCCGTCGGAGCACGACGTGCAGGCGCCGGCCGCCCTACAGCGGCCGCGTCCAAAGCCGAAACCGGCTGGACGAACCGCCACGCGAGTTCCATCTTCGCCCATTGTGCGTCGACGGCATCATCGATTCCTGGCGAGCCGGCGCGCATTGACAGCCCCCGCCTCCTCAGCGGAAGGATGATGCCGAAACCAACGTTGCGTCCTTCGGCGTGCAACGCGACCTAGGACGGCAGGAGACAACGCGTGACCACTTCAGAGCCCTGGCGCGTGGGCGTCCTTCTGTCCCAGACCGGTGTGACGGCGGCCATCGAGCGGTCGCAGCTCAACGGCACGTTGCTGGCCATCGAGGAGGTGAATGCGAAGGGCGGCATCCTCGGCCGGGCCATCGAACCCGTCATCTACGATCCCGCCTCGACCCCGGTGCAACATCGCCGCCTTGCCGAACGGCTGCTCACCCAGGACCGCGTGAAGCTGATTTTCGGCTGCTATATGTCGAGCAGCCGCAAGATGGCGATTCCGGTCGTCGAAGCCCTTCGCGGCCTGCTGTTCTACCCGACCCTCTACGAAGGTTTTGAATACTCTCCGAACTGCATCTATACAGGGGCATGCCCAAACCAGAACTCGCTGCAGCTGGCGCGCTACCTCCTCGAAGTCTACGGCAACCGCTTCCTCATGGTGGGATCGAACTACAGTTTCCCGTATGAGTCCAATCGGATCATCACCGACCTCGTCACCCAGTCGCGCGGCAAGATCCTCGACGAGATCTATGTCTCGCTCGACGCCGATGCGGAAGACTTCCGCAAGCCGATCCGGCTCATCGAGAAACTGAAGCCCGACGTGATCTTCTCGACCGTGGTTGGCCAGGCGACCTCGACGTTTTATCGGGCCTATCGCGATGCCGGGTTCGACCCCAGCGTCATGCCGATCGCCAGCCTGACGACGAGCGAGGCGGAGGTCGCCGAGATGCCGCCCGATGTCGCCGAAGGCCACATCACGGCGGCTCCCTTCTTCGAGACCTTGGGAACGCCGGCCGCGATGCGCTTCGTCAAAGCCTTCAAGGCCCGGTTCGGGACCGACGCGCCCGTCACGGCCTGTGCGGAAGCGGCCTATTCGCAGGTCCATCTCGCGGCACGCGCGCTCGGCCGGGCCGGAACCGACGACCCCGAACGGCTCATCCACGAACTCCGGGAGGCCGAGTTCGACGCTCCGCAGGGCCGTGTGAGGATCGATGCGGAAAACAACCACACCTATCTCTGGCCGCGCGTCGCGCGCCTCGACTCGGCCGGCCGCTTCCAGATCGTCTGGAACCCGGGAATGCGGGTCAAGCCCGACCCCTACAGCGTGGTGCAGAGCCTCGACGACTGGTCGGCGGATTTCGTCCATTCGGGTCATCACTGAAGCGCGGGTGACCGGACCATGTCGACCAGCGTCTTGCGCGACCTCCGGGACCTCCGGGTCCAGGTGGTCCACCCGCCCGACGACCAGGGAAAGAGCCTCGTCGAGCACCTGCGCCGCATCGGCTGCACGGTCGAGGCGAACTGGCCGGTGCCGGACAGCCCGGCGCCCAATGCCGACGTCTTGATGCTGGCGGTCGATTACGATCATCGCGAATCCATCCGCAAGCTGGTCCGTGCCCTGGGCGATCAGTCGCCGGCCCTGATCGCCATCGTCGATTACGAAAACCCGACCACGCTGCAGATCGTCCTCGAATCCGGAGCCCTCGCGGTGACCGAGAAGCCCATTCGGCCTTTCGGCCTGCTCACCACCGTGATCCTGGCCCGGACCTTGTGGCTCGAGCGGCAGACCGTGCAAAGAAAGATCCGTAAGCTCGAGTCGAAGCTTTCCGGCATTCAAAAGCTGCAACGTGCCAAAGCGATCCTCATGCAAAGTCAAAATCTGAGCGAAGACGAGGCACACAGCACAATAAGACGCCAAGCCATGACCAAACGCCTGTCGCTTGAGGAGATGGCGACCGCGATCATCAATGCAAACGAGCTCTTGACAATCAAAACCAGAGCAACTTAACTCGACGATACCGGACGACGCATCGCAATGACGCGGCGTCGACCGGTACCGCCGAAGCAACAATGATGTTGTATCGGCATGGCGATGTAGCCCGAAAGATCCGCAGAGGATCTGTCGGGCTTTTTTGTTTTTGCCGCGGCGCTCGGTGCTTCGGCAACCTTTTCCTATAGGCCGTTCGGCCTCCTTCGATACGTCCGCAACCGGGACGGATGATGCGGATCTGCGCTTCGGGCCCGTGTCAGCCGCAACCGGCGCGTCAACGGCCACCATCTTTCGGAGATCTCGACCATGCAATTGAACCGCCGCTCCTTCCTGCAGGCCGGTGTCGGGAGCGCCGCCGCGCTCACCGGCACGTCCCTCTTCACGCGGGCCGCGATGGCGGCCGACACCATCGACGTCGGCGTCCTGTTCTCGCTGACCGGCGGCCTGTCGATCATCGAGAAGTCGCTGCATGACGCCACCCTGATGGCGATTTCCGAGATCAATGCTTCGGGCGGCGTCATGGGCAAGCAGGTCCGCGCCATCGAGGAGGACGGCGCCTCCGATCCCAAGACCTACAACGAGAAGGCCTCGAAGCTCGTCATCGAAGACAAGCTTCCGACCGTCTTCGGCTCCTACACGTCGGCCAGCCGCAAGGCCGTGCTTCCGGTCTTCGAGAAGCGCAATGCCATGTATTTCTACCCGACCTATTACGAAGGCTACGAGTGCTCGAAGAACGTCGTCTATACGGGCGCCGTTCCCAACCAGCAGCTGTCGAACTTTATTCCCTGGATCATGAAGACCCTCGGCAAGAAGACCTTCTTCATCGTCGGCTCGGACTACATCTACCCGCGCGAAATGGCCAAGGTCTGCAAGATCCTGATCGAGAAGAACGGCGGCAAATACGTCGCCGACGAGTACCTCGAACTCGGCCATTCCGAGTGGGGCTCCATGGTCAACAAGATCAAGGGCTCGGGCTGCGACGTGGTGCTGTCGAACGTCGTCGGCGACTCGGTGATCTCCTTCTACCGCGAATACAAGAACCAGGGACTGACGCACGACAAGCTGCCGATCTGCGCGACCGTGACGTCCGAGATCGAGATTGCCGCAATGGGGGCGGAATATGCGGTCGGGAGCTACACGTCGTTCCCTTATTTCCAGGCCATCGACACGCCTGAGAACAAGTCCTTCATCGAACGCTACCGGGCCTACGTCAAAGACCCGAAGGCCGTCACCCATCACGCGCTCTGTTCGGCCTACATGCAGGTCTTCTTGTGGAAGCAGGCCGTCGAGAAGGCCAAGGACACGAGCCCCAACGCGGTCCGCGAAGCCGTCCGCGGCCAGACCTACGACTCGCCGGGCGGCGAGGTGAAGATCGAGCCCGAGAACCTGCACACCTGGCTCACGCCCCGCATCGCCGAGTGGCAGGCCGACGGCCAGGGCAAGATCGTCGACGCCTACCCGGCCCCGATCTTCCCGCTGCCCTACTCGGCCTATGGCGAGACCGAGCAGAACCTCTTCTGCACCCCGAAGGGCGTCGATCCTCGCAAACTCAAGATCTGAGCCACGTTCGACGCCGCGGGCCCGGCCTGCGGCGGCCCTCCTCTACGAGCATCCTGCACGATGATCGAAGTCTTCCTCATCGGTCTTAGCCTCGGCTCCATCCTCCTGCTGATCGCGCTGGGGCTCGCCATCACCTACGGCGCCATGGGGGTCATCAACATGGCCCATGGCGATCTCGTGATGGTGGGCGCCTACACGACCGTGATGAGCGGCATCTGGCTGCATGTGGGATTCCTGGGCTCCATCCCGATCGCGTTCCTGGTGACCGCCCTGATCGGCCTCGCGATCGAGAAACTGATCGTCCGCCACCTCTATGGACGCCTGCTCGATACGTTGCTCGCCACCTGGGGCGTGGCGATCCTCCTGCAGCAGGCCGTGCGGCTCGAGTTCGGCGCCTCTTTCTTCGGCCGGCATATCGAAGGGCTCGGCTCCGGGCTCCAGAAGGTGGACGTGCCCGCGTGGATGACGGGGTCGATCGCGGTGCTCGGCGTCGACGTCAACGTCAACCGCGCCATCATCATCGTCATCGCGCTGCTGCTTACGGCGCTCACCTGGTTCATCATGTACCGGCTGCCCATCGGCACCCAGGTCCGCGCCATCATGCGCAACCCGAAGATGGCGGCGGCCTGCGGGATCGACGTCGAACGGGTCAATGCCCTCACGTTCGCCTATGGCTCCGGCCTGGCGGGCGTCGCCGGCGTGATGCTGTCGGGCTTCAAGACCGTGTTCCCCGACATGGGCACGCCGCTCGTGGTCGACGGCTTTCTCGTGGTCGTGGTGGGAGGCATCGGCAGCCTGTTCGGCACGCTGGCGGCCTCGGGACTCCTGGGGCAGATCAACGGCTTCGTGGCGGCCGGCACCAACGACATCCTGGCACGGGCCGTCGTGTTCGGCGTCGTCATCCTGATCATCGTCTTCAAGCCCAAGGGCTTGTTCTCCTTCAAGGGGCGGTGAGCCATGCCGGCGAAGCGGACCATCGAGATCGCGGCCTACGCGGCCTTCATCGCCCTGATCCTCGTCCTGCCGCTCTTCATGGGTGAGTTCTGGATCAATCGCATCGCCAAATACCTCGTGTTCGGAATGCTCGGCGTCGCGATCTGTCTGTCCTGGGGTTACGCCGGCATCCTCAATCTCGGCCAGGGCCTGTTTTTCGGCCTCGGCGCCTACATGATGGCGATGTCGCTGAAGCTCGCCAGCAACACGAGCATGCAGCAGGGCTCGGACACGCCCGTTCCCGACTTCATGTTCTGGAACGCGGAGCCGGGTGCCAAGTCCGAGCTCTGCTGCATCACCAGGACGTCGTTCCTCTGGACGCCCTTCCAGTCGCAATGGTTCGGCTTCGCCATGGCGATCGTCGTCCCGACCGTGCTGGCGGCGCTGGTCGGCGGCATCGTGTTCCGCAAGCGCATCGCGGGTGTCTTCATCTCGATCATCACGCTGGCACTCGTGCTGCTGGTCCGCCTCCTCGTGATCGACGGCCAGCCGCTCACGAACGGCTTCAACGGCTTGACCGACCTCGGCAATTTCACGATCGGCGAGTTCGGGTTCGATTCCTACAGCAAGGCCACCTACTACGTCGTGGCGCTCGCCCTCGCCCTGACCTTGATCTTCACGCGCCTCCTCGTCGAGACGCGGGCCGGCCTCGTGCTTCAGGCGGTGCGCGACGACGCCAACCGGGCGCGCTACCTCGGTTTCGACGTCCCGAACTTCCAGATCTTCTTCTTCGCGGTGTCGGCCGCCATCGCGGGACTGGCCGGGCTCCTCTACGTCAACGTGGCGGAGTTCGCGTCCCCCACGTTCATGGACCTCTCCTTCTCGATCACCATGGTGGTCTGGGCCGCGGTCGGGGGCCGCAACTCGATTCTCGGGGCCTGCATCGGCGCGATCCTGATCAACATGATCGAGGCCGGCATGAGCGAGACCCAGGCCCTCGTCGAATCCTGGCGCGCCATCATCGGGGTGATCTTCATCGTGGTGGTGCTGTTCCTGCCCCGCGGCCTCGCGGGTCTCGCCAACGACGCGCTCGACGCCATGCTGGGCCGCTCGGCCAAAGCGGCGCGACAGGGCCGGGCCGATGCCCCGCACGAGACCCTCCAGGTCACCGGAAAGGGGAACCTGTGATGGCGACGGCTCTCACGCTCGACGGGCTCGGCGTCGCTTTCTCAGGGTTCAAGGCCGTCTCCTCGGTTTCCACGATCGTGGAAGACGGAGAGCTGCGGGTGCTGCTCGGCGCCAACGGCGCCGGCAAGACGACCCTCATGGATCTGATCTCGGGCAGGACCCCCAGCACGGAAGGCCGCGTGTTCCTGTTCGACCAGGACATCACCAACCGCAACGAACACGTCATTGCCAGGGCCGGGCTCGGGCGGAAATTCCAGATCCCCAGCGTGTTCAAGGAGCTGTCGGTCCGCCGCAATCTCGAGGTCGCGAGCTGCCCGAGCCGCGGAGTCTTCGCCAACCTCCGCTTCGGCTTCCCGAAGGCGAGCCGCGACCGCGTCGAGGAGGTGCTCGACCTCATGGCCCTGCGCGACGTCGAAGGCGAGACCGCCGCGAACCTGTCGCATGGCCAGACGCAATGGCTCGAACTCGGGCTCCTGATCGTTCAGAACCCCAAGGTGCTGCTGCTCGACGAGCCCACCGCCGGCATGACGGCGGGCGAGACGCAGAAAACGGCGCGGATCATCAACGATCTCAAGGGGCGCCATACGCTGATCGTGGTCGAGCACGACATGGCCTTCGTGCGCGAGATCGCGGAGCGCATCACGGTGCTGCATCTCGGCGAGATCATCGCCGAAGGCGATATCGCCGCGATCGAGAACGATCCGAGGGTCAAGGAAGCCTACCTCGGCGCGGGGGGCATCCACTGATGCTGACCCTTTCTGACGTCAACAGCTTCTACGACCGCAGCCATATCCTGCACGACGTGTCGATGGGGGTCGGGGACAAGCAGATCCTCTCGGTGCTCGGCCGCAACGGCACCGGCAAGACCACGCTGCTCAAGACCCTGATGGGCCTTACCGACAAGGCGACAGGCCGCATCGAGCTCGGCGGCCGCAACATCGGCGCGTCGCCGACCCATCTCAGAGCCCGCGCCGGCATCGCCTATGTGCCGCAGGGCCGGCAGATCATCCCCGACTTCACCGTGCGGGAGAACATCCTGATGGGCGCCTTCGCGCGGCCGGACGGCAAGCAGGCGATCCCGGATCTCGTGCCGGTGCTGTTTCCCTATCTGATGTCCAATCTCGGGCGGCCGGGCGGCCTCTTGTCGGGCGGCCAGCAGCAGCAGCTCGCCATCGCCCGGGCGCTCGCGGCCCAACCCAGGATGCTGCTGCTCGACGAGCCGACCGAGGGCATCCAGCCCAACATCGTGGCCGAGATCGAGGCCATCATCCTAAGGCTCAACCGGGAGGAAGGACTGACCATCATCCTGGTCGAACAGAACATCCCCTTCGCCCGCAAGGCGGCCCACGCCTTCGTGATCATGGAGAAGGGCCGGGTCGCCGCCTCGGGGCCTGGCAGCGCGCTCAGCGACGAGCTCATTCACCGCCACCTTGCCGTGTGATCTTCCGGTCTCACGCGACATGACCGAACGACCGGACCCATCATCCGTCCGACAACAACAAGGAAGTTCACGATGTTACACGGTGATATTTCATCCAGCAACGACACGGTCGGCGTCGCCGTCGTCAGCTATAAAATGCCACGGCTGCACACGAAGGCCGAGGTGATCGCCAATGCCAAGAAGATCGCCGACATGGTGGTCGGCATGAAATCCGGCCTGCCCGGCATGGACCTGGTGATCTTCCCGGAATACTCGACACACGGCATCATGTACGACTCGAAGGAGATGTATGCGACGGCCTCGACCATTCCGGGCGACGAGACCGAGATCTTCGCCGAAGCCTGCCGCAAGGCCAAGGTCTGGGGCGTGTTCTCGCTGACGGGCGAGCAGCATGAAGAGCATCCCCACAAGGCGCCCTACAACACCCTGATCCTGATGAACGACCAGGGCGAGATCGTGCAGAAGTACCGCAAGATCATGCCGTGGGTGCCGATCGAGGGCTGGTACCCGGGCGACTGCACTTATGTGTCCGAAGGCCCGAAGGGCATGAAGATGAGCCTCATCATCTGCGATGACGGCAATTACCCGGAGATCTGGCGCGATTGCGCCATGAAGGGCGCCGAGCTGATCATCCGCTGCCAGGGCTACATGTATCCGGCCAAGGAGCAGCAGATCACCATGTCGAAGGCCATGGCCTGGGCCAACAATTGCTACGTGGCGGTAGCCAATGCCTCGGGCTTCGACGGTGTCTATACGTATTTCGGCCATTCGGCCCTGATCGGCTTCGACGGCCGGACGCTCGGCGAGACCGGCCCGGAGGAGATGGGCATCCAGTATGCCCAGCTCTCGAAGTTCCTGATCCGCGACGCCCGCAAGCACGGCCAATCCGAAAACCATCTCTTCAAGCTCGTGCACCGCGGCTACACGGGCATGATCAACTCGGGCGAAGGCGACAAGGGCGTCGCGGCCTGCCCCTACGACTTCTATGCGAAGTGGATCGCCGACCCCGAAGCCACCCGCGAGATGGTGGAAGCCATGACGCGCGACACGGTGGGAACGGACGAGAGCCCGATCGAAGGCATCCCGAACAAGAAGATGGCGGTCCATCGCTGATCCAGGTTTCGAAGCCCGGGCGCGGGGCGTGGATCGCGGTCCTACCTCCTCGCCCAAGTCCATCTCCTCCCTGCCGGGTGCCGCCATGCTGCTCGTGGAACGCGTTCTTGGAAGCCGGATCGAGGCTTCGCTTTCCGAGCGGATCCACCATCTGGAGCACCACGGCCAGGTCGACGTCTTGGTCCTCAAGGCCGCGGAACTGGCGCGACGCCGGTTCCGCGCCACGAGCGAAGCCGGCCTCGAGGTGGCGATCGCCCTGCCTCGCGACCAGAAGCTGTTCGACGGCGCCGTGTTGTACCTCGATGGCCAGCGAGCCCTGGTGGTCAAGGTCGACGCCGAACACTGGCTGCGCCTGCAGCCGCGGTCGATCGCGGATGCGGTCGAACTCGGCTACCAAGCGGGCAACCTCCACTGGCGCGTGCGCTTCAGCGGGGAAGCCATGCTGGTGGCGCTCGAAGGACCGGTCGACCGCTATCTCGAACGGCTCGGCGCCTTGGTGACCGAACGCCGGATCGTCACCTCCGTGTCGCCATCGGCGTGAAGGCGACGACGTGACCGGAACCTCTACGCTGCTCGCGGCCCTCTGGCAGAGCGACACGGCCTTCCCCAACGGTGCCTTCGCGTTCTCGAACGGCGTCGAAGGGGCCGCAGCGCTCGACCCGCCGCTCGGCGGCGAGAAGCTCGACGCGCTTCTCGCCTCGACCCTGGTCCACCGCTGGAGTCGAACGGACCGGATCGCCCTGTTGCACGCCTTCGAGGCGCCGGACGTCGAACGCCTCGTCGCGGTCGACCAAAGGCTCGAAGCCGCGACGCCCGTCGAGCCTTTGCGGATCGGATCGCGCCGCAACGGGTCGGCTTTCCTCACCGCCCATGGCCGCCTCGGCACGCCCGGCGCAGCCGCGTTCCGGGCCGAGATCGCGGCCGGCCGTGCCTTGGGCCATCTCGCGGTCGCGCAGGGGTGGGTCTGGGCACGATGCGGCCTCGACCGACGGTCGGCCGCCGCCGCCTCGGCCTACGGGTCGGCCGCCGCCATGGTCAATGCGGCGGTACGGCTCGGCGCCGTCGGAGCCATCGTGGCCCAGGGCGCGCTTTCCCGTGCCCTGCCGCTCATCGCCGACCTCGTCGACGTCCCGTTCGACACCGACGCCGACATGGTGCTGTCCAGCATGACGCCCTGGCTCGACGTGGCGTCGATCCGCCAGGCCCGCGCCGGGACGCGCCTGTTCTCGAACTGACGAGGCCCCGATGCTGCTGACGCCGACCGAGCTCGAACGCTTGACGATCTTCACGGCCGCCGAACTGGCCCGCAAGCGCCGCGGCCGTGGCCTCAAGCTCAATCATCCCGAGGCCGTGGCACTGATCACGGACGAGATCCTCGAAGGCGCCCGAGACGGGCGATCCGTGGCCGACCTGATGGGCGCCGGATCGCAGATCCTCACCCAGGACGATGTCATGCCGGGTGTCGCCAGCATGGTGCAGATCCTGCAGGTCGAATGCGTCTTCCCGGACGGCACCAAGCTCGTGACCGTGCATGAGCCGATCCGGCCCGTCGAAGGGTCCGACCCCGACCCGCTGGAGCCCGGCGCATTGGTTCCGGCCACGGGCGACATCACGTTGAACGCGGGTCGGCGCACCGCTTCGATCGATGCCGTGAACACCGGCGATCGCCCGGTTCAGATCGGCTCGCACTACCATTTTTTCGAGGTCAACAAGGCACTCGACTTCGACCGTGCCGCCGCCTTCGGCATGCGGCTCGACATCCCGGCCGGCACCGCGGTCCGGTTCGAGCCGGGTCAGCGCAAGGAGGTGGCCCTCGTGAGCTACGGTGGGCGGCGGGAAGTCTCGGGCTTCCACGGCCTCGCCGATGGGACGACGGACGGCGACGACGCCCGCAAGACGGCCCTCGCCAAGGCTCGCGCGGCCGGCTTCAAGGGAGCCTGACCGATGGCCACGATGTCGCGCCGCGCCTATGCTCAGCTCTACGGTCCGACGGTGGGCGACGGCCTGCGCCTCGCCGATACGTCGCTCGTGGCCGTCGTCGAGCACGACCACACGGTCTACGGAGACGAATGCCTGCACGGCGGCGGCAAGACGCTGCGGGATGGCGCCGGCATGGCGGCCGGCGTCACGAGCCGCGAAGGCGCGCTCGACATGCTGCTCTGCAACGTCGTCGTGATCGACGCCGTGCTCGGCATCGTCAAGGGCGACATCGGCATCCGGGCCGGCAGGATCGTGGGCGTCGGCAAGGCCGGCAATCCGGCCGTCATGGACGGGGTCGATCCGCGCCTCATCGTCTCGGCCGCGACGACGGTCCGGGACTGCGAGGGCCTGATCGCCACGGCCGGCGCCATCGACGTGCACGTCCACTTCGATTCGGCGGCGCTGTGCGAACACGCCATCGCGAGCGGTATCACGACCATGCTGGGCGGCTCGCTCGGGCCTATCACGGTCGGCATCGACAGCGGCGGCCCCTTCAACACCGGCAAGATGCTGCAGGCCGCGGAAGCCTGGCCCATCAATTTCGGCTTTCTCGGCCGCGGCAACTCCCACAAACCGGCTTCGCTGGTGGAGCAGCTCGAGACGGGCTGCCTGGGCCTCAAGATCCATGAGGACTGGGGCGCCATGCCGGCCGCGATCGACACCTGCCTCAGGGTCGCGGACGAGCTCGACTTCCAGGTGCAGCTCCACACCGACACTCTGAACGAGAGCGGCTTCGTGGAAGATACGCTCGCCGCCATCGCGGGGCGCACCGTCCACATGTACCACACCGAGGGTGCGGGCGGCGGGCATGCCCCGGACATCATCCGGGTGGCGGGCCTCCCCTACTGCCTGCCATCCTCGACCAATCCGACCAACCCCTATACGGTCAACACCTTCGATGAACACCTCGACATGACGATGGTGTGCCATCACCTCAATCCCGCGATCCCCGAGGACGTGGCCTTCGCCGAGAGCCGCATCCGCGCCCAGACCATCGCGGCCGAGGATGTGCTCCACGACCTCGGCGCGATTTCGATGCTGGGCTCCGACAGCCAGGGCATGGGACGCATCCACGAGGTGATCTGCCGGACGTGGCAGCTCGCCTCCAAGATGAAGGACCAGCGCGGTACCCTGCCCGAAGACCGGCCCGGCTTCGGCGACAATGCCCGCATCCGCCGCTTCATCGCCAAATACACGATCAACGCGGCCCGCACGTTCGGGATCGCCGAGCATGTCGGCTCGCTCGAAGACGGCAAGATGGCCGATATCGTGATCTGGCGACCGGCCTTCTTCGGCATCAAGCCGGAACTCGTGGTCAAGGGCGGCTTCATCGCCTGGGGCGCCATGGGCGACAGCGCCGCCTCGCTGATGACCTGCGAGCCGATTCTGATGCGCCCGCAATGGGGCGCCTTCGGCCGGGCCGCCCCGGCGCTCTCGGCCTGTTTCGTTCACCCCGCGGCCCTCGACCGCGAGCTCGGCCGCACGCTGGGACTGTCGAAAGCCCTGCTGCCCGCCCGCGGCACGCGAACGTTGCGGAAATCCGACATGCTCTGGAACGACGCCTGTCCCGACATCCGGGTCGACCCGCAGACCTTCGATGTCTTCGTCGACGGAACGCTCGCGACCTGCGAACCGGCCGAGCGGCTGCCGTTGGCCCAACGCTACATGCTGCGATGAACCGGATACACGAGACAATTGCCCCGGCTCCGCCGGCCAAGCTCTCGACCGCGGCGCGGATCGGCATCGGCGGCCCGGTCGGCTCGGGCAAGACCGCGCTGATCGAGCGCCTGATCCCGCTGCTCCACGCGCGGGGCGTCGATCTTGCGGTCGTGACCAACGACCTCGTGACCCATGAGGATGCCGAGCGGGTCCGGCGCTCCGGCCTGATCGACCCCGCGCGGGTCGTGGCCGTCGAGGCCGGGGCCTGTCCGCATACCGTGATCCGCGAAGACCCCACCCTCAATATCGCGGCCGGCGACGCGCTCGAGGCCAGGTTCCCGGGGCTCGAGTTGATCATCTTCGAGTCCGGCGGCGACAACCTCGCCTCCACGTTCTCGCTCGACCTCGTCGATTGGTGGATCTTCGTGATCGACGTCGCGGGCGGCGACGACATTCCGAGGAAGCGCGGACCGGGCGTGATCCGCAGCGATCTTTTGGTCGTCAACAAGATCGATCTCGCGCCGCATGTCGGGGTCGACCTGCCGCGAATGCTGGCCGAAGCCTCGGCGGTGCGGAACGGCGCCCCCGTGGTGGCGACCGACCTCCGCCATGGCGTGGCCGTGGAGGCGGTGGCCGAGGCCATCTGCGCCGCCGTGCTGTTCGAGGCCTGAGGTGCTCGACCGTGCAGGATCGGCCGGGCGGACCATCTCCGGCACGCTGCGCTTCTTGCGCGGCGGCGGCCGGACCTTCCTCAAGGAGCAGCGCACCCCCTACCCGTTCCACACGACGCGTCCGCATTATCTCGATGCCGACCGCCCTGACCTCGCGACGCTCTATCTGCAATCCGCGTCGGGCGGGCTCTACCGCGGCGACCGTCTCGACTTGTCGATCGAAGCCGGTCCGGGCGCCCTCGCCCATGTGACGACGCAGGCCGCCACCGTGGTCCATGCCAGCGCCGAGGCCGGGATCGAGCTCCGCACCCGGATCGATGTCGGGGCCGGGGCCGTCCTGGCCCTGACCTCCGACCCCTACATCCTGTTTCCTCGCGCGGACCTCTCGACCGAGACCCGGATCGTGACGGCTCCGGGCTCCTCCGTCATCCTGGCCGAGGGCTTCGCGGTGCATGACCCCGCGGGCCAGGACGCGCCCTTCCACGCCTTGGCCACATCGTGCGTGATCGAGGATGCCGCCGGCACGCGTCTCGTCGAGGATCGCGGCCTGATCGATGGCATCGATTTCTTCGGCGCTACGTCGCCCCTGCACGGCTACCGGGCCTTCGGCAGCGTCATGGTCCTGGGGCCGCGAGCTCCCTCGCTCGACCCGGCCGGTGCCGAGACGATGCTCGATGCATGTGGCGTGCTCGGCGGCATGACGCGGCTGCCCAACGCAACGGGGTGGGTCATCCGGCTCCTGGCAAACGATGGCGGTGCGCTGGCCCGCGGTCTCGATGCGGCCTTCGCGTACGCTTTCGAGGCTCTCATCGGTACGATGCCGGCACGGCGCCGGAAATAGGAGTGCCCCAACGCGCCTCATCCCGAGCCCACCGCGGCACGCGGTCTTGTCGAGGGATACTCCAGAGGGCGCCGCCCAAGCCCCTGCGTGCTTCGACACGGCCCTTCGGGCCGGCTCAGCAGAAGGGAAACTTGGAGCATGCAATCCCACGGACCTCATCCGAGCCGACCGCGAGACGCGGTCGTGTCGAAGAGCCTGTCCTGAGCTTGTCGAAGGCATGCTCCAGACGCCGCCGTCCACGCCGCTGAGCGTTCAAACGAGTTGGAAAACGCCTACGACGAGACCAATCCAACGTGTCCGTTTGCAAACGGACCGGACCGGACCGGCCTGTCTCGCTCTTTCATATCGATGCAGTCACAAGCCAGCGCGATGTAGCGCGGTAAGGCTCGTTCCTTGGCATAGTAAGCCGCCAAACGGGGGCTGATCCCAAGCTCGGCCGCCACGCGGCCGAACGTGAAATCATGACGCTTCATGAAGGCTCCAAAGTCTGCCGGCGTCATCACCTCCTCGGCGAGCCGGAGAACGGATGTCGCTGCCATGTCGAGTTCATCATCTCCGCCCCACGCGATGGCCGACCCGTCGTTGATGACGTGGACCGTACTCAACAACACCGAATTCTCCCGGAGCCGAGCGTAGAACTTCAACCTGAACAGCAAGGGAGCCAAGTCCACGATGTCGAGGCTACCGTTGCGGGTGGCATGGTTCCACTCGACCGCGACCTCGTAGCCGCTGTGAAACGAGACGGCGCGAAGACGCGGCAGCTTCTTGCCGACGACCGCATTATCGATCCCGCTCATTCAACTCGCTCCATTTCCGCTGCAGGACGTCCATGTTTTCTGCTGCCCACTCGACCGCTTCCGCAATAGTCGCGTCGATCGATCTCGCCCTCGATGACCTGAAGATCGGAGAGGCGCACGAGGCATTCGACGCCCGCTCGGATCAGGTGGAAATGCGGTGGATGATGATCATCGGCGTACATGTAGATCCTCGCGGCATGCTTCAGCTTGCAAATGAGCGGCAAAGCCAGCATCCCTCGTCCATCATAATGCTGCACGACGTGCAGTATCAAGCCGTCAATGTCCAGGGCCATCGCATTTGAACCGGCGCCGTCATCCTTCCGCGGAACGGGGAAGGTGGCGTCGCGAAGCGGCGACGGATGGGGAACCGGCTTGCGTCGGCACACATCTTCGTGGCCCACCCTGAAGAGGGCAGGTCGTTGGAAAATCCCTCCCCGGAACGGGGAGGGTGGCGCGAAGCGACGGGTGGGGTACTCCCGCAAAGGCTTCACCCCATCCGACTCGGCCTGCGGCCGAGCCACCTTCCCCGTTTCGGGGAAGGATCAACGCACCATATCTGGCCCGGATAAGATGTGCGCCGACGCTAGCCCGTTCCGGGGCCGGAAACGATCCGCTATCGCCGCGCGATGCGGAAGTAGAGCTCCGACAGACGCTCCGGCAGGTCCTCGATGCGGCGCACCGGCATGTGGTTCGACCGGCCGAACACGGCCGCGCCGGCGCCCTGGCCCGACGGGTCGAGCGTGATGCCGAAGGCGTCGATGCCGTCGGTGCGCAGCCGCAGCACGGCGCGGCGCGCGTCCTCGACGAGCTCTTCGGGGTCCGGCACGTCGATGTCGGAAGGTGCGCCGTCGGTCAGCACCATGACGATGCGGCGGCTCGCCGCGATGGGGCGGAGCTGGGCGCCGGCGTGCCGCAGGGCCGCGCCGAGGCGGGTCGAGAGATGTGGCGCGAGACCCGCGAGGCGTGACCGGGCCACATCGTCGAACGGCTCCGCAAACCCCTTGACGCGGATGAAGCGCACCTCTTCGCGGCCGTTGGACGAGAAGGCCTGCAGCGAAAAGACGTCGCCCAGCGCCTGCATGGCCCCGGCCAGTACCGCGACGGACCGCTTCTCCACCTCGATCACCGGTGCATCCGCCGCAACGACCCTGTCACGGGTGGATTCCGAGACGTCGATCAGCACCAGGACCGCGAGGTCGCGCGTCCGGACGGTCTTGCGGATGTGGATGCGGGGATCGGGGATGTCGCCGAGCCGGAGGTCGGTCGCGGCATCGATGGCGGCGTCGAGATCGAGGTCGAGCCCGTCGGGCTGACGGCGCAGCCGCGTGGTCCGCCCGACGCGGGCCGCCCGCACGAGGCGCTCGACGCGGAGCCGCAGACCGGGGTCACGGGCCAGGGCCTCGTCGAGGCCGTGGGGAGCCGCGAGGCGAGGCTCGACCTCGCGAATGGTGGTCCAATCGGGGCGTTCGAGCGCCGCGGCCCGGTCCCATTCGGGATAATGCGCCACCACCCTGCCGCGGTCGTCGTCCTCCACCGGACGAAACCGCCCCGCGCCGCCCTGTTGTGGCGGCTCGTTCGGGTCCGGGCGGTCGCCGTCGCGGTCTTGCTCCCGCTCGATGCGGGCCGATTCGATCGGGAGGTCGACCGAGTCCTGGGCGGCGTCGGGTGGGGGCGGCGGCAAGGTCCAGAGGCCGAGATTGTCGTCCCGGTATTCCGGCTCGATCACATGGAGCTTGGCATTGAACTGGATCCGCATCTGGCCGATGTCGTTGCCGAGCAACCCGCCGATGCGCCGCGAGAGCCCGGGGTCGCCGAGGTCCGGTTCCGCCTCGAACAAGGCCCGGGCCTTCTCGACGATCCCATCGTGGTCCGCGAAAGCGGGGTCGCACAGGGCACGGGCGATGCGGGCCAGGATGGCAGGCGCGGTCTTCAACGCCGAGGGTTCGGCCGTGTGGAACGGCGCCCAGAGGTGGAACAGGCCCGGGAAGCGCCGCATCGCCAGCGCCTCGATCCTGGCGTCTTCGACGAGCCCGACGAGGGCGATCTGAAGCGGCTTCAGGCCAGCGGGCTCGAAACGGGGCCCGCCGAGCGCGAGGTGGGCCGTCGCATGCGCCACCGCAGCCTCGTAGAGCCGCGGCGCCGTGCGGTTGGACGCGCCCTTCAGGAGGTCCGGCACGAGCACGATCCCGGACGAGATCGCGACCCGCCGCGGCGGTCGTCCTTCGCCCGACGATCCGCAGACTTCGCGCAACGGGACGCTCTGCCCCCAGAGCGCTGCCGCAAAGGCGCCGAGCCGGGCCTGGATGGTCGAAAACGTGACCTGGCCGGACAGGCGGTCGAGCACGCGCCGCGCTTCGGGGTCTTCGAGCCGGAAGAAGGTCGCCTGACGCGCCGGCGTCTTGGCGACGGCCCGCAACCCGGCCGCCACGAAAGCTTCGAACCCCGCGGTGCCGCATTCGCCGATGATGCGCTCGCTCGAGGCCGCAGCAGCCGTGACCGCTCCCGGAGCCTCGGCGGCCAAGCGGACGAGCCCCCGCCACCACGGGGCTTCGGCCTGGACCGCCGCGGTCGGCCGCCCCGAAATCGTCAGCCGGGCCTCGAGGCAAGCCCGCGCCGCGGCCGCGCCCGCCTTGCGGCAGATCTCGGCGGCCGCGGTCGCGGCCTCGGCCAGGCAGCCGAGGCTCTCGGGACCCACGGGAGCCATCGCGGTCATTCGGAACAGCAGCAGCAGAGACCCGGGGCCGGCGTTGACGTTGGCGAGCGTGAAGGCGCCGTCCGCCCAGGCCGCGAGCGCTTCGGGAGATGCCGGCTCGTGCCGGGCCAATGCGGCGCGGAAGCTGCCGCCCAGCATCTCGCGCCCGCGCACCATGAGGGCGAGACGGGTCAACGCGTTCTGCGCACCGGAGACTGCGGTCGACGCCAGCGGCACCCGTCCGTCCACGAGGGCACGGGCCGTCACGCTCACGGAAGACAGGCCGCGATGGCCGAGGTCAGGGCCTCGCGGACGTCGCGGTCGTCCGTGATGGGCAGGACAACGCCCGACTGAAGCGCGGGCTTGAGCGCTATGCCTCCGGCCACGAGGCGCGCCGTGTGGATCAGCATGCGGGTCGACGCCCCCTCGTCGAGGCCGTGGCCGCGCAGGTTGCGCGACCGCTCGCCGACCTTCACGAGCAGAGCCGCGAGCGTCGCATCGGTCCGCGACTCGCGCGCGATGATCTCGGCCTCGATCGCAGCGTCGGGATAGGTGAACTCGATCGCGACGAAACGCTGCTTCGTCGATTCCTTCAGGTCCTTCACCGCACTTTGGTAACCGGGATTGTAGGAGATCGTCAGCTGAAAGTCCGGATGGGCCTGGATCAGCTCGTTGCGCTTGTCGAGCGGCAGCACGCGGCGGGCATCCGTGAGGGGGTGGATCAGCACCGTCGTGTCCTGCCGGGCTTCGACGATCTCGTCGAGGTAGCAGACGGCCCCGTTGCGAACCGCAAGGGTCAGCGGTCCGTCGTGCCAGACGGTTCCCTCCGGGGCGAGCAGGAACCGGCCCGCGAGGTCGGCCGCCGTCATGTCCTCGTGCGCCGCGACCGTCACCAATGGCCGTTCCAGCCGCCACGCCATGTGCTCGACGAAGCGGGTCTTGCCGCAACCCGTGGGGCCCTTGAGCATGACGGGCAGGCGGTCGCGATAGGCAGCCTCGAAGATCTCGACCTCGTTGCCCGACGCCCGGTAGTAAGGCTCCGACCCGATCCTGTAACTATCCATCGCGTTCATACTCGACGCCACCTGACGCGACCGGAGGATAGCAAGATCCATGCTGCCGCAGCGAGCGTCCTCGATCGGCTTCGGACCGGGACAACGCGCGACGATCCTCAGCGTAGCCGCGGCTCGTCGCCCAGGATCTCGGACGACGAGACGATCGCGGCCGCGATGCTGCTGACCGGCACCCGGCGTGCCATGGCCTGGGAGCGGATCACGGCATAGGCCTGCTCCGCATCGAGAGCTCGCGTCATCATCAGGATGGCCTTGGCGCGTTCGACGGTCCGCATGGCGCGGAGATTCTCCTCGAGCCGGTCCACCTTGCTGCGCAGGCGCTGCTCGTAACGGAACTGGCTCCACGCCATCACGAGGCTTGCCTGGATCGCGTTGGCCGTGAAGGGCCGGGCCAGGACGGCGTCGGGTGTCACGGCCTCGAGACCCTCCGACGCAAAGGCTTCGTTCTGCGGCAGGATCGTCACGAGCGCCGCGCGCGCCTCGCCGGCAGGCCACGGAAGGCGGTGCGAAAGATCCGCCGTGTAGTCGCAGTAGACCACGTTGACGTCGCTCGGCAAAGGCTCGGCCGATGGCCAGACGTGCCGAACGCGCGCCCTCAGCCGCTGCAACTCCCGGATCAGGAAGCTTCCCTGCTCGTCGCGCGACGTCACGACCGCAATGTCGATGTCGTCGAATCTCAGGTTGGCCTGAGGGTGAGACGGGCTGCGTCCGTGGTGGTCTGACTGGTCGCCGTGCTTCATGCCTCCCTCCTCGGGTGAGGTGGTGCCGGAGGCACCGGATCATGTCGGACTCGAGCGACACCCTTCATGTGCGGCGTGTCGTTCGACCACGTCCAAGTTCTAGCTCTGTGCGCCCTTCACTGCGGACCGGGACCCTGCCCATCTTGGCCCGCGATGGGTTCCGGTGTCGGTCAGGCCCGCACCCGTGCCCCGCTGGCGCAGATCAGAAACGGGTCGGCCTGGACGGGTGCCACGGACTGGCGGATCAGATCGAACTGGCCCTTCCGGTTCGCGACGCCGATCCGCGTCCAAAGGTCGGCGTGACCTGAAACGGGATCGATCCGCACACGACCCTGGGGGGCCTCGAAGGCCGAACCGAGAACGATGGGACGAAGGTCGTCGGTCGCCAACGAGTTCGTCTTCTCGAGCGCGCGAGCAAAGAGGTGCACTTGAAAATAGGCGGCCTCGGCGCAGACGTTGGTCGATGCATCGCCGCCGAAGCGCTTCTTGAAGCGAGCCACGAAAGCGGCATTGGCCTCGCTTTCGATGCCTTCGAAATAGCAGGCGGCCGTGACATGGTCTTCGCCGACATCGAGCCCCATCGCTCGCAGTTCGGCTTCGGTCGTGGTCAAGCTGGCGATCGGCATCCGCTTCGGATCGAAGCCCGCGTCGGCATAGGCTTGGTAGAGGAAGCTCGTTCCGCGACCCACCACGGTCGAGAAGATCACGTCGGCCCCGGCTTCCTTGATGTCGCGCATGATCGGCAGAAAATCCCGCTGCCTCGCCTGGATGTCGAGGTAGCGTTCGGCCACCACGACGCCCCCTGTGCTCGCCAGGAACTCCCGGACGAAACGGTTGGACTGGCGCGGATAGACGTAATCCGACCCGATCAGATAGAAGCGCGGCCCGTAAGTCTGCATCAGATAGCGGCAAAGCTCGATGCTGTTCTGATTGGGAGCCGCGCCGGTGTAGATGACGTTGGGCGAAAACTCGAAGCCCTCGTAGGTCGTCGGATACCAGAGGAGACCGTTGAGACGTTCGATCACCGGCATGATGGCCTTCCGGCTCGCCGACGTGTAGCAGCCGAAGATCGACGTTACCCCGTCTTCCACCATCAGCTTCTTTGCAAGGTAGGAATAGGGAACCGACCCGGATCCCGGGTCGTAGATGACGGGCAAGATCTCGCGACCGCGCACGCCACCCGCTTCGTTGATCTCGTCGATCGCCATCAAGGTGCCGTCGAGTTGCGTCTTCTCGATATCGGCAGTGCAACCCGTTTGAGCAAACAGCACACCGACCCGCCACGGGGCCTGCGTCGTGTTCCTCGCGTTTGGCATGGCCAAATCCTCTCGATGGAGAGACAAGCAGGCCCACTGCCCTTCTTCGGGGCGAACTGCCTACACCGGATCCGCCGCGAAACCCGGTTCTATGGTGGTCACTGACGGGACCTGGGTCACGCGAAGGTGGCCTCCGGACCAGTCAGACAAGCAATGGACATGCCACGTTGAAGTCCTTTTTATGATCAACGCCGCCGTCGGGACCGCTTGGACAGTCGTGATCTTGCCTTGCGACCAAGGCGGCCGATCGCGCTAACGTGCTGTCCTGTCACCTGAACCCGACAATTCACCACGAGCGAACGCTCTCCGATCGACACTCGCTTTCCCAATGCCGACACCCGGACTCATAAATTCCTGTCTCAAGGCCTTGCATGTGACAAAAATAACACGGAGGTCTGTTACCGAATAGCGGTTGACAAGCCGCTCGTTCAGCTCTTAATTTACCTCGCTGGCAATAAAGCCATCCTGAAATTCGGCATCAAAGCCTCCGATTTTTTCGCAAAACTGCGAGAAGAACGGAGGCTTTTTGCGTTTAAGCCGTCATCGTTGACTTTTTAAAGTACTGCGAAATCAATCGATTTCGCCAAGGATCTTCTATGCTTTCACCGATGGATAGTAAGCTGAAAAAGCGGAAACTCGATGCGTTGCGTCGAGGAATTCACCGCATCGGCGCTGAACAAGGGCTGCCGTTCTGCGTGAACGTCGTCGGGATCGGCAAGGCCGGAGCCGATACGGTCGCGGAAGTCTTGCGATCCTTGCCGTCCACCGGCCCGAAACTGTCGGCGCTGGTCGTCGACATCGGCGAGAGCGACCTCGGCGGGCTGCGCGAGGCGGCAGCCGCCTTGCCGCCGGACAGGGCGGAGGTCGAGATCGTTGCGCTCGAAGTTCCCGGCACGGCGGAGCTTCTCGACACGCTGCACCGCTATCGCGACTTCCTCAGGCTCGAATACACGATGTTCCACTGGGCCGCCACCGACGTCACGTGGTTGCCATCCTCGGTCGAACCTCCGGTCCCGGGCGCTCCGGTAGATCGAGCCTATGCCAAGGCCGTCTATGGTCGAGCCTATTACGACGGAGCGCGGCTTTTGAAGGCTGCCCTTCGACGCTTCGGATCCCGGGTCGAGGCCGCGCGCGCGCAGTCCATGGTTGCCGTCGTTTTCGGCGCAGGTGGCGGGACGGGCAGCGGCATGGTGGTCGACCTTGCGCGACATCTCAGCAACGTCGTGTTCGGCCGTCAGGCCCTCACGGTCGGGATCGGCATCCTGCCGTGCGACGGCGACAAGCCACAACACCGGGGCGGAGCGCTGTTTGCGACCTTGAACGAACTCGACTGCCTGAGTGACGAGACCAAGAACCAGGGCGTCGTCACGGCCTGCGGCGAGCTGTTCCGGAACCCGTTCACGGCCGGGGTGCTCGTGGTGCCGCAGCAGCCGGCCTGGCTCGCCAGCGGCGACCTCCTAAAGACCCAGGCGCGCGTCAGCCAGGAGATCGCGGCGCTTCTGACGGCAAGGGGAGGCGCGAATCTCTGGGAGACCCTGCGGCTCCTGAACTGGGTTGCGGCGCCTTCGACGCAGCATTCGGCGGCCCGGACACCTTGGGGCGCCCACTGGATCCATATGCTGGGCTTCGCCGACATGGGCGCGAAGGGCGCAAAGGCAAAGGTAGGCCAGCCGATCGGCATCGACCGGCGCCTCCCGGAGCGACTCGGCCTGCTACCGAGCTACCAGCCCGAATACGTCGAGCTGCGGGTGGCATCGCCCGAGGCACCCGAGTCCGTCGCTTCTGCAGAAAAGCTCGGGACCGTGTTCGCGCCTGATGTCGCGCCCCAGATCGCGACCGGAGGTCAGCCCGGCTCGGTGCAGTTCATCCTTCCGTCCATCAGCAAAGCGGATCTCGCCCTCTTCTTTACGGCCCGCGATGCCTATGACGCCGAGGACGAGAAACGCCGCTTGCTCGACCATTCGCTGCTGCTCGAGCAGGGGGTCTTGCTCAGCGAACCGTCGACGCGGCTCGAAGGCATGGCGGGCGCGAGCCTCGAGGGGAGCGACAGCTGGATCGCCGTCCCGCTGAAGGACCTGCGCGGGGGTGAGCCGGCAATCCGCGAGGCCGTCCGAGAAGACGCCTAGCACCGGGCCACTTCGCCGGTTCGCTTTTAAGGACAATCATCATGCCTCTCGAATGGTCGAACGTGGTGAAGCGATACGGCGGGGGTGCCAAGGTCGCGACGATCGCGGGTGGTAAGTTCCTTCAGATTTCCCGCGCCACCGACGAGGCGATCTACATCGAGTCTCCCATTTGGACCGCCAGACTCGCTCGTGAAGACTTGGAGAAAGGTGTCGATCTTATCGAGGAAGGCACAATATCCACAGATCCAGGTCTGTTCGTTGAAGATTACATGCTCTATGTTTCCAATACTCGCGCAACATCTGTTGCGCACATCCTCAGAGATCTTGGATTTCTCGATCTGACCGAAACATTCTCGGTGAGATGTTGATCGCGAGTGGAGCGAGACAAAAGTCGACGCGGGCCACAGCAATGAAGGCGCGCGAACTCAATGCATCGTTACTCACAGCAAGGAGAATATCATGACATCGTCTCTCTACCACAGCGCAACCGGCGTTCAGGCGCCGCACTGCATGCATGTCATCGGCATCGGACGTACGGGTTCGGCGTATGTCGAAGCCCTGCTCCGCACCGGCGAGATCGAAGATCACCTGGCGGATCCGCGGGCGACCTTCGCCGCGATGGTGGTCGACATCGGCGACCAGGACATGCATCTGGCGCAGGATTACGCCGCCTCCTTCATCAAGCGGTTGGAGTCCCGCGGGATCCCGGCCGACCGCTTTCTGTTCCAGGCCATCCCCCTGCCCGTCCCGTCGAAGGAAGATTTCTTCGAGGGTATGAACCGGACCCGCGAATTCCTGAAGCTCGAGTACCCGCGCTATTACTGGAACCCCAATTTCGAGTCCTACGTTCCCAAGAAGTACGAGATGCCGAAGGCCGGCGAGCATTTCCCGCGCGCTGTCGCCAAGGGCATCTATGCCAACGCCTATTACGCGGGTAGCCGCCCGATGGATGTGGCGTTGCGCAAGTTCGTCGATCAGATCGAGCGTGCCGGCCTTCCCTCGATGGTGACGGTCTGTTTCAGCCTGGCGGGCGGGACGGGCAGCGGCATGGTGGTCGACCTCGCGCGCCATCTGTCGAACGTGAAGCTCGGTCGGCGTATTCCGGTCATCGGCGTCGGCCAACTGCCTCATTCGGGCGACCCCGAAACCTACAAGGACAGCCCGGCCCTCTACACGACCTTGAACGACCTCGACTGCATGCTCGACGACGACAAGAATGCCGGCGTCACGGCGGTGTGGGGCGACCTCTACCGTAGCCCCTTCACGGGCGGCTTCTTCGTCGTCAATCCCGAGCAGAGCTGGCAGCGCCTCACGGCCTATACGACGACAGGCGAAGCGGCGGTCCGCCAGAGCATCAAGGAGATGGTGACCAATCGCTTCGTGGCCGACAGCTTCATGCGGTTCGTCGTGGTGGACAACGGTCGCGACCTCTTCAGGGCCTTGCGTCCATCCGGCCTGACCGGCGCGCCGCACGAGACCGTCAGCGCCAAGTCGCGCAATTGGACGATGTTCAATGTCGCCAAGCTGACCCATCCCGGCGTGCAGGTCCTCCCCGGCGAAGCGCCCTCGAAGTGGGACTCCGTCATCAGCCAATGGATCGACTTCACCCCGAAGTACGATGGCCTGAAGGACGACTTCAAGACCGACTACGCCGAAGTCTTCATTTACGGGTCCCGCAACATGGGACACGCCGACATGAACAAATCCTTCACCAACATGATGACCAAAAGCTACCTGCTCGACTCGGAGTCGACCATCCAAGTCTTCAATCACGAGTTCTTCGACGCTCTGACGGCCTATGCCAATGTCATCCTGCCCGGCGTGGCCAAAACCGATCTCGACGCGTTCTGGAGCAGCCAGAAGGTCTATGACAAGCTGTCGTGGGAGGACAAGCTGAACGAGCATGCTTGGCTCGTCGACATCGGGCCGATGCTGTCCGAGCCGGCGATCCGCTTCGAAGGCATGGCGGGCGAATGCATCTGGGGTTGCGCCTGCTGGGTCGTGGTTCCCTACGACCAATTGCGCGGCGACGTACTGCCTCCCGCGAACCGCAAGATCATCATGGAGGCGGGGATCGCGGCCATGACGAAGACTGTGGTTCCCACCCCGGGCGGCGAGGCGCCGCGACGCGTCGTGGCCCCGCAGGAAGACCTGGTCGCCGCCGAGTGACGCTCGACGGCAGGTGGACTCGGGCCTTGCCCGGTCTCGCCTGTGAATGAAGGTTGCGGCGGGCCGGCTCCGGCTCGCCGCGACCAAAAGCGTCACGCGCGTTTCGCGTCGAGAAAGGCTTGATCGATGACCATCCGCCAGACCGCACCCGACAGGATCCCAGCGACGGTCGTCACGGGTTTCCTGGGCTCCGGCAAGACGACGCTGATCAACCGCATCCTCAACGAACAACATGGCAAGAAGCTTGCCGTCATCGTCAACGAGTTCGGCGAGATCAGCATCGACGGGCAACTCGTGGTCCATGACGACCAGGCCGAACTCGTCGAGTTCAACAACGGCTGTCTCTGCTGCACGGTGCGCGGCGACCTCATCGAGACGCTGGGGCGCCTGCAGGAGCGCGCCGGCAAACTCGACGGCATCCTGATCGAGACGACGGGGCTCGCCGATCCCGCGCCCGTGGCCTCCACCTTCTTCGTCGCGGACGATGTCAAGGCGGGCATCCGGCTCGATGCCTTCGTCACCGTCGTCGACGCCGTCAACCTCGAAGCCAACCTCGCCCAAAGCAACGAGGCGGTCGAACAGGTGGCGTTCAGCGACGTCATCCTGATCAACAAGATCGACCTCGTCTCGGCCGAGCAGGTGCGCAGCATCGAGGCCAGGATCCGTAAGCTCAATCCGCTCGCCACCATCCATCACACGGCCAATGCCGAAATCGACATCGCCAAGGTGATCGATGTCGGGGCTTTCGACCTCGTGCAGAAGCTCGAAGTCGACCCGGAGTTCCTCGGCGATCATGAGCACGAGCATGACGCCGCCGTCGGGTCCTTCGTCCTGGAGGAGACCCGGCCTGTCGACATCAACCGCTTCGTTCTCTGGATGAACGATGTGGCGCAGAAGCGCGGCGACGACCTCTATCGGACCAAGGGCATCTTCAACGCGCAAGGCTTCCGGGAGCGGCTCGTCTTCCAGAGCGTGCGCATGCTCACCACCATGCGGCCCGATCGGGCCTGGGCCGAGGACGAGAAGCGGCTATCGCAGTTCGTCGTGATCGGCAAGAACCTCGACCGTGCCGAATTCGCCGAAGGCTTCGCGCGCTGCGTGGTCCGCTCCGGCGGCGACGCCTGAGCGGCCTATGCCGAGCCTGTCCAGCACCCCGGCGCTGAGCCATTCGCCGGAGCCGCTCTATCGGATGCATGTCTTCGCCTGCATCAACCAGAGGCCGGAAACGCATTGGCGGGGCTCCTGTGCGGCCCGCGGCAGCCGGCAATTGTGCGATTACATGTGCCGCCTCGGCATGGCGCTCGGGGCACGGCGCATCCGTATCAACCATGCGGGCTGCCTCAACGTCTGCGAGCATGGACCCGTCATGGTCGTCTACCCCGAAGGGATTTGGTACAAGTTCGAGAGCGAGGCGGATGTCGAAGAGATCCTGCGCCAGCACATCATCGGCGGCATTCCGGTCGAACGGCTCGCCCTCACGATAGATCCCGCGACGCTGCACGGCTGATCGCCGAATCCCGACCTGCCGCGTCTTTCGCCCTCGCCTTACACAAGGACGACGCATGAGTTCTGCCGCGCCCCTCGAGCCGGACGATCGCGACCGCGCTTCGGGCGTGATCGCGCCGGTGCGCGGCGCCTCGTCCCAAGCGCCGCGGCACGCGACCCCTCGCATGCCGGGCAACCGCCTCGACCGCGAGTCGAGCCCCTATCTGCGGCGTCATGCCGGTCAGACGATCCGCTGGCAGGCCTGGAACCAGCAATCCTTCGCGCTCGCGGAAACGTCCGGCCGGCCGATCATCGTCTCGATCGGATACCTGGCCTGCTACTGGTGCCACGTCATGGCAGAGGAGAGTTTCAGCGACCCCCGCGTGATCAACGTGATCAACCGGGATTTCGTGGCCATCAAGGTGGATCGCGAGGAGCGGCCGGACGTCGACCGTGCGGTGCTCGACGCCATGGCGCGTCTCGGCGCCCGGACCGGTTGGCCGGTCACGGCTTTCATGACGCCGCAAGGCGATGTCTTCGCGGGCGGCAGCTACTACCCGCCCGAACCGCGCCACGGCCTACCGGGCTTGCTCGACGTGATGGCGGACGCCATGCAGCGCTTCGGGGATCGGAACGGCGCGAAGGACCCGAAGCCTGAGCCCTTTCGCTCCGGGACGGCGGCGGTGCGATCGGCCGTGACCGACATCGAGGGCTACGCGGTCTTCCTCGCCAATCGGCTCCTCGACAACGTCGATAGGCTCTACGGCGGCTTCGGGGAGACGGGTCCCCGTTTCCCGCAGGTGTCGGCGCATCAGTTGCTGTGGCGCCACTTCGTGCTGACCGGGAACAGCGCTTTTGGCGATGCGGTCGTCGAGTCCCTGTCGCGGATCTGCGGTTCGGCGCTCTACGACGCGGTCGGTGGGGGCTTCCATCGCTACTGCGTGGACGACGCCTGGACGATGCCGCATTTCGAGAAGATGCTCTACGACAACGCCCAGCTGATCGAACTCCTGACCTGGGTGTGGCGGGGCTCGCGGGCGCGCCCCATCAAGGCCGCGATCGAGGGGACGGTCGGCTGGCTGCTGCGCGAGATGTTGATTCCCGAAGCCGGCTTCGCCTCAAGCCTCGGCGCCCATGCCGACCAGGGGATCGACGAAACCGAGAGCGCCGGCTTGTTCTATCGCTGGGAGCGCAGCGCAATCGAAGTGATGCTCGGCGCCGACGCCGGTTTCTTCTTCACGTACTACGATCTCTGTCCCTACGGGGACCATCCGGCCGGTCCGCTGCAGAGGACGGAGCGTCCCGTCGGCGACGCAGACCGGAGCCGCTTGGCGGCGTGTCTCGATCGCTTGTTCGAGCGCCGCGAAGCACGACGCCGGCCCGAGCGCGACGACAAGGTCCTGGCCGATTGGAACGGGCTCGCGGTCGTGGCGCTCATCGAGGCCGGCAGCGCCCTCGACCGGCGCGACTGGCTGGTCGCAGCGCGGAGCGTGTTCGAGGCGCTGATCGAGCGGCTGAACCAGGGGAATGCGCTGCTTCACTGCGGTGCGGTCGGGGCCGGCCCCGCGGGGTTCCTTGAGGATTACGCCGCCATGAGCCGGGCCGCCTTGCGCCTTTACGAGGCTTTCGGCAAGCCGCGCTACCGCGACATGGCGATCGCCTGGGTGAAGGCCGTCGACGCCGACTTCTGGGACGAGGAGGCCGGCGGCTATTTCATGAGCGCCGCCTCGCAGTGGAACGGGATGGCGCGGGTGAAGTCCATCACCGAGACGTCGCTGCCCTCCGGCAATGCCTTGATGATCGGGGTGCTGGCGCGCCTCCACGAGGTGACGGGCGAAGGCCGGTACCGGGAGCGCGCCGAACGTCTGGTCGAGGCCTTTCGCGCCGACATCGTCCGGCACGGCATCGCGGCCGCGACCGCGGTCGACAATGTGCTGACGCTCGGTCGCTTCGTCAGGATTGCGGTTTCGGGCCGTCCGGAACGCGCCGAGACGCGCGACCTCATGCGCGCGGCGCTCGACTGCAGCTTGCCCGACCGCATGGTGCTGGGGCCCGGCTCCGGCGCGAGCGCCCCCGAAAGCAGCCAGGCCATGGCCCAGGTCTGCATCGGGACAGTTTGTCTCCTGCCCATCGTTTCGGCCGACGCGCTGCGCCGGCTGACCGCCCCCGGCGGATTCTCTCGTGCCGACGGCATCTTACCGTCGATATGAAACGCGGCCTTCGGCCGACCCACCCCAGCAAGGAAGACCACGATGACGATCCAAATCGGCGAAAAACTCCCTTCGGTGTCGTTCAAGAAATTCGGCAAAGACGGCTTCAGCGAAGTGTCGACCGACGAGTTCTTCGCCAAAAAACGCGTGCTGCTCTTCGGCATCCCGGGCGCCTTCACGCCGGTTTGCCAGGGCAACCACGTGCCGGGCTACATGACCCACATCGATAGTTTCAAGCAGCACGGCATCGACGAGGTCGCCTGTATCTCGGTCAACGATTGCTTCGTCATGAAGGCGTTCGGCGAAGCCCAGAAGGCCGACGGCAAGATCGATATGCTGGCCGACGATTCCGGCGAGTTCACCACCAAGATCGGCCTCGCGACCGACGCATCGAACTTCGGCCTCGGCACGCGGTCTGAACGCTACGCC
Source organism: uncultured Lichenihabitans sp. (assembly GCA_964245215.1). GTDB lineage: Bacteria > Pseudomonadota > Alphaproteobacteria > Rhizobiales > Beijerinckiaceae > Lichenihabitans. The sequence goes on from CAXTME010000008.1 coordinate 59,539, forward strand.
ATGGTGGTCAAGGACGGCGTGGTCGAAACACTGAAGGTCGAGACGAACTTCGTCGATCACAACGTGTCGAGCGCCGAGCAGATGCTGGCCATGCTGGGCACCGACAAGGCGATGGCGGCCGAGTAGTGAACGGCCCGGATCATGCTTGAGACACTCCGCCTTTCGGAACGCGCGAAGGCGACATCTGGCTCGGGAAGCATCCCGGCCCTAGCTCATCGCGAAACATCGCTTTAATCGACGCGACGCGATGCTGACTCGATTGACAGAGCTGCAGACGTGTCTGTAGTCTTTGCGGTGGCAACAGCGCCACTTCTCATCATCCGGCAGTAACGCCCTTTTCATTTCTTGCCGTTCGGCGGAGAAGCGAGGGCTTTTGGCCTTGGATGCGTGGCAATATTTTCCGTAGCAATGGAGCTTGGGACATGACGACAGCTGTATTAGTACCTGCGGCCCGGCCGCTAGCCCTTCCGGTCCGCGAAGTGCTTCCATGGGTCATTTTTGCCGGACTGCTCTGCATTCTGGGGATATACTTCGTTGGTGCCGAGGAAGGCGCCACATCGATCGTCCGTGGCATGTATGTGCACGAATTCGTGCACGATGGCCGCCATCTGCTCGGCTTCCCCTGTCATTAGGGAGTATCGGCCAGCTTTCGAGCGACGACAGTCATCAGCCGTTATTGCGAGCGCAGCGAAGCAACCGAGCTCACCCTGGATCGCGCTGGGTTGCTTCGTCGTTACTCTCCACAAACACGACGATTTTCAAAGCTCGAGCTTCAGCGCCGATTGAGAGAGCTTGCGAGAGAGACACAGGCAGCTCTTCGGGCCGCGCGTGGGTCTCTTCTTCTTCAAGCGTAATCTAGGGCTGACCCATTGTTCGACTGTCCTTAGCTCACCCGGAGCCATCAGCCTGGGCTGAGCTGCTTTCATCGGAGAGACCCTCACCATGGCTGGATCACTCTTACTGCGTGGCATGTTGGTCGGCATCGTCGCGGGCCTGCTCTGTTTCACCTTTCTGAAGATCTTCGGAGAACCTCAGGTCGATACGGCCATCGCGTTCGAGACCAAGATGGACGAAGCCAAGGATCTGGCCAAGGCGCAGGAGGCGACGGCCAAAGGCATGGCCATGCCGAAGGAAGAGCCTGAGACCGAACTGGTCAGCCGTCCCGTCCAGGCCGGCATCGGGTTGTTCACCGGCGTGACCGTCTATAGCGCCTCGTTCGGTGGCCTCTTCGCCCTCGCTTTCGCGCTCGTCTACGGCAGGATTGGTGAGTTCGGCCCTCGCGCGACCTCCGCGCTCTTGTCGGCAGCGGGCTTCATCTCGGTCTATCTCGTACCGAACCTCAAATACGCGGCGAACCCGCCGTCGGTCGGCGAGCCCGAGACGATCGGCATGCGAACCGCCTTCTACTTCGCGATGATCGCTATCTCGCTTGCCGCTCTAATCGCTTCCGTGATGCTGCAAAAACGCCTTTCCGATCACCTGGGCGCCTGGAACGCGAGTTTGATCGCGGGCGTCGCCTATATCATCGTTGTCTCGGTTGCGGCTTTCCTTTTACCGACCGTCAACGAGGTCCCGGACGATTTTCCGGCCATCGTATTGTGGAAGTTCAGGATCGCGTCGTTGGGAGCGCAATTCCTGATGTGGACGACGATCGGGATCGTCTTCGGTGCGCTGACCGAGCGCGCCGCCCTGGCGAAGCGCATGTCACACCTCAAGGCTGCCACAGCCTGACCCGAAGAAAGCCGCGGCAAGTCAACGGAAGATACACCTCCCGTTCGTGAGATTGGTGCCGCCTCTAAGCGGGTTGGGCCGACAGGTCCAAGCAGTGACTCATCTGTTTGGACCAGACCACTAGCATCAAAGGTGCTTGACCAAGATGCTCATCTGAGGTTTGTCGACGACAGGCGCTGCGAAACTTGCGGGCTCTACAGAGTACATGTAGCTCCCGAGCCAAGGTCCCCCAGCCCAATACGTCCATCCGATCCAGACTTTGGAGTTCGCCGACAAGTAATCCATGAAAACTTTAGCTTCAGGCGGGCATGAAGGATCCTGCGACCAGCCGAACTCGCCTAGGAAGCCATAAAAATTGTTAGCTTTAAGCCAAGATGTTGCACTAACCAATCTGCTTGCGCCAACACCCACCGCGCACTGGACATGTGTGCCGGAGTTGTCCGAGTCTAGGTACTCGTGCATCTCGAAGGCGAAGTTCTGATCTTTAAATCCTGTCCACACCGCGCTGTTGGCTGTACCAGCACCGAAGGATGTCACACTCGTCCAGTACGATCCTGGAACAAGGATTTGCTGCTTGGCGCCTGTCGATCGTATCGCTGCGACCGCCACAACAGCCGCATCGTGCCATTGTTGAGCGGTCTGCTGATTCGGCTCGTTCATTAGTCCGAAAATCACATTCGGATAGTTTACAAATGTAGTTGCCATTCGCTGCCAGAAGTCAGCAAACAACGATGTGGAGACCGGCGTTCCACCAATGAGTATATATGGTGATGCAAGCCAACCATCATATACGTTACCGAAATTATGCGGATCAAGAATGATCCTCATTTTTTTCTTCGAAGCATAATCGACGACAGCTTTGATGGCACTGATCTGCGTCGCGTCTAACTGCGTCGACGGCGTCGGATAGAGTCTACCCATGTCGAACGGCAGTCGAATGACTCCGAAGCCCTTACCCGCGTAGTAATCAATCTCGGTCGTGGATGGATACACGTAGTCGTACCACAGCCGCTTGCTAGGACCCCAATTGTACTCTCCGCCCGACAGGTTAACTCCTTTAACGTTTGATACAAGAGTAGATTTCGGTGGAGATGGAAGCGCAGTGTCAGCCATCACGGGCATGGACAGCAAAGCAAGCGCTATCAGCGCATAAATTTGTAATCTCATACTTCACCTTACACAGTACGCTACGAGCACTCAAACATCGTAATTAGGGCAATGCCTTTGAGCGTTACCTAACAACTCAGTCCATTGCGACACAATCTCGAAGAAAGTCTTCTGCAGTGTCAAGATTATCATTCAATTTGGATCAACGATAGTTAAGGAACTTTTTGATTTGCTCAAATGTAGAAGTGGGTTCGGCCTGCGCGGGCGCGACGCGAAGCGCCTTGGGCTTGATCTTCGGAAGCCCCTGCAACCGCCTTACGCAATCCGCGGCAGCATGTTGAATTCGCTTCGGCAACGCCTCGTAGCGGTCTACAGCGAGCCGCCACCTTGACGAGCTGTTTGGTCCCCGGAGTGGCGTGACGCTAAGTTGAGCCTAAAGGGCTGACGAGGCGTCATGGCAGGGTTCTTCACGGCACGCCTGAACGAAGCCGCGAGCACAAGATCTCACGCCAGCTCGGGAAACCAGCGCAATGGATTGGGATTGCCCCGTTGCCGTGGACGGTTTCAGGCTTGCGGGTTAGGGCTTGTTCACGGCTAACTCTCCTTGTGCTTCGTAGGCGATTGGGGACCGGTAGCCCAGGCCTGAATGGCGGCGCATCGGGTTTGTACCAGCCGTCGATGTGGCTGAAGCAGGCCATCCTGGCCTCCGCCTGAAATCTGATGCCAGGGAGCTGGCATTCCACCTCGATATCAGCGCACGCCAGCTTTCCAATAGTCGGTTAAGCCGAGCTCGTATCAGGCTGAACGCCTTCTTGGCACGACGTTCACCGTTCGCGAGAGCGGGACAGGATGGATCTCGCTGACCAAATCATCGCTTCGCGATAACCAGGGTTTCCCAATGCTGACCGTAAACCGCCGTGAAACGCTGCGACTGATCACGCTGCCGCTGACCGGATTGGCGCTTGCGGGCCGGCCCGGGCTTCTCCTCGCCGCAAGTAGCGAAGACACCGGGACGGCGCGGCGGTGGTGGAAGGAAGCGGTCGTTTACCAGATCTATCCCCGCTCGTTCATGGACTCGGACGGTGACGGTGTGGGCGATCTGCCGGGCATCGTCTCCAAGCTCGACTACATCGCCGCCCTCGGCGTCGACGTGGTTTGGCTGTGTCCGCACTACGCCAGCCCCAATGTCGACAATGGTTACGACGTCAGCGACTACCGAGAGGTCATGCCGCTCTTCGGCACGATGGCGGACTTCGACCGACTATTGGCTGGCCTGAAGGCGCGAGGCATCCGTCTCATCATCGACCTTGTGGTCAATCACACCTCCGACCAGCATCGATGGTTTCGCCAAAGTCGAAGCTCCCGCCAGAATGCCTATCGGGATTACTACGTTTGGCGGGACGGCAAGGACGGCGCCCCGCCCAACAACTACCCCTCGCTGTTCGGCGGCCCTGCCTGGACCCGGGACGAGGCGACGGGGCAGTTCTATCTCCACCTCTTCGCGCCCGAGCAGCCGGACCTCAATTGGGAGAACCCCGAGGTCCGTGCCGAGGTCAAGGACATCATGCGGTTCTGGCTCGACAAAGGCGTGGCGGGTTTCCGCATGGACGCCATCACCTTCATCTCGAAGCATCCCGGCCTGGCGGATCTAACGCCCGACCAGCTGCGCGATCCCACCCGGGTCTATGCCGACGGGCCGCAGCGCGACACCTACCTGCAGGAGATCGACCGCGACGTGCTCAGCCGCTACGACGTCATGACGGTGGGCGAGGCCGGCGGCGTGTCTGCCGAAAGTGCGCAGCGGATGACCGATCCGCGCCGCCACGAGCTCGACATGGTGTTCACCTTCGCGTTGATCGGCCTCAAACGCGACGCCGAGGATCCGGCGGCGCTGCTACCGGCGATCAGGACCATCATCGGCGAGCGCGACCGCGTCGCCGGCGACCGCGGCTGGAACACGTCCTTTCTCGCCAACCACGACCAGTCCCGCAGCGTTTCGCATTTCGGAGACCCGGATCCGGCTTGGCGTGCGGCTTCCGCCAAGGTGCTCGCTACCCTGCTTCTGACGCAAAGGGCGACGGCTTTCGTCTACCAGGGCGAGGAGCTAGGCATGACCAACTACCCCTTCACCTCCATCGATCAGTTCGAAGACCTCGCGGCGAAGCAGGACTGGCTCGGAAAAGTGACCAGCGGCAACGTGCCGGCCGAGGTGGAATTAGAGCACCTGCGTAGGACCAGCCGCGACAACGCTCGCACGCCGATGCAATGGACCGAGGCCCCGAAAGCCGGTTTCACGACGGGTCACCCCTGGCTGCCAGTGAACCCCAACGCGGGCGAGATCAACGTCGAGACGGAGGACAAGGATGAAGACTCAGTCCTGAACTTCTACCGAAGACTGATCGCACTACGGAAGAGGTACCCGGTCCTGGTCTACGGAACCTATATCGATTTCGACCCCTCACACCCGAGCGTGTTCGGCTACCAGCGTGTTATGTCAGGCTCAACTTGTCTCATCTTGATGAACTTCAGCCGTATGGAAGTCGACTACAGGCTACCGTCTTCAATTACTATAACCAAACATCTTCTATCAAGCCGCGCTTTGGACGATCAATTTATTGCCTCATCAGAGATAACTCGTCTTCAAGGATGGCAGAGCCTCGTCTTGGCCGTGGGTTCGTGACGATCCCGTGGTCGATTGCTCAGTGTAATTCGTAGCAGTTAAGTGTAATTCGTGATGCTCGCGTCACGTCGTACAGGGTGGAACATTGAACGAGATACTTTTTGTCCTTGTTGCGAAACAGGATAAGTGCGGACCGGTTATCAAGAGTCCCTGCGTACCCTGCTATCTCCCACCCTTCATTTAAGAGGTGTTCGATCGTTAACGACGGTTCAGCAGCGAACAGTTTCCCGATGACGCTCAGCTCTAAAAGGGTAGCTATAACCATCGGTGGAGCGTGCACCCTGAAAGCATGGACCATTACCATCATGCAGCTCTTGATCATCGAGCACATACTCCCGCTGTCAGGTGTTCTATCCCTTGGCGCTTGGGCTGGATACCGTGGCCTCGACCCTGGTCTTCAAAGCAGCATTCATGCGATTGAGGCCGGACCGAGCCAACCCGTCGGCCACGATCGAGATAGCAGGGGCGAGTTTGCCGTCGAACGCTTGTATTTGGGTGACTTTGCACCCGTTCGGCTTTGCAACGAGGGTGATGCTGTGATCGCGATCGAGGAGACCGCTGATGGGCAAACCGCTGTGCCAGACAATCACCGATTCAGGCCTGAGGCGCGTCACCGTTGCGGTGATCGGCACGGTTCCGACAGATAGACCAATGCGGACGTGAATACGTCCTCCAACTTTGGGTTTGCCGGTGATGGATCGGATGAAGGGGTTCCAGGACGGATAGGAAGCCCAGTCCATCAACACGGCCCAGACTGTCTCGGCCGGTGCCTCGATATCGATGGTCGCTTCGATGGTCTTCATAAACGGCGTATCCTCAGAGGGCGACAGCTGATCCGCGAGCCATGTCGGCTGACTGCCCAAGATGTCCATGCGGGTACGGCGAAACGTAAAGGCGTCCTATAGCGTTCAAATTGACCGCCTTGCTGAAGCGCGCTGGGGTCCGCGCTGCTGTCAGGGTGAACGTCG
>CAXTME010000008.1:66124-76548 GCA_964245215.1 uncultured Lichenihabitans sp.
CGGCCGGGTCAGCGCCACCGCAAGAGTGGCGCCGCCCTGCTGATTGGCATCGGTACGGCTGTGGCGCGATCGCGTAGACGCGCCACCAGACGACGCTGATCAGGCTGCAGATTGCGCCTGCTGGTTGACCGAGGACTTTGCTATTTCGGTAAACCGCTCGTCACCGGCTTTCATCTGGTCGGCCATCTCCTTCAGCATTTTGGCATCTTCCTCGAGACCGAGATGCTTAGCGGTCGACGCCAGCGTGCCGTAAGCCGCAATGAAATAGTGGATCGTGAGTTGCGAGGCTGCGATAATGCTCGCGTCGCGTACTGCTGGATCCTTGGCGGCCTGGATCATCTGTTTGCTGCCGGCCCGAAGGCCTTCCATGATCACGTTGGGCATGCCGTTGGAGGTGCCGCCCGCCCTCTCGAGGAGCTGCGCGATGTTCTGTGCATGCTGCGTCATGGCTTTCGAACCTGCCGTCATGATCTCCTTCAGCTCCGGCGAGCTGATCACATCGGACATGTCGCTCGGATTTGCCTTGCTCTGCTCGGTTGCGGACTTCATGGCCTGCAGGCCCTGCTCGTACCAATCCTTGTAGGCTTCGTTCGCCATCGCGCTTACTCCATCGCAGCCGCTTGCTGGGGTGCGTGCAGGTGAACGCTGCTCAACTGAAAGATTGCTCGATGGTGCAGCACCTAGCCGCACGGCATGCGCCGGCTTGAGCTGCGGTCGGCACGCTACGCGAACGCCCGGTCGACCGGGCCGACGCGCATCCTTGAAGTCTTCAATTCAAGAGCTACGCCATCAGCCGGGACACGACTGCAGCGACTGCGGCGAGCGAGCGCGTCAGGCTCGTAGCATCCGCTCGCTCAACTCCCAGAGCCGCTTGGCGGTCTCCGGATCGAGTGTGCGCGACATAGCGTCGGATGGGATATGGTCAGCCGTCAGCGGCTTTAGCTCGTCGTCTATTGGCGCTACGTCGTTGTCCTTCAGGTAAACCCCGCCGACTCCCGCGAGCAGGGGGCTGGTGGCCGCGAACACGATGGTGCTGGCGCCCTGTTGTGGCGTCTTCTTGCCGACCGCTGGATCGATCACCGGCCGGCCAGCCTCGTCGATCAGCCCCATGGCACGCAGCGCCGCCTCGCCGGCCGAGGCGTTCAGTTTCGTCCCGACGACGACACCCGGATGCACGGCATAGGCCCGAATGCCGTCGGAGGCGTAACGGTGATCCAGCTCGACGGTGAACAGCACGTTGGCGGCCTTCGACTGGGCATAGGCGGCCCGGCGATCATGGCCTGTCGCGAAGTTCGGATCCTCCCATCGGATGACGCCGAAACGATGCGCGCCGGAGGTGACGGTGACGACGCGGGCCCCGTGAGCCGCCTGCAACGCGGGCAGCAGGGCCCGGGTGAGCTGGAAATGGCCGAGGTGATTGGTCGCGAACTGGGTGTCGTAGCCGCGCGCGTCATGTGTCGGGCCGCCGGAGGCGCCGGCGCAATTGACGAGGACGTGAAGCGGACGGCCCGACGCGAGCCAGCGGGCCGCGAAGGCATCGATCGCGTTCGGATCGACGAGGTCGAGTTGACCGGCCTCGACGCGGTCCAGCCCGGCCAATGCGGGTCCGGCGCGCTCCGGATCGCGTGCCGCCACCATGACGGAAGCGCCGGCCCTGCTCAGCGTTCGGGTCGTCTCGAGGCCAAGGCCGGCATGGCCTCCCGTCACGATGACGTTCTTGCCGCTCATGTCGATGCCGGCGATGACGTCGGCGGCTGTGGAAGCGGCCGTGAACCCGCTTCCCATCGGATGCTGCTGGGTGCTCATGATGGATGTCCTTGATTTCAGCGTCGAGGGGCCGAGCGTCGCCAGCCTTGCGGAGGGACGCCCATCGTGGTCAGGCGGCTTTCCGCTCGGCATCCGGACGACGGCGGAGCGCCGCGTCCAGCACCGCCGGTGGTTCGTAGGCGGCGCCCACCGGTCCGGCGTCGGTCCCGGGCGCCACGACGTCGTCGATCCGGTCCAGGGTTTCGTCACTGAGCATGACCTCGGCGCCGGCGAGCAGGTCGTCCAGGTGCTGCATCGTGCGCGGCCCGAGGATGGCCGAGGTCACGCCCGGATGCGCCAGCACGAAGGCCATGGCCATGTGGGTCAGCGACAGTCCTGCGGCCTGCGCGATCGGAATGAGCCGCTCGACCGCGTCCAAGTTGCGCTCGTCCGACATCTGCTTGGAGAAGAACGTGACGCGCAGGCTGTCGGGGAGCGCCTCGCCCCTGCGGTACCGTCCGGTGAGCAGGCCTTTCGCCAGCGGGCTCCACACCAAGGCGCCCATTCCGTACTTCTGACAGAGCGGAAGCACCTCCCCTTCGATGCTGCGGTTGAGGATCGAATAGGGCGGCTGCTCCGTGCGGAAGCGCGCGAGCCCACGCCGCTCCGCCACCCACTGGGCTTCCACGATCTCGGAGGCGGGAAAGGTCGATGACCCGATGGCACGCACCTTCCCGGCCCGCATCAGGTCGGACAGTACCGACAAGGTTTCCTCGATGTCTGTGTCCGGCACGGGCCGGTGGATCTGATAGAGATCGATGTAATCGGTCTGGAGGCGGCGGAGCGAGCCCTCCACGGCCTGCGTGATCCAGCGTCGCGAAATGCCCTGCTGGTTCGGATCCTGGCCCATGGGCCCATGCACCTTGGTGGCGAGCACGACCTTGTCGCGACGGCCTTTCAGCGCCTTGCCGACGATCTCCTCCGACTCGCCCTGGCTGTATCGATCGGCGGTGTCGACGAAGTTGATGCCGGCATCCAGGGCCTTGTGGATGATGCGGGTGCAATCGTCGTGATCGGGGTTGGCGATGCCGCCGAACATCATTGCGCCGAGGCAGTAGGGGCTGACCTTGATGCCGGTTCGACCCAGGGTGCGGTAGTGCATGCTCATTTCCCCATTCGGAACTGGCGCAGTCCGCTTAAGCGCGGTAAAGCTACGAAACGGAACGCCGTTCACCTTTATATGGAACATTGTTCCGTTTTGCAATGGGGTCTGGCGTGAACGAAGAGCCGAAGTCCGGGTCCGTCGATCAACCGCGCATCGACGGTGGCCATGAGCGGCCTGCTCGGGCCGACGCGCGACGCAACATGGATGCGCTGCTCCGCGCCGCGATGGCGGTCTTCGCGACCTCGGGCGTGGACGCGCCGGTTCGGGAGATTGCGGAGAAGGCCGGGGTCGGCGTGGGTACCGTGTACCGCCACTTCCCGCAGCGGTCGGACCTGATCAAGGCCATCGTCCGCCAGGAGGTCGACACCGGCGTCGGGATGGCTGCCGCCCTCGCGGCAGACCTCGGTCCCCTCGAAGCGCTCTCGGCGTGGATGCTGGGCTTGGTCGACTTCGCCATGAAAAAGCGTGGCTTGGCGTCGGCGCTGCATTCCGGCGACAAGGCCTACGAGGCGCTACCGACTTACCTCGAAGGACGGTGGGGCCCCGCGCTTCAGGGGCTTCTCGATGCAGCCTCGGCGTCCGGTGCGGTACGGGCCGACGTCGATGCCGGCGAATTGTTGCTTGCCGGCATGCGGCTCGCGATGCCGGCGGGCGACGGCGATGTCGGCCAGGCACGGCGCATGGTGGCGCTGCTCGTCGATGGCCTCCGCCATGGCGCACGGCCGTAAACGGCATCGAGGGTTCGCGTCGCGGAGCCCTCGGTCCACCTGCCAAGGGCGCCTGTCTCTGGTCAGTGGAGCTTTCGGTAGCTGCTTCAGGGCCAGAACAGGACTGAATAACCCTGTCGCTCGAGTCAGAGACTGCACCAACGGAGGGGCGTCATTTTTCATCTCATTTTCAGCTTGCCGTACCTGCTGGTCGTCGTCCGGTTCCTGATGCCGCTCACCTTGCCCCTGTGGGTCAAGAGCGTCGCGGCGATGCTGCTGCTCGTCGGGTCGCAATATCACCTATGGTGCCGGCTCTCGTCGGGTTCGGTGTTCTCGCCGGAGTTCCCGCGTGCCCTCGTGATCCTGTTCGTTTGGGCGTTCGGCGCGATCCTGTTCCTCGCGAGCTTCGTGCTCTTGCTCGATGCGGTGACGCTGTTGTTGATGCTGGTGCAGCGCAGTCACGTGGTCGTTCCGGACGGCGTCCGTTACGCGATCGCGGCCGTTGCCTCGCTCCTTTCCGCGGTCGGCGTGCAGGCGGCGGTTCGGGTTCCGCCTCTGAAGGACGTGACGATCGACATTCGCGGGCTGCCGCCGCAGTTCGACGGCTATCGCATCCTCCAGTTGAGCGACCTCCACATCAGCCGCCTCTTTCCGGCCGCCTGGACCCGGAAGGTGGTCGAGCGGTCCAGCGCGCTCGGCGTCGACCTCATCGTCGTGACCGGCGACTTCATCGATGGAACGCTCGCCGCGCGACGCGCGGACGTGGAGCCGCTTCGGGATCTCAGTGCGCCGGATGGCGTCTACGCGATCCCGGGTAATCACGAATACATCTTCGGCTACCGCGAATGGATGAGGCATCTTGGTGGAATGGGAATGCACATGCTCGCCAACAAGCATGCGATCCTGGCTCGGGGACAAGGTCGTTTGATCCTTGCCGGCGTGACGGACCTGTCTGCGGCCGGAACCGGCACCCCTGGTCCCGACTTGGCTGCTGCGCTGGCCGGGGCACCTGCCGGCGTCCCGATCGTGCTGCTCGACCATCAGCCGAGAATGGCCAGGGAAGCCGCTGCACGCGGTGTCTCGCTGCAGCTCTCCGGGCATACGCATGGCGGAATGATCCGGGGCCTGGATCGCCTGGTCGCGCGGGGAAACGGCGGGTTCGTGTCGGGGCGCTACGCCGTCGATGGCATGACGCTTTACGTGAACAACGGTACCGCACTGTGGCCCGGCTTCGCGCTGCGGCTGGGTCGGCCGCCGGAACTCACTCGCATCACGCTGCGCCAGGTAGCGTGACATCCACGAGTTCGACATGGAACGCGCCACGACCTTCGCAGGCGACTCCGTTGTACGGTAGCTTGGCAGGGAATGCGCCGGAAGCGGCCAGTCTCCTTCGGCCAATCTTGAGCCGACGGACATGTCTCGAAACATTGATTTGGGAAGACTGCCGCTCACGCTGTGATTGGCTTGCGGTCGAGCAATGGCTCTACCAGGGCCGACGCAACCAACAAAGATGAGCCCACTATCGATCAGACGCGATCCTGACTGGCCCGCTTAAGAACGGCGGCCACCTGCGTGGCTGCCCATTGCCCACCACGGGCCGTGCGCGCACCTCTGGACACGATACTTTCGAGGCCGTGCTGGTCAGCGGAAGCGAAGAACGCCGGCCATGGCCGAGCTGCTAGGCACCGAACTGCACGCGTGACGTCGGATCGGTCCGATCAGGTGCTGCAGGCGTCGCCGGCGTCTCAGCAACACGTTTGAGGCTCGCGTCGCGGGTGAACTTTGATCCATTGCGGTCCATTGATGCATCATCGAGAGACACCGGGGTCCATCACCCACCCTTCCGCATAGCTTTTTCACCGGAGCACATCATGAAGCTTTACTGGGGGCCGCACACATGCGCGATCGGGATCCACATTCTCCTGGAGGAAATCGGCAAGCCGTTCGAACTCGAAAAGTTCGACGTCATGGGAGGAGAAACCCACAAGGAGCCGTTCAAGACGGTAAACCCGAAGGAGAAGGTTCCCGTGCTTCAGCGGGATGACGGATCCAGGTTGACGGAGTTTGCCGCTATCGCGACATGGCTCGCCAAGACCAATCCCGAGCGACAGCTCATTCCGTTCCGTTTGGAAGACGAGGTTCGAGCGCTTGAAATCATGGATTTTGCGGTCGGCACGTTGCACGGGCAAGCTTTCGGCCGCGTCTTCATGCCTGTGAAATTCGAGCCGAAAGACCTACTGCACAAGGCCGGCCTCGGTCAGAGTACGGTGCGGGAAGAAGGTCGCGGCATGGTCGAAGCCGCCTTTGCGATCCTCGATCAGGCCCTCGACGGCAAGCTCTACGCCGGAGGTGACGATTTCTCGATCGCCGACGCGGCCCTGTTCTATACCGAGCGATGGGCGCCGCAGGTCGATATCTCCCTGCCTGGGAACGTAGCGGCGCACTTTCAGCGCATGAAATCCCGGCCCGCCGTCCGTCGCGCCCTGGAGGCCGAGGGCGAAACGGCTTGATGGACGATCGGAAACCGCCCGACGAATGACGTCCACCGGCCGACTTTACCACCGAACGATGCAGGCCGCGAGCAACTCTCGCGGTTCCAAGCAGCGGGCAGGCCACAGCAACGAATGACAGTCGGCGTTCATTCAACGCCCGCCTGCCATTTAACGAGGACGACCCATGGCGAACGATGATACCCCGGTCTGGTTCATCACCGGATGTTCGACCGGCTTTGGCCGGGAATTGGCCAAACTGGTTTTGGAGCGGGGCTGGCGGGCGGCGGTGACAGCCCGAAAGCCCGAGCAACTCGAAAGCCTCGTGGCCGGGCATGGAAATCGGGCCTTGGCGCTACAGCTCGACGTCACCGTGCACGGAGAGATCGTGGATGCCGTCCACAAGGCCGAAGCCGAGCTGGGCCGCATCGACGTGCTCGTGAATAATGCGGGTTATGGCTACCTCGCCGCAATCGAAGAAGGCGAGGATGACCAGATCCGCGCGCAGTTCGAGACTAACGTGTTCGGTCTCGCGGACCTGATCCGGCAGGTGCTGCCCGGAATGCGCAAGCGACGGCACGGTCACATCGTGAACTTCTCATCGATCGGCGGTCTCGTGAGCTTCGCGGCGACGGGCTACTACCACGCCAGCAAATACGCGGTTGAAGGCCTTTCGGAGTCGCTAGCCATTGAGGTTGCGCCGCTCGGCATCAAGGTCACGCTCGTCGAGCCTGGCCCCTTCCGCACCGACTGGGCAGGTCGTTCTATCATTCAATCGAAAACCGCCATCGATGACTATGCCGAAACCGCCGGTCAGCGCCGTAAGCAGACGCAGGAGCGCAGCGGCAATCAGGTCGGTGATCCCATCCGAGCGGCGGAGGCCGTCATCAAGGTTGTTGAGGCCAAAGATCCTCCACTTCGCCTGCTGCTCGGCGCTCCGGCGTTAGAGCTCGCATACGGCAAGATCGACAAGCTGAAAGCCAATTTCGACAGCTGGAAGAGTGTCACCCTCGGGGCCGACTACCCGGAGCACCAGAAGACGACATGACGTCAGGTTCCGCGAGGTTTCCATCTGTGGACACCTGACCGGCCAGCCGCGGGTTCGTCGAACGGACAGGCGAGAACAGGGAGAGACGCCTCGCCTGTTCTCAGCCGCCGACGGTGTCCCGCTGCGGGCTTCGCGCAATCCTGGGAACGCTGACGCTGCAGTAGAAACGGGGCAGTTCGGAAGCGAAGGTATCAGGAATAGCATGAGAGTGTTGCAATGAGCATAGCCACATTACAAATCTCTACCAGCCTTGCGCTTGCCTTGGTTCACACAAGGTTCATGCTAAATAGCCACATCGCGACAAAAAAGACCGACCCGAAGGCCGGCCTAAGTCTAGGGAGGAAACGCCCATTTAAGGGCCGCGCTCAAGGAGCGCAGGGACGAAACTACGCTGCACTGCAAAAGTTGCAAGCCCCTATAGGGGCTATTTGCTCTGCGTACCAATTAGAACACAGGCTGATGACTGACCACAGGCTCTTTCTCTAGGGCCAGTTCGACTAAATCCGGCATTGCGGACAGGTAGGATCACTCGATGGACGGCCACTTGACTTGATGGCAGGGCCACGTCGGTGACGCAAACCACATTACGACGGTCGCCGATCCAGGTCGCTGGCGCAGGCAAGCCAGCCACGCCCTTGCGCGTAGCGGCTATGACTGGACCCATAGGTACGAGACCGTCATTTCGGGCGGCCCGGTTGCCTGAATGCCGACTGGCCGTGATCGATGGCGAGATGCTTGCAGAAGACGGCCGGCGTTACGGACTCCGATCTCGTGACTGATTAGATGATCCGCGTCACCAAGCGCTTCGTGTTCCTGCAGGGCGAACACCGTCTGACTGCACGCTGAACGCGGATGTTGCCCATCAGATTGTCAGCGTGCTGCGTGATGGTCGCTAGTGGAAAGCCCAGCGTGTCCGCGGCGCACTGATCGCAAAACCCACGTGGGGTCATGCCCATCAACAGGCCGATCATTTGCTCGCCAACGTTAACGTCAGGCACCGGCGTGCTCCGCTGTCGGGTTCAGATTTCCGCCATCAGTCGCTCATACTCATCCTCAGCGACCTGATAAGCATCGCCGGCTAGCTCCAAAAGCTTTTCGCGATCACGTACTGTGATATGCCCACGCTTGGCTCGGATGGATCCCATTCCCTCCAGGGCATGAGTTGCAGTCGTCACGCCGGGGCGTCGCACGCCGAGCATAGTGGCCAGGAAATCGTGCGTGAGCGTCAGGTCATTGCCGTCTGTTCGATCCTGGGTCATCAAGGTCCAGCGTGCGAGTCGCGCCTCGATGTTGAAAGTCGCATTCGCGTAAGCGGTTTGCGCCATCTGGATGATCATCGACTGCGTGTAGAGGCCAAACGGCCGAAAGATCGCCGGGCGCTCCTGAAAAGCCGCGCGCAGATCCTCTGTGCTGATCCGCAGCGCCTCGCCGGCGCCCTGGACGATGGATGTATGCGGGGTTTGGTTCGTGCCGAGAATCACTGGCACGCCGACGAGTCCCTCGCGGCCGACCAAGCCGACCTCGATGCTGCCTTCATCCGTGTTGGCGACCGTCGACACGATGCCGCTTTCAGGAAAGAATACATGGGGGATGGGCTGGTGAGCCTCAATCAATACTGATTGCAGCACAAGTTGCACTCGCTCCAGCTTTGTTTCCAGCAGCGCGAAATCATCGGGTGCAAGCACTGTAAGCAGTCGATTGCGAACGGTTGAATCCTGAAAGATCGCCATGCGCTCTCCCCCATTTGGGGCCAGAGCACACGGTGTCTCCCAGTCATCCGCGCCCTGAAAGTCGGCGAACGATGTCACTCATATAAGAGGCGCGATCGTTTGTTGCTATGTCGCGTCCATACGTGTGCGAAATCGAACATAGTCGCTTGAGCCGACGGTGGATCGCGGCACCGTGACACATCAACCTGCCCTAATGAACGATGAAGATGTACGCTATCGTACATAGCACTGAGAGAGATGTGTGCTCCCGGCCGGTTTTACGGGGTGCATGCCATGGAGACAGTTGAAACACTTCGCAGGAAGGCACAACGTTGCCGGTGATTGCTTCACGCCACCACCGATGCGCGAGCATGCGGGGCTCTAAGAGAGGTGGCCATAGAGTTGGAAGCGGTAGCGGATGCTGGGGAAGCGAAAGCTGACCCCGGCGACTTTCTGGCCAAGGTTACAGCGGCCCTAAAACCGACCGTTTAAGCGGACGTGTCAGTGCCTGGGGGAACTCGGGTGGCTCGTCGTGGCCTAGCGCCTCAATTTCGCGGACGAGTTTTGCATCAGCCAGGCGAACGGCCCGCATCCGCTGAATGAGCTGCTGAAGTTCAGCAAAATCCATGTCGCGCCAATAATTGGCGTTGCTCTGATCGAGTGGCTTTTCCATGTCTCCATCCGTGAGCGAGAGCATGAAGCTCTCGGCGTCGGATAGCCGATCCGCCCGACGAGAAGGCAGAATGACCTGACATGGACAATGGCGATATGGTATCTTGAGTCGCAGTTGAGTTTTGTCCGAAATCGTACTGACGATCACGGCTCTCTTCAGTTGACCCGCAAGTGTTCCTTTTCGTACCGCAACTTGGTTCTAAAGCTTTAGATTGCTAGCCCGGTCAAACGGGGAAGCACGCGTGTTCTATTTTGACGTTTACGACGGTACCCATGAGTTTACCGACGCCTTCGGCATTGCGCTTGAGAGCCTCGAAGACGTGCCAAAAGAAGCCGAATCGCTTCTGCGGCTTCTGGCCTATGAACAAAAGTTCAATCCTGTGCCAAAGGTGCTCAAGACATTGGTACGAAACGAAGAAGGACATAACATTTATCGAGGCACAATCGTCACGGGTAAGGGCACGATACTCTTCAGCGGTTACCGCGTATAAGCGCGATCGTCGGACGTATGAAGGAGTCGTCGAATACTCTACCTTTGCCATCTAGCGTCAGCCTCATCGATATGACCAACGCGGCGTGACGCTCATTTTCCACTCCTTGCATTGCTCGCACACTACCGGCGTTGCTTTGCGATTGATGAGAACAGCGCTTCGTCGGGCAAACCGAACCGGTCGCACACCGAATCTGTATCTTGATGGCAGTCGAGCCGTTGAATCATTGAAGAAAGTGAGTGACGCCTTAGCGCGCAGGTAGCCGATCGACGGCGGTGGCCCCGGTGGCGGGCGTTGCGGTGGGCCGTTAACGTTCACTCGACTGGGTGAGACTCGGTCCGGAACTCCTGGACCGAAATCTCTTCGGCGTCGCGGCTCAGGCCAACTAGAAAGATCT
>CAXTME010000008.1:76648-85344 GCA_964245215.1 uncultured Lichenihabitans sp.
GCTGGCTGCAAAGCACGCCAACGCTGACTCTTAATACGCTGGTGGCCCAACAAGGCTCCGAGGCAGTGTACGTTCGAGCAGATATCCGCACCAAAAGGTGAGTCGAGGAGGTTGTTCTGCCGCGCTATCGTTCCCGGCGGGTCGGCGCGGCCTCGCGAGAGCCGTTGCGCCGTTTCGCCACGGGAGCGGAGTATTCCGGTCTGAAAGCTTGGCGCAATGCTTGGGTCAGGCGTAACCTCCGACCGATCAGTCGTTAAAGGTCGGGCAAACAGCCGCAACAGGAGGAGCGCTCTGATGCCTGCAGCTATGGCGAGCGAACGGCCCGTGCGGAGCCTCGTTCCGGCCCGCATGGACCGTCTACCCTGGGCCAAATTCCACTGGTTGGTGGTACTCGGACTCGGCGTGAGCTGGATACTGGACGGCATCGAGATCCAACTGGTCTCGGCATCGGGTTTCAAGAACACCTTGGGCATGACGTCCGAGGACGTCGGCTTCACCGGAACGGTGTACCTGATCGGGCAGGTCGCTGGCGCGCTCCTGTTCGGTCGCCTGACCGACCGCTGGGGTCGGAAGAAGCTCTTCATTCTCACCCTGGCCATCTACCTGGTCGGCTCGGGCGTGGCGGGGTTGGCATGGACGCCCTGGTTCCTGTACGTCTTCCGCTTCGTCGCTGGTCTCGGCATCGGCGGAGAATACACGGCTATCAATTCGGCGATCGACGAGATGATACCCGCCAAGTACCGCGGCCGGGTCGACATCGCGGTCAACGGCACCTACTGGGCCGGTGCAATGCTCGGCGCCGTCGGCAGCTTTTTCCTGCTGAACCACAACCTGCTGCCGGAGAACGTCGGTTGGCGCGTGGCCTTCTTCATCGGGCCGGTTCTAGGACTCGCCATCATCTACCTGCGCCGACACATTCCGGAAAGCCCGCGCTGGATGCTCACCCATGGTCAGGCTCCCGAAGCGGAGCGCATCGTTGACCACGTTGAGGCGGAGGTCCGAGCCAGTGGGGTCACGCTGCTGCCAGTCGACGATGCGCGGGCGATGACCATCAAGCCGGAGGTGTCGGTGCCATTTAGCAGGCTTGTGGACATCTTCTTCCGACAGTATCCGTCAAGGACGTTTTTAGGCATCACTATGATGGTTACGCAGTCCTTCTTATATAATGCTATATTCTTTACGTACGCTTTAGTGTTGCAGAACTTCTATAACCTCAACGCATCGCAAGCGTCACTTTACTTCTTTCCGTTCGCTATTGGCAATCTGATCGGCCCGCTGTTGCTCGGGCCCTTATTCGACACAATCGGCCGGCGATGGATGATATTTTCGACATACGCTCTTGCAGGGTCGGTTCTACTCGTCTCGGCTTATTTGTTTAAGATCGGCATGTTGACGGCGCAAACGCATACTGTGTTCTGGTGCGTCTCCTTCTTTTTCGCATCTGCGGGCGCTTCGTCGGCCTATCTGACGGTCAGCGAGATCTTTCCCTTGGAAGTGCGGGGCCAAGCGATCTCCTATTTCTTCGCTGTCAGCCAGGTTGTCGGCGCACTGGGGCCGTTGATCTTCGGGCACCTCGTCGGGGACGGCACCGCGCGCGATCCGCTGTTTTGGGGGTACGTGGTCGGTTCGCTGGTGATGATCTTCGGGGGCGTCATCGCCCTGTTCTTTGGGGTCGACGCGGAAGGGCGGGGGCTCGAAGACATCACGGGCCCCCTCGCCGTAAGGGGTAGCATCGAGCCCCTAGCCGTCTAGCCGTCGCAAGCACGCCGTTTCGACTTGGATCAGGTTCGTCGCTTGCCTCTGCTCGAGGGTGACGGGCGAATCAGCGCGCCGATCGCGAGCCCGACGCCGACAACCGCCGCGGCGGTCAAGACGCCGACGGGGCTCAGCTTGATGGGCCTGCGGCTTCCTCCGGGTCTGTGACTGACCGAAAAAACCTCTCCGGGCGCTCGCGGCCGCTGCACTGGCCGGTACGCTGTCGCGTCCTCGGCCTTGGCGGGCCGGTCCAGGTAGCGGCCCTGGTCCGGCACGGCGACGCGGTCGAATTCGCGGGCGAGCGCGTGAAGGGCGTCTCGCAACGCCGGACCCTGCATGGCGCGACCGTGGCCGGTGATCACGAGGTCTGGATCGAGTTGCGCCAGGGTCTCGACGGAGGCGCGCGCGGCCCCCCAGTCGACCGTGTAGTAGCGCGGCGGCCCGTGTAGCTCGGGTGCCTGAATTGCGGTGGCGTAGGCGGACTCGGCAGCCGTAGTCACGAAGGCGTCGCCGACGATCAGGGTACGGTCGCTCTCGCGCCACAGCGACACGTGGCCGACCGAATGGCCGGGTGTGTGGATCCAGCGCCAGCCCGACATCTCCGGCACGGTGCCGTCCTCCGGCAGAGCCTGGAGGCGGCTGGACACGTTGACGGGTTTCGTCGGGTACAACGGTGACAGTTTCGCCATCAGCCCGCCGCCAACTTTCGGATCGCCCGGCGGATAGGCGGCGCTGCCATCGAGATAGGCATGCTCAATCCTATGGGCATAGACAGGCACTTCCCATTCGGCAGCGAGGTCTTCGAGCGTCCCAACGTGGTCGAAGTGGCCGTGAGTGAGCACGATAGCCGAAGGCCGCGCACCCTTGCCGAACCGCGCTTCCGCGGCGTTGACGATGAACTTCTTGGCGCCTACCACGCCGGTATCGACCAGCACCCAGCCGCGGTCGCCCGCATGCGGCCTGCCATAAAAGATCACGTTCACGATCGCGAGGCGGCGATAAGCGAGGTCCGGCGCGATCTCGCGCGTGCCATCGTCGCCGGGTTCGTCGTCGAAACGGCTCTCCTGCCCTACGGGGATCTGCTGCGTCATGACGTCCAAGCTCCACAAAATAATCGGGCGCGGTCCTGCAACAGTGCGGTGCGTCTTGCGCCCCGGTCAGCGCAGAACGGTCATGTCGCCGTGCTGCAAACCGAAGTCGCTGACGCGCCGGATCGCCGTCTCGGAGTGCGTGTCGAGGTCACCGTCGTGAGGATCTCGCAACCTGAACAGTCGGGATCCGGTTCAGGGTCCGTCGTGATTGACCCCACCACCCGTCGCCTATGCGAACGGTCTCCAGTCACCGCGGACACGTCGAGCCGGGCTCGAAGCTGTCGGGCTATTAGACACGTTGCCTTGCGTTTACTTAGTCCTCATGTCAAATAACCGAACCAAAGATGACAGACCCGAAAGCCGGCTAAAGTCTAGAGAGGCACATCCCAAGGCATGCTCCCGAAGACACGCTTAATAAGCTACGCTGCATGATAAGAGTTGCAAGCGCTATAGGGGCTTATTGTGTTTGGTCCTATTTTGGACATTGCGCTCTGAGAGCGGTAAGGGCGATCGTAAAACCAAGTTCACGCGTAGTGGACACAACAGGGCAGTTGAACCCGGGCTGTCTGTACGGCATGTCGCTGGAGCAGAGCGTTGTGATCGGCGAAAAAAAGAGCCAAGGACAAGACAAATCGCCCCAAACTGAGAGCGCTCCAGATTTCGACCATGCACAGCACGAACATCGACCTGAAGCCGGAGGCCGAGCGGCACGCGTTCCCGCTTCAGGATTATGCCGCACTCGGGGACGGACGCTCGGTGCCGGTCGTGGCGCCAAACGGGGCCGTAACCTGGTGGTGCGTACCCAACATGGATTCGGAGCCGCTTTTCGACGCGCTGGTCGATCCCGAGGCGGGGGGCCACTTTACCTTGGCTCCCGCGGAGCCATTCGGGAGCGAGCGTCGCTATCGCAATGACAGCAATGTGTTGGAGACGACCTTCACAACGACCAGCGGCGTGGCCCGGGTGACCGAATCGCTGAACAGCACGCATGCGGGCCGGCTGCCGTGGTGCGAGCTGGCTCGGCGCATCGAGGTCGTGTCGGGCACGGTATCGATGCGGGCCCGCCTCGTGTTCGGGACGCGGGGAGACACCGTCTCGCCGTGGCTCCAGCCCAACGCCAACGGCTGCATTTTCCATGTCGGGCCCGTGCTCGGGCTGTTCCGCGCCACGGACAACATGCGAATCGTGAAGCAAGAGGACAGGACCATCATTGCGGAAGGCACGCTGCGCGAAGGAGAACGCGCCGTCATTGCCGTCATCGCAGGCGAGGATCAGCCGCTCTGCGTTCCAACCATGGAGCACATCGACAGTCGCATCGACGTCAGCGACAATGCCTGGCGCGAGTGGGCCGAGGGCGTACGCTACGACGGTCCGTACAGAGAAGCGGTTCGTAGAAGCGCCCTGGCGCTCAAACTGCTGCTCTTCTCGCCGACCGGTGCCATCGCTGCGGCTGCCACGACCTCGCTGCCCGAGCGTATCGGCGGCGATAAGAATTGGGACTATCGCTACGCCTGGGTGCGCGACGCCGGTTACGCGTTGAACGCCTTCCTGCGCCTGGGCGTGCTGCCCGAGAGCCAAGCGGCATTCCAGTGGTTGATCAAGCGGCTGGGCGAGACGGGCGCGAAAGTCTGCTACCGACTGGATGGCAGTCCGGTTCCGGCCGTGCGCCACACCGACCTGCCGGGTTACCGGGGGTCCCGACCGGTGATCACGGGGAACGTCGCGGCCGAGCAGCACCAGCATGGCATCTACGGCGACATCTTCGAAGCGGCGGCGCTTTTCGTCGCTGGCGGCAACATTCTCGACCAGCACAGCGCCATGGTGCTGTCGGGTCTCGCCGACCAGTGCGCGGAGCGCTGGCGCACGAAGGACTCCGGGATGTGGGAACTGCCGGAGTTGCAGCACTACACGATGTCCAAGATCAGCGCTTGGCAGGCTCTGGACCGCGCGGTGGAACTGGCCGACAAGGGGCATCTGCCGTCTACCTACGCGCATCGCTGGTCGCGCGAGCGCGAGCGCATCGCGGCGTGGGTCGGCGAACACTGCTGGTCGGAGAAGAAGCGCGCCTACACGTTCTTCTCTGGCACAGATCGGCTCGACGCCTCCGTGGTCTTGGCGGCCCGCTTCGGCTTTGCTGGGCCGGACCGCCTCTCGTCGACGCTTGACGCTGTACGGGGCGAACTGGGCCACAAGCCGTTGCTGGGCCACAGCCCCTGGCTTTACCGCTACTCCGGAGCCGAAAAGGAGGAAGGCGCCTTTCTGGCCTGCACGTTCTGGCTCGTCGAGGCCTACGCGACGCTTGGGAGGGAGGACGAAGCCACGGCGCTGATGGAAGAAGCCCTAGCAGCGATGCCGGCGGGTGTCGGCGTTCTGACCGAGATGTTGGACGTGAAGACCGGCGACCTGCTCGGAAACTTCCCTCAAGGCCTCAGCCACCTGGCCCTGATCCATGCGGCAGTTCAGCTCAGGGACGGCAAAGGCAAGGACCGCTGAAACCACCATACCGGCCAGCCGTTTTGCCTGCTCGCCCGATGGAGAGCGTCATGGCCGAACAATCTTCCGCCGCTCCCGTCCCCATGCCCGTCGCGCCGGACGGACTCGAAGCCGCCCATGTCTCCCGTGTGGACCTCGACGTCGTGCCCGTTCTCGCGAGCCTTGGCCTTGGTGAGACCCGTCCTGGCAAGCGGCGGAATAGCCGATACGGCGCTGCCGAATCCCGTGTAGTCCGGTTCACGAGTGCAGCCCTCAGGCAGGTTGCCGGCCACGCAATCCGCCGCATCCAAAGACGCGATGGGCGTCAACGCCGGTCCCTTACCGGCGGCGGCGCCTGCCGCGAAAACCGTGAGATTGGACGTGGAGCCAAGATGGCATCGAGCTTGAGCCGGCCGTTCTTGGTCTCGACCTTGCCGACCGCGAGGACGACCAAGTCGAACATGGGTCAGCACCCTGCAGTCATGACCGAACCGCTGTCGACGCGGAGGTTGTTCCCGTTGATAAAGCTCGCCTGCTCCGAGCACAGGAAGGTCACGGCCGCAGCGACCTCTTCGGGCCGTCCCCGGCGCTTCGCTACCATCGAAGGCCGTTCTTCCTTCAGGAACGAGGCGATCGCCTCGTCGAAGCTTACGCCTAGCTTCTTGGCACGCTTTTCCATCATCGCGTCGGTCATGGGCGTCGCGATGAATGCGGGGGCGACCGTGTTGACCATCCGCGCAAGCAAGAGCACGAAGCTCTTGTCTCGGACTTGCCGATATATGCCACGCTTTGGGCAAGATGCCTCTAGGCTATAAGCTCAGCTATGGCTTTCTGGGTCGCAGGTAGCCCTTGTTCCCGTACGATGTCCAAGCACGGTTCTCATTGTCCGGGGCCCGCAACGCGGTCGACTTCCTGCTGATCGCCAGGCTTTAGCTTGAGGCAAGCGCTTTTCGCGAGATGCTGAAGGACGACCCGATGCTGTCACCCTATCGGATCGGCACAGATCCATGGACGTGGCCGACGTATCGTCAAATCCCGCAACTTGCGACAGGCTCACCTGTAAACATCCTGGAACGTTTGGACGCAGGTGAAAGTAAGGAATATAACGTGACATTGTCGGTCATCGCTTGCATTCATAGTGGATGAGAACCTTTTATAAAATAAGGTTCTTTTTGATACTGTTATGGATAGCTTGGGCTGGCATAGCAACGATATTGGTGTCTTTGACTTGATCCTATATGATCTACTTGCCGTCGTGATGTACTGATGTCGCGATACGACCTGAGACATGCACTGCATCGCAGCCCTGTATTTGGCTTGGCTTCGATCGGCGCGGGCCTGGCGCTGTCGGGCTGCTCCGGGGGCGTGTTCGATCCGCGAGGTCCTATCGACGGCGCCGAAAGCGTCATCCTGATTGACGCAACCATCATCATGTTGGCCATCATCGTGCCGACCATGTTGGCCACGATCGCCTTTGCCTGGTGGTACCGGGCGTCCAACATCAAAGCCACGTACCGGCCGGACTGGGCCTACTCCGGCCGCGTCGAGCTTGTGGTCTGGGCCGTGCCGCTGCTCACCATCATATTTCTGGGTGGCATCGCCTGGGTCGGCTCGCACCAACTCGATCCCGCGGTCCCGATCGCGTCGGACAAGAAGCCCTTGGAGGTCCAGGTCGTCTCGCTCGACTGGAAGTGGCTGTTCGTCTACCCCGAGCAGAATGTCGCCGCCGTGAACCAGCTGGTCGTGCCGGCCGGCACCCCCGTCCATTTCTCGTTGACCTCCTCGGGCGTGTGGGACTCGTTCTTCGTCCCGCAGCTCGGCAGCATGATTTACACCATGAAGGGCATGACCACGCAGCTGAACCTGCTGGCCGATCGGGAGGGAACCTTCCACGGCCTGTCCACGCATTTCAGCGGCGACGGCTTCTCGGACATGGGCTTCGACGTCCGGTCGGTCTCGGACGCCGCCTTCGACGCTTGGGTCAGGACCGCGCAGGGCAATGGAGCGGCGCTCGACAGGCCCGCCTACGCCGAGCTCGCCAAGCAGAGCATCGCAGATGTTCCCAGAACCTACCGCACCGTCGAGCCGGACCTGTTCCAGGGGATCGTCACCGAGAAAATACCGCCGGGACCGGGCCCGAGCGGCGGGGTTGCCCCCGATGTCATGCCCAAGGGAGGCACCTGACCATGCTGGGTAAGCTCACGCTCGCCGCGATCCCGCTCGACCAGCCGATCCCGTTGATCGCGTCGGGCATCGTGGGGCTGCTCATCCTGAGCGTCCTCGCCTGGGTCGTGCTCGGTGGCCATCTGCCCTACCTCTGGAAGGAGTGGATCACCAGCGTCGACCACAAGCGGATCGGCGTCATGTACGCGATCCTCGGTCTCGTCATGCTGATCCGCGGCTTCTCCGACGCGCTGCTCATGCGCTCGCAGCAGGATCTGGCCTACCAGGCCCCCGGGTACCTGCCGCCCGAGCACTACGACCAGATCTTCTCCGCGCACGGGACCATCATGGTCTTTTTCGGCGCCATGCCGTTCATCATCGGCCTGATGAACTTCGCCGTACCGCTGCAGCTCGGCGTGCGCGACGTGGCCTTCCCGACGTTGAACTCGGTCAGCTTCTGGCTGACAGCCACGGGGGCGTTGCTGGTCAACATGTCGCTGGTCATCGGCGAGTTCTCGCGCACAGGCTGGCTGCCATACCCGCCGTTGAGCGAACTCAAGTATTCGCCTGGTGTCGGTGTCGACTACTATCTCTGGGCCATTCAGATCTCCGGCATCGGTACCCTGCTGTCGGGGGTCAATCTCACCACCACCATCCTGAAGATGCGGGCGCCCGGGATGAGCTACCTGCGCATGCCCATGTTCTGCTGGACCGCGCTCGCCTCGAACCTGCTCATCGTCGCAGCATTCCCGATCCTGACGGCGACGCTCGCGATGCTGACGCTCGACCGCTATCTCGGCTTTCACTTCTTCACCGACGAAGCCGGCGGCAATTCGATGATGTTCATGAATCTCGCTTGGGCTTGGGGGCACCCGGAGGTCTACATCCTGGCGCTCCCCTCCTACGGCGTGTTCTCCGAGGTGATCTCGACGTTCTCGGGCAAGCCGCTGTTCGGCTACCGTTCCATGGTGGTGGCCACCATGGCGATCTTCGTGCTCGCCTTCATGGTGTGGCTGCATCACTTCTTCACCATGGGGGCGGGTGGCGACGTCAACGGCGTGTTCGGCATAACGTCGATGATCATCGCGGTGCCGACCGGGGTGAAGATCTTCGATTGGCTGTTCACCATGTACGGCGGCCGCGTCCGGTTCACGACGGCCATGCTGTGGTCGCTCGGCTTCATGGTGACCTTCGTGGTCGGCGGCGCGACGGGCG
>CAXTME010000009.1:0-8841 GCA_964245215.1 uncultured Lichenihabitans sp.
GGGGCGGCACTGCGATGATGATGTTCGGCTCGGCGAAGGAGCATGGCGCGGCGCGTTACGTCGGCGACGGGAAGAACCGTTGGACGACGGTTCATGCCGACGATCTGGCAGACCTTTACCTGCTCGCGCTCGAAAAGGCGCCTGCGGCCTCGATCTTCAACGGCGCCCATGGCGCCGCCATGCCGCTCATCGAGATTGCGCGTGCGGCGAGCGAGGGCGCTGGCGCTGAGGGCCGGGTCGCGGAATGGCCGCTGGACGAGGCACGGCAGGCACTCTGGGGCTTCGCGGACGCGATCGCATGCGATCAGGTGATCTCGGGCGAGCTGGCCGAGTCCGAGCTTGGGTGGCGCCCGTCGCGGCATTCGATCGTCGACGAACTGCGTTCCTACGCCGTGAAGGCGGCCTGACGCCGGCGCCCGGCCTCTGCCCCACTCACTCTTGGCTCCGCCAGTGGTGTTGGGGGAGAGCTTGCCGCCGGATGCAAGCCGCCGACTGACCCGGCGCGGGACGCCATCTGGAAGCTGGTCCACCCAATCCATGCCTGACGGCCAACGCGAGGCGTCAAAGGAGTGCTAGGATGATGCACAATATCGTGGTCTGGCTGCTCGTCGTCGCGTTCTTCGGCGCAGGGCTGTTCAATGCGGTCGGTACGCGCGCCACGCAGGACGATTTCGCCCGGTGGGGTTATCCGCGTTGGTGGTGCCGCGTGACCGGCGGCCTGGAAATCATGAGCGCGGCGCTGATCGCCTTTCCTGCCGGCCGCGGCGTGGGTATGGCGCTTGGTGCCACCATCATGGCGGTCGCCATCGTCACGGTTTTGCGCCGCCGGGAGTACTCGCATACAGCACCGCTCGGCCTGTTCGCTGCTCTGCTCGTAGTGGCGGCGACAACCTTCTGAACCACTGGCCTTCCCGCAAAGAGGATCCCGGAAGACGGCCCGCCGTGCGAAAGGTCCGCGCGAGGCGTTCTGCCCGAAGGACAGAGCGCGCCGTCCGACGATCGCTATCGACGCCACACCGCTCATCGACATAACCTAGCGGAACCGACGAACGTGAGACGATCGACGCCGTGCAACGCTCATCCTCCTTCAGCAGCAAAATCGGCTCCCTGGTGCTTATCGCGGCCGTGGCGGCGGGCGGCGCTGCGGCCTTCGCCTACACGGGCGGCTTCCTCACCCCGAAACGCCTGACGCCCGCCAAGGTGGTCGACGCACTGGCGCCGCCCAGCGGCCCGGCGCTCGGCCACCGGCGCAACCACGCCAAGGGCATCTGCTTCCTCGGTTCTTTTGCCGCGAACGGCGCGGGCTCGGCCCTGAGCCACGCGGAGGTGTTGACCAAGGGCAACTACCCAGTGGTCGGACGCTTCAACCTCGGGACACCCGACCCGGGCACCCCCGACGGCGAGGTGCGGGTGCGCGGCTTCAGCCTCGAGATCACGCCGCCTGGAGGGCAGCAGTGGCGGGTCGCCATGATCGACCTGCCCTTCTTTCCCGTCTCGACCCCGCAGGCCTTCTACGCATTGCTCGTCGCCTCCGCCCGTAAGGACGACCCGAACGCGATGAAGGACTTCGCGGCGGCTCATCCCGAGATCGGCGCCTTCGGGGCCTGGGCCGCGAGCGCCCCCTATACGGCGAGCTACGCCGAGGAGCGCTACAACAGCCTCGACAGCTTCGTGTTCACGGATGGATCGGGCGCGGACCACATCGTGCGCTGGTCGTTCGTGCCGGCCGCCGCGCCCGAGACCATCTCGGTCGACGATCTCAAGGCGCGCGGCCCCGACTACCTCGAGGACGAGATCGCAAAGCGCGTCGCCGCGGGTCCCCAGCGCTGGACGCTCGTCGTCACCGTGGCCGAGCCGGGCGACCCCACGGCCGATCCGAGCAAGGCTTGGCCGGACGGGCGGCGCACGGTCGACGCCGGCACGCTGACGGTCGACAAGACGGTGCCCGAGGCGGACGGCCCCTGCCGCGAGATCAATTACGATCCGACCGTGCTGCCCGACGGCATGCGGACATCCGACGACCCCTTCCCGGCGGCACGCTCGGCCGCCTATGCGGTGTCGTATGACCGCCGCACGGCCGAGGCCGCCGACTATCCCCGCAACGCCTCGCCGGGAGCGCAGCCATGACGGCCGCCCACCGTTTCACGCCGACCCAGCGCATCCTGCACTGGGTCATGGCCATAGCGATCCTGGCCATGCTGTTCATCGGGGTCGGCATGGTGTCGACGATCCGTCCCGACTACCTGTCGCTGGTGTCGATCCACAAGCCGCTCGGCATCGCGATCCTGATCCTGGCGCTGGTGCGGATCGCCGTGCGGCTGCGCGTCGGCACCCCGGGCCTGCCGCGCGACCTGCCCGCGCCGATGAAGCTCGCGGCACAGCTGTCGCACTACGCCCTCTATGCGCTCATGCTCGCCCTGCCGCTCATCGGCTGGGGCATGCTGTCGGCAGCCGCCTACCCCGTGCAGGTCATGGGCGTGAGCCTGCCCGCCATCCTGCCGCAGAACGACGGCCTGCACACGCTGTTGTGGAACGCCCATCGCGCCTTGGCGTTCGCGTTCTTCGCGCTGATCCTCCTCCATATGTCGGCGGGGCTGTTCCACGCCCTGGTCCGGCGCGACGGCGTGTTCGAGTCCATGGCACCCGTGCCGACGAGCGGCGGCGTGATCGAACCGGCGGAGTGAGCCGCCGCTTGCCGATCGCGGTTTTGCGGTTGTCGCGCCAATGGCCCTGATCCTGGTCCGTCCTGATCTTGACAGGATGCAGCGTCCGATCGCCTGCTTGCTTTCTGCGATCGTCCAACCCCGCCGTGCATCCCCGACGAGCGAGATCCTGCATGACCCGGAACCCGAAGATCGAAGCGCTGCTGCAAGACCGTCAACCGGGCCATAGCCTTCCGCAACGGCTCTACAATGATCCCGACGTGTTCGAATTCGACCTCCTGGCCGTGTTCGCGCGGTCCTGGATCTTCGCCGGCTTCGAGGCGGACGTCCGGGAGCCGGGGAGCTTCATGTCTTTCGTCGTCGGTCGCTCACCGGTGCTCGTCGTGCGGGGACAGGATGGCGTCCTGCGCGGCTTTCACAATACCTGCCGGCATCGCGGCGCCGAACTCTGCCCGGTCGGCAGTGGGCGCAAGATGCGGCTGGTCTGCCCGTACCACCAATGGGTCTACAGCCTGAGCGGCGAACTCCTGTCGGCGCGCCACATGCCTGCGGAGTTCGACCCCGGCCTTTACGAGCTCCGACCCATCCATGTCGAAGCCGTTGCCGGAAGCCTCTATGTCTGCCTTGCCGAGAATGCGCCGGAGTTCGGTCCTTTCCGGGCCGATCTCGAGCCCATGCTGGCGCCTCACAATCTGCTCGACGGTAAGGTCGCGTTCGAATGCACGCTGGTCGAGCGCGGCAACTGGAAACTCGTCATGGAGAACGGGCGGGAGTGCTACCATTGCGTCGCGCGCCACCCCGAACTGGCGCGCATCTTCCCGGTGCAGCCGGGCGCGAGCAAGAATGGCGGGGTTGCCCTCAGCGACGCTGGCTTCAAAGCCCGCATGGAGGCCCATGGCTTGGCGGTCGGGCCCTTCGACGGTCCCTGGTGGCAGATTTCCCGGTTTCCGCTGACCGAAGGGAGCCAGACCCTGACACTCGACGGGAAGCCGGCAGTGACACTGCCGCTTTGCCAAGGTGGAGACATCGGCTCGATGCGCTGGGCGATCGATCCCAACAGCTTCTGCCATGCGACGTCGGACAGCGTCTTCTCGTTCACGGCAATGCCGACTGGACCGAACGAGACGGTGGTGACAGCCAAGTGGCTCGTCCACAAGGATGCTGTCGAAGGTCGAGACTACACGATCGAAGGTCTGACGGCCTTGTGGGACATCACCAACCGGCAGGATCGCGACCTCGTCGAAGCCAACCAGCGCGGGATCAATTCGGTCGGCTACGTCCCCGGTCCCTACAACGTCGACGAGGAGTCGCTCGTCCTGCGCTTCGTCGACCGGTATTGCGAGACGGCATCGGCCTTCCTGGCGGAACAGGAGCGTGCAGCCTGCGCGACGCCCGTGCCGGTGGGCGCCGTCAGGACGTTCGCGTGAGGCGCGGGTCCGAGGGACATTGCGGTCGGCGATCGCAGGTTACGACCGGATGCGGTCTACGCTGCCGCGGCATCCCGTCAAAGCAGCCTTGCGTGGCGAAAGCCACGATTGCTTTGGCTTTTTCAAAGCAAATCGATGCTGCTTCGAATCTCAAGTGTAAGCAGACTTGTGAAAGTCTGCTTAGGAGAGCGTGGGGCAGCGTCCAGACCGTTGGCGAGGGCAGGCCATGAAATCTCATTACCGTGCCGTCGTGATCGGCGGCGGCATCATCGGTGCCAGCGTGCTCTATCACCTGGCAAAGCTCGGCTGGGGGGAGGTGGCCCTCCTGGAGCGACGTGAACTGACGTCCGGGTCGACGTGGCACGCGGCCGCGGGATTCCACGCCGTCAACGCCGACACCAACATCGCCGCTTTGCAGAGCTATACGATCGGGCTCTACCGCGACCTGCAGGCCGAGAGCGACCACCACCTGGGGCTCAAATTCACCGGCGCCATCACCTTCGCGGGGACCTCCGAGCGATGGGAGGGGCTCCGTGCCGCCAAAGCGTCGTTCCACACCATCGGCCTTCACGACGCGGCCCTGATCACGCCGGACGAGATCAAGCGCCTCTGCCCGATCGTCGAGACCGCGGGCATTCACGGCGGGTTGTGGGATCCGAACGACGGCTACCTCGACCCCTCCGGTACGACGCATGCCTTTGTTGCGGCGGCCCGCAAACGGGGCGCGGATGTCATTCTCCGCAACGCCGTACTGGACCTTCATCAGGACGCCGGCGGGGCGTGGACGATCGTCACCGAGGCGGGCACGATCACGGCCGAACATGTCGTCAACGCTGCAGGCCTCTGGGCCAGGCGGATCGGCGTCATGGCCGGCGTCGACCTGCCGGTCGTGCCGATGGAGCACCATTACCTCGTCACCGAAGCCATAGCCGAGTTGGGTGCGCTCGATCGGGAGATGCCGACAATCGTCGATCTCGAGGGTTTCACCTATGCCCGGCAGGAGGGTAAAGGGCTTCTGCTCGGCGTCTACGAACGCAACCCCAAGCACTGGCACACGGAAGGCGCCCCTTGGGATTTCGGTACCGAGCTGATCCCCGAGGACGTCGACCGTATTTCGCCGGAATTGTTGCTCGGCTTCGAGCGCTATCCGGTGTTGCAGCGCACCGGCATCAAGCGCTGGGTGAATGGACCCTTCACCTTCACGCCGGATGGCAATCCACTGGTCGGGCCCGTGCCCGGCTTGCGCAACTTCTGGGCCGCCTGTGGTGTGATGGCCGGGTTCAGTCAGTGCGGTGGCGTCGGACTTACGTTGGCACGCTGGATGATCGAAGGCGAGCCTGGAGCGGACGTGTTCGGCATGGATGTGGCCCGATACGGTCGCTTCGCCTCGCATGCCCGCTACCTGGCCGACACGACTCGACAGTTCTACGCGCGGCGCTTTCTCATCAGCTATCCGAACGAACAACTGCCGGCGGCGCGACCGCTCCACGTTCCGCCAGCCTATGACGTCATGAGCCAGGACGGCGCGCGCTGGGGGGTGTCCTGGGGCATGGAGATCCCGCTCTACTTCGCACCGAAGCGCGAGTCCTTCGTCGAGGTGCCGAGTCTCAAGCGCTCCAACGCGTTCCCGCTCGTGGCCGCCGAATGTCGCGCAACGCGAGAGAACGTCACATTGCTCGACACGTCCGCGTTCTCCCGGTTCGAGGTTCGTGGCACCGGGGCGCGGGAGTTCCTCGACCGCCTGCTGGCGTGCCGCCTGCCATCGCGCGGCCGGATCCGGCTGGCGCCGATGCTGGGCCGCTCGGGCACCCTCATGGGTGACCTGACGGTGTTCAACTGGAACGACGAGACGTTCTGGCTGATGGGGTCGTATTATCTCCGAGCGTGGCACGGGCGCTGGTTCGATGCACACCTGCCCACGGCGGGAGTTACGGTGGCGGACGTATCGACGACGATGCCGGGCCTCGCCATCACGGGGCCGCGATCGCGCGAACTTCTCGAAGCGCTCACAACTGCAGAGCTGCCGAACACGGTATTGCCCTTCATGGGCTGTGCCATCCTGGACGTGGGGCCGAGCAGAGCCCACGTCGGCCGCCTGTCGGTCATGGGGGAGCTCGGCTACGAGATCAATGTACCGGCACACGAACACCGCGCGCTGTACGGGGCCGTGCGCGAGGCCGGTCGCGCCTTCGGCCTCGAGCCGATCGGGTTCCATGCCTTGAACGCGTTGCGGTTGGAGAAGAGTTACGGGATCTGGTCCCGCGAGTTTTCGCAGGCGGTCACCCCCGCCATGTGCGGGCTCGACCGGTTCATCCAATTCGACAAGTCGGACTTCGTCGGGCGAGACGCAGCTTTGGCGGCGCGCGACAGCCTGCCGGCGCGCAAGCTGTTCACCTTGGCGATCGATGCCGTGGACGCGGACGCCTCCGGGTTCGAGCCGGTCTGGGCCGGCCATCACCTCGTCGGCAACGTGACCTCCGGTGGTTTCGGCCATACGGTCGGGCAAAGCCTGGCGATGGCCTACCTTGAC
Organism: uncultured Lichenihabitans sp.; assembly: GCA_964245215.1. Taxonomy (GTDB): domain Bacteria; phylum Pseudomonadota; class Alphaproteobacteria; order Rhizobiales; family Beijerinckiaceae; genus Lichenihabitans. Next base: position 6,621 of record CAXTME010000009.1, read on the forward strand.
CCGGCCGCCGAGACCGCGGCGCTCGCGGTCGACGTCGTCGGACAGCGGCGGGCTGCCCGTGTCATCGCTGCCTCGCCGGTCGACCCGGGTGGTCACCGTTTGCGGGCGTAAGATATCCGATCCGGACCGGCACTTGCGGAAGACATGCTGCTCGGCCACCTTGCCGACCGCAACGCCGATCAGTGCGGATTCACGACGCAGCCGCGAAGCAACGGGCTCGACGGATTGGTCACCACCAGGAGCTTGGGATTTCGATGACATACGATCTTGAAGCCGCCGACCGCCTCCGCGCCGCGGGCACGGACATGGAGGCTCATCTTGTGGACGGCTATGTGGCCGGTCGCGTCAGCCGCCGTGAGTTCCTTCGGCACGGATCGGTTCTCGGGCTGTCCCTGCCGACGTTGATGAGGATCGCCGGCGCGGGACTCGGCACGTTGCCGATGTTCGGGACCGCTCGTGCGGCACCCGGCGGTCTCATCCGGGTCGCCCAGAAAGTGCCGTCTGCCGTCGTCGAACCCGTGTCCGTGGCGAACTCCGGCGGCCTGCTGCTGCTCCAGCAGGTCGGCGAGTTCTTGTGCGTCGACGGTCCCGACCTGATCTTGAAGCCGGCCCTTGCCGAAAGCTGGAAACCCAACGCGGACAGTACCGTCTGGACGTTCGCGTTACGCAAGGGCGTCAAGTTCCACAACGGGAAAGAGATGAAGGCCGACGATGTGGTCGCTTCGATCGACAGGCTTGCCGATCCGAAGAACTCCTCCAACGCACTGTCGGCCTTTGCCGGGACGTTGAGCAAGGGAGGCACCCGCAAGGTCGATGACTACACGGTCGCGTTCAACCTCGACGCACCGAACGGGAATTTCCCCTATATTGTGTCTTCGGACAATTACAACGCGATCATCATTCCGGCCGATTACGATGGCGACTTCGAAAAGAGCTTCATCGGGACTGGACCGTTCAAGCTCGAGAAATATACGCCGAAGGTCGGCGCATCCTTCGTGCGCAACCCGGATTACTGGGGTGAAAAGGCCTTGCCGGACAGGACCGAGTTCACCTTCTACACCGACACGCCGCCAATGATCCTGGCGCTGCAAGGCGGCCAGGTCGACGTGGTCCAGCAGGTGCCGGTGTTGGCTGGAGCAGCCGTTCTCAACGACCCCAATTACAACATCATCAGCCTGAAGTCGTCGGCGCACCAGCAATTGCACATGCGGACCGACCTTGATCCCTTCAAGGACAAGCGCGTGCGCCGCGCCATCGCGCTGTCGCTCGACCGTACTCGTCTCGTCAAGGGATTGCTGCGCGGCCGTGCGGTCGAAGGCAACGACAGCCCATTCGCCCCCGTCTACCCGTCGACGAACACATCCGTGGCCCAGCGCGGCAAGGACATCGCCGAGGCAAAGGCTCTGTTGGAGGCGGCGGGCGTCAAGAACGTCAAGGTGACGCTGACCACCGAGCGCTTCCTCGAGATCCCGGAATACGCTCAGCTCGTGCAGAACGCGGCCCGCGAGAGCGGGATCACGATCGATCTGAACGTCGAGGATCAAGGCGCCTACTACGGCGATGCCGTGTTCGGCAAGTCGGACTGGCTCGACTCCGCCATGGGCATCACCGACTACGGCCACCGCGGCGTGCCCAACGTCTACCTTTCCGCGCCCCTGAAGAGCACCGGCACCTGGAACGCCGCGCATTTCAAGAACGCCGGCTACGATAGCCTCGTCGCAGGCTATATCGCCACCGCGGATCTCGAAAGCCAGCGCGAACACGCCGGTAAGATCCAGCAGCTGTTGCTCGACGAAACGCCGGTGATCTTCGGTTATTTCTACGATTACATCGTAGTCACGGCAAAGAACGTCACTGGGGTGCAGCCGACCGCGATCAGCCAGTTGTTCCTCGACAAAGCGACCAAGGTCTGAACGCTCCGACCAGAAGGCGCTGCGTCACTCCCGCAGCGCGAAGGGCGCCATAAGCGCCGGCTCAACGGATCCCGACCCGACGGCAGCGCCTAATACCCGCTGACCAGGACGAAGAGCGCGACTGTTCTTCGGGTGGCAGTTGGTAGCGCCAAAAGTTGAGTACGGAAGCGCGGGCTTTCTCGAAATCACGAAGCGGACGCCGGGTCCGGCCAGCATCAACGTTGGCGCGGTTCGGGGCGCGGCACGGCGTCGAGCAGCGCCTGCGTATAGACGTGCTGCGGGTTCTCGAACACGGCTCGCCGCGAGCC
>CAXTME010000009.1:8941-71154 GCA_964245215.1 uncultured Lichenihabitans sp.
CCGCGGCGCCGATGCCGTGGATGGCCAGCGGCTCGGCGATGGCGGCGCCGACCGACATGCGCGGGTCGAGCGACGCATAGGGGTCCTGGAAGATCATCTGGGCCTTGCGGCGCACCGGCTTCATGGCGCGATGCGAGAGACCCGCCACGGCGGTGCCATCGATCACGACCTCGCCCGTGAACGGCACGAGGCCCAACACCGCCTTGCCGGTCGTGGACTTGCCCGAGCCGCTTTCGCCGACGAGGCCGAGCGTCTGGCCCGGTTGCAGTTCGAAGCCTACGCCCCTGACGGCGGGCGCGGATGCGGCCTTCGCGCCGAACCAGCCGGCGCCGCCGTCATACGTGACCGCGAGATCGCGGACGAACAGCACCGGTCCCGGGCTAACGGCCGGTGGGGCCGCGTCCGACACGCGCGGCGGCCCGTCGCGGCCGGTCCGGCTGCCGAGGCGAAGCACGGCCTTGAGCAACGTCTTGGTGTAGTCGTGCCGGGGTCGCTCGAAGACGTCGAGGACGGCGCCTTGCTCGACCATGCGGCCGGTCTTCAGCACGGCGACGCGGTCGGCCATCTCGGCCACCACCCCCATGTCGTGGGTGATGAGGAGGATGGAGGTGCCGAACTCCGCCTTGAGCTCGCGCATCAACGTCAGGATCTGGGCTTGGACCGTCACGTCGAGCGCGGTCGTGGGTTCGTCGGCGATCAGGACCTTGGGACGGCACGACAGCGCCATGGCGATCACCACGCGCTGCCGCATGCCGCCCGAGAGCTCATGCGGATATTGCCGCATGCGCCGCGCCGGTTCGGTGATGTGGACCGCATCCAGCATGGCGCGGGCGCGGGCCTCGGGAGATTCGACGGTGCCGACGAGCGAACGGGAAGCTGCCTCACTGATGTCGGCCTCGGCATCGGCGAATCCGGCCGGCACGCTTTGTCTGGCGCCCTGCCCCAGGATCGACGCGCCCGCCGAGGCGCCGTGGGTGCGGATGGCCTCGGTCAACTGCGCCCCGATCGTCATGACCGGATTGAGTGACGTCATCGGCTCCTGGAAGATCATCGCGACATCGCCACCCCGAAGCAGGCGCATGGCGCGCTCCGGCAGTGTCGTGAGTTCGCGCCCGGCGAGCGTGATGGAGCCGCTGCGTCGTCGCAGCGAGGGCGACAGGAGCCGCATGATCGAGAGCGCCGTGAGCGACTTGCCCGAACCCGACTCGCCCGCGAGACACAGCGTTTCTCCCGGAGCCAGCGCGAAGCCGACACCTTCGAGCACCGGGCGCAGTCCTTCCGGCGTCCGGGCGTCGATGCACAGATCCTCGACCGTCAGGATCGGGGACGGCTGGGCGGATACGTTCACGAAAAGACGATGCGCGGGAAATAGTACGACACGAGCCAGTTCGGCTGGTCGACGATCTCGCTGATGCGAAGGTCGCCGCAGACGGAGAGCAGGATATAGGCGTCGATCGGCGCGAGGCCGTGTTCGGCCGCGAGCAGGTCGATCATGCGCATCACGCTTTCGCGCGCCGCCGTCATGAGGTCGGGGCCGACCCCGGTCGTCGCCTCGTAGCCGGCGCCGTCGAGGTGGCGCGTCACGGGGCCGGGCGTCGTGAAGCGCGGGCTCTGGAGGTTGGCGCCTTTCACGAGATCGAGCGTGAGTTCGACATCCATCTGGCTTTCGATGGCGGTGCCGCAGACCTCGCCGTCGCCCTGCGCCGCATGCGTATCGCCGATCGAGAACAGCGCGCCCTCGACCTCCACCGGAAGGTAGAGCGTGGTGCCGGCCGCGAGGTCGCGGATATCGAGGTTGCCGCCGACGCGCCGCGGCGGCACGACGGAATGGATGCCGGGCTCGGCCGGGGCCAAGCCGATCTCGCCCGCGAAAGGCTTCAAGGGAACGCGGCCTTTCGGTCCGTAGACGGCAGGCGCCAGGCTCGACGCATCATAGGTCCACATGTGCAGCGCCGGGTCCGGAAACTGATCGGCCAAGAGGCCGAAGCCGGGGATATTCGCGGTCCAGCCGAGGCCGGAAGGGATGAATTTTTGGAACGTGATCTTGAGGGCGTCGCCGGCGACCGCGCCTTCGACGAAGACCGGACCCGTGACCGGATTGACCCTGGAGAAATCGAGCGTCGTGACGTCGGCCGCGGTCGATCCCGGCTTGAAATGGCCGTCGCCCGCATCGAGGCACTCGAAATGGATCGTTTCTCCCGGCCTGCAGGTCAGGGCCGGGGCGAAATCTCGGCTCCAGCCGAAATTGTGCCGGTCGCGGTGGATCGTATAGTTGCACGTCACGCACATGGTCGCGTCCTCCGGTTGACACTTCCTTCTCCCGCCCGCGGGAGAAGGTGTCGGCACGCCGTGACGACGGATGAGGGCCACCTCGGCGACGCCCTCATCCGGCCCTGCGGGCCACCTTTTCCCGCCAGCGGGGTAATGTTTTAGATGCGTTACTTCTTGGCGTAGATCGCCTCGTAGTCGATGACGCGCGTCGGATCGATGTAGATCTCGTCGGGGCCGCCCATGCGCTTCGACTTGGCCACGACCCGCCGCTCGTTGAACACCGGAACCCAGGGCGCCGCCTGCGTCTGGATATCGGTGAAGATCTGTGCCCAGACCTTGTAGCGCGCCTCCTTCTCGTCGGACTTCGACATGGCATCGGCCTTGGTGCCGCGCTCTTCGAAGGTCTTGTCGCAATACCAGGACCAGTTCCAGCCGCCCGTCACGGCACCGCCGCAGCCCAGGATCGGCCCATAGAAGTCGGAAGGGTCGGGGAAGTCGGCGATCCAGCCCATGCCGCCAGACCAGGTGAGCATCGACTGGTCCTTGTTGCCGCCCGCCGCGATCACTTCGGGCTGCGCCAGAGCCTTGATGTCGGCCTTGATGCCGACGGCCGCGAGGTCCTGCTGGATGGCCTGGGCGATGCGCGGGTTCGGGTCGGTGTTCATGGCCCAGAGTTCGGTCGAAAAGCCGTCCTTCAGGCCCGCGTCGGCCAGCAGTTGCTTGGCCTTGGCGACATCGTACGTATAGCCTTGATACGTCTTGTCGTAGCCAGGCATCAGCGGCGGAAGCACCTGGGACGCGGGGGTGGCGCGGCCGTTGATGATGCGGATGATGCGATCCTTGTTGATCGCCATGTTGAGCGCCTGTCGAACGCGCACGTCGTCGAACGGCTTCTTGGTCGTATTGATCGTGATGTAGCTCGTTTCGAACTGCGCCCGATCGACGATCATGGAGGCGGCATCGGGCGAGTCCTTCATCTCGAGATATTTCGCCGGCGGGATGCCGTCGCCCGCGATATCGACCTCGCCCTTCTGCAGCCGCAGGATCGCGACGAGCGGTTCCTGCCCGATCTCGACCCGGAAGCCGTCGAGGTTCGGCCGGTCGCGGAAGTAGTCGGTGTTGCGCGAGAAGACGAGCCGCTGCCCCGTCACCCATTCATCGAGCTTGAAGGCACCCGAACCCACCGGCTTCTTGCCGAAGTCTCCGCCTTCGGCCTCCACCACTTCCTTGGGAACGGCGGACGAGAAGTTCAGCGCCAAGACATTGAGGAACGTGGCGTCGGGCTGGGTCAAAGTGAACTTCACCGTCGCGTCGTCCGGCGCCTCGATGCCGGTGATCGTCTGGGCGGAGCCGTCCGTCATTTTGTCCTGGCCGACGATCGAGTGATAGAAGCCGCCACCCGGCCCTTGCGTCTTCGGGTTCACGGCGCGTTCGATCGAATATTTCACATCCGCCGCCACCACCTTGCGGCCGTTGGTAAACTTCGCCTTCGGATTCAGCTTGAACGTGTAGACGAGGCCGTCTGGCGAGATGGTCCAACTGTCGGCCAGCGAGGGCACGATATCGGTGGTGCCGAACGTGTAGTCGACGAGGCGCGAGAACAGGCCGTTGATCATCGACCAGTTCTGCCAGTCGTAGCCGATGGCGGGGTCGAGCGTCGCCATGTCGTCCTTGTAGGTGACGATGATGGTGCCACCCTGAACGGGCTTGTCGTCGGCGCGCGCCGGCAGGCTTGCGACGGCGGCGCAGGCGAGCGCGAGCGCCGCCGTGGTGGTGTTCAACCAGGTCTTCGTCATCAACGACTCCTTCAAACAAGAACTCAGCGACCGCGGATCCGCGGATCGAGAACGGGGGCGACCACGTCGGCCAAGAGATTGCCGAGCACGATGGCGAGCGACGAGACGAGCGTGACGCCCATGATGATCGGCACGTCGACCTGCTGAATCGCCTGCCAGGCCAGTTGACCGATGCCGGGCCAGCCATAGACGGCTTCCACCACCACGACCCCGCCCATGAACTGGCCGATGTCGATGCCGATCATGGCGACGATCGGCAGAAGCGCATTCGGCAGGGCATGGCGCAGGATGACCCGCGCCCGGGTGAGGCCCTTGGCGCGCGCGGTGCGCACGTAATCCTGATGGAGAACGTCGATCATCGCCGAGCGAACTATGCGGGCGTACCAGCCGGCGCCGAGCAGGCCGAGCGTCAACGCCGGCAGGACCACGTGGGCAGGCGTTCCGTAGCCGCTCATCGGAAACCAGCCGAGCGTCGCGGCAAAGACGTAGAGAAGGAGCAGCGCGACCACGAACTGCGGCGACGACACGCCCACGAAGGCCAGCGTCATGACGATCCGGTCGACGAAGCCGTTGCGCCTGACGGCCGCCAGGACGCCGAACGTGAGGCCGAGCGCGACCTCGATCAGGATCCCGGCCACCATCAAGGCGAGGGTCGCCGGGATGCGCGAAACGATCAACGCCGCGACGTCGCTGCGCTGAATATAGGAACGGCCGAGATTGCCCTGCAACAGGCCGGACAGGTAACGCCAGAACTGCAACGGCAGCGGCAGGTCGAGGCCGAGCTGATGGCGCACGTTGGCGATCATCTGGGCATTGGCGCTGCGGCCCGCGATCAGCGCGGCCGGGTCGGCCGGCAGGTAGTGCAGCAGCAGGAATGTCACGAGCGCCACGCCGAACAGGATCGCGGCGGCCTGGACCAGGCGTTTCCCCAGCAGCAGCGCCATCAGCCGCGGCCCCGCTGGGTCGGATCGAGCAGGTCGCGCAGCGCATCGCCGACGAGGTTGAACGACAAGGCGGTGAGCAGGATGATGGCGCCGGGAATGAACACGAGCCAGGGCGCGCTCTGGAAGTAGCTCTGGCTCTCGAAGATGATGTTGCCCCAGGACGGTTGCGGTGGTTGCACGCCGACGCCGAGGAACGACAGCGTCGCCTCGAGCAGCACCGTCGTGGCGATGCCGAGCGTGCCCCAGACGATCGCGGTCGGCACGAGATGGGGGGCGATGTGACGGAACAGGATGCGCCCGTGCCCGGCCCCCAGCGAGCGCTCAGCCAGGATGAAGTCGCGCTCGGCCAACCCACGGGTTTCGGTGTAGACGATGCGGGCGATCTGCACCCAGTTCACGAGCGCGATCACCAGGGCGACGATCCAGAGGCTCGGGTGCAGCAGTGCCGCCAGCACGATGGCGAGCAGCAGTGCCGGAAAGGCCATCATGAGATCGGTGAAGCGCATGAGGGCGCTGCCGATGAACCCGGCCCGATACCCCGCCACGATGCCCACCACCATGCCGATCGCGACCGCGACACCGTTGGCCACGAGGCCGATCATCAGCGAGGTGCGGGCTCCGAAGAGGAGGCGGGACAGGAGATCGCGGCCGAGCGTGTCGGTGCCGAGCCAGTAGTGGTTGCCCGGCGGCAGGGGCGCGCCCTCCAGCGACAACCCGTCGAAGGGCTGGTCGTCGGGCGAGAAGGGCGCGATCCAGGGCGCCGCGATCGCGGCCAGCACCACGAGCACGATCAGGAGTCCGGCCGCCAGCGTGGCGGGACGGCGGATGAGTTCGCCGACGAGGCGGGTCATCCCGCCTCCGAGACGACGTCGCGGCCCGAGAGAACGGATGCCGCAACCTGTTCGAGCGGGAGGCGGTGACGCATCGCGGCTTGCTGGAGGCCGCGATAGGCCGTGGCCTCGTCGCATTGCCGCTTGACCATGAGGGCTTCGACCGCCCGCAACACGAGCGGGCGGAGCCGGATCCGCTCCTCGAGATCGGCGATACGGGCCGCCGTCCGGCGAGCGTCCGCATGAAACCGGGTGGCCATGACCAGGGCCGGGAAGACCGCGGACGCGACGACGGGCTTGGCGATGATGGCCTGCGCGCCCTGTTCGAGCGCCCAGGCGATGCGGCCCGGCGCCTCGGATCCGAGCAAGGCCAACACGGGAACGGGGTTGCGGCCCGGCGCCCAGGGCAGAAGCTCGCTCCAACCCGCATCCGCATCCACCAACACGAGATCGGGAGAGGGATCGGCCGTCTCGAGGGGTAGCCACCGCACGTCGACCCGCAGTCCCAGCACCGTGAGCTGGCGACCGAGACGCTCGGTCGTGTCACCGGGCCGGTGCAGGACGAGCGCGTGGAGGCCGGTGAAACTGGGCGTCGTGCTCATGAGACGATCCGCAGATTGGATCTCGCCGCCAGGGGCCGGCGGAGGAGCGGCCGGCGCCCAGCGAGATACGGATCCGCCGCGACGCTCGTTTTCGAGTGCAATATCGCGAACCCATCGCCTGCGATCCGGCCGAGGTGGAACGGCAGGCTCGCATGGTTGGTTCTGGGGTCGATCGACAACGGACCGATCGGGCTCGCCACGTCGACGTCGTGCACGGCATGCCGCACGGCCAGGGGATCGTCGGTTCCGCAACGCGCGATGGTCTCGATGCACAGGCGCACCGTCGCGTAGCTCGTGGCGAAGAAGCTCGATATGCGTCGCGTCGCACCGAACCTCGACGCCACTGCGGCCTTGAAGGCGTGGTTATCCGGTGTGTCGAGGCTGTCGAAATAGGATGCGGTGGCGAGCTGCCCATCCGCCACCCCGATGCCGATCTCGCCGAGTTCGCATTCGGTGAGATCGCAGCTGACGATCGGGCAGTGCTGCGGGCTGAACCGCGGGTCGCGATCGGCGACGGCCCGCATGGCCCGCAAGAAAGCGTGGCTGGATGGGCCGATCAGGTTGTTCAGGATGAAATCGGGATGACGCTCGACGACGTCGGCCACGAGGCGGTCGACCTCCGTGTCCTCGATCGGCAAGCATCGTTCGCCCACGATCGTCCCCCCGGCTTCCGTCACGATCTCCCGTGCGAGCCGGTTCATCTCCCAGCCCCAGATATAATTGGCACCGGCCAAGTAGACGCGGCCGCCATGCCGCGGCAGAAGGTCCTCGAACAACGGAACGAGATGCTGGTTGGGACAAGCCCCGGTATAGATCACGCATTCGTTGGCTTCGAACCCCTCGTAGGGGCAGACGTACCAGAGTTGGCCGTCGTGCTTCTCGACGACCGGGATCACGTCCTTGCGGGCCTGCGACGTGAGAGTTCCGACGATGTGGCGGCAGGCTTGATCGCGCAGCATGCCGCGCGCGAGCGCGATGTAACGGTCGGCACAGCCTTCGGGGTCGCCGTAAACGAGATCGACCTCGAACGGCAACGCCCGCTCGGCTCGCAGCTCCGCGACCGCGAGGTCGGCACCGTCGCGGCAATCCCGCCCGATGGCCCCATAAGCGCCAGAGGTCGAGAAAAGAACACCGAGACGCAGCGCTTCCATGCCGATCCCACAAAAAAGCCCCATGACGCACACCCGAACAGGGTGGCGTCATGGGGCGCAATTGCCCGGAGCCGTTTAGGCCAAATCTTCGAACCGATCATCTCGGCTACAGAGGCAGTCTCGCATGGTCTCGACGCGAGTCAACGGCAGTTAAAAGGCAAAGCCGCGCTTGAACGCATGAATTGGCAGCAGTCTGTTCACTTAAGCATCAAAGCGGACTTCCGGCCGGTGCATGCGTTGTAAGATGACGCAGCTCGAAGGCGTCGTAAGCCCGCCGTCTTCGTCTCTAGTGGTCCGACCCGAACAGTTGATTCATCTGTTTGGACCAGTCGGCCCACCAGTTTGAAATCGGTGCACTCGCGCCATTGAACCTGCACCGGTCACGATACGAGCTCGCTTGCCAGCACCAGAGCGACCCCGGCCAGGATCAGGCCCGAAACAAGGTCGAAGAGACGAGCGATGTTTTGACGTCCGACCAGGGACGCGACCAGTCCGCCCGCGAAACTATAGGCACAGCTGGCGATGGCCGCCATCGTCAGCAGACCCGTGACGAACTCGACCCGCATCGGCAGCGTTTCGTAGGACTCGCAGAGCGCGGCCGGGATCAAGAGCAACTCCAGATAGGTCAGCGGATTCAGCCAGATCACGCGAAGGGCACGGCGTAGACAGGCGGGATGCGTTTCGCTCGATCGAGACCGCACCACGACCGGAGCCTTCGATGCCAGCCCTGCACGCAGTGAGAGAAATGCGAACGACGATAAAGCCGCGAGCCCCAGTCCCGCCAGCGTAGTGCGCATCGTGGCGCCAAACAACGCTAGCCAATCGGCAAAGAGACACGCTATTACCAGTAGTAAAGCGTAACTGATCAGCACCGCTCCAATGACGGTGCCGGTTCTGCCACGGACAAGCCCTTCGCGTAGCAGCATAAGATTGTTGGGACCGACCGAAAGGACCGAGCCGACACCCAACGTCACACCGCCCAGGAAAGACGAGAGGCTCGGAACTGCGATAATGAACCACTCCATTGACGGCCACCCCCCTCTGTGAGTTGGGTAAGCTCGTCGCGCTGAGTGGAAGCCGACGTGGGATGTGGTGTGGAAACTGGCATGGAAAGCGCTGGTGGACCTGGCCGCGCGGGTAGCTCCGAACCGGAAGACCACCGTCTTTCTGTCGGTTTGCTGGGTCCGATGCGTCTCTCGAACAGAGACGTGGCGATCGTTCTGCCGGGGTCGCGCAAAGTGCGCGGCCTTTTGGCTTACTTGCTCATGGCCCGACGGCCGCTGCATCGCTCCAGGCTTTGCGAGATCTTCTGGGACGGTCCGAACGACCCGCGTGGGGAACTGCGCTGGTGCCTGTCCAAGATCCGCGGTGTGCTCGACGACCGTCAGTCGAGACGCGTGCGGGCCGACAGAGAGTTCGTGGCCATCGACCTCTCCGGGCTCGACGTCGACGCCATCGCCCTCGATCGCGCCGCCGAGACCGCGCTCTCCGGGTCGGATGTCGCTGTTCTCGAAAGGCTTGCCGGCGTCATGGAAGGTGACTTCCTCGACGGGTTCACGGCGGAACAGCTCCCGCTTTTCGACGCGTGGCTCACGGCCGAGCGGGAGCGCTACCGCGACTTGCGGGCCCGCCTGCTGTCCAGAATGGTCGAACTCCTGCCCGTGGGATCCGAGCAGCGGTTCTCCATGCTGCGGAAGCTGATCGAACTGCAGCCCTATGACGAAGCCCGCCATCGCGACGTGCTGGAGGCTTTCGCGGCGACTGGCCGTTTCGCCGATGGCGACGCCCATCTCGCGCTGGCGGCGCGGCTGCTCAGGAGCGGCGGTGGCCATGTCGGCGCCCTCAAGGAAGCCTGGCGCACCACGAAGTTGCGACGCTTGCCGGCTGCGCCGCTGCAGGAGACGGACCAGAGCCCCGAAGGCATCGACGTCACGGCTTCGCATCGTCCGACCGGGTCTTCGGGCGCGCCCGCCGTCCCGGCGTTCCTGCAGCCACGAGATGCGCCAGCCCTGAAGCTGCCGCCTCATCTCACCTCCTATATCGGCCGCGGCGACGAGGAAGACGAGGTCAGGACGCAGCTTTCGCAATCTCGGCTGGTCACCCTGGTGGGGGCCGGTGGCTGCGGTAAGACCCGGCTCGCACTCAACGTCGCGCGCGGATTCTCCGAGCAGAACGCGAATCCCGTTTGGCTGGTGGAGCTTGCCGCCCTCGGCGAGCCGCAGCTCGTCGGCGAAGTCCTCTGTCAAAGCATCGGGCTCCCGTTCAGCGGAAATGGTTCGGCGGTCGATCAGGCTTCGGCCTATCTGAGAAGCAGGAAGGCTCTCGTCGTTCTCGACAATTGCGAGCACCTCCTCGACACCGTGGCGAGCGTGGCGTCGACCATCCTGGGCTCCTGCCGCGAGGTGCTCATCCTCGCGACGAGCCGGGAGATGCTCAATGTGCCCGGCGAAAGCGTCTACTCCGTCCCTGGTCTCAGCCTTCCCCCTGCGACGGTTTCGCTGACGCTCGACCTCGCGCGACGGCACGACGCGATCAGGCTGTTCGAAGAACGCGCCAGAGCTGTCGCACAGGATTTCGCGCTGTCCGACGACAACGCGGACGCCGTCGGCGACATCTGCCGACAGCTCGATGGAATGCCGCTCGGGATCGAACTCGTGGTCCCGCAGCTGCGGATGATGCAGCCCCAAGGGGTGGCGGCCAGGCTCCGCGACCGCGTTGTCCTGAGCGTCAAAGGCGAAAGGGGCGTTCAACCCCGCCATCGCACGCTCGAAGCGATGTTCGATTGGAGCTACAATCTTCTCAGCGGCGCCGAACGCGAGGTGTTCTGTCGTCTGGCCGTGTTCAACGACGGATGGTCTCTGCCGGCCGCGACAGCCATCGCGGGCGAGACTATGCCAGCCGGCGAGCTTTCCGCGGTACTGGGGCGGCTCGTCGACAAGTCGCTCGTGGTGACGAACCTGCACGATCGCGCGCCGCGCTACAGCTATCTCCAGACGACGCGGCAATATGCTCTCGCGAGGCTGGCTGACGGTGACGCAAACGCTTGTCGCAAGCGATTGACGCTTCACCTGGCCGGGCTCTTCGAGCGGGCCGACACGGCTTGGCCCACGACACCGACCGAGCTCTGGCTGGACATGGTGGAGCCGGACCTGGATAATCTGCGGGCGTCCTTGGATTGGGCCTTCAGCCTGGAGGGCGACGATCGCCTCGGGGTTCGACTCTGCGCCTTCAGCCGGCGGATCTGGGACGAACTGGCTTTGTTGTCGGAACGCGAACGCTGGTTCGCCTTGGCGTCTGCGCGCCACGACCAGAGCACGCCACCGTCGGTCGCAGCGCGTCTCCGGCTGGGCCGGCTCTCGAACAGCGGGCATGGCGACCACGGCAATTTCGAGCTCGCCCGGCAGGCGGCCGACCTGTTTCAGGCCGCCGGCGATCCCTTGGGAAAGGGAGAGGCCTTGGCCAAAGCCGGTGCGGCGCTGGAGCGGCCCGACAACACCGCGGACGCCCTGCCCTACCTCGAGGAGGCTCTTCGGGTTCTTGGTCCGGCGGGACCCACGAAACCACTGGCGGGCTGTCTGAGGTCGCTCGCGATCGCGCATTACTTCGATCGGGACTTCGAAACGGCTCGGTCGTTGCTCGGCCAATCGGAATCGACCGCGAAGGCGGTTGGCGACCTCCGCGGCGTGGCGACGGTGCAGATCGCCGCGGCAGAGCTCGCCTTTGCCGCCGGAAGCACCGACGAAGCGATCGCGGAAGTCAATGCGATGCTGGCCGGCGATCACTACACGCGTCGGCAGATGGTGCTGGGACTGACCAATCTCGCAGCCTACCTGCTGGCCTGCGACCGTCTGGCCGAGGGAGAGCTGGCGGCGCGCCAGGCGCTCGTCGACGCGCGGGCGCTCGACTGGCAAGCCGCCATCGTGCGCGTGGTCGAGCATATCGGGCTCATCGCGGCACTCGGCGACGACGCGGAGACGGCGGCCAGGATGCTGGGACATACGGCGGCTTTCTACGCGACCGGGACCGTCAGCCGGGAGCATACGGAACTCGCGACCTTCGAGCGTCTGTCGATCCATCTTTCCCATGCCCTGTCGCCCGACGATCTGGCGCGGCTCATGCGCGAGGGCGCACACTGGCCGTCCGACGAAGCGGCCCAGCACGCGATGATGGTCGTGGCCCCGGACAGAACCTCCCGGGATGTCGCGACGGGCTTTTCGGGGCTACCGTAGGCCGCAGGCCTTTGACGGTCTCCGGGGTGGGCGCCATATGGGTGGGGTGACCCAGCCAGCGCCTCGACAAGCTCCCCTGATCTTCGACCGTGCCCTGCTGCGCCGGCGCCTCGATCGGGCGATGGCCGGCGTCGAAGACGATTTTCTCCTGGGTCGCGCAGCGGAAGACCTCCTCGAGCGCCTCTCCACCGTCAAGCGATCGTTCCGTCATGTGCTCGACATCGGGACGCCGCGCCCCACTGTCGCGACCCTCTTGGCCGCGGCTCTGCCGGAGGCCGAGATCACGCGGGCTGCGCCGAGCGAACGGACCCTCGGCGACGGGCGCTGGCGGAGCATCGTGGCCGATGAGGAGCAGCAACCCTTTGCGCCGCAGAGCTTCGATCTGATCGTCTCGGTCCAGGCATTGCATGCCGTCAACGATCTGCCGGGAACGCTGGTCCAGCTACGACGCGCCCTGAAACCCGACGGCTTGTTCCTGGGCTGCCTGTTCGGCGGCTCGACTTTGACCGAGTTGCGGGACAGCTTCTCGGCGGCCGAGACCGAGATCGAGGGCGGCACCAGTCCACGCGTCGCGCCATTTTCAGACCTGCGTGCGCTCGGCAGTCTGCTGCAACGCGCCGGGTTCGCGCTTCCCGTAACCGACATCGAGCCGCTGACCGTGCGCTACGCCCACCTGTTCAAGCTCTTCGGCGACCTGCGCGCCATGGGCGGCACGAACGCGCTGGCCTTGCGTCACAAGGCTCCGATGTCGAAGATGCTGCTGGCGCGCACGGCCGAACTCTATGCCGAACGCCACTCCGACCCGGACGGCCGCCTGCGAGCGACGTTCGAGCTCGCCTGGCTGTCCGGGTGGGCGCCGCACGAGAGCCAGCAGAAACCCCTGAAGCCCGGCTCGGCCCGGATGCCGCTCGCAGCGGCGCTGCGCAACCTAGCGCCCGAAGACGCTGAGCCGAAACGAGAGTCGGACGATTAACTCGGCTGTGCGGCGTCGGCTTTCGGGCCGCCACGGGACACGCCGACCTTGGCCGGACGGAGCACACGCTCGCCGATCACGTAACCGGTTTCCACTTGCTGGACCACCGTCCCGTTCGGTACCGATTCGTCCGGCATCTCGAACAAGGCCTCGTGACGGTTCGGATCGAACCGCTGCCCGATCGTCTCGATCGGTTTCACCCCGAACCGCGCCAGACGGGACAACAGGTCTCGTTCCGTCAGTTCGACGCCTTCGATGAAGGACTTGACCGCCGTCGAAGCGTCGCCCTTGGCATCGGCCGGCAGGCTCGCCTGGGCTCGCTGCAGGTTGTCGGCGACCGTCACCATCTCGCGTGCGAAGGACGACACGCCATAGGCCTTGGCATCCGTCACCTCGCGGTCGGTGCGGCGGCGCAGGTTCTCCATCTCGGCCATCGTCCGCAGGATCCGGTCCTTCAGGCTGGCGACTTCGGCCTGAAGAGCCGCCGTTGCGGCCTGCGCTTCGGTGGTGGACGTTGCGTCCGGCCGAGACAACGGTTCCACGACTCCGTCACGGAGGGTGTCGTCGCCATCGGGTGCCGTTCCTTCGGGAGTCAAAGTCTCGGCAGGATCAATCATCGTTGTGTCTCCCAGGGATCGAAAGTCGGTGCCGATATCAGGTGCGCGGCGCCGGAAATCAAGCGCCCGACGGCGCTCCGCCTTCGGCCTGCTGTGAAGCCGGCGTCGTTGCCCGCCTGTCGCGCGACCGGACGAAGGTATCGCCCAGAACACTGCGGATGACGGCCTGGCGAGACGGATCGGTTATCTTGGCGCCCGTCAGGTCCGAGACGTAGAAGGTGTCGACCGCCTTTTCGCCGAAGGTCGCGACGTGGGCGGAGCCGATGTTGAGATTGAGGTTCGAGAGCGCGTTGGTGAGGTCGTAGAGCAATCCGGGCCGGTCGACTCCGCTGACCTGGAGCACCGTGTGGCGCCGCGACGCCGCATTGTCGACGATGATCTGGGGGTGGATCGCAAAGGCCGAGCGGGCCTTGGGGGCGTTGTCCTTCGCCGCCACCATATCGGCCAGGCGGATCTCGCCCTTCAGCGCTCGCTCTATGCCGTTCGCGATCCGGGCTGCGCGCCTCGCCTCGTCGGCATCCTGGTCGAATCCGCGCGAGACGCTGACGGTGTCGAGCGCCAACCCGTCCTTCGTCGTGTAGATCTGGGCATCGACGATATTGGCACCGGTGCTGGCGCAGGCTCCCGCGATGATCGACAGCAGGCGGGGATGGTCGGGTGCCACGATGGTGAGTTCCGTGATGGAGCGGAACCGGTCGGTCGCGACATCGGTCGCGAAGCCCTTGCCTTGCTGCCACAAGGTCCGGATCAGACGGGCATCCCGTACCCGGTTCGCGAGACCCGTCCGGAGCCAGTAGGGTGCGTAGTGGCGAGCCACATAAGCCTCGAACTCCTCCTGCGGCATTTCGGGCAGCGCTCCGCGCAACTGCTCCTGCGAGGCGAGGACGCGGGCGCTGCGGTCAAATTCCGGCGTATCGCCGCTGAGCAGCGTTTCGGTCTCGCGGTAGAGCGTCCGTAGCAACTGCCCCTTCCAGCCGTTCCATACGCCAGGACCGACCGCCTTGATGTCGCAGATCGTCAGGATCATCAGGCTCTTCAACTGCTCCATCGAGGTCGCGACACCCGCGAAGGTCTCGATCGTGCGCCGGTCGTTGAGGTCGCGGCTCTGGGCCGTGTTCGACATCACGAGGTGATGTTCGACGAGCCAGGTCAGGAGCTCGGTTTCGCTGTCCGACAGGTCGAAGCGCGGCGCCAGTTGTCGCGCCAGATTGGCGCCCGCCAGGGAATGGTCCTCCTGGCGCCCTTTCGCGACGTCATGCAGGAACACCGCAAGATACAGCGCGTCGCGACCCGCGATCGAGTGCATGATTTCATTGGCCAGTGGATGCTCGTCGCGGCTGCGCCCGGCATCGATCTCGGCCAGGATACCGACCGCGCGGAGGAGATGCTCGTCCACGGTGTAGTGGTGGTACATGTTGAACTGCATCAGCGCGACGATGCGACCGAATTCGGGGATGAAGCGTCCGAGGACCCCGGCTTCGTTCATCCGGCGAAGCGCGGTTTCGGGCGCGCGGCGCGAGGTCAGGAGATCCATGAAGAGCCGGTTGGCTTCCCGGTTCGCCCTCAAGTTTCGATCGATCCGGCGCAGCGACAAGGTGACAAGCCGTGTCGCATCGGGGTGGATCGGCAGCCCGTAGGTATCCGCGATCGAGAAGAGGCGGATCAGATTGACGGGGTCGCGCTCGAAAACATCGGATTTGGCGACCGTGATGCGGTCGAATTCCACGGCGAAATCGCTGGTGCCGGGGATGGCCCTGGAGCGACGCCGAAGGCCGCTCACGATCCTGTCGAGGGTCGCGGGCTGTTTTGCCTCGCGCTCCTCGATGGCGGCGCAAACGATGGCGGTCAGGTCGCCGACATTCTTGGCTACCAGGAAATAGTGCTTCATGAAGCGCTCGACGCCCGACAGGTTGAGCCCGCTGCCGTAGCCCAGTCTTTCGGCGATGATGCGCTGGTAATCGAAGCTGAGCCGCTCCTCGGCCCGTCCCGAGACGATGTGGAGTTCGCAGCGCACCCGCCAGAGGAACTCCTCGCAACGGCAGAAGAGCCGAAACTCCTTGGTGGTGAACAACCCGGCTCCGACCAGGGCCGCGCCATCCTGGACGCGGTAAGCGTATTTCGCGATCCAGAACAGGGTGTTGAGGTCGCGCAGGCCGCCCTTGCCCTCCTTGACGTTGGGTTCGACGAGGTAGCGGGAGGCTCCGGACCGCGCGATGCGGGTCTCGCGCTCCGCCATCTTGGCGGTCACGAATTCGCGCGATGTCTTGGCCAGCACCTCCTTGTCGAAGCGCACTTGGAGGTCGTCGAACAAAGCCGCATCGCCGAGGATGAAGCGCGATTCGAGCAGCGCCGTGCGGATGGTCATATCGGCCTTGGCCTGACGCATGCACTCGTCGACCGATCGGGTCGAGTGGCCGACCTTCTGTCGCAGGTCCCAAAGGACGTAGAGCATGGCCTCGACCACGCTCTCGCCCCAAGGCGTCTGCTTGTACGGAAGGAGGAACAGGAGATCGATATCCGAGCCCGGCGCCAGCGTGGCGCGGCCATAGCCGCCGACCGCCACGACGCAAAGCCGCTCCGAGGTCGAGGGCTTCTCGAGCGGGTAGACGTAGCGCACCACGTAATCATACAAGGCCTGAATGATCTCGTCCTGCAGCAGGGCCAAGCGCGACGCGCAGGCGAGCCCGCCGTGCCGACGCGCGAAGTCTGCCAGGATGGCGGCGCGTCCTTCCCCGAGCGCGACCCGGAACCGATCGACGACGCCTCGGCGGAACGCGGCGTCGTCCGCCTGTTCGGTTCGAAGGGTCGCGATATCGGCGTCGAGGACGGCCCGATCGAGGGCCAGGCGTTCGGGGCTTGGGCGATCGGGGCCCGGCCGGTCGATCCGCCGGACGGAGGCTGGGTTCTGCAGGGCGAGATTCATGGGATCTCAGCCTATCCCACAGGTGTCGCTTCGGCGCCAGTTAACCCGCTGCGCTGCGGCGCGTTTTACTGCGATCAACAGCGCCCGGCACGGCGACGAGCCTGCCCGAACCTGCACGGTGACCCGGACGGAACGGGATCGCGCTCGTCAGGACGGATCCAGAAGGCCCAGCAGCCCGGCCGCCGCAACGGCGCCGAACCCGAGGAGAAGAGCCGTCCGGGTGTTGCGCATGAGATGGCGGCGCATCTTCGGGGGCTGCTCTCGAAGCCGCGGCACCAACCGGTATCGATTGATCAAGGCAAGAACCGTCATGCCGCCGACCAACGCGAGCTTGGCGCTCAAGACGACGACGTAGAGCGGTGGCGATCCACCACCGGGCAGGCCCATGACGAGCAGCACGGTTCCGAACCCGGCGACGATGGCCACCGCCACGTAACCATGTCCCGCGAACGAGAAACGCTGAAGCGCCGAAGCCGCGTCACGGCGCGCCTCGGCCATGCCGAGAAGGGGAACGAGAGCCAGGACCTCGACGAGTCCTCCCACCCAGGCGCCGGCCGCGAGAAGGTGCAGCGCCAAGGCGACGCTCGACAGCCGGCCTTCGGCGCCGGCGAGCGCCGCGGCATGACCCGACAGGGCCAGGGTCGCGAGCACGAGCCCCGACGCGAGTGCGACCCCGACCCGGCTGCGACACGGCCCTGCGAACCAGAACGGCGCAAGACAAGCCACGGCCGCGAGATGCATCGACCAGCTTCTACCGAAATCCGTGTCGATCATGACGTCGCGTATCGTCGCCAGTTGCAGTCCGTCCCGCCAGCCATCGCTCATCCCGACAGATGCGAGCGGCAAGCGGAACAACGCCGTCGCGACGACGACCGGAATCGCGAACCGGGCGATCCGATGAACCCGTCGAAACGCGACAGCGCGCATTCCCGGGGGCAGCAGCAGGCCCGCGAAAAGGCTCGTGCCGAAGAGCAGCATCGCGGCTCCGTCGTGAAGGGCACGACAGAGCGTCAGGGCCGCGATGAGCCAAGAATCCAAGGCTTGATCCAAGTATCGGGGAAGAGCAAACCGGCAGCGTCGTCAGGGCGAGATGATGAAGCCGTAGGTTCCTTGGGTTCTATGACCGTCGGTCGCCACCGCCCGCCAGTCGACGGTGTAGCGACCCGGCCCGAGCTTACCGGCCACCGGTACCAGCAGCACCTTGGGATTGCCCGGCGCGAGGCGACTGGGTCCCGTCACGACGACCGAGCCGTTGGGATCCTTCACCACGACGGCGGTGAACCTCAGCTCGACCCCCTCCGAAAAGGAGAGCGTGAGGCTTGCGGGAGAGGTTGTCGTGGCCTCGGCCATTGGCGTCTCGGCCTCGAGGTGGGCATGGGCCAGGGCCGGAGCCGCGGGAGCGGCAGTGGCGCCAACCAGCGTTGCGATCGCGAAGGCAGCGTCGCGTGCGTTGCGGATCATGGTGTCTCTCCTGTCCCTACCGTCAGTTCATCTTCATGCTCATGCCGCCTTTGGGCGGCGTTCCGCCCTTTGACGGCATGCTGCCGTTCGGCGATCTGGCGCCGATCGACTCCACCGTGAAGGTGACCGGAACCGCCCCGGCCTTCTCGAACGTCAAGGTGACGGGGAACTGGTCCTCGACCCGCAAAGGCCGTTTCAGCGCCTCGAACATCAGGTGATCGCCATTCGGCGCCAGCACGACACTGTCATGGGGTGGGATCGCGATGCCTTCCGGAAGCGGGCGCATCTGCATGATGCCGTTGGTCATGACCATGCTGTGCGGGCCGACCCGCCCCGCAATGTCGGAGGAGGCCGAGACAAGCCGGTCCGGTGCATCACCCGTATTGCGGATCGTGAGATAGCCGACCGCACTGTCGGAACCATGTGGTGTGGCCCGGGACCAAGGCTGTTCCACCGTGACGGCACCGGAGGTGAAGCTCGGCCCCGCCGCGGCGACCGGCGCCGCGTAGCCGGCGAGAACCGCGAGGATTGCGGCCAAGAACGGAACCACGGGTGTTCGGCCATAAACGTCGTGCCCGTGGGGCACGGGGGAGGCATGATGTTGCATGGTGAAGTCCAGGATCGGACCGCAGCCGGCTGCCCGCGCGGCTGCGCGTCGAGGTGAAGGGTCGCTCATGATGACGATCGATGCCCTGAAGCGGGCCGTCAGACGGGTGGGGGCGGTCCGCGTGTCCGTCTCGGCGAGTCCGATGGCCGCCGATCCAGGCCGACACCGATCGGCAGCGGCGTCAGAACCGCGATGACGCGCCGCGAGGGAACCTGGATCCCGATCGAGGCGGGAACGGCAGCGGCCGCCACCATGCAGCAACCAGCAAGGCAGCATCCATCGTCGTGGCGATGAGCCGGCGCCTGATCGAGAGGGTGGCCGGTCGCGTCATGGGCGCAGATCACGAGCGCCGGGTCGACGGTCCGCGCCGACACGGGGGAAGGCGCAAGTCCGCCGAATACGGCCGTGAACAAGACCAGATAGGACGCGAACACCGCGACCCACGCTCTGATTCTTCTTCCGCGCTTTGCTGTCACGATCATTCCGGTCGGTGCCGTACGTGCACTCGATCGTGACTTTGGATCACGGCCGGCGTTCGGGATCAAGAGGTGCACAAGGACAGGAGCCGGATCTGTCCGGGCCGATGATGCCGCGGAGCGGCACCACGTCCGGACGAGTCGCGCCGCGGGGCAGCGAGGTTCAAACGCTAAAGCTTAACGGGCCTTTTTAGCCGCCTCGCAACTTCTCTTCGATTTGGTGGCAAGCATTAAGGGAGTAGTTACAGTGCAGGCGATCGAACCGACGGACACCGAGCGGCGTGTCACGCCAAGATTTCAGACGACCTTCGGCGCAGAACTGGCGGCCGGCAGCGCCCTTGTGCCGGTTCTGGTGCACGATCTGTCGATGATGGGATGCGGAGTCGAAATCCTGTCGCCCGATCCGGACCTTGCCGACAGGCTCGGAACGGCTGGTCTTCTCAAACTTCCTCCGCGCCTGCATGCCCCGACCGGCGTCATCCTGCCCGTTCTCCTCTGCAACATGCGTCTGGAGAAGGACCGGCTACGCTACGGATTGCGCTTCGCAAGGCTCTCACCGCGGCAGACCCGCAGTCTGATCGGCACCATGGACGCGCTTCTGGAGGAGGATCCCGAGACGTCTCGCCGCACCAACGGCGGCTCTGCGACCACCCCTCGGCCCGTCCTCAAGACCACGAAACCTCCTCGCGGCGCGGTGTTGCGTCGCGAGGAACCCTATGATGGATCGACGGAAGTGGCCTGACCTGATCGACGAAGGCTTGCCGCTACGCCGCGCCCGCCTTGGCGCGGCTCCGCTTCTTCGGGGCCTCGGCCTGGGGCTCCGGCACCACCTCGGGAGCGGCCTCCGCCGTGGCCGATCTCCGCCCCAAGCCGAGCGACTTGGCGAGACTGGACCGCTGCTTGGCATAGGCCGGCGCCACCATGGGATAATCCTTGGGCAGGCCGAACATCGTCCGATATTCCGCAGGCGTCATGCCATGTTCCGCCGAAAGGTGACGCTTCAGCGACTTGAATTTCCGCCCGTCGAACAGGCTGATCAAGTAATCGTCGGTCACGGATTTCTTGATCGGGACCGCGGGCTTCGGCGGTTCGGCCTCCCGGGCCGGAGCGGCGTCCGGCTTCGTCTGTTCGGAGAGCGCAGCGTGGACCGACATGATCAGTGCCGGCAGATCCGCCGGGCGCACCGAGTTCTTGACAACGTAAGCCGCGACGATCTCCGACGTCATCTCGGCCAGCTCGTTCGTGTTCGTCTGTTCCATGTCTGTAGCCTTTAATACTGCTTCGATGCCGCACGTTGTAAGCTTGGCGAGCTCGGAAACAAGGGGTTATGACCAGATCGTCGAGGAAAGTCTCTTCAAACGAAGAATTATCGCGTGAAAGTAGGCTAATCGCGGTGTGATCTCCGGCTCGGTGCAATGGTGCGCAGCACCGGAGAGTGATTCGAGCGATCGAAGACTGACGATGTTTGTGGATCGACGCGTAGAAGGCTAGCGATAGTCCTCGAGATCTGAGAGCCTGCAAGCGGGAGCGGCAAACATCCGTTACGGTTCGCTGCCCGTGCGGCACGCTAGGAACCCGAATCGATGCGCGGTACCGTACACGTTCCGCGAGGTCGAGGCGGCAGAGGTCAGTCCGACGGGAAGGAAGCCGTTAGGACAGGCGCGCCCCGTCCGGTGCAGCGACCGTCGATTGGCCAGCCAAAATTGTTCGTCGTACGACTGGGGGGCCGGGCCAACCCTCCGTTTCGGATGGCAGATCCGAAGGGCCGGGAGTGTCGTTCTGAGCAGGAGCGAAGAAGGATATTCGACCTTTCAGCAGGCCCAGGACGCGGGCTTGCAAGCATTGACGTCGCTTGACCGCAGATGAAATCGGCCGAGACCGGAGACGACATGATCCTTTCTTCGTCCCGCTGGTGGTGGGATCTTTCGACACGGGAATTCGCCGAGCTCGACATGAGCCGGATCGTCGCGGTCCTGCCGGTCGGGGCCGTCGAGCAGCACGGGCCGCATCTTCCGGTGCGGGTCGATGCTGCCATCAATGCCGGCATCGTCGAGCGCGCCGTCGCCCTGATGCCGGACGACCTGCCGGCGCTCATCCTGCCGGCCTTGCCGGTCGGCAAGTCGAACGAACACCTCGCCTATCCCGGCACGTTGAGCTTGCCCTACGACGTGCTGGCCCGCGTCTGGTTCGAGGTCGCCAAGAGCGCCTGGCGGGCTGGGGTGCGCAAGATCGTCTTCTGGAACTCGCATGGTGGACAGCCTCAGGTCATGGAGATCGTCTGCCGCGAGCTTCGGGTAGAACTCGGCATGTTTGCGGTCGGGGCGTCGTGGTTCCGGACCATCGATACGGCCGACCTCTACCCCGCGGCCGAGCGGCGGCACGGGATCCATGGCGGCACGTCCGAGACGAGCGCAATGCTCCATCTCCATCCCGGCCTCGTGCGTATGGATCTCGCGGAGGATTTTCGGCCGCGCTCGATGGACCTCGAACGGGACGGCAGCATGCTGAGCCCCGAAGGCGGCGTGGGCTACGGCTGGCAGGCCCAGGACCTCCATCCCTCCGGGGTGGCCGGCAATGCCGCGGCGGCCGACCCGGTGCGCGGCCGGGAAGAAGTGGAACGGGCCGCGCAGGCCCTGGTGCGCCTGGTCCGCGATGTCGCCGACTACCCCCTGGAGGCGATCACGCAGCGCACCGCCTTCAAGTGACGCGAGCCTGCAGGGGCGTTGCCGCTTCGGCAACGCCGGGTGCGAAACTCGTCGCTTCGCGGCTCATCCCTCATGGTGCATCGTCGTGACATCGCTCGGACCCGACCCATGCTGCCGTATAGTTTCGAAAACGCCCGCTCGGCCAAAGCTTTCCGCATCGGCCCCAACGACACCAACTATTTCGCCATGCTGTTCGATGGTGAAAAGGACAGCATCGACAACATTTTCGTGATCGAGATCTTCACGGTCGGCGGGGCGACGCCGCCTAACGAACACGCGCAGGCGCACGAATTCTTCTACGTGATTGAGGGCCAGGGTGTCGCGCGCTGCGATGGCAAGACCCTGCCGATCAAGAAGGGCGACGCCTTGCTGCTGCGTCCTGGAAGCGAGCACGTGATCGAGAACACCGGCGCGAGCAAGCTCTACACGCTGACCGTCATGACCCCGAACGAAGGCTTCGCCGAACTCATCCGCCGTGGCGAGCCGGTGGAGCTCGATGCCGACGACCTTCGGGTCCTCGGCGTTCCATGAGCGACCGCGAGGCGCTTCGTCCGCTCGGCTCGTCGCCGCGCAACCTGTGGCAGGTCGGAGACGACCGGGTCTCGCTGGTCAGAGCACCGGCCGCACCGCATCCCGTGACGGTGACCGACAGCGGTCGCGCCATCACGTTCGACCTCGCCCAGACGGCTCTGATCGTCGTCGACATGCAGAACGACTTCTGCCATCCCGATGGTTGGCTCGGCCAAATCGGGGTCGACGTCGCCTCGGCCCGCAGGCCGATCGAGCCTCTGCGCCGCTTGCTGCCCGCGTTGCGCGCGGCCGGCGTCCCGGTCGTCTGGCTGAACTGGGGCAATCGCCCGGACCGGCTGAACCTCAGCCCCGCTCTCTTGCACGTCTACAATCCCACGGGCGCGGGCGTCGGACTCGGGGACCCGCTGCCGGTCTCCGGCGCCCCGGTGCTCGAAGCCGGCAGTTGGGCCGCAGCCCTTGTCGACGACCTCGTTCCCAACCCGGCCGACATCCACGTCGCCAAATACCGGATGTCGGGTTTCCCCGACACGCCGCTCGACAGTATCCTGCGAAACCTGCGCGTAACGACCCTGTTGTTCGCCGGCGTGAACCTCGATCAATGCGTGCTCTGCACCCTGCAGGACGCGAACTTTCTCGGCTACGATTGCCTGTTGCTCGAGGATTGCGCCGCCACCACGTCGCCGGATTTCTGTACCGCCGCGACGCTCTACAACGTCCGCCAGTGCTTCGGCTTCGTGACGGACGGACCGGCGCTCCTCGAACAGATCTGATCGCCCATGAGCATCATCCTGGCGGACGGCTGGGTCGTCACGATGAACGGCCGCCGCGAGGTCCTCGACCAAGCCAGCATCCTCATCGAGGGGGATCGCATCGGCGCCATCGGGTCGCGTTCCACGCTCTGCGGACGCAACCCGGAGGCGGAGGTCGTCGACTGCCGCGACGCCATCGTGATCCCGGGCCTCGTCAACACCCACACGCATCTGTTCCAGACCCTGTTGAAGGGCCTGGGCGACGACATGGTATTGAAGAAGTGGTTCACCTGCATGACGGGCCCGAGCGCGGTCGAGCTGACCCAGGAGGACGTGTCGGCCGCCGCCACCCATGGCTGCGTCGAATCGATCCGCTCCGGCGTGACCTCGCTCGTCGATTTCATGTACGCCCATCCGCGACCCGGCCTGACCGCGAAGGTGATCGAGGCTTTCGAGACGACCGGTCTGCGCGGCCATGTCTGCCGGGGCTTCATCACGGCGGGCGCCGAACACGGCATCCCGACAGCCCTCATCGAGACGCCCGCCGCTGCGCTGGCCGACGCCCGCGACCTGATCGGCCGGCAGAACCGGCCGGGCGGGCGCGTGCAGGTCGGTATCGCACCCTCGATGATCTGGGGCCTCGAGGAGAGCGTGCTGCGCGGCACCCGGGCGCTGGCCGACGAGACAGGAGCACTGATCACCATCCACGTCGCCGAGACCGAGTTCGAGATCGCCCAGTCGCAGGCCCGCTTTCAATGCACCGATACGGAATACCTGAGTGACATCGGCCTGCTCGGGCCGGACGTCCTGGCGGTTCACTGCGTGCAATGCTCGAACCGCGACATCAGGGCCCTGAAGCACCACGACGTGAAGATTTCGCACAACCCCTGCAGCAACATGTATCTCGCCTCGGGCGTGCCGCCGATCCCCGCCATGCTGGCGGCAGGGCTGACGGTGAGCCTCGGTTCGGATGGACCGGCGAGCAGCAACAATCACAGCCTGTTCCAGGCCATGAAGATGGCGGCCCTGATCCAGAAGGGGACGCATCGCGACCCGACGGTCGTCACGGCCGAGAAGGCGCTGGAGATGGCGACCATCGATGGCGCGAGGGCCATCGGGCTCGAAGCCGAGATCGGCTCGGTCGAGGTCGGCAAGAAGGCCGATCTCGCGGTGGTCGGGACCAACCACCCGGCCATGGCCCCGGTCCACAACCCGGTTTCGGCCCTGGTCTATTCGGCACTCGGCCACGAGGTGACGGACGTATTCGTCGACGGCCGGCCGGTGATGCGGGCCGGGCGGATCGTCACGATCGACGAAGCCGCCGTGCTGGCGCGCTCCCGTGCCGCCGCCGACAGCCTCGCCAGGCGGTCGGGGAGCGACCGCTTCAAGGCGCGCGCCTGGCGCTCCGCCGCGTTCTGACCCATGACGGTGATCGCCAGCGTCCCTTACCCGTTCCCGCTCGACGGCGTTCTCACGCCGGGCACGACCGCGCTGCTCTGCGTCGACATGCAGGGGGACTTCTGCAGGCCGGGCGGCTTCATGGACGGCCTCGGCCTTGCTCATGAAGAGCTCCGGGCCGCCCTGCCGGGCGCCGCGGCGCTCCTGGCTCGCTTCCGGGCAGGAGGCTTCCCCATCTTCCATACACGCGAGACCTTTTCGGCCGACCTCGCGGACGTCCAGACGAACCGCTTGTGGCGCGGTGCGGACGGTCACCACCCCATCGTGGGCGACCACGGCCCGTTGGGTCGATATCTGATCGCGGGCGAGCCCGGCTGGGCGATCGTGCCGGAGGTGGCGCCCGAGGGCGACGAGATCGTGTTCGACAAGCCCTCCTACGGCGCCTTCGGCACTACCGCCATCGACCGGGAGCTCAAGGCCCGCGGCATCCGCAACCTCGTCGTCTGCGGGGTCACGAGCGACTGCTGCGTGCGCACCATCGTGGCGGAAGCGCTCGACCGCGGCTATGATGCTTTGACGGTCGCCGATGCGACGGCCGCGACGACGGCGGCGGTGCACCGCGACCTGATGAGCCAGATCGCCCTCAAGGGCGGCGTGATGGGCGCGGTGGCCGACACGCGAACCGTGATGCAGGCGATACGATCCTGATGCTCCCGAGGTGGAGGTGACGGTGGGTCCCTTCGAAGACGGTCTCGGCCTCGCCGGGGCGATCCGCGCCGGGACCCTTTCGGCCCGCGACGCCATGACGGCGGCCCTGGCGCGCGCCGAAGCCTCGGCCGATCTCGGCGCGATCCGTTTCATCGACGCCGCGCGCGGCCTCGGACGCGCCGACGCGCTCGACACGCTGCTCCGCCTGGATCCCGATCGCGCCGCCGCGATGCCGTTCTTCGGCGTCCCGTTCCTGATGAAGGACCTCGGCGCCGCAGCGGCGGGTTTCCCGGTCGCGTGCGGTTCTCGACTCCTGGCCGGCCTGCCGCCCCCGACCGTGAGCAGCGAACTCGGCTTGCGCTTCGAGGCCGCGGGTCTGGTCCCGTTCGGCGTGACGACGGTGCCGGAGTTCGGCATGACCCTGTCGTCAGAACCCGCCCTGGGTCCGGTCGCCCGCAACCCGCTCGACCGGGACCGCACGCCGGGCGGATCCTCGGGCGGGGCGGCCGCGGCGGTCGCGGCCGGGATCGTGGCGCTGGCGCAATCCGGCGACGCGGGCGGGTCGACGCGTGTGCCGGCCGCCTGCTGCGGCCTCGTCGGCTTGAAGCCGACCCGCGCCGCGATGCCCGGCGGGCCGCTCTTCGGCAACCATCTGCACGGGCTCGCCTGCGAACTCGTGCTGAGCCGCAGCCTGCGCGACACGGCGGCCGCCCTCGATGCCTTGGCGGGCCGCGGGCAAGGCCCCGAGCCGGACCCGGACCTCGGCGGATCCGCCTCGGAACGGCTCGACCGGCCCCTCGGCCCGCTGCGAATCGGGCTCTGCGTGGAAGGACCTCCCGGGTTTCCGATCGAGCCCGAACGGGCGCGAGCCGTCACGGACGCAGCCCTTTCCCTCGGCGCTTTGGGCCATCGCATCGTCCCGATCGCGGCGGAGACGCTCTCGCGCTTCACCGAGCCGTCGACCCGCGTGTTCGACCGCATTATTTCGATCAATGCGGCACGCAATCTCGGTAGCCTCGGGCCGGCTGACCTCGATCGCGTCGAGCCGCTGACCCGCGCCGTCATCGCCCGCGGTCGTTCGATCAGCGGCGTGGCGCTGCAGGACGCGCTGGCGGCCGGCGTGGCGGTCGCGCACGGTCTCTGGCGCCTGTTCGACGAGATCGACGTCCTCCTGACACCGATGCTCTCGACGGCTCCGCCGCCTCTGGGGGCGTTTCCGATGGATGGCGACGATGTCGAGGCCAATTGGCACCGCATGAACGCTTTCGCGCCCTACGCCATGATGGCCAATGTCGCCGGCACGCCCGCGCTCTCGGTGCCGTTTGGCAAGGATGCCCCCGGCCTGCCGCTGCCACTGCATCTCGTGGGCGCCATGGGCACCGATGCGACGCTGCTCGGCGTCGCGCGGCAACTCGAGACGGCGCGGCCCTGATCCCCGAGCTTGGGCCTAAGCTGGAGCCAGAGCCGCCGCACCGATCGCCGTTGCCGAAACGTGCACGGGCCGTGCGGAACACGTGCCTTCCGGTCGATGCGCGCTTCCGTCACGCTCCGGATACCGCACCAGGGGCGGCGATCGGGAGACGAGCATGTCGGTGTTGTTCACACGTCGCCAGTCTTTGGCGGCCATCATGGGCGGGGTATCGGCCGGCCTCCTGTCGGTCGAGGGCGCCAAGGCGGCCGTCTCCGAGCTGGTTTGGGCCACCTGGGATTCGAATGCCCACCCCGAATATGTCGACCCTTTCAGGAAGGAGACCGGCACGGCCATCAAGCTGTCGTTCCTGTCGAGCGAGGACGCGCAGTTCGCGGCGTTGAAGACCGGGTCGGCCAAGGACTGGGATGTCGTCAACCCCGGTCTGAACGGGACGTGGCGCTACATCGATGCCAAGGTCCTGCGGCCCCTCGACCTCGCGAAGATCCCGAACCGCCAATACATGTACGCGCCTTTCAAGGACACGACCAAGGTGGTGGGCAAGGACGGCGCCACCTATGCTGTACCCTACCTTTGGGGCCTGAACCCGATCGTCTACCGCAAGGATGTCTACAAGGAGGAGCCGACCTACGCGACGCTGTTCGACCCGAAGTACAAGGGGCAGCTGGCGATGCGGGACTACGCGCTGGAAAGCATCGCGGTCGCCGGGCTCTATATCGGCGTGCCGCGCGACGAGGTCTTCACCATGAGCGATGCTCAACTGGCGGAGTCGAAGAAGGCTCTGATCGCGCAGAAGCCGTTGCTACGGACCTATTGGCAGACCATCGGCGACCTCACCAATCTCTTCGCCACGAACGAGGTCACCTGCGCGTTTTCGTGGCGGGTACCCTTCGACGCGCTGCGCGACAAGATGGCGATGGGCATGGCCAAGCCGAAGGCCGGCATCTTCGGCTGGTGCGACACCTTCGCGATCCCGACCTCCACGCCCGACGAGAAGGTCGCCGCCGCGCATGAGTTCGGCAACTACCTGCTCGGACCGGACTACGCCATGGCGATCGCGGAGATCGGCAATTACGCCACGGCCTCGAGCATCATCCGCGACAAGCTCAGCCACGAGAAGCAGGAGGCCATCTTCGTCGACGACATGTCGGTGATGGAGAGCTTCATGTGGGCGGTCGCGCCCCCGAACTACTCGGCATGGCTGAAGATCTGGAACGAGGTCAAGGCCGCGTGACGGAGCGGCCCGAAGGCCGCGTGAGGGAGCGGCCCGGAACGGCTGGAGTTCCGGCCGGTGCACCCGTGCTCCTGTCGACAAGGGGGCTGACGAAGAGCTACGGCGGCCGCGCCCCTGTCGTGGCGGGCGTCGATCTCGAGGTGTTCGAACGGGCCTTCACGACGCTGCTCGGACCGTCCGGCTGCGGCAAGACCACCATCCTGCGCATGATCGGCGGCTTCGAAAAGCCGACGGCCGGCACGATCATGCTCGACGGAATACTGCTCGGCGACCTGCCGCCGGAGCGAAGGCCGGTCAACACGGTGTTTCAGTCCTACGCGCTGTTCCCGCACATGACCGTCTTCGACAACGTGGCGTTCTCGCTGTCCCTGCGGTCGGGCAGCGGCGACGTGGCCGCGAAGGTGCGGCGCGCGCTCGATGCGGTCCATATGGCGAGCTTCGAGGACCGCTATCCGGCGCAGCTCTCGGGCGGCCAGCAGCAGCGCGTCGCCGTGGCCCGCGCCATCGTGGCCGAGCCGCGCCTCCTGCTGCTCGACGAACCGCTCTCGGCGCTCGACCGCAAGATGCGCGGCAACCTCCAGCTCGAGCTCAAGGATCTGCAGCGACGGCTCGGAATCGCTTTCGTCTACGTCACGCACGACCAGGAGGAAGCCTTCGCTCTCTCCGACACGATCCTCGTCATGAACGAGGGGCGGATCGTGCAATCGGGCGCGCCCGAGACGGTCTACCGCCGCCCGGCCACGACGTTCGTGGCCGACTTCATCGGCGGTGCCACGCTGGTACCGGGGCACGTGGTCCGGGTCGCCGATGCCAGGGCCACCATCCGCACGGCGCTCGGGATCTTCGAAGCGCCGAGCCAGGCAGCCCTGGATCAAGGGATGCCGGCCGCGCTGGTGCTCCGCCCGGACAGCATCATGCTCGAAGGCGGCGACGGCGCCATCACGGCCACGGTCCGGCACGTCACGTTCGCGGGCCAGAGCTACACGGTCGAGGCCGAAACGCAGGGTGTCTCGATCCGCTATGCGGCCGGCAAGCCTCCGACGGTCGGCGGGACGGTCCGTTTGTCCGTGCTCGGCGAACGGGCGTTCGTGACGGGTGCCGCTTGAGGCCCAGCCGGTCCTTCTTCGCCCTGCCTGTCGTCCTCCTGCTGCTCTGCGGGGCGGTTCTGCCGCTCGCCATCCTGGTCGTGATCAGCTTCTGGAGCGTCGATTTCGACGCCTTCGAACTCGTGCCGGGGTTC
This sequence comes from uncultured Lichenihabitans sp., assembly GCA_964245215.1. Classification (GTDB taxonomy): domain Bacteria; phylum Pseudomonadota; class Alphaproteobacteria; order Rhizobiales; family Beijerinckiaceae; genus Lichenihabitans. The sequence goes on from CAXTME010000009.1 coordinate 37,816, forward strand.
GGTTTTGCGAGCTGGCGCGAGATCCTCGGCAACCCGACCTACCCATACCTGATCGGCAAGGCCGTGATGACGGGGCTCGTGACGGTCGGGCTGACGACGCTCGCCGGCTACCCGATCGCGCTTTCGCTCGCCGCACTGCCGACCCGCTGGAAGAGCGTCGCGCTCGTGGTGCTTCTCACGCCCCTCTACACGGGCGAGATCGTGCGCATCTATGCCTGGCGGCTGGTGCTCGGCACCGACGGCCTCGTCAACGGCCTGCTTCTCGGCCTGCATCTCGTGCGCGAGCCGGTCAAGATCATCCTGTTCTCGCCGCTCTCGACGTTTCTGGCCCTCTTCTACGACGAGCTGCCCTTCATGACGCTGGCGCTCTGGATCGCTGTCGAGCGCCTCGACCTACGGCTCGTGGAGGCAGCGCGGGACCTCGGGGCCCGCCCGCTGGCGGCCTTCTTCCGTGTGACGCTGCCGCTCACCTCGACCGGGTTCTGCGCCGGCGCTCTCGCAGTGTTCGCGCTCTCGGCCGGCGACCTGCAGACGCCGAATTTCCTGGGCGGGCCGTCGGGCGCGACCGCCCTCGCGTCGATCGACAATTTCTTCGGCACGGCCTTCGACTGGCCGACCGCCTCGGCCCTCGCCCTCGCACTGCTCATCGCTCTCGTGGTCGCGGCGGCGCTCCTCGCAGTCGCGATCCTGCGCATCGGCGGCCGCCAGGCCCGGGCCGGGTCATGAGCCGCGCGGCCGTCGCCGTCCTCTGCGCGGCTCTCCTGTTCCTCTACCTGCCCCTCGCCGTGCTGGGCGTCTTCTCGTTCAACGCCTCGAAGCTGATGGCCTTTCCCTTGTCGGGCTTCACGTTCGACTGGTATCGCTCGCTGTCCGTCAACACCAAGTTTCAGAACGGTTTCGTCACGAGCTTCCTCGTGGCCCAACCGGTCGGCATCCTGAGCGCCGCCTTGGGGCTCGGCGCCGCCCTGGCACTGACGTCGGCCCGGCGCGCCGTCCGACTCAGCTTGGCCGGGCTGCTGCTGATTCCGTTCCTGGTGCCGAAGACCGTGTTGTCCATCGCGCAATCTATGGTGCTGGGCCGCTTGGGACTCGATCGCGGCGCCGCGACGCTGATCACCGCCGAAACCATCGTGGTGGTTCCGTTCGCGTCGGCCATCATCGCATCCGTCCTGGCCCGGCTCGATCCGCGGCTCGAAGAGGCGGCGCGCGACCTCGGTGCGACCCCCTGGATCTGCTTTCGCCGCATCACGTTCCCGCAGATCAAGTCGGCCGTCATGGCGGCCTATTCGATCGGCGTGATCCTGTCGCTCGCCGATCTCACGATCGGGCTCTACCTCGCGGGCCGGACCCAGCCCCTGTCGCTGGTCGTCGCATCCGAGTTCCGGCGTGAGCTCAGCCCCGACCTCAACGCCATGCAGGTCTCGGTCCTCGCTCTCACGGCGGTCATCGTGGTGCTGACCGAGGGCTACGACCGCTATCGCGCCGCACGCCGGAGAAGGGTCGCTTCCGGCCGGCCCTCGCTCTCGCCCAAGGAGAGTGCCGCGTGAACGAGGCCGCCACCGCCGATCTCGCGGCCAGGGCCCGAGCCGATCTCGCGGCGTTGAGCTACCCGGCCACGTCCTGGGTGGTGCCGCGGACCACGTCGGAAGGGACCCCGGTCCACGCGACGATCGTCGTGGGCGCGGGGCAATCGGGGCTCGCCATCGCGGCGGCCCTGCGACGAGACGGCGTCGACGACGTCGTGGTGCTCGATCGCGCCCCGGCCGGACAGGTCGGTGTCTGGGACAGCTTCGCGCGGATGCAGGAACTCCGGACCCCGAAGCTGCTCAACGGCATGGATTTCGGCTGTCCGAGCTTGTCGGCGCAGGCCTGGTATACGGCGCGGCACGGTGCGGCCGCCTGGGCGGGACTCGACAGGATCCCGCGGCAGGCCTGGGTCGATTACCTCCGATGGTACGGCGCAACGCTGGCCATTCCGGTCGAGAGCGACACGGCCGTGACCGACATCCGGGCCGCAGCCGACGGGTTCCTCGCGGTCGAGACCCGGTGCGGGACGACGTCCACGATACGCTTCTCGCGGACCGCCGTGATCGCGACGGGGTTTGACGGCGCCGGCGGCTGGCGGGTTCCCGATCTCGTCAGACGGGCCCTGCCCCGCGAGCGGTACGACCACACCAACGGGCCCGTCGATTTCGCGCGGCTGCGCGGCGCCCGCGTGGCCGTGTTGGGGCATGGCGCTTCGGCCTTCGACAACGCCAATGCGGCGCTCGAAGCGGGCGCGGCCCGGGTCGACCTGTGCTTCCGCCGAGACCGCCTGCCGCGCATCAATCCCCACCGGCACCTCGAGAATGCAGGCACGATGAGCCATTATCCCTGGCTCGATCCGGCGACCCGGTGGGGCATCGCCCGTCATTTCCGGGCCGCCGACCAGCCACCCCCGCGGCGTGCCTTCGAGGCCGCCATGGCGCATCCGCGCTTCCACCTCCATCCCGCGAGTCCCTGGCTTTCGATCCGTCTCGACCGCGAGGGGCTCGCGGTCGAGACGCCCCGCGCGACGCTTCTGTGCGACCATCTGCTGTGCGCAACCGGCATCGGGGTCGACCTCGCGTCCCGGCCCGAACTCACCTCTCTCGCGCCGGCCGTGGCGTTGTGGCGCGATCGCTACGTGCCATCCGAGGCCGAAGCCGACGACCGCCTCGCCGGCTATCCGTTCCTCGACGTCGATTTCAGCTTCACGCCGCATCACGTGCAGGCGGCCTGGGTCGGCCAGGTGTTTTGCTTCAACGGCGCCGCAGCGGTCAGCCAAGGGCCGCATGCCACCTCGATCAGCGGCCATCGCCATGCCTTGCCGCGCCTCGTGAGGGGCGTGACGGGGCGGCTCTTCGAGCAGCAGACCGCGCAGGTCCTGGACAGGCTCGCGTCCTATGCCGACCTCGACCTAGAGCTGCCGGACGATTTCGAAGCGCATCACCTCGCCGCCAGGTCAACGGCCTGATGCGGCCCGCGTCAGGCCCCCGCCGACGGCCTGACGGCAGCGCGCTGAGGCGCGACGTCTGCGGTGTCCTCCGCTTCGCTCCGCCCGTCGGCGACCTGCCGGAGGGCCGCGTCGACCGCCTCGGCGAAGCGTGCGCCCGCGGCCGGCAGGATGCGGGTCTTCTTGACGATCAGGACCACGGTTTCGCGCGGGAAGGATCGGGACCCGAACGGCACGAACACGACGTCGCCGCGTCGGATCTCCCCCGCGATCCCGATGCGCGACCGGACCCCGATCCCGATCCCGGCCTTGATCATGGCCGTCATGGTCTCGAAGGAGTTGGTCTCGAGCCGCCGCGCGAACAGCAGTTCCGCATCGCCGCCGAGCTGCGCATTGAACAGCTGACGGGTCGAGAAGCCGTTGTCGGGCACGATCAACGTCTCGCCGATGAGGTCGGACAGCTTGATCTCGGGGCGGCCGGCCAAGGGATGGGTCGGATGCATGACGGCGCCGATCGCGACCGTCGCCTCGCTCCGCCGCTTGATCCGGGGTTCCAGCGCCGGGCTGAACGCGATGCCGAGATCCGCCTCTCCCTCGGCCACGGCCGCCACCACGTCCTGCATGTCGCGCACGCAGACCGAGAAGTCGACGTGCCGGTGCGTCTGTCGGAAGGACTGGATGACGGCGGGGAGGAAGTCCTTGCCGATGCCCTCCTCGCAGGCCACCACGACATGGCCGGTCCTGGCGCCCCGGAGATCGTTGATCTCGGCGATCGTGTGATCGAGTTCGGCATGGGTCTTCAGGACCCAACGATAGAACAGCTCGCCCGCCGCCGTCAGCTTGAGGCCCTTGCTGTTCCGCTCGAAGAGCGGCGTCGTGAGCTGCTCCTCGAGCTTGATGATCTGCCGGTTGATCGCCGATGGCGCGATGTTGAGCTGCTCCGCCGCCTTGCGGATCGAGCGGGCCTGGACGGTCTCGCGGAAATACCGCAGGGCGACCCATTGAAAATGCATCGGCATGCGCGACAGCCCTCTGTTCCTGCTGAGACCAGCAACCCCCATGCCAGAGAAGGACACGACATGGCCCTTGAGCCGGACCACGAGAAGCTCGACGACGAACATTTCCTGCGCCGGAGCTTCGAGGTGGCGCGAGCGGCCCGGGCGGCCGGCCATCATCCGTTCGGTGCGATCCTGGTCGGACCCGACGGCACCGTCCTCATGGAGCAGGGCAACGGTTTCGCGGCGGTCCGGGACATGACGGCGCATGCCGAGCGCCTGCTGATGAGCCGCGCCTCGCAGGTCCATGCGCCGGCCGTCCTCGCGCGCTGCACGATGTATGCGTCGGCCGAACCCTGCGCGATGTGCGCCGGCGCCGCCTATTGGGCGGGTGTCGGGCGGGTGGTCTTTGGGCTCGGCGAGCGCGAGCTTCGGGCGATCACGGGCGACCACCCGGACAACCCTACCCTCGACCTCCCCTGCCGAACCGTGTTCGCGGCCGGGCTGCGAACCGTGGAGGTGGTCGGCCCTCTGCTCGTCGAGGAAGCCGCAGCCCTGCACGACGGTGCCTGGCATCGGTCTTAAAAAAATCGGGCGATGACACGGTGCCCGCCCTCTCCGGTCGACGACCGTGTCAGGACGATCGCGCCCCACAGGCTCCGCGGCCATCGGTCACGAAGCGGCGCTTCGAGCATTCGCAGAACCGCCACACGGCTCTGACATTCTAGGGTAACGGACGGGCCGGGCTTGGAGCACGACGTGTCGAGGATCCTGACGAATGTGCAATGACCTTCGCCGTACAGCTCCGCGCACGAAATCGATCACCGCAGCCTCACTCGCTTCCGCCCTCGTCGTCGCGGCAGCCCTGCCGGCCCTGGCGCAGGACCCTGCACCGGTGCGGATCACCGTGCTCACGGACCTCGACGGCGACCTCTACGATGCCCGCTCAGGCGCCGGGGGCGTCGACGCCACGCGCATGGCCGTGGCCGACTTCGGCGGGACCGTTCTCGGTCGATCCATCTTGGTCGACACACGCAACGATCACAACAAACCGGATCTCGTGACGGCGCTCGCGGAGGACGCCTACGATAAAGGGGCCGACCTCCTCATGGACGTGCAGAACTCGCCGATCGCCGTCGCGGCATCGAAGGTCGCGGCCGAGCGGCACCGCCTCGCCATCGTAACGCTGGCCGCCACGCCGGCGCTGACCCGGAGCGCTTGCAACAGATACACGTACCACTACTCGTTCGACGCGCCGGCTATTGCTGCCGCCACGGCCGAGAGCGTCGCCAAGCTGCAGGATGGCAAGCGCTGGATCGCTCTCGTGGCCGACGCCGGGTTCGGCAAATCCGCCGTGGCTGCCTTTACGCCTTCGATCGTCGCGCAAGGCGGCGAGATCGTGAAGACGTTCCTGCTGCCGGTCGGCGACGTCGACCTCGCGCCGACACTGAGGGAGATCGAGGCCTTTCATCCCGATGTGGTCGGCGTCTTCAGTGCAGGCGCCGATGCCGACCGCAAGGTGACGGCGGTGACGCAATCGGGCGTGAAGGCCCGCGTCACGACGGCGCTGCTCTATCTCAGCGACGTCGACCGGGTGAAGGACGGGTATGCGGGCGTGCGTGGGACGATCCCCTGGTACTGGAACCTCGACGGGAAGGCGCGGGCCTGGTCGGACCGGTTCGCCGCGGCACATGCCGGCCTCCGACCGACAGCCGCGCAGGCCGCCGACTATTCGGCGACGACGCAATGGCTGGAGGCCGTCAAGACAGCCGGGACGACCAATGCAGACGCCGTCACCAAGGTGCTCGACGGGCACGTGTTCGACGACATGTTCGCGCGTCATGCGGAATGGCGGTCGAGCGACCATGCCGTGATCCACGACCTTTATACCGTCGACGTCCTGCCCTCGGCCGAGGTCCGCGAGCCGCACGACTGGTTCCGGGTCGTCGAGACGGTGCCGGCCGCAACAGCTTTCCCGGCGCCGGCCGCTGGGCTCTGCAAGATGTGACGGCGCCCGGCTTCGACGCTTTCGGCTCGCACCACGAGACCACGATGTCGCGCCACGCAGCCGAGACGCTTTTGCCCGCAACGGAGTCTGATCGATCCCGTTGAAGGGAACTGGTCCTTTCACGTTCGGCGTTCCAGGAGCGCATGGTCGGCTTCCGTTTTCTCTCCACCGTTCTCGTGGCGGCCGTTGCCGGCGGCGCCGGCTTCGTGGCTCTGTCCTGGCACGCGACGTTGCCGGCCATCCCGCGGCCTTCCGACGACGCTTTCGCTCCGGCCCTGATCCGGCAGGGTGCGACGCTCGCCGCGATCGGCAATTGTGCCGGCTGCCACTCGGCTCCGGGCCGTCCCGCCTTCAGCGGCGGCGCACCGGTCGAGACCCCCTTCGGCTCGATCTATGCGAGCAACCTGACGCCGGATCCGGACACCGGCATCGGCCGCTGGTCGGAGGCCGCGTTTCGACGCGCCATGCGGGACGGGGTCGACCGCGAGGGTCGCAACCTCTACCCGGCCTTCCCCTACAATCACTACACCCTGGTGACCGATCAGGACGACGCGGCGCTCTACGCTTATCTGATGACCCGGGCGCCGACGCGTTCGGAGGTCCCGCGGCCGGATCTGCCCTTTCCGCTGAACGTCCGGGCCGTGATGGCGGCCTGGAACGCCCTGTACTTTCGCTCGGGGGTCTACACGCCCGAACCGGAGCGTCGCGAGGATTGGAACCGCGGCGCCTACCTGGTCGAGGGGCTCGGCCACTGCGGCGCCTGCCACACGCCACACGGCCCGCTCGGCAACGAGGACAACGGCCGGCATCTCGCGGGCGGTCTGGCGGAAGGCTGGAACGCCTATGCGCTCAACGCCGCCTCGCCGGCGCCGATTCCCTGGACGGTCGATGCCCTGACGTTCTACCTCACGCACGGTTGGCAAACGGTGCATGGCGTGTCGCGCGGTCCCATGGCGCTGGTCACGGCCAACCTCGGCAGCGTGCCGGAAGCCGATGCCCATGCCATGGCGGTCTACCTGGTGTCGCTGATGGGCTCGGCCGAGAAGCCGGCCCGAGCCGGACCCGACGAGGTCGCCTCGCCCGTGTCCGCGACAAGCGCCGGCAGCCAGGTCGCCGTCGCGGCGACGGCTGCCGACGCGACGTCGAGCGCCGACGCGGGCGCCGCACTTTACGAAGGTGCCTGCGCGTCCTGCCATGCGAGTGGGCGCGCCGTGCCCTATGGCGGGCTCCCGCTGGCTCTCAGCTCGGCCCTTCACGCTCCCGATCCTTCGAATATCGTCACCGTGACGCTGCACGGCCTGGCGGCTCCGCCGGGTGCCCCCGGCGCCATCATGCCGGGGTTTCTCGGGGCTCTCGACGATCGCCAGATCGCGGGCCTGCTGGCTTATCTGCGGGCCGACGTCGCGCACGAGGCGCCCTGGCCCGACCTCGACGCGACCGTGGAAGCGGCGCGCTCGCGTGCCGTGACGCTTTATGCCAGCGACGGCACGACCGCCGCTCCCGCCGACACCCACGTCAGGATCGCGCCATGACAACCTTGATCGTGAACGGGACGTCGCACGAGGTTGCGGCCGAGCCCGGCCTGCCGCTGCTCTACTGGCTGCGCGGCGACCTCGGCCTCAACGGCGCCAAATACGGCTGCGGGCTGGGGCAGTGCGGGGCCTGCACGGTGATCGTCGAGGGCGAGGCCGTGCTCTCCTGCGTGGTGCCGGTGTCTGTACTGGACGGCAAGCGGATCACGACCCTGGAAGGGCTCGGCACGCAGGATCGGCCGGGGCCGATGCAGCGCGCCTTCATGGACGAGCAGGCCGCCCAGTGCGGCTATTGCATTCCCGGCATGATGATGAAGGCGCAGGCACTCCTGGACAAACGGCCGGAGGCTTCGGATGCGGAGGTCCGCGCGGCGCTACAGACCAATCTCTGCCGCTGCGGCACGCATATGCGGATCCTTCGCGCGGTGAGGCGCGCCGCCGAAGCGATGCGACGCGCCGCCGCGGCACCGGTGCGGCTCGGAGATGCCCGGTGACGGCCTCGCCCGGCCTCACCCGCCGTTCCGTCCTGGCCGGCAGCGGCGCACTGGTGTTCGGCTTCGCGCTCCGGCCGGTCCTGGCCCAGGAGGGCGAGAGCGCCGGGGTTTCGGGTGCCGCGAACCTGCCCGGCAGCCTCAAGAAGACACCGCTGCTCGACAGCTGGATCAGGGTCGAAGCCTCGGGCCACGTCACGGTGCTGACCGGCAAGGCGGAACTCGGCCAGGGCATCTCCACGGCCCTGGTCCAACTGGCCGCCGAGGAACTCGATCTGCAGATGTCGGCCGTGTCGATCCAAACCGCCGATACCGGCGCGACGCCGGACGAAGGCTACACGGCCGGCAGCCACTCGATGCAGGACAGCGGCAGCGCCATCCGGGCCGCGGCCGCCGAGGTCCGGCAGATCCTGATGAGCGAGGCCGCGCTGCGCTGGACCCTGCCGGTCGAGGGGCTCCGCACGCGCGACGGCAGCGTCGTGGCGCCGGATGGCCGGAGCCTCGGCTATGGCGCGCTCGTCTCGGCCGCTCTGATCCACGTCGATGCGACGCCGAACCCGCCGCTCAAGCGTCCCGCCGGTTATGCCGTGGTGGATCGGCCGGCGCCGCGGCTCGACATTCCGGCCAAGGTGACGGGCGGCGGCGTCTATGTGCAGGATCTGCGCCCGTCCGGCCTCGTTCATGCCCGCGTGGTGCGCCCGCCCGGCTATGGTTCGACCTTGCTCGCCGTCGACGACGCGGTGATCCGAGCGATGCCCGGCGTCGTCTCCGTCGTGCGCGACGGGTCGTTCCTGGCGGTCGCGGCCGAGACCGAGTGGGGTGCCGTCGAGGCCATGCGGAGGCTCGCCGCCGCGGCGCGGTGGTCGGCGCCGACGCCCCTGCCGAGCGATCGACCGTCCGCCGCGACCATCAAGGCGCTGCCTTCGCGCGACACCACCATCCTGACGCGGGGCGGTCCGGTCACGGGCGATGGGTTGCGCCGGTTTTCGGCCGATTACACCCGACCCTACCAGGCGCACGGCTCGATCGGACCCTCCTGCGCGGTGGCGCAGCTCGACGACGGGCAGATGACGGTCTGGACCCATACACAGGGCGTCTTTCCGGACCGCGACGCGATCGCGGCCATGCTTCGCATGCCGTTGGAGCGCGTGCGCTGCGTGCATGTGCAAGGATCGGGCTGCTACGGGCACAACGGAGCCGACGACGCCGCCGGCGATGCCGCGCTGATCGCCCGCGCCCTGCCCGGCCGTCCGGTGCGGCTGCAACTGATGCGCGAGCAGGAAGCCGCCTGGGAGCCGTTCGGACCCGCCATGGCGACCCACGTCGAGGCGGCGCTCGATGCGGAAGGTCGCATCGCCGACTGGTCCTATGCGGTGTGGAGCAACACCCACAATATGAGGCCCGGCGGCGCCGGGGCGCTGCTCGGGGCCCAACTGCTGGCCGAGCCCTTCGCGCCGCCCGAGCCGAAGCCGATCCCCCTCCCGGAGGGTGGCGGCGACCGCAACGCCATCCCGCTCTACGCCCTGCCGAACGCTCGCGTGGTGCATCATTTCGTGCCCGCCATGCCACTCCGCGTCTCGGCCATGCGGGCGCTCGGGGCCTATGCCAACGTGTTCTCGATCGAGAGCTTCATGGACGAACTTGCGCGTGGCTCGGACCAGGACCCGTTCGCGTTCCGGCTGCGCCATCTCGACGATCCGCGCGCCCGCGCCGTCGTGGAACGAGCCCGCGACGAAACCGGCTGGTCCGCCAGACCGAAGCCGCCGGGCAATGGCCGGGGCTTCGCCTTCGCGCGGTACAAGAATCTCGCGGCCTATTGCGCGATCGCTGCCGACGTCGAGGTCGATATCGAGACCGGGCGCGTCCGCCTCGCCCGCGCGGTCGCGGCGGTCGACAGCGGGCAGGTCGTCAACCCGGACGGCCTTCGCAACCAGGTCGAGGGCGCGATCCTGCAGTCCATGAGCTGGACCCTGTTCGAAAGCGTCGGCTTCGACGCATCCGGCGTCACCTCGGTCGATTGGGCCACCTACCCGATCCTGCGCTTCGATGCCGTGCCGGACAGCGTCGAAGTCCACCTCCTCGACCGGCCGGGCGAGCCGTTCCTTGGAAGCGGCGAGTGTGGCCAGGGCCCGGCGGCAGCCGCCATCGCCAATGCGGTGGCGGACGCGACCGGGAGGCGGTTCCGCGACCTGCCGCTGACGCGGGACCGGATCGTGGCCGCTCTGGGCTGATCGGTGCCGCGACATCCGATCGGCGCACTGCGATCCAAGCGGGCGCTCGCAGGGGCAAATAGAGCCGGCTGAACTTCCACGGCGCAAGCGACGCCGACCGGAAGCTATGCTTCAGAGACGCGTCTTGTCTGCCCTGAAATGCCTTGGCGGAGGGCGGAACGCCCCTTGCAAGGACACCAACGTGCAAGCGAGGGCGTTGGAGGAGATGCCAGATTGTGCGAAAAGCGCTTGCAGCACGAGAAATCTGTCTATCCGACGGAGCTACGCTATGGCGTCTGTGAGACTATTCTTGCGTGAGTATGACCAGCAAAAGCAGAATGAAACCATCACCGAACGGAATGTCGAGATTCCCGCGGTCCCGCTGAACGGTCAGTCCATTCTCGTGACGGTGAACGGCAGGTTGAGATCGTTTCTCGTGACGGGTACCTATATTCCTGCCGACGGGACTCCGACGATTGCCGCCTTCGTCTTTGCGATGGCTATGTCGGCACCCTATCAGGAGGCTGTCAGGGTCGGTATAGAGGGGGACGATCTGATTTTGCCGTCCCATACGGCTTTCGAAGGCGGCACGGTGAAGGATCTCATGGCCTTTCTCAATGGGTTCCCCCCCGAGATGGTGGTGCGGTTCAACGACGACCGCGTGCTCGACGCGAAGACCAGAGGTGAGCTCCTGGTCCTCCGCCTCGGCGACCGGAACGAGTACCAGTGACCGCCGTTGCGGCTTTCACTCGGTAAGTTGTGGATGCTGGGACGTTCCCGGACCAGATCGTGGAGCTTGAGCTTCACCGTTCCGGCACTCCAGCAAGGATCTGACCGACTGCTCGAGAAGGCTAGTCTTCGGCGAGCCGTACCGTCCAAAGGATAGCGGCGCCGGACGCAAGGCCTATCGCGATCAGCGAGGCGCCGAGATGCTGTTTGGATGCCGTGAAATGCTGGCTGTGCACCCAGGTGCAGAAGCACACCACGCACCAGATGATCCCGCTCCACATGATGGTTGAAGCGACAAAACAAAGGGTCAACATTCGCATGGTGACTCGCCCCCAACGCGACAGCTTGTTTGTTCATGGTGCTGCCTAGGAATAAACTTCGCACAGATGTGGTTAATGAACAACCACCCAACTCGAAGGCCGTCGACGTCATTCGGGCGCGGCGTCACGATGTCCACCGATCCGGGTTCCGTTCACGTACAGCATAATCCGGTTGCGGTCCGGTGTCAGGTGTACGGTGCCGCCGATGGGAACGGGCGGTCGGCCGTCGGTCTTGACCTTCACGTCGAGGGCGCCGACCGAAACCTTCGTGAGATAGCGTCCAGCAATCCCGACGGTCTGATCGAGGAGGGTTCCGGGCACGGAGCCGGGTTGGGCCGTTCCATGCATGCCGATCCACTCGGGCCGAACCCCGAGACTGACCTTGCCGGTCGTCGTCAGCGCCGTGGGCGCCAGCAGAGGGTCGGCCAGCAACGGGGCGGTGATCTGGCCGTCCCGCACCTCGGCCGCGACGAAGTTCATGCCGGGACTGCCGAGGAACCAGCCGCCGAATTCCGTCAGCGGCTCGTCGTAAAGCCGGGAGGGCGTGTCGTATTGGACGATCTTGCCGCCGGACATGAGGGCGATCCTGTCGGCGAGGGTCATGGCCTCGGTCTGGTCGTGGGTCACGTAGACGATGGTCTGCCGGGTGCGCTGAATCACGAGCTTGATGGCCCGGATCAATTGCAGCTTGGCATTGACCTCCACGTTGGTGGTCGGCTCGTCGAACAGGACGATGGCCGAGCGACGCGCGATCGCCCGGCCGACCGCCACTTTCTGGCGATTGCCGAGATCGAGATCGCCGATCAAGCTCTTTCCCATGCCCCGCATATCCAGCACATCGAGCATCTCGTCGACCCGCCTTTCGCGCTCGCCCGCGGACAACGTGCGGTCCTGCTTGAGCGGCAGCGCGATGTTCTCGGCGACCGAGAGCGTCGGATACATGACGGGGTACTGGAACACCATGCCGATATTGCGGGTCGCCGTCGGGAGTGCCGTGACGTCGCGGTCGCCGAACAGGATGCGGCCCGAGGTCGGACGCTCAAGACCGGCAATCATGCGCATCAACGTCGTCTTGCCGCAGCCTGACGGGCCGAGCAGGCAGGTGACCTCTGCATCCGCGAAGCGAATGTCCATGTTTTCGACGGCCGTAAAGTGACCGAACTGCTTCGTAACGCGGTCGACCGTGATGGTGGCCATGGAATGTGAGACCTTCTGCGATCGTTCGAGGGTGTCGCCGTCGCTGCCGGACCTTTGTCCAGCGAAACCGACGCTCGAGTGTGTCAGATCTTCGTTGGAGCTCGAGCTTTACCGGACGTCATCGCAAGGCGCGAAAGCTGGGTCGCTTCGGCTCGCTCGCCATGACGGTCGATGATCCTCTCAGCTTCAAAGCTGGCCGACACACTCGATCAGGATCCGAGCTCTGCCGGACGGTTGCGCGTCGCCAGGGCTGCCGCGCGGCGAAGAACCCCTGGCATCGTCACGACAAGCGGCGCCCATCGCCGGCATCAAAGAGCTGGATCGCGGCGGGTGAGATCGTAAACGAAACGACGCTCTCGAACTCCGGCGCACCCTCCTCGGGGACGGGGAAACTCATTACGAGGTCCGTGCCATCGGCTTCGACATAGACGACGAGTTCGCAACCGAGGTTTTCGACCAGTCGTACGCGACCACGGCCCTCGATGCCGCGCCCTTGGCCGAGCCGGATCGCTTCGGGACGGAAACCCACCAGCAGCGCACCATCCTCGAGGCCGCCCGTTGCGGGAAACCGCAGCGGTCCTGCCGTGATCACACCGTCAGCGGCCGAGCCTGCGATCACGTTGGCACGGGGAAAGCCGACGAGTTGAAGAGACCGCACGTGCAGGGGCTCGTGGTAGAGATCGATGACGCTGTCGTGCTGCACCACGCGGCCACGGTCGAGCACGACGAGACGCTGAGCCACCGTGAGCGCCTCCAAGGAGTCGGATGTGGCATAGAGGAACGTGGCTTTCAGGTCCTCCCGCAGTCCCTTGAGTTCGTCCATCAGCCGCTCGCGCAGCTTGTAGTCGAGGCCCACCAGAGGGTCGTCGAGGACGAAGAGCGTCGCATCCTTGAGCAGGCCGCGGGCCAGCGCCGTCCGCTGCTTTTCTCCACCCGACAGCTGGTCGGGCGTTTTCTTCATCAGATGCGTGATGGAAAGCAGGCCCGCGGCACGGTCGACCCGGCGCGCCGTCTCGTTTCTGGGAGTGCCGGCGAGCGCCAGGGGATAGGCGATGTTGTCGAAGACGGTGAGGTGCGGATAGAGCGCGAAGCTCTGCGGCACGTAGCCGATCGAGCGTTCGGCGGGGGGCAGATCGGTGATGTCGCGGCCATCGAGCTCGATCCGCCCGGCATCGGGCTTTTCCAAGCCGACCAGAATACGGAACAGAACCGATTTGCCCGACTTCGGAGGTCCGCACAGCACGGTGAAGCTCTGGCGCGCCACCTCGAGGTCGAAGCGATCGAGCGCCACCTGGTTCTTGTAGCTCTTCGAGACGGCCTTGAACGCGAGGGCCGCCGTCATCGCCCCAAACCCGACAGGGTCGGCACGAGCAGGATGCCGGTCACGAAGATCGCCGCGATGATGCAGAGCAGGACCACGATGCGGAGCAGGCTGCCGCGAACGGACCCGTTCTTCGGGATGTTGCCGACCGCGATCTGCAGGAAGGTCGAGACCACGAGGATGGCGAGACCAGCCTGAAACACGGGCAGGCTGTAGCGTTGGAGGATGAGCAGCATGCCGAGCAGCATGGCCGCGATCAGCACGCGTTCGGCTCTTTCCGGAAAGGTCATGCGCATCGGATCAGACCTCGCCGCGCACGGTGCCGAACGTCATGCCGACGAGGATGTATTTTTGGAAGAAGAAGATGAACAGGATCGGTGGAATCACGTAGACGGTCGTCATGCTTGTGATGAACGTCCAGTTGACACCGCCATCCGAATAGGTGCCGACCGCCAGAGCATAGGGGATGTTCTGTGTCGACACACCCCCGATGATGAAGTTGAACAGGTATTCGTTCCAGACGAAGATCATGTTGAAGATGAAGGCGGCGATGAGGCCCGGTTTGACCTGAGGCATGACGACGCGGAAGATGACATGCAGCCACGATCCGCCGTTGACGAGCCCGGTCTCGTCGAAGCGCTGGGACACGCCGTCGAGAAAGCCTTTGAGGATCCAGACCGAGAACGGGATCGAGAACATCGCGTAGAACATGACGAGCCAGAAATGGTTGTCCTTCCACCCGAAGCCCGCATACATCAGGTAGACGGGCAAGATGACGGCCGGGCCCGGCAACATCCTGATCGATAGAAGAAGAAACATCAGGAAGTCCGTCCCCTTCGGCTTGAAGCGTGAAAAGCAGAAGGCGGCCAGGAACGACACGACGACCGCGATGCAGACCGCTGCCACCGACAGAAATACCGAATTGAAGATCTGCAGCAGGAGACCCTGGCGATGCAGCAGCTCGACGAAGTTGTCGAGGGTCGGCCAGAAGATCAGCTTCGGCGGAACGGCCAGGATCTCGTCCCGCGTCTTGAAGGACGAGAGGATGATCCAGCCCACCGGTGCGAAGAACAGCAGCGAGACGATCCACAGCAGCGTGTAGTAGCCGGCGCGGCGCAGCTTAGCACTCATGCTTCTCTCCGCCGCCGCACGTTCAAGATGAAGATGAAGACCGACGTCATGGCGATGGAGATGAGAAGCAGCAGCACCGAATAGGCGGAAGACCAGCCCATGTTGAAGCTCTCGAAAGCCTGTTTGTTGAGTTCGAGCGCGACGAGCCGGGTTTCCTGCCCGGGACCGCCTTTGGTCATGGGGATGATGAGGTCCAGCGTCTTGAAGCTGTCGATGGTGCGAAGCAGGATCCCGAGCATCAGGATGAACTTGCCGTGGTGCCAGATCACAAGGGTCAGCCGCTTGCGCCACGGCAGGCGATCCACCTCGGCGGCTTCGAGTTCGGCTTTCGGCACGGAGCCGAGCGCCGCGAGCGCCATGAGGGTCATGAAGGGTGTCCACATCCAGCAGTCCACGGCCAGCACGGACCAGTAGGCGGTTCCGGGTTCGCTCAGAAAGTTGATCGGCCGCGCACCGAACACGGCATGCAAGATGACGTTCAGGATGCCGAAGTCGGGATCGTAGATGAAGCGGAAGAAGGTCCCGGTCGCGACAGGCGTCAGCACCATGGGCGTGAACAGCATGGTCAGCGCGATCCGACGCCCCGGCATGTCCTTGGACCCCCAGAACAGGAAACCCAACAACAGGCCCAAGGTCGTCTGAATGCCGACACCCCACACGACGAAGGTGAAGGTGCGGGCGAGGTCGGCCCAGATGTTGTTCTTGTTGTAGTAGAGTTGGATGAAGTTGCGAAAGCCGACGAACACCGGCTGCGACCCGCTGGTCAGCGAGTAGTTATAGAACGACAGGCCGAGCAGCCAGAGCGTCGGGATCGTATTGAATACGATGAAGAAGATCAGGACCGGGGCCAGCAGCGCAGCGACGAGGCTGCCGCGGCTATCGAAGGCCCGGGCGAAGGGCGATCGGCGGCGGACCTTGTAGGCGGCAGCACCTGTGACGGCTGTCATGGTTGAACCGAACACCAGAAAAGAGAATGGCTCTTCCGAACGGCCGGGAGAACCGGGATCGTATAGTCTTCGAGATCGTTGGCCAGAGCGTGTAGGATGGGTGAAGAAGGGTGAGCTTCACCAATCGTCATTGCGAGGAGTGTAACGACGAAGCAACCCAGCGCTTGATCCAGGATAGGGCTGGGTTGCTTCGCTGCGCTCGCAATGACGCCTCTCCCGACGAGCGCTTTCGCACTGCGCTACAGCGAAACGTTCCCGCAGACGCCCGACGGCTCCTTCTTGGCCGTACCTTCGTCGGACAGGATCTGCTGCTGGCCGCAGGCAATGTAGTTCAGCACCCCCATGGCGTCCTTGGATTGCCCCGTCATGTAGGAGGTGAAACCTTCCTGCTGGAGCGAGAGCATTTCCGAGTACTTCGGATCATGCCAGAAATCCTGGGACGTTCCCGGCCCGAGCATATACTTGTAGGTGCGGTTCCAGGGATTGATCGCATCGAAATCCGATCGGCTCATCGTCGCCTTGTCGCAAGGATTGCCGCCCCGCTTGGTATATTCGAGCGAGGTCTCCGGCAGGTACCACCAGTTCATGAAATCGATGGCGACCCGCATCTTGGCCTCGTCGTTGAAGGCGTTGATGACCCAGGGCTGCCCGCCCATGCAGTAGAGGCGCTTCTCGCTCGCACCACTGCCGAACTTCGGCGGCGGAACGACCAAAACCTTGTCCCTGTTCTCCGGCGTGATCATCGCGGCACCGACAGCGGCCCATTGCAGGGCCGAGAAGACCTTGCCCTGCGTGAACACGTCGACGATCTCGGCGATGCCGTAGTTGGTTGCGCCCGGCGGCATGTATTTCAGCCAGGACTTATAGCGTTCCATCGCTTTGGCGTTGCCTTCGGTGTTCAAGACGCCCTCGACCTGGCTCTCCTTCGCGTCCCAGATCTCGCCGCCCGAACTCCACATGATGGAGAAGAGCGGGCAGGTGCAGAAATCGTACACGCGAGAATACTGCCAGCCGGCACCCCAGATCCCCTTCTCGGGACGGGTGAAGAACTCCATCACTTTTTCATAGTCGTCGGCGTTGAGCTTCTCGTATTCGTCGAAGGTGGTCGGCAGTTTCATATTGTATTTGGCCTGAAAGGCCTGCTGCTCCTTCGGATCGTCCAGCATGTCCTTGCGGAGATAGAGCGCGAAGACGTCGCCTTCCTGCGGCAGACCCCAGATGTCCTGGCTCCCGTCGGGGTAGCGCATGTAGGTGTCGACCACGGTCTTCGAGTACCAGTCGAGCTGCAGGCCCTTGTTCTTGGCGATGACGTCGTTGAGCTTCAGAATCCAGCCCGGCTTGGCGAGCGCTCCGAGCCACTGCGAATCGGAGATGATGATGTTGTATTCCTGGCTCTTGGTCGCGAGCGAGGTGGCGGCTTTCTGGAACAGATCGGAGAACGGCGCCTCCGCGAAACCGAAGCTGACGTCGTAGCCGTAGCGCTGCTTGACGTAGTCGGCGAACAGCGGCGACATCTTCACGCCGAGCGAGGACGGCAGCCAGCCGGCGATGCCCAGAATGTTCATGTCGATCTTCTTGCCCACCAGCGGATGAGCTTCCATCGCCTTCAGGCGATTGATGAAGGGCGCACCGATGACGCCGGACAGCCCGGCCGCGCCGACACCTTTGAGCAACGTCCGTCGCGGCACCAGCAGTCGCGAACCTCCGCCGCGGATCTCTGAATCGTCCATGTGTTCCTCCCGACATCGCGCCGAATGGCGCAACAGCTTTGCCCGGTCGTTGTCCGGTGTTGCGGCTTTGAGGTGACCCCGCGGTGGAAAAATCCGCTTGAGCACCATTGTGTTTGCCGTCAATTCAGACATAATCCAAGGCAACCTGAATAATGTCAATGCTGAAACGAACGACGAAGCGGCAGGGAACCGGAGACGAGGACGGGGTGGCGGCGATCCCGCTGCGGTTCCGTGACGACCCCTTGGTCTGGGCCGGCTGGCTCTACGTGCACGACGGCTTGACCCAGAACGACATCGCGGCCGTGATGGGTGTCTCGCGGGCCACCGTGAACGGCTATCTGGCCGAGGCGCGGACGCGCGGAATCGTTCGCGTCAACATCGATCCGAGCCGCCTGCGGGCGACCGAGACCGCGCAGGCTCTGAAGCAGCGGTTCGGCCTTGCGGACTGCGTGGTGATCCCCGGCGACGATGGAGGGCGACCTCTCGTGCAGCGCCTCGGCGAGGCGGGCGGGAGCGTCCTGCGCAACCTGTTGCGAGCCGGCGATACGATCGGCGTGGCCTGGAGCCGAACCGTCATGGCGGTGGGCGACTACGTGGGTCCGCTAAAGCTCCCCGACCTTTCGGTCATCCAGGTGAGCGGCGGCATCGCGGCGGCCGCCAGCATCTCGCCCGAGCAATGTGCCGCTCACCTCGCGACCAGCATGGGGGCGCGCTGTCTCGCGCTCAGTGCCCCGGCCTTCGTGTCGAACCGCGAGATGCGCGACCTGCTGTTGGCCGAGGCGGTGATCCGCGAGCGCTTCGACCTCATCCGTCGCGCCGACAAGCTGATCTTCGGCGTCGGCAACCTGCGACGCGACAGCCTCGTGTTCGCGAGCGGCCTCATCGATCAGGCCGACGCGCGGTACTATCTCGGGCAGCGCGCCACCGCGGTCGTGGCGGGGCGCTTCATGGACCAGGCGGGCGGCCCGCTGCATGGGCCGCTCGACGACCGCATGACGGGGCTGTCGCTCGAAGATCTGCGCTCCATCAAGGTGCGCATCGCGGTCGCGGGAGGGCTGGACAAAGTGGCCGCGATCCTGGCCTGCCTTCGCGGCGGGCACGCTACGGTGCTGGTCACGGACGCCGCGACCGCGCGCGGCATCCTCAAGGCCGACGGAGCGCCGCACGTCTTCGACCGCTACGGACCCGTTTCCATCAGCGCTGAACAGGGAGGACTCGTCGTGAAAACCAAGAAACTGATCAACGACCCGAAAGTCATCATCGAGGAGATGCTGGAAGGCATCGTCGCGGCCCACCCGAAGCACGTGAAGCAACTGCCACATTCGCCCCGCTCCCTCGTGGCGATCGAGGGACCTCGGCCAGGCAAGGTCGGGTTGGTGGTGGGCGGCGGTTCGGGTCACGAGCCGACCTTCCTCGGCTTCGTGGGAAAGGGGCTCGCCGACGCCTGTGCGGTCGGCAACGTGTTCGCGTCGCCGCCGCCCGATCCGATCTTCGAGTGTGCGAAGGCCGTGAACGGCGGCAAGGGCGTGTTGTTCGTGTTCGGCAACTACGCCGGCGACGTCATGAACTTCGAGATGGCGGCCGAACTCGCGGCTCTCGATAATCTCGAAGCCCGGATCGTCGTGACGACCGACGACGTCGCCTCGGCGCCGCGCGACCAGCGCGAGAAACGGCGCGGCGTCGCGGGCAACTTCTTCGTGTTCAAGGTCACGGGGGCTGCCGCCGACGCCATGATGAGCCTCGACGATTGCGAACGCATCGCCCGGCACGCCAACGACAGGACCTTCACGGTGGGGGTCGCGTTGAGCCCCTGCTCGCTGCCGCAGACCCTGACGCCGAACTTCGAGATCGGCGAAGACGAGATGGAAGTCGGGATGGGGATCCACGGGGAACCGGGCGTGTCGCGCGAGCCGATCGGGACGGCCGACCAGGTGACCGACGACATCCTGGATCGCATCTTCGCCGAAATGCCGGCCAAGAGCGGCGACAAGGTCGCGGTGCTGGTGAACTCGCTCGGCTCGACGCCTCTCATGGAGCTCTACCTCCTCAACCGCCGGGTCAAACAGCGGCTCGATGCGCGCGGCATCGGGGTCCATGCCACCTGGGTCGGCGCCTATTGCACGTCGCTCGAAATGGCCGGAGCCTCGATCACCCTGATGCTGCTCGACGACGAGTTGACGGGCCTGCTCGACCGCCCCTGCGACTGCGCGATGTTCCGCGCCGGATGAGATTGCCATCAACGGAGGGGATGCGCGCCATGAATGAATTCACCACGCGGGATGTCCTGGCGCTCTTCGAGCGTATCACGGCGGCCATTCAGGCCGACAAGGATCGGCTCTGCCGACTCGATGGCATGATCGGCGATGCGGATCACGGCGTCACCATGTCGATCGGCTTCCTGGCGGTGCAGGAGGCCTTACGATCGCTCGACGCCACGACGGCGGACCCGGCGATGGTGTTCAACACCGCCGCCAAAAGCTTCCTCAATGCAGTCGGCGCCTCCTCGGGTCCGCTCTATGCCACGGCCTTCATGCGCGCCGGCGCCGTCGCCAAGGGCAAGGCGACACTCGACCGCGAGACCGTGGTGGCCGTCGTGGCGGCCATCGCCAAGGGCATCCAGGACCGCGGCAAGGGCGAACGCGGCGACAAGACCATGCTCGACGCCTGGCTGCCGGCGGCCGAAGCCGCCGAGCAGGCTCGCGCCGAGGACAAGGATCTCAAGGTCTGCCTCGAACAGGCCGTCGCGGCCGGCGTGGCGGGTGCCGAAGCGACGAAGAACATGGTGGCGTCCAAAGGCCGCGCCTCGCGCCTCGGAGAACGCGCGATCGGACATATGGACCCGGGCGCTGCCTCTGCGGTCATCCTCCTCACGGCTTTCGCCGAGACCGCCTCCGCCACCGCATCGGTGCCCTGATCCACTCCGACCTGCGACTCACCGCAGGCTCACGGGACGCGCCCTTGTCTTGTTCGTCGGTCTGGTCGGGCGTCGATCGCGCCGCGAAGGGCGCCGAGGCGATCGAGTGCGGCAAGGGCCTGGTCTCCCATGGCGGTGGTCAGGCCGAGCACGATCGCCTCCAGCGCAACAAGGGTCGCGCCATGCAGGGCGACGCGCCCGGCGCGCCCCCTCGGGACCACCAGGACCACGTCGGCCATCGGGGCGAGCTTGTGGCAGGCGTCGCCGGTCAGGAGCACGGATGGCAGAGCGAGCCGTCGGGTCTCGGCCAGAACCGCGGCGATCTCCCGATACGGCCCGCCATAGGCCAGCGCCAGCAATCCATCGCCGCGTCGAAGATCCAGCATCTGGTCGGCGAGCCCCCGGCCGGTTCTGTCGAGCAGAAGAGTGCGACGACCGGCGCGGCCGAGCGGGATGCTGGCGTAGCGAGCCAATTGGGCAGTCGGGCCAATGCCGAAGATCGCGATACGCTCGGGAGCGTGGAGCAGCGACACCGCCGCCGCGAGCCCGGCCCTGGTCTCGGGCGCGCGGAGCACCTGCACGGCGTCCTCGTGAGCCTCCAGCACGGCATCCACCGCGCGTCCGACGTCCGCCCCGACCTCGTCGAGCGTTCGGCGCATGTCGTCGGCCGGGGTGTACGGCGTATCGAGAACGGCCACGAGGGCCTGCTTGAGATCGCCGAGACCGGCGAAGCCGAGCGCCTGGGCGGCGCGGACGACGGTGGCGTCCGACGTCCCCACGAGGTCGGCGATGTCGGCAGCCGATGCGGCGAGAACGCGCGCGCGATTTCCGTCGATGAAACGCGCCACCCGAAAGAGGGCTGGGGCCAGCGAGTTCGCCAGCGCGTCGACACGCTCCCGGAACGGGTCATTGGTCACCTCAGTCCGCCTCCGGCCCGAGCATCCGGGATCTATACCTGTAGTAAAATCGTTTGTAATACAGATCAGTAGTGTTTACTACCGCTATTCGGGTCCGGCGACCCGCATGGAGGTGCCGATGTCCATCGATTGGGTCCATGGCGGGCCGAGTTTCGCGGCGGCGTTCCTGGCCTCTTCGGTCGAAGCGGTCGAGGCGCTGACGATCATACTGGCGGTCGGCAGCACGCGAGGTTGGCGCGGCGCACTGGCCGGGACGGCGGCCGCGCTCGTCCTCCTGACGGGCCTCGTCGCCGCGTTGGGTTCCGCTCTGACCCGCCTGCCTCTCGACGCGATCCAACTCGCGGTCGGCCTTCTACTGCTGCTCTTCGGCTTGCGCTGGCTGCGCAAGGCGATTCTGCGGGCGGCGGGCGTCCTGGCGCTGCACGACGAGACCGCGGCCTTCGCGGCTCAGCGGGCGCAGCTGCGCGCCGCCGGTGGTGTAGGCCCGCGGCTCGACCGCGTCGCAGTCGTGGCGGCCTTCAACATCGTCATGCTGGAGGGCGTGGAAGTGGTGTTCATCGTGGTGGCGGTCGGCGCCGGCGGGACGGGGCTGCTCTACCCGGCGAGCCTCGGCGCGCTTGCGGCACTCGCACTGATCGCGGCACTGGGTGTGGTCCTGCACAAGCCGCTTGCCTCGGTGCCCGAGAACACCATCAAATTCGGCGTCGGCGTGCTGCTCGCGGCCTTCGGCACGTTCTGGGTCGGCGAAGGCATCGGCGTGGTCTGGCCTGGTGCCGACCGTTGCCTTCCGGCTTTGGTCGCCGTCTATTTCGTGGTCGCCCTGGTGGCGGTCCGGCTCTGCGCGGCGCGTTTCGCCACCTCCCACGCCTGAGGACGACCCCCATGCACCGCCTGATCGGCATCGCACGCGAACTCACTGGCCTCGTCGTCGACGACGGTATCCTGGCCCTGGCCACGGTCGTCTGGACGGGCGCTGTCTTTCTTCTGTCGCGCCTCGGATTTCCGACGTCCTGGAGTGGTGTCGTGCTCGTCGCAGGCCTCGCCACCCTCCTGGTCGAGAGCGCGCTGCGGCGGGCGAGGCGCAAAGAGGAGCCTCTCCCATCGGTCACTTGAGCTTTTGTTCGGCCCGGCCATGGCCTCGGTTCGAGATCGAAGGGCCTTGAGGGTCGGCATCGTTCCGCCCATCAAGGCTGACGGACCAGGGCACCCGCCGCCGATCAACCTCGACCAAGCCGGCACCGTTCCGATTCCACGGCGGTCACCGGTCCACGACCGCTTCGGCCTCCATTTCGACCCGGTAGTCACCGACGAGGCGGCCGACCTCGACCAGCGTATTGGCGGGTCGGATATCTCCGAAGACGCGGCCATGGGCACGCGACACCGGCTCCCAATCGTCGGCATCGGCCAGGTAGACGCGTGTCCTGACGACGTCCGCCATCGTGCCGCCGAGGGCCGCGAGGCTGGCCGCGATCTTGTCGAGGATGAAGGTCGCCTGGCCGGCGGGGTCGCGGGCGCACACCACCTCGCCTGCGCCATGCGTCGCCGTGGTGCCGCTGACGAGAATGCGCTCGCCGGTGCGGACCGCACGGGAATAGCCCGCGATCGGCTCCCAGACGCTACCCGAATCGACGAGGCTCCGCCCGGGCCGACCTGCGACGGGCGTTGCCTGGAAGAAGGTCGGGACCGCGGCCAGGTGATGGCTGAGGTCCCCCGACGCGGTGAGGAACGGCGGCCGGCGGTATTCGTCGCCGCAATCGCCCGGCACGGGCTTGGTTTCGGCCAGGGCGGCATCGAGGACGGCGTGGTCCCGGTCGTCGAGCGTGAACGCGAAGGTGCGCAGATTGTCGGCCCGGTGCTGGTTCTCTCCGAGCCGCGCCCCGACGATGACGGCCGCGACCGCGGGGTGATCCAGCACCCAGCGGGTCGCGACATTGCTGATCGAGACGCCGTGCCGTCTGGCGACGCGGTCGGCTGCCGCGAGGATGCCCTGGAACACCGGCCAGCCGCCGATCGTGTCGACGAAGCGCTTGTACTTGCTCTTGCTCCAGTCGGCGATCGCGTCTGCGCCCGGCTCCTCGACGCCGAGCCAGCGCTCCGACAGGAGACCGCCCGCGAGCGTGCCATAGGCCAGGAGCCTGACGCCCCGGGCGAGACAGAACCGGCTCATGGCTCCGGCGGCCCGCCGGTCGAGGAGCGAGAACGACACCTGGTTGGTCAGAACCGGGATGCCGTGGCTGACCAGCACATTGAGGTGGTCGGTGTCGAAATTCGTCGTGCCGAGGTGGGTGCAGAGCCCCTCTTGGCGCAGAGCCGCGAGGCCGCGGGCCGCATCGAGATAGGCGAGGTGCTCGAAGGTCCACCAGTGGAACTGCAGGAGGTCGATGCGCTCGACCCCGAGACGCGCCCGGGAGCGCTCGACCCCGGCCCGCACCACCTCGGGCGTCATCGGGCCGGGGACCGGGCACCATTTGGTGAAGGCGCGGGGGCGCGCGGGATCATCGGCAGCGTATCGCGACAGCAGCCGGCCCGCGATGACTTCGGCGCTGCCGTAATGGTCCGCCATGTCGAACCCGTCGAAGCCGGCCGCCGCATAGTCGGCGAGCGCGTCGGCGCCGCGTTCTGGGTCGAGCGGCGCGCCGCCGCGCTCCTGGTCGGCGACCTGCCAGAGGCCGGTGAGGATGCGCGGAACCGCGAGGTCGGGCGCGAGCGCGACCCGCGGGAGCGACGGAGGCGTCACTTCGTGCCGAGCTTCGCTTTCAGGGCGTTGACGTCGTCGGTGCTCATCTCGCCCGTCGTCGTGACCTTGCCGTCGGTGATCTTCCACAAGCGGAACGGGCCGGTGATGTCGCCGTACTGGTCGAAGCTGACCGGGCCGATCACGCCTTCGTAACGGATCGGTTTGCCGGCCTTGATCATCGCAAGGGCCTTCGCGAACTCCTCCTGGCCGGCTCCGACCGGCGTCCCCTTGGCGTCCGTCACCTTGTAGATCGCGTCCCGGATCGCGAGCGCGTCCTGCGAAGGCGCCGCCGCGATGGCGAGGCCCACGATGGCGGCCGCATCGTAGGATCGGTCGGCCGCCGGATTGGCCGGGTCGAGGCCCGAGAACGTCTTGTAATTGTCGTTGAAATAGGTGGTCGAGGCCGTGGGGCTCGTGCCCGACGAGGTGCCGTAGGCCTCGTTCAGGAATTGCGCGCCGACGCTCGTGATGAAGTCGGTACTGTTCATGCCGTCGTTGAGCAGGAACTTCTGCGGCCCGCCGCCCGCGATCCAGGCGCGCGCGATCGTGGCGCCGTCGACGGGCGTCGAAACGAGATAGAGCCCGTCAGGCGCGCCCTGCATCGCGGCCGTCGCCTCGGCGTCGTAGCTCGCCTGCTTCTCGTTATAGGGCGTCATCGACACGATGGTGCCGCCGAGGGCCGTGTAGGCGGTCGAGAACTCCTTGGCGAGGTTTGTCCCGAAATCGTTGTTGACCGCGATGATGGCGATCGTCTTGAAGCCCTTGTCGATGGCGTAGCGCGCCGCCGCGACCCCCTGCAAGGCGTCCGACGTGATGGTGCGGAAGAAGATGCCGTTCGTCTTGCCCTGGCGGCCGAGCTCCGTGAGGGTCGGCGACGAGGAGGCGGGCGACACCTGCACGACCTTGGCGGGCGCCGTCACGGCGGTCAGGATCGGGATCGTCACGGACGAGATGATACCCCCGATGACGACCGGCACATGTTTGATCTGGACGAGCTGCGTCGCGGCATCGACCGCCAGCGTGCCGGTGCTGTGCGAATCGCGCGTATCCGTCACGATCATGCAGCCCTGGGCGCCGCCCGCCGCATTGAGGTCGCGAAACGCCATCTCGACCGACTTCGCACCCGCTTGGCCGTATTCGCCGGCCGGGCCGGTGAGTTCCATCACGACTCCGACCGGGATCGTGCAATCGGCGGCTTGGGCCGGAACGGCCGCGGCGAGCAGGGCCGCGAGAGAGGTGCCGACCGCGAGGGCGGTTCCGGATAGGAGCTTAAACATGGGCTTCTTCCTCAGTGGGGGCCGTGTTGAGGTTATACTTCATGATCGAGCCGTGCCGGCCGGTTCGGTCGCGTTCGAGCCCGTAGCAATCGCCGAGCGGGCCCTGCCGGCGCGACAGGACGGCCGCGAGTTCGGCGTCGTCGTTTGCGGTGAGCCGCAAGGCGCCGACCGCCGCATTGGCGGCGGCATGCGACGCATCGCGGGCGCCGACGATCACGGCCGCCACGCCCGGCCGGTCGAGCACGTAACGGCTCGCCACGGTGGCGATATCGACGCCATGCCGGTTCGCGATGCCGCGACAGGTTCGCAGCAGGTCCTGGAACAGGGCCCATCCGCCGAAGTCGTCGATGATGAGCTTGTATTTGGTCAGCGAGCGGTTCTCGGCCTCCCCGGTCGGCTCGGCCGCGCCGAGCCAGCGGTCGCCGAGAAAGCCGCCCGCCACCGTGCCGTAGCAGAGCAGGACCACGTCGTTCGTGGCGCACAGGGCCGCCAAACCGTTCTCGGGACGGGCGTCGAGCAGCGAATATTGCGTCTGCATCGAGACCAGCGGCACGCCTGCGTCGAGGATCGCACGCGTGTGCACGGTGTCGAAATTGGTGCCCCCGAGAAAGCGGATCTTGCCGGCATTCCGGATCTGGTCGAGCCAGACCATCGTGTCGACGGCGCCCGGAATTGCAAGGTCCCACCAGTGGAACTGAACGAGGTCGAGTCGTTCCACGCGCAAGCGGCGCAACGACTCGTCGACGATGGCTTCGACAGTTGATTTCGAGATCGAGGCGAGGCGGTCGAGGTCGGGGACGAGCTTCGTGTGGACCTTGAGGGCGCGCGCCGCCTCGGCTCCACGCCGTGCCGCTAGTCGTGCCCGGAAGGCGCCGATCAGGGCCTCGACCCCGGTGTAGATATCGGCGCAATCGAAGGTCGTCAGCCCGGCATCGAACGCCGCCTCCAATGTGTCGAGCGCCTGCTCCTGGCTGACGGCGCCGTGGCCGCCGGCGAGCTGCCAATTGCCGCGGATGACGCGCGAGACGGCGTAGCCGGGGCGGATCTCAGCCTGTTCGATCATCGGCGGGATCAGCGGGGGACAAGGGTACGGCCGTGGTGGCGGCATGGCTGAAGCGGCGCCGCCCGGTACGGGTGATCCGCAGCCGGCTACCGCAATTCGGGTCCGGGCAAGCGATCTCGGCGTCGCTCGTCATCCAATCGTTGGCATGTGTGGGGCGCTGCTTGGCGGCCAGCAGCGGCAGTACGGCGGCGAGCGAGTAGATCGAAATGCCCTGGCCGGGCGGCAGCGTCAGCATCTCACCCCTGAGCTCGAAGTGATCGCCCGGCTTGGCGCCGCAGAAGATCGGCGCACCCTCGGGCATGATCACGTCGACGCGCAAGTCGAAGAGGTCGAAGGTATCGTCCACCGCAGCACGCCCTTGTCAGACCACCGGACCCATAAGGTCCCGCAGTGCAGCGAAGGTCAAGGCATTGCGCTCTGTCCTTCTCCCGCTTGCGGGAGAAGGACAGTAAGTGTTGCATCGTCGGCCACAGCATGTTCAAGCCAACGAACACTTCCCCCGGAAACAGTCTGAATGTCGGTCATGTCGTCATGTGAGGCTGCATCTGGCGGCGCCCTGTCCTTCTCCCGCAAGCGGGAGAAGGTGACCCGACATCGTCGGGTCGGATGAGGGGACGCGGGCCGATGTCGGTTTCCCTCATCCGGCCTAACGGCCACCTTCTCCCGCAAGCGGGAGAAGGACAGCACCACCCGTTTCTCTCCGTCGAGCATGTCGTCAAGCGGTTCGGCGGCATCGTCGCGGTCGACGGGCTCTCGTTCACCGTCTCCCCCGCCGAGATCGTCGGGCTGATCGGGCCGAACGGCGCCGGCAAGACCACCCTGTTCGACTGCCTCGCCGGCAGCCAGCGGCCGACCGCGGGGACGATCCGGCTCGGCGGGCGCGCCATCGAGGGGCTGCCGGCCCATGCGCGCGTGGCGCTGGGCCTCGGGCGTACCTTCCAGATCCCGCGCCCCTTCGGCACCATGAGCACGCTCGAGAACGTCATGATGGGCGCGCAGGGGCAGCGCGGCGAAGCGCTGCTGCCCAATTGGCTGATGCCGGGAAGCGTTGCCCGTCAGGAGCGCGACATTCGCGACCGCGCCATGGCGCTGCTCGACTTCGTCACCCTGGCGCATCTCGCGGCCGAGCCGGCCCGGGTGCTCTCGGGCGGCCAGCGCAAGCTTCTGGAACTCGCCCGCGTGCTGATGGCCGACCCGAAGCTCCTGCTGCTCGACGAGCCGGCGGCGGGCGTGAACCCGGTTCTGCTCGACCTCATCATCGACCGGATCGCGGCGATCAAGACCCGGGGCATCGCGGTCCTGCTGATCGAGCACAACATGGACATGGTGGCGCGGCTCTGCTCGCGGGTGCTGGTCATGGCCGAGGGGCGGGCGCTCGCCGAGGGGGCACCCGACGTCGTGGTGCGGGACCCCGCCGTCATCGAGGCCTATCTCGGGCGTGCCGCCGCGTGAGCCAAGCGCCGCTGCTGCTCGCGGCACACGTCCTAGTGGCGGGTTACGAGCCGGGCCTGCCGATCGTCGACGGCGCCTCGCTCGGGGTCGCGGCGGGCGAGATCCTGGCCGTGCTCGGGCCGAACGGCGCCGGCAAGAGCACCTTTGTCAAGGCGATCGCCGGACTCGTGCCAATCGCCAGCGGCAGCGTGCGGCTCGGACCGCGCGACATCACGCGGCTGCCGGCCCACAAGCGTCTCGGCGAGGGGCTCGCCTTCGTGCCGCAGACCGAGAACATCTTCGCGACCCTCACGGTGGCCGACAATCTCCGCATCGCCGGCGACAGGCTGGCCGACAGGCGCGACGCGACGCGGCAGATCGCGAGCCTCTACGACACGTTCCCGGACCTCGCACGACAGCGCACGCTCCTGGCCGGGCGGCTGTCGGGCGGACAGCGCCAGATGTTGGCCGTGGCGCGGGCGCTCGTCGCCTCGCCGCGCGTGCTGCTGCTCGACGAACCCTCGGCCGGCCTGTCCCCGAGGTTCGTGGACGAGGTCTTCGCGCGATTGGCGCTCATCCGGCAGACCGGAGTCGGCATCGTGCTGGTCGAGCAGAACGTCCGCGCCGCGCTGGCGGTCGCGGATCGCGCCCTGGTCCTGGTCGAGGGGCGCAATCGGCACGAGGGACCGGCCGCGGGTCTCGCCGACGACCCGGTCATGGCCGACCTCTATCTCGGCGGGGCGCGGCGGGGCGCGACGCGATCGAGCCGCGCGGACGCGGCGTCATGAGTCCGCAGTTCCTGGTCGACGGGCTCGTGTCGGGTGCCGTGATCGGGCTCGGCGCCATCGGGGTCACGCTCACCTATTCGATCCTGCGCTTCGCCAACTTCGCGCATGGCGAGTTTATCTCCTGGGGCGCCTATGCCACCCTGGCGGTGACCGGCCTCATCGGACTCATGGCCGGCCAAGCGCCGGCGCCGATCGGCCCCTTCTCGTTCACCTGGGCCATCCTGCTCGCCGGGCTCGCGGCCCTGGTGCTGACCGGCGGTCTGGCGCTGGCGCTCGACCGGGTGCTGTTCCGCCGCTTGCGCGAAACCGGCGAGGGCATCGTGGCCATCATGGCGAGCTTCGGGGCCTCGCTGGCGCTGCGCAGCCTGCTCGAGGCGATCTTCACGTCCCGCCCCGCCTATTTCACCCACGCCCTGCAGATCGCCAAGCCGCTCGGGTTCGGCCTGCGCATCACGCCGAACCAGTCGGCGACGATCGCCGCGACGGCGCTCCTTGTCACGGCCACGCATCTCTTCCTCACCCGGACCCGGATCGGCCGCGCCATGCGGGCCGTGGCCGAGAACCCGAGCCTCGCCCGCGTCAACGGCATCGATGTCGAGGGCGTGATCCGGGTCACCTGGATGCTCGGCGGCGCGCTCGCGGCGGCCTCCGGCATCGTGGTCGGGCTGCTCGTGCAGGTGCGCCCGTCGATGGGGTTCGATCTGCTCCTGCCGCTGTTCGCCGCCGCGATCCTGGGCGGCATCGGCTCGGTGCCGGGCGCGGTCCTGGGCGGCCTCATCGTCGGCCTGTCGCAAGCGGCGGCAGTGGCTTTCGTGGGCGCGCAATGGCGCGGCGCCGTCGCCTTCGTGATCCTGATCGCGGTGCTGCTGGTCCGCCCGAGCGGCCTCTTCGGGGCGTCGCAGCGATGATGGATCTCCTGGGTTACGGCGCCTTCTTCGGCACCACGGCCCTGACCTATGCCGTGATGTGCCTCGGCCTCAACGTGCAATGGGGCCAGACGGGGCTCTTCAACGTCGGGATCGCGGGGTTCGTGGCGATCGGCGCCTACACGTCGGCCATCCTGACGACGCCGCCGGGGGCACATCTCGGCGGCTTCGGGATGCCGATCGCCATAGGCTGGCTCGGCGCCATGCTGGCGGCCGCCGCGGCGTCGGCCGCCGTGGGAGCGCTGACGCTGCGGCTGCGGGCCGACTACCTCGCCATCACGACCTTCGGCATCGCCGTGACGGTGCAGCTCTTCTGCCTCAACGCGGAAGGCGTGACGGGCGGCCCCTTCGGCATCGGCTTCATCCCGCGTCCCTTTGCCGGGCTTGCCGAACGGCCGGCTCTGTTCGATTTCGCCGCCTTCGGGCTCGCGGCTATCGTAACGGCGGTGGTCTACCTGGCATTGGAACGTCTGGCCCGCAGCCCGTGGGGGCGGGTGCTGCGCGGCATCCGCGACGACGAGACCGCGGCGGCGGCGCTCGGCAAGAGCGTGACGGCGTTTCGACTTCAGGCTTTCGCGCTCGGCGGCGCCCTCATGGGACTCGGCGGCGCCATGCAGGCCCATGCGATCGGTTTCATCGCGCCGGACGATTATCTGCCGGCCTTGACGTTTCAGGTGTGGACCATGCTGATCCTCGGCGGCTCTGGCAGCAATGCGGGTGCGATCCTGGGTGCCGTCGTGATCTGGGCGCTGTGGAGCGGCTCCGGTGCTCTGGTGACGGCGCTGTTCCCGGCCGATGTGCAGGCCCGTGCCGCCTCGGTCCAACTCGTGGCCATCGGAGTGGTGCTGTCGGGCGCCCTCGTGCTTCGCCCGCGCGGGCTCGTCGGTGGGGCGATGGTCCGACGATGAGCTCAAGGGGTCCGAGCCTCGCAACGGCTTCCATCGCAAGCCCCGAGGTCGGTTGCAGGGCTGCGTCGGCCTGCTGTTAGGCTTCGTCAAACGAACCCTAAGCAGCCTTGCGTGGCGAAAGCCACGATTGATTTGGCTTTTCCGAAGCAAAATCAATGCTGCTTCGACTTTAAGTGTAAGCAGACTTGTGAAAGCCTGCTTAGTACGCCCGCAACTGTCGCAGGGCCCGCTCCGCCATTTTGGGCGAGAGATTTGGTTAGAGGTCTGCGCCGCTCGCGTCAGCGTGGAGCGACCTGAAAAGATCCGCGTGCATCCCGGCACAACGCTCGACCAACCGCTCGACCAGAAGCCCTCATCCCTTCAGCCCGGACCAGCCGCCATGGCCACTCAGAGCCCAACCCGTGACGAGCCCTACCGCCGCGGCGAGACGGCGCTCCTCGTCGTCGACATGCAGCGGATCTGGCTCGAGCCGGGACGAGACCCCGATCATCCCGACCGCGACGCCGACCACCCCTTCTATCGGGAAACCCGGACCCGCACGGTGCCGCAAGCGCGCCGCCTCGTGGACGCCGCACGGCGAGCTCGTGTCGAGGTGATCCACACGATCATCCGCAGCCTCACGAGAGATGGTCGAGACCGGTCGCTCGACCACAAGCTCACCCCGATCCATGTCGGACCCTTCGACCCGCAAGGCGACCCGGTCCCGGAGCTCGCGCCGGCCGACGACGAGATCCTGCTGCCCAAGACCTCGTCGGGTGTCTTCAACTCCACCAACCTCGATTACGTCCTGCGCAACCTCGGCACCCGCACTCTCATCGTGTGCGGGATCATGACGGATCAATGCGTGGACATGGCGGTGCGGGACGGGGCGGACCGTGGCTGGCTCGTCACTTGCGTGCGAGACGCCTGCATGGCCGGAACGGTCGAACGGCATGAAGCGGCCTTGCGCGCCTTTGGCGGCTACTGCTGGATCGCGGACACGGATACGGTGGTGGCGCGGCTCGACGCCCTGGCCGGAGCGGAAGCGTGAACCCCGATGCCTTGCTGCCGCTGGCCACGATCGTCACCACCGATCTCTGCGCGATCACGCGGGGGCGGCCGGTGCCCGCGGCCGACCTCGATCGCTGGGCCGCCACCGGGGTCGGCTGGGTACCGGCCAACGCGTCGCTCACCGTCTTTGGAGCCATCGCCGATCCGAACCCTTGGGGGTCGTCGGGCGACCTCCGCATCCTCCCCGACTCTTCGGCGCGCTACCGCACGGGGCTGACCGGTGCCGCGACACCTTTCGACATGGTGATGGGCGACGTGGTGGAGCTCGACGGCTCGCCCTGGCCTTTGTGTCTCCGTTCGCTCCTCAAGTCTGCGCTCGCGGATTTCCGGACAGGAACCGGGCTCGAGGTGATCGCAAGCTTCGAGCAGGAGTTCACGGTTCTCGGGCATTCCTGGCCGCCGGCGCACCCTTTCGCGTTCGACGCGTTGCGTCGCACCGGCGCCTTCGCACCGCAGCTCATGGCAGCCCTGGCGGAGGCGGGCATCGAGCCCGAGATGATCCTCGCCGAATACGGTTCCGACCAGTTCGAACTCACCTGTCGACCCGCTGCCGCGCTGGCCGCCGCCGATCGCGCCGTCGCGAGCCGTGCGATCGTTCGCGAAGCCGCCGCCGAGGCGGGGTTCCGGGCCTGTTTCGCACCCAAGACGGCCCCCGAGACCGTGGGCAACGGTGTCCACATCCACATCTCCTTCCGTGACGCAGCCGGCGCGCCGGCCACCTACGATCCGGCCGGTCCCGGAGGGCTTTCGCGTCTCGCGGCACAGTTCTGCGGCGGTATCCTCGACCATCTGCCGGCCCTGACCGCCTTGACGGCTCCGAGCGTGCTGTCGTTCCTCCGGCTGCAGCCTCACAATTGGAGTTCCGCCTATACTTGGCTCGGCGACCGCGACAGGGAGGCGACCCTGCGGATCTGCCCCGTTCCGGCGATGGGAGGTCGCGATCCCGCGGCCGCGTTCAATATCGAGTACAGAGCCTCGGACGCCACGGCCAATCCCTACCTGGCGCTCGCCGCTCTTCTGCGGGCGGGCCTCGACGGGGTGACACGAAGCCGCCCCGCACCTCCCGTAGTGGCGGGCGACCCTGCGGCGATGAGCGAGTCCGAACGAGAGGCATTGGACCTCCGCCGTTTGCCGGACACCCTTCCTGCCGCCCTGAGCGCTTTCGAGCGGGACGACGTCGTGCGCAACTGGTTCGAACCCGTCTTCGTCGAGACGATGCTCGGTATTCGTCGCGCAGAACTCGCCGTGCTGCGCGATGCTACGCCTGCGGACCTCTGTGCGCGTTATGCCTTGCTCTACTAACCGGGACGAGGTG
Organism: uncultured Lichenihabitans sp.; assembly: GCA_964245215.1. GTDB lineage: Bacteria > Pseudomonadota > Alphaproteobacteria > Rhizobiales > Beijerinckiaceae > Lichenihabitans. The sequence continues at coordinate 70,727 of CAXTME010000009.1, forward strand.
AGCGACTTCGATGTCTCACAAGGCATCTCCTGCCAACGCGAGAGCCGGGAAGGTCAGGCCGGCGTCAGGACAGGATGTAGAACAGGCCGCCCGAGATCAGGATGGTGGCCGGTAGCGTCAGGAGCCAGGCGGTCCCGATCTGCCACAAGGTCGAGGGCTGGATGCCGGCGCCCGACCCGACCATGGTGCCCGTGATGCCGCCCGTCACCACATGGGTGGTGCTGACCGGATATCCCGAGAAGCCGGCGCCGCCGATCAGAGCCGCCGCCACGATCTCGGCGGCCGCGCCCTGGGCCGGCGCCAGATGCTGCTTGCCGAGCCGCTCGCCGAGCGTCTGCACGATCCGCTGGTAGCCGATCATCGTGCCGGCGCCGAAATCGTGGTTGCCGCCGACGTTGTACCAGGGGATGCCGACCGTCCCGATGATC
>CAXTME010000010.1:0-63750 GCA_964245215.1 uncultured Lichenihabitans sp.
ACACCGGCAAAACCCACCGGCTCACCCCACGCCACCGCGACGCGGAACTACGCCATTCGTATTCAGCCCGACGATACCGGCCCAAACCGAAGCGACCTTCTCAATCCACCGACAACCTGAGCGCCGCGGCCGCTGCGAATGGGGTTCCGGCGATGGCGAGCAGCGTGAGGCCGCACAGCACCAGGAACGGCGTCAGGAACGGCACCGTCCCGCCGCTTGCGGCGGATGCGGTCGAAACCCCGAAGATCAGCACCGGGATGGCCAGCGGGATCACCAACACGGAGAGGAGCAGCCCACCCCGCCGGAGCGAAACCGTCAGGGCAGCACCGACGGCTCCGAGGCAGGTGAGGGCCGGCGTGCCGACGAAGAGGCTCGCCGCCACGCCCCCGAGCGCCGGCCCATCGAGTGCGAGCATCAGCCCGAAGAGCGGCGACACCAGCACCAGCGGCAGGCCCGTGGCGCACCAGTGGGCCAGGCATTTCGTCGCGACCACGAGTTCGAGCGGCACGCCGCTCATCCGCAGAACGTCGAGGGAACCGTCCTCGTGGTCGCCGCCGAACAACCGATCCAATCCGAGCAGGGTCGAGAGCAGGGCCGCGATCCACAGGATCGCCGGGCCGATCCGAGACAGGAGGTTGAGGTCGGGTCCGACCGCGAAGGGTATCACGGTCACGAGACACAGGAAGAACATGATGCCCGTGACGCCGCCGCCGCCGATGCGGCGGGCCAGCGCGACGTCGCGTCGGAACAAGGCCGCCAAGGATCGGATCACGCGCGCTCCAGCCTGAGCTCTCTCGAGGTCGAGAGGCCCAGCGGGCCATGCGTCGCGGCGACGATCAGGCCACCCGCCTCGAGATGCCGGCGCATCAGTCCGGATAGCACCGCCTGCGAGGCAGCATCGAGCGCGGTTGAGGGTTCGTCGAGAAGCCACAGCGGGCGCGCCGCGATGAGCAGCCGTGCCAGGGCGACGCGGCGCCGCTGTCCCGCCGAAAGATAGCCGCAAGGCAGGTCGGCGGCATGCGACAAGGCGACCTCGCCCAAAGCGTCCTCGGGTGCGAGGGCCGGCCGAGCATCCTCCTGGGGTGGTCCGAAGAGAGCGGCCACGAAGGCCAGGTGGTGGCGCGGCGTCAGGGTGGGCTTCAGCGCGTCGAGATGGCCGAGGTAGTGGGCGCGTTCGCCGGCCGGCGTGTCGGGCTCCCGCCGATCGGGCGGGTCGAGCGCGACCGTGCCCGATAGCGGCACGAGCAGTCCCGCCAGCACCCGCAGCAGCGTCGATTTGCCGGCGCCGTTGCGGCCGACGACGGCCAGGGCTTCACCGCCTTGCAATTGAAAAGCGAGACCTTCGAAGACGGTTCGGCCGCCGCGCTCGGCCGCGAGGTCGGTCACGGAAAGGGTGAGGGCCAAGGCGCGTTCCGCTTTGCTGCGATGCAGTTAGCGTGTAGCCCTGCGCTGCCGAAATATCTATATTCGACTTATTCCAGACTCGTCCCCGCTCCCCAAAGGAAGCTCCATGGCCTCGCTCGACAGTTTTCGATGCCGCCGCACGCTCGAAGCCGGTTCCGCAACCTACCACTACTTCTCCATTCCCGAGGCGGAAAAGAACGGCCTCGAAGGCGTGTCGCAGCTTCCCTTCTCGATGAAGGTGCTGCTCGAAAACCTGCTGCGCAACGAGGACGGCCGTAGCGTCACGAAGGAGGACATCCTCTCGGTCGCGGCCTGGCTGACATCGCGCGGCAAGGACGAGAAGGAGATCGCATTCCGCCCGGCCCGCGTGCTGATGCAGGATTTCACCGGCGTTCCGGCGGTCGTCGACCTCGCGGCCATGCGCGACGCGATGCAGAAGCTCGGCGGTGATGTCGACAAGATCAACCCGCTGGTTCCGGTCGACCTCGTGATCGACCATTCCGTCATCGTCGACGAGTTCGGCACACCGAAAGCCTTCGGCGAGAACGTGACCCTCGAATACGAGCGCAACGGCGAGCGCTATCGCTTCCTGCGCTGGGGCCAGAAGGCGTTTTCGAACTTCCGGGTCGTGCCGCCGGGCACCGGCATCTGCCACCAGGTGAACCTCGAATACCTCTCCCAGACGGTCTGGACCCGCCAGGAGGAGCACGAGGGCGCGACCGTCGAAGTGGCCTATCCGGACACGCTGGTCGGCACGGATTCCCATACCACGATGGTGAATGCCCTGGCGGTGCTGGGCTGGGGCGTCGGCGGCATCGAGGCCGAGGCCGTGATGCTGGGCCAGCCGTACTCGATGCTGCTGCCCCAGGTCGTGGGCTTCAAGCTGACCAACAAGCTCAAGGAAGGCCGCACCGCGACCGACCTCGTGCTGACCGTCACCCAGATGCTGCGCAAGCTCGGGGTGGTGAACAAATTCGTCGAGTTCTATGGCCCAGGCCTCGACAGCCTGTCCTTGGCCGATCGCGCCACCATCGCCAATATGGCGCCGGAATACGGCGCGACCTGCGGGTTCTTCCCGGTCGATTCCGAGACCATCAACTATCTCGATGCCTCGAACCGCGGCGACGACCGCATCGCACTCGTCAAGGCCTATGCGTCGGCGCAGGGCATGTTCCGGTCCAGCGCCACGGAACCGCTGTTCACCGAAACGATCGACCTCGATCTCGCCGATGTGGTCCCGTCGCTGGCCGGCCCGAAGCGCCCGCAGGACCGTGTGACCCTGGAGAGCGCCAAGGCGAGCTTCCTGTCGTCGCTCGTCAAGGACTACAAGGTCGAGAAGCCGATGGAGCGCTTCGCCATCGAAGACAAGAACTTCGACCTCGGCCATGGCGACGTCGTGATCGCCGCCATCACGTCCTGTACCAATACGTCGAACCCGGCCGTGATGATGGGAGCCGGGCTCCTGGCCCGCAAAGCCGTGGCCAAAGGCCTGAAGACGAAGCCCTGGGTCAAGACCTCGCTGTCGCCGGGCTCGCAGGTGGTGGGCGAGTATCTCGAAGTCACCGGCTTGCAGGCCGACCTCGACGCGCTCGGTTTCAATCTCACCGGTTACGGTTGCATGACCTGCATCGGCAACTCGGGGCCGCTGCCGACCGAGATCTCCAAGGCCATCAACGACAACGACATCGTGGCGGCGGCCGTCATCTCGGGCAACCGCAATTTCGAAGGCCGGGTAAACCCCGACGTAAAGGCCAATTACCTGGCGTCGCCACCCTTGGTGGTGGCCTATGCGCTGGCGGGCTCGCTCGACGTCGACCTCGCGACCGAGCCGCTCGGCGAGGGGACCGACGGCCCGGTCTATCTGCGCGACATCTGGCCCTCGCAGGAGGAGGTCTCGAGCCTGCACAAGAAGGCCATCACCAAGCAGATCTTTGCCGACCGCTATGGCAACGTGTTCCAGGGCGACGTGCACTGGCAGGGCATCGATGTCGCGCTCGGCCAGACCTTCCACTGGAGCATGGGGTCGACCTATGTGCAGAACCCGCCCTATTTCGAGGGCATGACCAAGGCACCGGCGCCCGTTACCGACGTCAAGGATGCGCGGGTGCTGGGGCTGTTCCTCGATTCGATCACGACCGACCACATCTCGCCGGCCGGTTCCATCAAGGCGGCCTCCCCGGCCGGGCGCTACCTGCTCGAACACCAGGTGCGCCCGCAGGACTTCAACCAATACGGCACGCGGCGTGGCAACCACGAAGTCATGATGCGCGGCACCTTCGCCAACATCCGGCTCAAGAACCAGATGGTACCGGGCGTCGAAGGCGGCGTGACGCGGCACCAGCCGGGCGGCGAAGAGATGCCGATCTACGACGCCGCCATGCTTTACAAGCAGGAAGGCGTGCCGCTGGTCGTCTTCGCGGGCAAGGAATACGGCACGGGTTCGTCGCGCGATTGGGCCGCCAAAGGCACAAAGCTGCTCGGCATCCGGGCCGTGATCGCCCAGAGCTTCGAGCGTATCCACCGCTCGAACCTCGTCGGCATGGGGATCCTGCCGCTGACCTTCGAGGAAGGGACGTCCTGGCAGACGCTGAACCTCAAGGGCGACGAGACGGTCTCCATTGTCGGGCTCGGGGACACGCTGAAGCCACGCCAAGTGATGGAACTCGTCATTACGTCGGACAAGGGCGTGGTCAGCCATGTGCCCGTGATCTGCCGGATCGATACGATGGACGAGCTCGAGTATTTCAGGAACGGCGGGATCCTGAACTACGTGTTGCGGAACCTACTGGCGGCGTAGGACGAGCCGGGGATCCGATCGACTCGCGGCTACGAGCCCGATCGGTCGAGGACAAGTCGGCGTTGCCGTGCAGTGCGGGACGTAGAGGATGACGCGATGTCCGAGACATCTAACTCCAGGATGACAGTCGACGAGTTCCTGGTCTGGGCCGAAAACCAGTCGGGACACTACGAACTCGTTGATGGGCGCATTTGGGCTATGTCGCCCGAACGCGTGGGGCATGCCGATACTAAATTTGCTGTTCAGATCGCCCTTAGACAAGCTATTGGTCGAGCGGGTCTCGCTTGCCACATGCTGCCGGACGGAGTCACGGTCCGGATTGATGCCGGGACGGCCTATGAGCCCGACGCCCTTGTCTACTGCGGCGCCCGCTTACAACCCGACGCTATCGAAGTCCCGGCTCCCATCATCGTAGTCGAAGTGTTGTCCCCCAGTACGGGCCGCTACGACCGGCATGACAAGCTAGCGGGGTACTTTGCCTTGCCGAGCTTGATCCACTACCTCATCATCAACAGGGATCGCCGGATGATGATCCATCATGAGCGGAAGGGTTCCGAGATCGCGACGAAGATCCTGGGGTCTGGCTTTCTTCGGCTCGACCCGCCCGGCCTCGAGCTTACCATTGGGGATCTATTCGGACCGCTGCCGGAGAATGTGCCATAGGTCTCTTGCGAGATCCGGCAGTTACGTGACCTCCAGGCATAATATCCGATGCGGCTGCGGCAATCTAAGGTAGTTTTCCGCCCAAGCAAATCCGAAAACCAAGCGCTTCTTTGACGCCTATTTTCATCGCGAGCAAGGCCATCCACTGCTCCTGCAGCGAGTTCAAATAGGCCAGACGCCTGACACCCGTGACGTCTAGCTTCTCGCCAATACCATGGTGGGAACCTGCTAGGTGCGATGTGGGATTAAACCGAATAGCTTCCATCGGACCGCGGATGGGAAAGGGGGGATGGGAATCCCCGCCGCCTCAAAACCGCAGTGCCTTCGCGGCTTTCACGCCCGGCAGACCCTCGATCTTGCCCAACACCGCGGCCGGCACCTCGCCGTCGACCTCGACCAGTGCGATGGCCGATCCTCCCGGGGCATCGCGGCCGAGTGCGAAGGTCGCGATATTGACGCCCGCATCGCCGAGGGTCGTGGCGAAGCGGCCGATGAAGCCCGGCTTGTCCTCGTTGGTGACGTAGAGCATGGCGGGCGCAAATTCCGCGTCGACCTTGATGTCCTTGATCTGCACGATGCGCGGCTTGCCATCGGTGAACACGGTGCCGGCCACGGCGCGCTCCTGGCTGTCGGTCGTGACCGTCAGGGTCACCAGCGATTCGTAATCACTTTCCGCGGCACGCGTCGCTTCCTCGACCACGATGCCGCGTTCCTTCGCGACCGCAGGGGCCGACACGACATTCACCTGGGACAGGGCCGGTCGCAGCAGTCCAGCCAGGGCGGACGCGGTCAGAGCCTTGGTGTTGAACCCTGCGACCTCACCCTCGTAGGTGATCTTCACCTGACGGATCGAAGCCTCGGTCAATTGCCCCGCGAAAGAGCCGAGCTTCTCGGCCAGCGCGATCATCGGGCGCAGCTTGGGTGCCTCTTCGGCCGAGATCGAGGGAAAGTTCAACGCATTGGTGATGGCGCCGCGCACGAGGTAGTCCGACATCTGCTCGGCTACCTGCAGCGCCACATTCTCCTGCGCTTCGCTGGTGGCGGCGCCGAGATGCGGTGTGCAGACGACGTTGGGGTGGCCGAAGAGCGGGTTTTCCTTCGCGGGTTCGACCGCGAAGACATCGATGGCCGCTCCGGCGACGTGACCGGAATCGAGCAGCTCGCGCAGTGCCGCCTCATCGACGAGACCGCCGCGGGCGCAGTTGATGATGCGCACGCCGGGTTTCGTCTTCCCGAGGTTCTCGGCCGACAGCACGTTCTTGGTCTGCGGCGTCATCGGAACATGCAGCGTGATGATGTCGGCGCGCCGCAGCACGTCGTCGAGTTCGACCTTCTCGACGCCGAGATGCTGCGCCCGCTCCGGGCTGAGATAGGGGTCGAATGCGATGACCCGCATCTTGAGGCCGATGGCGCGCGACGCCACGATGGATCCGATATTGCCGCAACCGACGATCCCCAGCACCTTGCCGGTGATCTCGACCCCCATGAAACGGTTCTTCTCCCATTTGCCGGCCTGGGTCGACGTATCGGCGGCCGGAATCTGCCGGGCCAGTGCGAACATCAGGGCCACGGCGTGTTCGGCCGTGGTGATGGAATTGCCGAAGGGCGTGTTCATGACGATCACGCCCCTGGCGGTCGCGGCCGGGATGTCGACGTTGTCGACCCCGATCCCGGCCCTTCCCACCACCTTCAGCTTCGTAGCGGCTTCGAGCAGCTTCGCCGTCACCTTGGTGGCGGAGCGGATCGCCAAGCCGTCGTACTGCCCGATGATGGCTGCAAGCGCCTCCCTGTCGAGGCCGGGCTTCACGTCGACCTCGACCCCTCGTTCCTTGAAGATCGCGACGGCGGCGGGCGAGAGTTCGTCTGAGATGAGGACGCGGGGCGCCATGAGAGATGTCCTGGACGGGTGAGACGACGGGAAGTGCGATGAGATGGCCGGCTAACGCTGCCTAGGCCCATCCGGGCCGGCGCGGGCCGCGGACGTGGCAAACGGCTCGCCCTGGCGGCCCCTGCCCCTCGCCGTTCGCGCCCGAAGGCGCAAGTCGGCTCCGCTCGGGTCAAGCCAGGCTCGCCCTCTGACTGTTAGGCGGCTTTCTGGAGCTCGCCCGAGGCCTTGGCATAGGCCCAGTCGAGCCAAAGCGTCAGGGCTTCGATGTCGGCGGTCTCGACCGTGGCGCCGCACCAGATGCGGAGGCCGGGCGGCGCGTCTCGGTAGGAGCCGATGTCGAGCGCGACACCCTCCTTCTCGAGCAGCGTCGCCAGATCCTTGGCGAATTTCGCTTGCGCCTCTGCCGGTTGGGCCACGATGGCGGGATCCACGACCTTGAGACAGACGGAGGTGTTCGACTGGATCTCGGGCCGCTCGGCCAAGTTCGCGATCCATGGCGTACGGCGCACCCAGGCATCGAGCGCCGCGGCGTTGCGGTCGGCCCGGCCGACGAGGCCCTTGAGACCACCGACGGAGCGGCCCCAATTCAGCGCATCGAGGTAATCCTCGACGCAGAGCATCGACGGCGTATTGATGGTTTCGCCGATGAAAACGCCTTCGGCGAGCTTGCCGCCCGAAACCAGGCGGAACACTTTGGGCAGGGGTCGGGGTGGCGTGAAGGTGAGCAGGCGCTCGACCGCGCGCGGCGAGAGCACCAGCATGCCATGCGCGGCCTCACCCCCGAGCGCCTTCTGCCAGGAGAAGGTCACGACATCGAGCCTGTCCCAGGGCAGCTCTTGCGCGAAGGCCGCCGAGGTAGCGTCGCAGATCGTCAGGCCGGCGCGATCCGCCGGAATCTCGATCCCGGCCGCCACGCGGACGCCGGAGGTCGTGCCGTTCCAGGTGAAGACGACATCGTGGTCGAAGTCGACGTCCTTGAAATCGACGATGCCGCCGTACGGCGCCTTGAGCGTGCGCATTTCGGCGAGCTTCAGTTGCTTGACGGCGTCCGTCACCCAGCCTTCGCCGAAGCTCTCCCAGGCCAGAACATCGACCGGGCGCGCGCCGAGCAGCGTCCACATCGCCATTTCCACCGCACCCGTGTCGGACCCCGGCACGATGCCGATGCGGTAATCGGCCGGGACTTCCAGGACCTCGCGGGTCAGTTCGATGGCGGACTGCAGCTTGGTCTTGCCGATCTTGGCGCGATGCGACCGGCCCAGGGCCGCGTCACGGAGCGCTTCGAGGCTCCATCCTGGGCGCTTGGCGCAGGGACCGGACGAAAAGCAGGGATTGGCCGGCTTTCGGGCCGGAGTCGCGGTGGTCATGTCTGATCCATCCTCTCAGATGGGAGCCTCCCGTTGGGGGGAGGTGGCCCGAGGCCGGAGGTAGAGGATGGCGAGGGGTCGGTCAATACACCAGCCTGGCCCGGATCGTGCCCTCGATGGCCCGCAACGGCTCGAGCAGGAGCGTGCTCTCGGCGCCGAGATCCGCCTCGACCACGACATAGCCGATGTCTCCATCGGTCTGCAGCAATTGGGCCGCGATATTCACGCCACGCGACGAAAACACTTCGTTGATGCTGCGCAGCATCCCCGGCAGGTTGCGATGCACATGGATGAAACGCGTGCCGACGGTGCGCGACGACAGCTGAACCTGCGGGAAGTTCACTGCTCCCACGGTGGAGCCGATATCCGAGTATTCGATGAGCTTGCGCGCCACTTCGGCCCCGATGCGCTCCTGCGCCTCCTCGGTCGAGCCGCCGACATGCGGTGTCAGGATCACGTTGGAGAGACCCTGGAGCGGCGAGGCGAAGCGCTCGGCGTTGGATCCCGGCTCCTTCGGAAAGACGTCGACCGCGGCGCCCCTGAGATGGCCGTCGCGCAAGGCGTCGGCCAGGGCGCCGAGATCCACCACCGTGCCGCGACTGTTGTTGATCAGGTAGGCGCCGGGCTTCATGGCGCGGATCTCCGACGCCCCGATCATGCCGTGGGTTGCCGGCGTCTCAGGCACGTGCAGGCTGACGACGTCACTTTGGGCCAGGAGGTCGGCAAGTGTGTCGACCGGATCGGTGTTGCCGTGGCGGAGCTTGTCGGTCGTGTCGTAGTAGATGACTTTCATGCCCATCGCCTCGGCGAGGTTGCTGAGCTGCGAGCCGATGTTGCCGTAACCCACGATGCCGAGCACGCGGCCGCGCACCTCATGGCTGTCGGTGGCGGACTTGTCCCAGCCACCCGCATGCGCCGCGACCGAGCGCGGAAACACCCGGCGCAGCAGCATCACGATCTCGCCGATCACGAGTTCCGCGACGCTGCGCGTATTGGAAAAGGGGGCGTTGAAGACCGGGATGCCGCAGGCGCGGGCACCACCGAGGTCGACCTGGTTGGTGCCGACACTGAAGCAGCCAACCGCCATCAGCCTGTGAGCCGCCTCGAACATCGCGCCAGTCATCTGGGTTCGCGAACGGATGCCCAGGATGTGCACACCGTCCAGAGCCTCGGCCAGAGCCGCGCCGTCGAGCGCCTTGGGCAACCGCGTGACGTTCGAATAGCCTGCCTGCCCGAACAGGGCGGCCGCGCTCTCGCTGATGCCCTCGAGCAGGAGGACGCGAACCTTGTCCTTGGCGAGGGAGAAGCGCGGGGTCATGTCGGGGGTCCGTAGAGCTTTGGTTTGCAGGCAGTGCCGAGGCCATTGGTGGAGAGCGCTAGCCCAGACCTCTGGCGGCGTCGACCCCTTTCGGTGACCACGGCGTGATAGGGGTCGATCCGGCTCTCGCCAAGCCAGCGATCCGGCCCGCAATGTCCTGCCCCTACCCCATCCAGCGGGCGAACAGGCGAACCGGGTTGAGCCGGCGGAGCCGTCCCCACGCCGCGACCCGGTGCAGGCGATCGAGCCGCGCCTGCAATACGCCGAGCCGGTCCGACAACGTCATGATCTCGTCCTGCTTTTCGGCCATCGAGGCCTTCAGGCGCTCGTTCTCGAACCGCAGGTCGTCGATGTCGAGCTGCAGCCGGCGCATCTTGAGGGTCGCGTCCGCGCGATCGCCGCTTTCACGGTCCGTCACGGCTCGGCATCCAGTGATCCGGCGGCTCGCCAGAGGCTTTCGTCGATCCCACGCGCCAGGGCGTCGCGCGCGAAGAAGCGCGTGAACGCCGAGACCTCGAACGGATTGTCGAGATGAAAAGCGAACCGCAGCTCTCCGGAGCGCGCATGGGTATGCTGCATGAGATTGGTCACCCGCTCACCCAAGGTGCCGGTCCGGGCCCAGGGGTTCGGCAGACGGGCGTAACGGTCGTAACTCCGGAACGGATCGCCCGACCAGGTCAGGTGCTTCTCGCGGAACATGCGGCGGACGAGTTCGGGGATCGCAACGCCATTGGCGAACCGGCCGTACGCATAGGGTCGGAAGGGGCCTGAACCCCGAGCGGCGGCAAGGCGTCGCTGCGCATAACCCGCGAGCAAGGAGGCGAGCGCGCCGGTTGCAAGCGGCAGGGGAACATATTTCGACAATCGGTCCGGACGTTCGGGTTCGAAGCCGCTGAAGTGGAAAAAGCCGAGCGGGCGACCGTCGACGCACCACCCCCCTTCGAGGCTCCCCGAGACAACCCGCGGCGGTATGTTCCAGTACGCGACGTTCAGGCTCGTGTCGCGGATCACGCAGGTGTTTTCCGTCAAGCCCGGAAGGAGATCCATGTATTTCTGATCGACGAACAATCCCTGGGATTGATCGTTGCGGCAATCGTACCTCAGCTTCCTGGCCCACCACCGCAGCGTCGGCTCCGTCTCGGGTTGTTGCGACGCCGCGATGAAGCCGAGATTGTAGACGCCTGTCTGCATCACGTGCCGCTCAGTGCGCGTAGCATCGGCATGAGGCGGCTCGCAAAAATGCGGCGTCAGCACGAAAGAAGCACCGCCCTCCAGCAATGCCAGAACATCATCCAGGCGGCGATAGATCTCGATATCGGGATCGAAGAATATGACCTTGTCGTAGCCGCGCTCGAAGAGCCGCAACATCAGGTAAGGCTTGAGGGCCGTGTTGAACTCCATCACGTCGTAGGCAAAGGCAAAACTCTCGAAATCCGGAATGCCGAGCCTGTCGGCCGGAATGACCTCGACCCCGTCGGGATAGCGGTCTTCGGCGGTACAGGCATCCGCGAGCCCCAGAAAGAGATCCGCGTCCGGATGAAACGTCCGAAGCGAAGCGAACAAGACATCTGCCTGAGGCATGTAGTTGTTCGAGCAGATCGTGATGATGGCGGTGCGGAGGCTCATGCGGGTAAGTGCGTTGTTTCCGATGCTCACTCACCCGGTCCCAGTCGATGGCACTGGCGGAGCGACAACTGGACCCATGCCATCGGGATGTTCCCGTGTCCACCGACACCCTCGGCTTGGTACAACTCAGCGCTCAGGTGGTTCTCCCCTGGGCCACTGGAAAGCAGCAAACGACACGGCCGTCCTCGTCGGTCAACCAAGCGAAATCAGCATCGTCGACGAAACCCTCCAAAGGGAAATCTCGCGCTTGCGCGTCCGCCTGGCGATCGTCTCGCGCCGAGATCAGGACATCCGCGGACGGAGTCTCGACCGAGCCATCGGGGTTATGATGGGTGCTCCTCAGGCGGTAGACCGGCACAGGGTCCTCCCTCGTTTCGAGGAAAAACGCGGTCCAGTCCGCTTGGTTGATCGGAAGGCGATCAATTCAGCGTGAGCTGGCCGAATTCACCAGAAGTTCCTCGTGCAGCAGGACGTCACGCGTCGAGGCCGCATCATGGCAGGTCCAGGTCTTCGCGGTCCAGGCGGCCAGGAAAGCTGAACTCCAGCGTGCCACCGCGCCGTCGTGCTGAAACCAAGCCTCGCGGTGGCTGTGAACCGGTCGGGCGTTCTTGGCAGCCGCACGAGCCGCACCATGCACGATCCATCGCGACATCATGGCGTAGGTCACTTCGGGGTGAAACTGCAGCCCGAAGGCGTTCTCTCCATACCGGAAGGCCTGACACTCGAAGTCCGTGCCGCGGGCCAGTGCCTCGGCCCCGGCCGGCAAGGAGAAGCCTTCCCGATGCCAATGATAGACCCAGCGCGGAAAAGGCTCGGCCAACATGGCTAGCCCAGCCTCGGTCGGCAGGATCGGATAATAGCCGACTTCGACATGCTCGTCGGGGTGAGGTGCTACGGATTGGCCGAGTTGGCGCGCGATCATTTGCGCGCCGAGGCAGATGCCGAGCAACGGGGCGTTTTCGCGTAGCGGGACCGCGGTCCATTCGATCTCGGTCCTGATCCAATCTTCCGTGTCGTTGGCGCTCATAGGACCACCGAAGATCACGGCGCCGACATGATCGGACATGGTCTCAGGGAGAGGGTCACCGAACCGCGGTCGCCGCAGATCGAGCGTATAGCCCATGGCTTGCAGGAGGCGACCGACGCGGCCTGGCGTCGAATGCTCCTGATGCAGGATGATGAGGACGCGACCGCCGCCGATCCGCTGCCCTGTAGGTTGTACCCGCCCCGGATCCACAGCACTCGAAGCGAGGGCCGTCTCCCGTAGCGTCGTCATCCGCATGCCCGATCCCTTCCGCGCCTTCCTCCAGCAAGCAGGTTCCGTGCCGCGAGGCATCTCGGGGTGATGGGCGCCACGAACGTTCTCGGTCCAGACGGTAAGGCCGGTGAGCCTTCACGCGCATCGATTGCCGCCCATCAGCCGGCGCACTATGATCGCAGGGCTGGGGAACCGCTGTCGTCTCGAGCTGTTCCGCCGCCGATCGACCGAGAGGAAACACGAATGACACCTGTGCAGGTCAGAATGGCGCGCGCCGCCCTGGATCTCACGATCGAGGACCTCAGCAAGGAGGCGGGGCTCAAGCCGGACGATCTGCAGCAACTGGAGCACGGGGGCACCGAAGGCGCAGCCTCGGCCAAGCTGCGGGCAACGTTCGAGGCTTCAGGAATTTCGTTTCTCGAAGCCGATGGCGTGCGCTTGGACGAGAGCCTGCGCAACGCCAAGACGATCCCGCTCGAAGACATGAACTCCTACAATGACGAGTGAGCGTCGCTTGGGGTTCGATCTTCTGCGCGGCCTCATGGCGGCGTCGGGTGTCGTGGTGCTCGCCGCCGCGGCACAGGCTGCGGAACCGGCCTATCCGTTCGAGGGAAGCTGGATCGTGGCCAACCGAGCCTGCACGGCCGGCTCGCCGCATCTCCGCATCTATACCCAACATGAAGTCACGTCGCGCAGTGGGCGCTGTAGCTTCAAGAAGGTGGCCAGCGGTTCGGGGCTGTTCGAGATCTTCGAGGATTGTCGCCATTCGGAACGCCCCGGCGACTACACGGAGACGATCCGAATGATCGGACCCGACGCCATGCAGATGAAGCGTCAGTCCGGACGGCTGAAGATCGCTCGCGGGTCGCGCTATCTGCGGTGTTCCGTTGCGGGTCCTGGGACCAAGTTACCGTCGTCGCCACCGCCTCGAAAGCCGGCGTCCGCCGTTCCGGACACGCAGACCCATATCGAGGAGCCTTCAAAGCCGTGAGCCACCCCTAGAAGATGATCCACGTGAGGGTTGAGCTCTGCGGTTCTTCATTGCGAGGAGTGTAACGACGAAGCAACCCCGCGCGCGATCCAGGATGGGCTAGGTTGCTTCACTGCGCTCGCAATAATGTTGATCATAGACATTGCTTTGAGGTGAGCCACCGTACACTCCATGGTTTCGCCCACGCGGATGGCTGACCCCCTTCATTTTAGAATGTATGTATCAGCCAGCTTTGCATCAAAGAGGCATCGACCGTCATTGCGAGCGAAGCGAAGCGATTTCAGTTTCATCCTGCGTCACGACCTAGGTTGCTTTGTCGTTACACTCCTCGCAATGACGAAAGTGAGCTTGAGCTTCAACGACGTTCTGAGACACTTCAGCCGTGGGTCTCGCGCCACTCGCTCAGTCTATTGCGTCAATTGGCGGCAAAGGCTTTCGAGCTCGTCGAGCGTCTCGTAACGGATCCGAATCTCACCGCCAGCACCCCGCGTCCCGATCTCGACCGCAAGACCGAGCGCTGAACCGAGGCGTTGAGCCAGGCTTTTCATGTCTTGCGACGGGCTCGAACGCTTCGGCGGCTCGGGTGCCGTATCTCGGGGTTGGGCCCTGGCCTGGGCCAATTTCTCGACGTCGCGAACATTGAGCCCTCGTGCCACGATCTTACGGGCAACAGGCTCGGGATCGTCGAAGCTCAGCAGCGCCCGCGCGTGCCCGGCCGAAATCGTTCCGTCGATCACCAGCGTTTCGATGCTCGATGGCAGCTTCAAAAGCCGCAGCATGTTGGCGACGTGGCTCCGGCTCTTCCCGATGATCCGGGCAAGGTCGGTGTGCGAGTAGTGGAACTCGCGCGCGAGACGCTCGTAGCCACGCGCCTCCTCGATGGCATTGAGATCCGTCCGTTGCACGTTCTCGATGATGGCCAGTTCCAACGCCTCACGGTCGCCGACCTCGACCACCAGCACGGGCACTTCGGCGAGCCCGGCTTCCCGGGCTGCCCGCCAGCGACGCTCGCCCGCGATGATCTCAAAACCGGTGTCCTTCTCCTGCATCGGGCGCACCAGGATGGGCTGGATGACACCCTTTTCGCGGATCGAGTTGCAGAGTTCCTCCAGATCCTCGTCGCTGAAGCGGCGCCGGGGATTGTGCGGGTTCGGCGCAAGTTCGTCGATTCCGACCCGGCGGCGGTCACGCGCTTCCGGACTGGTCGGCATCTGGGCGTTTGAATCGGCAATCAGGGCCGCGAGGCCCCGGCCGAGACGTGACCGGCCATGGTCCTCGGCCATGACATGGGTTCCCTGCTTCACGCTGCGAGGCTCCTTTCGCGCTGGATCACCTCGGAGGCCAAGCGGAGATAGGCTTGGCTGCCGGCGCATTTAAGATCGTAGAGCAGCACGGGTTTGCCGTGTGATGGCGCTTCGGACACGCGCACATTGCGCGGGATCACGGTCTCGTAGACCTTGGCGCCCATGATTTCGCGAACGTCTGCCACCACCTGGGTGGCGAGGTTGTTGCGCGGATCGAACATGGTCAGAAGGATGCCATGGATCGAAAGACCGGGGTTGAGGTTCTGCCGCACCTGCTCGACTGTGGCCAGAAGCTGCGACAGGCCTTCGAGTGCGAAAAACTCGCACTGCAGCGGCACCAGGACGCTATGGGCAGCCGCGAGCGCATTGATGGTAAGCAGGTTCAGTGATGGTGGACAATCCACCAGAAGATAGGTGAACCGCTGGTCTTCGGTGCTCTCGCTCATGTGGTTCAGGGCCGAGCGAAGCTTGAAGGCTCGATCCTTATGGTTCGCGATCTCGAGGTCGAGCCCGAGAAGATCCATCGTGGAGGGTGCTACCCAGAGGTTCGGAACGGAGGTGGTGCGGCAGGCTGCCGCCAGCGAATGGTCGCCCGTGAGGACACCATAGGTGGACACGCTACGGTCTTTGCGCTGCACGCCTAAGCCGGTCGACGCGTTGCCTTGTGGGTCGAGGTCCACGATCAAGACTTTCTCGCCCACCGCCGCGAGGGCAGTGCCCAGATTGATGGCCGTCGTGGTTTTGCCGACCCCGCCCTTTTGATTGGCCAGGACGAGGACTCGGGCAGACTGGTCACGCATGTGGCTCCGACCCTTTCGGTCCTTAAACTGCAGGCGCTGTGGCGGGCTCTGCCGCGGTGCGTCTCAGCATCACGATGCGACCGTCTTCCGACGTCCGGCTCGGGACGATGGTCACGTCGTAAGCCCGATCGGATCCCACTGATTCGCCGATTTCACCCTGGCTCTTCAGGAAAATTGCCGTCGCGCCGCCGTCGATGAGGATTCTGCCCATTTCGATGAGTCGAGGCAAGGGCGCGAGGGCGCGTGCTGTGACGACATCGATAAAATTCAGGGTCGGCACGACATCTTCGATTCGTCCGTTGTGGATCGTTGCGGGAGCGCCACACTCCCGGGCCACCTCGCGCAGGAAGGCACATTTCCGCGCGTTGGCCTCGACGAGATGGACCTCGACATCCTTCGTGTCCGCGAGAGAGATCGCGACGACGAGGCCAGGGAAGCCGGCGCCCGAGCCGAGATCCGCCCAGCGGCGCGCCGCGGGCGCCAGCGCCAGGATCTGAGCCGAATCGGCGATATGGCGCGTCCAGATCTCGGACAAAGTGGAGGGTGCAACGAGGTTCTTGACCCGCTGCCAACGCGTCAAAAGCTCGGCGTAAAGCGCGAAGCGCCGCTCTGTTTCACGTGAAACAGATACGAGCTCCATGGCCCGTCTACGGTCGGCCGACCGATCGGGACTGGGAGGAGCAGTCAAACCAGCCCCCTTATGCGCTGTTTTTCACCCCTTCCGCCGAGGTTCCGGACCGTGACCCTCTCCTCAGGCGTACCTTCGACATCAACACCGTGAGCGCGGCCGGCGTCATCCCCTCGATCCGTTGCGCCTGGCCGAGGGTCTCGGGCCGTATCGATGCGAGCTTGTCGCGCAATTCGCGCGACAGACCGGGGAGAACCGCATAATCGAGGTCGGGCGCGAGCGACAAGCCGTCCTCCTGACGAGCCCGGGCAATGTCGGACCTCTGCCGGTCGAGGTAAACCGCATATTTCGCATCGGCTTCGATCTGCGCCATGACGTCCGACGCGATGCGGCCAAGCTCAGGCCATAAGCCCTTCAGCTCTTCGGCATCGATCGTCGGATAGGAGAGAAGCACGAAGGCGCTTCGCCGCACGCCATCCTGGCTGATCGGAATGCCGCGAAGCGCGAGTTGCTGGGGCGTGGCGCTGAGGGTGTCGACCAGCCGCCGCGCCTCCTCGATGGCCGCGATCTTGGTCGAGAAAGCACGCTCCCGCTCCGACCCCACACAGCCCCACGCCACACCCTGCCGGGTGAGCCGCTGGTCCGCATTGTCGGCCCGGAGACTGAGCCGATACTCGGCTCGCGACGTGAACATGCGATAGGGCTCGGTCACGCCGCGCGTCACGAGATCGTCGATCATGACGCCGATGTAGGAGTCCGAGCGGGCGAACGGAACAGCATCGCCTCCGCCGACCCGGCGGGCCGCATTGAGGCCTGCCACGAGACCCTGGGCGGCCGCCTCCTCGTAGCCTGTCGTGCCGTTGATCTGCCCGGCCAGGAACAGCCCGGCAAGGCGCTTGGTCTCGAGGCTGGGCTTCAGTTCGCGGGGATCGACGAAATCATATTCGATTGCATAGCCGGCCTGGGTGATGACGGCGGCCTCGAGCCCGGGGATCGAACGAACCAGCCGCTCCTGCGTATCGGCCGGCAGGGAGGTCGATATCCCGTTCGGATAGAAGGTCGTGTCCTCGAGTCCCTCGGGCTCGAGGAAGATCTGGTGCGAGTCGCGATCGGCGAACCGCGTCACCTTGTCTTCGATCGACGGGCAATAGCGCGGGCCGCGTCCGGTGATGGCGCCCGAGAACAGCGGTGCGCGATGCAGGTCGGCCCGAATGATCGCATGGGTGGCGGCCGTGGTCCGCGTGATGAAGCAATCGCGTTGCGGGACCTCGATACGCTGCGTGAGGCTGGAAAAAGGCTCGGGCACCGGATCACCGGGTTGGCGCTCCAGCTGATCGAACTGGATCGTGCGGCCGTCGAGCCGGGGTGGAGTTCCGGTCTTGAGCCGGCCGAGCGCGAAGCCGCGCCGGTCCAACGCGGCCGAGAGTCCTTCGCTCGGAGCCTCTCCGATCCGGCCCGCCGGAATGCGCGTGTCGCCGATGTGGATGAGGCCGCGCAGAAAAGTGCCGGTGGTCAAGACGGCAGCCCCGCAGGCGAGGCGACGACCATCGGCCAGAACGACGGCTTCGACCCGCTCGTCGGCGATATCGAGATCGAAGGCCTCGCCCTCGACGAGCGTCAGGCCGGCGATCCCGGCCAGGATCGCCTGCATGGCGCGACGGTAGAGGGCGCGATCGGCCTGACAGCGCGGCCCGCGGACCGCGGGTCCCTTTCGCCGGTTGAGCACTCGAAACTGGATGCCGCTGAGATCGGCGACACGTCCCATGACGCCGTCGAGCGCATCGATCTCCCGCACCAGATGCCCCTTGCCCAGGCCGCCGATCGCCGGATTGCACGACATGGTGCCGATGGTTGACATGCGATGCGTGAGGAGCGCGGTTCGGGCGCCCATGCGGGCCGCAGCCGCCGCGGCCTCGCAACCGGCGTGGCCGCCGCCGATCACGACGACATCGAAGGGAAAAGGCATTCCATCATCCAAAGAATATCAAAGGGGCTTTTGCGCGCCGCCGGGTGCTACCGTGAGACCGTCGACGGGCGAGGTGCGCGATGAGGTCCTATCACAATTTGAGGCTTGCCGCGCTGATTTGGGGGGCACTGACGGTGACGGCGAATGCCGAAGGCTATGTCGTGCGGTGGATTGCGGTGGAGCATGACATGACGCCCATTCCCCAAACCGTGTCGCAGGGCTATGTCGCTCGTTTCAGCTTCGACGGCGAACATTTCATAACCGACGAGGGCGGGCAGACGGCCGAAACGATCGCCGGTCAATCGGCCCTCTTCGTCACCAAACTCGGCACCCGGCATTCGCTCTCCTACACGCTGCGCGGTCGATCGATCATTCGAACGGACAGCTTTCCGGGCTTTTCACTTGTGATGCTGATCAAGCCGAATGGCAGGGGTGGATGCCACGTCGATGTCGATTACCGCAAGTTGGCCGGACGTACTGTGTTCGAGAGCAAACGATCCGATGGGAGCGGCCCTTCTAATGCGAGGCGAGTTACGGCCACAGACGCGAGATGCGAGACGACACCTTTGCAATCTTGATGCTTTATACGCCTGTCCAGGTGAAACCGTTCGGCTCTTTCTACTTGCCTATGCAGAAACGCGCGAAGATGGTGCCGAGCACCTCTTCGGTGTCGATCCTTCCGACAAGGCCGGCCAGGGCCGCGACAGCAGACCGAAGATCTTCGGCCACGAGTTCGAAGTCGCGCCCCTGCCCCGTGTTGATGCTGCGGAGGCAGCGCTGCGCCGCCTCCAGCGCCGTACGATGGCGCAGCCGCGTCACCACGGCCCCCTCGCCGTCGACCAGCGCCGCGGCGGCAAATCGCCCGAGCGCCGCGATCAACCCGTCAAGCCCCGCGCCGGTCAGCGCCGAGATGTGATGATCGCCGCCCTCCCCTTCTCCGAGGTCGGTCTTGGTGACGACGGTCCATAGGGCACCGGCCGTCTCGACGGTAGGTGCCGCGGGCTGATCTGTTGATTTGAGCCAGAGCACAAGGTCGGCCGAGGCGGCCCGCATGCGCGCCCGCGCGACGCCCTCGCGCTCGACCGGGTCGTCGGTATCCCGCAGCCCGGCCATGTCGATAAGTTGCACGGGGTAGCCACCGAGCTCGAGATCGACCGTCAGCACGTCCCGCGTTGTGCCAGCCTGCGCCGAGACGATCGCCGCCTCGCGGCCGGCGAGGGCGTTCAGCAGCGTCGATTTGCCGGCGTTGGGCGGTCCGGCAATGGCGACCGCCAGTCCGTCGCGCAGGCGCAGTCCGCGTCCTTCGCGGGCGAGCTCCGCCGCGATACGCTGCAACACGTCGTCGACGAGATGGCCCACCTCCATCTCGAAGGATGCCACGAGAGTGTCGTCGTCAGCAAAGTCTATGGCGCCTTCTGCCAAAGCGAGAGCGGAGAGCAGATCCTCGCGCAGCGCCTCGATCCAGTGCCCGAGCGCGCCGTCGACCTGACGCTGCGCCTGCCGACGCTGGGCGTCCGTTTGCGCGTCGATGAGGTCGGCCAGACCCTCGACGGCGCCGAGGTCCATGCGATCGTTGAGGAAGGCACGGCGCGTGAACTCACCCGGCTCCGCGGGGCGGCAACCTGGTATGGTCGCAAGTGCCCTCAGCACGGCGGCCATCACCGCCCTGCCCCCGTGAAGCTGGAACTCCGCCGAGTCCTCGCCTGTAAAAGAATTCGGCCCGGGGAACCATAGGACGAGGGCACGGTCGAGCAACGCGCCGTCCCTGCGCAAGGCCGCGAGGCTCGCCCGCCGCGGCTCTGGCACGCGGCCGGCAATGTGCATCAGCGCCTCGCGCGTTGCCGGTCCCGAGATGCGCAAAACCGCCACGGCGGCGCGACCCGGTGCGGTCGCCGGCGCGAATATGGTATCAGGAGACACGGAGCCGGGCTTCTCCCTGCGCTGTTGCTTCTCCCGCTTCGCGGAAGGAGGGCGACGGCTACGTCAAGTATTCATCGATTCGAAGAAGGAGGCATTGCCCTTCGGAGTTTCCCTGAGCTTGCCCATCAGGAACTCGATCCCGTCGACGGTCCCCATCGGGTTCAGGATGCGGCGCAGGACGTACATCTTCTTCAGCGTATCGGAGGGAACCAGCAGCTCCTCCTTGCGGGTGCCGGAGCGCGTGATGTCGAGCGCCGGATAGACCCGCTTGTCCGCGACCTTGCGATCGAGGATGATCTCCGAATTGCCGGTGCCCTTGAACTCTTCGAAGATCACCTCGTCCATCCGCGAACCGGTGTCGATGAGCGCGGTCGCGATGATGGTCAGAGAGCCGCCCTCTTCGATATTGCGGGCCGCGCCGAAGAAGCGCTTGGGTCGCTGCAACGCGTTCGCATCGACGCCGCCGGTCAGCACCTTGCCCGAGGAGGGTACGGTCGTGTTGTAGGCCCGGCCGAGGCGGGTGATGGAATCGAGCAGGATGACCACGTCACGGCGATGCTCGACGAGGCGCTTGGCCTTTTCGATCACCATTTCGGCGACCTGTACGTGCCGCGTCGCTGGCTCGTCGAAGGTCGACGACACCACCTCGCCCTTCACCGAGCGCTTCATGTCCGTGACTTCTTCGGGCCGCTCGTCGATCAGCAACACGATGAGGTAGCAGTCGGGATGGTTGGCCGTGACCGATTGCGCGATGTTCTGCAGCAGCACGGTCTTCCCGGTGCGGGGCGGCGCCACGATCAGCGCGCGCTGCCCTTTGCCGATCGGTGCTACGACGTCGATCACGCGGGACGACATGTCCTTGCGGCCGCCATCCTCGATCTCGAGCTTCAGGCGCTCGTCGGGGTAGAGCGGCGTGAGATTGTCGAAATGGACTTTGTGACGGATCTGCTCGGGATCCTCGAAATTGATCTTGTTGACCTTGACGAGGGCGAAATAACGTTCCCCCTCCTTTGGGCCTCGGATCAATCCTTCGACGGTGTCGCCGGTGCGCAGGCCGAAGCGGCGGATTTGCGAGGGCGAAATGTAGATGTCGTCGGGGCCGGCGAGATAATTGGCGTCGGGCGAACGCAGGTAGCCGAAGCCGTCCTGGAGCACTTCGACGACCCCCTGCCCGATGATTTCGATCTCGCGCGCCGCGAGCTCCTTCAAGATGGCGAAGAGAAGCTCCTGCTTGCGCATCAGCGAGGCGTTTTCGACCTCGTGACTTTCGGCGAAGGCCAGGAGCTCGGTGGGTGGTTTGGATTTCAGGTCCTGAAGCTTGATTTCCCGCATGGGGAGTTTGTCCTCGGCGTGCCGTGCGAGACCGCGCTTGAAGCACAGCCATCATCGGCGAAACTGGAAAGGGGAGGGGTGTCTGACAGCCTGCAAAGGATCCAGCGCTGCAATGAGCACCGGCTATCGTTGACGACCTAAGGGAGGAGGCTATGGAGGCTAAGAAGCTTTGCTTTATCTGGCAAGCTGAATCCTACGCTTGCGCTTGTCGAATATGGTTGAGGAAGCTTCGGCATTATCATGTTCGGGATCGACATCGGAGCGTTATGCCGATCCCGGTTATCGGATGGTCCTCAATCGTTGGTCACAGGCCCTTCGCTCGCGGGTTCGGCTGATTCACCGGCCGCAGCACGGGTCGTGCGGCGGCGGCGGCGGGGGAACTTCGGCGCCTCGACCGCATCGTCGCCGGGGAAAGCAGACGGACCAGCGAGGTTGGGCTCCGGAGCGACTTCGGCCGGCGCGACACGGGTCGGCGTGGTGATGAAGGAAGGAAGTCCCGGCCCATCGTCCGGAGCCGTAGCGACACGCGCCACAGCGGGGCGGGGCGGGGCATCGACCGGCGGCGGCGAGCGTTCCTCGCCTCTCGGCACGGCCTCTCGCGCTGCGGGTTCGACACGGGCTGCCGTTTCGGCATGTGGCGTCACCTCGGCTCGCGGCGTCTCGGCCCGCGGCGGCGTCTCGGCCCGGGCAGTCGCTGTCACGGGTTCGGGCGGTCGCTCCGCATTATCGAGGCGTGGTTGCTCAACGGAAACGGAGTCGCGCGGCTGCTCCGAAGCGGGATCGCGGTAGGGGCGGTCCTGCAAGGATCGGTCGTAGTTGCCGCGCTCGTGGCGCGGGCGGTCCTGGTACCGGGTGCGATCCTGGCGCTCTGCTGGCTCGCCGGACCGTCCTTCCGGCAAGCGATCGCCGGACCGTCCCTCCGGCAAGCGATCGCCGGACCGTCCTTCCGGCAAGCGATCGCCGGACCGCCCCTCCGGCAAGCGATCGCCGGACCGTCCTTCCGCCGAACGATCACCGTTCCGGAGGTCTGGCCCGCGGTCTCCATTCTCGCGATAGGGCCGGTTCCGCCCCATCCCATTGCGATCCTGGCGCTGCGAACGATCGTAGCCGTTGCGGTCCTGAGATGGTGGGCTCTGTCGGTCACCGTTGAAGTTTTGACGATCCGCGTAGGGCTGTCGCTCGCCCGAACCGTTGTTCTGTCGCTCGGCATAAGGCTGTCGGTCCCCTGCATAGGGTTGGCGATCGGCCTGATAGGGTTGAGGCGCAGGGGGCGGTGGAGTCGGCACGAAGGGGGCCGCGGGTTGCGGCGACGCGAACCGATCGGGAATGCCGCTGTCGTCGTCATCGGCATTGTCGTCCACCTCTTCCGGCGGGCGACTATGTCCCATCTGAGCCTGCTGTGCGCTGGCGATCAGGCGAAAGTAATGTTCTGCATGCTGAAGGTAACTTTCAGCCGCTACCGGGTCGCCGGAAGATTGCGCGTCCCTCGCCAACTGCAGATATTTCTCAGCCACATGATGAGCGTTGCCTCGAATCTTAACATCCGGGCCATTGGACTCATAGGACCGCGTCAGGGGATTTGGGCCTTTGCGGTTGCCGCCGTTGTTGCTGCTATTGTTGTTGGGGTTACGGCCGCGCATGCGCTTATTCTGACCTGGTCTCATCGAACGTCCTTGGGTGACATCAGGCCCGCAACCGCTCGCAGGCCGAAGCCATACGGGGCATCCGCCAGCGGTGCCATCAATTTGTGTCTTGCAGCCGAAGCCATCCGGTTATCGACCTTGGATCCCGACGGATCATACCCGGTCGGTGCGGAACCATGAGAAACCCTTATGAACTCTGCCGGATTGACCTCTAGCTGCGAAACCATCCGTAAAAGTCAGCGATCTCAGATGGATCAGAGCCAACCGCAGGAATGAGACAAGCTAGGACGTGGGCTAAGAAGCATCCACACGGGCTGTCAAACCCGTTTTCCGACTGCACCATAGCGTCTCTCGATCCATTCGCCAAGCCTTTTCAGCGACGGATCGTACGAAACTGCCGGGCGCAACAGATTACGCCTTGTCGTGTGACTCTCGTGCCGCAACGGCCGGCTCTTGATCCAGCAGGAGCCGAGCCCGAGCCCGAAGCTTCTCAGTCTCGCTTTTCAACTGCCCACAGGCCGCCAAGATATCTCGGCCCCGCGGTGTCCGGACCGGGCTCGCGTAGCCGGCCTTGAACACGATGTCGGAAAAGGCCTCGATCGTCGACCAATCCGAGCAGCCGTAGCGGGTTCCGGGCCATGGATTGAACGGTATGAGGTTGATCTTCGCCGGAATACCCTTGAGCAGGCGGACGAGATCGCGCGCATCCCGTGCCGAATCGTTGACGCCCTTCAGCATCACGTATTCGAACGTGATGCGGCGAGCATTCGAAACGCCAGGATAGGTCCGACAAGCCTCGAGAAGATCGCGGATCGGGTATTTCCTGTTGAGCGGAACGAGTTCGTCCCGCAACTCGTCCCGCACCGCGTGCAACGAGATCGCCAGCATGGCACCGACGTCGCGGCCGAGCGCCTCGATCTGCGGCACCACGCCGGAGGTCGAAACCGTGATCCGGCGCCGCGACAAGGACAGCCCGTCGCCGTCCGACAATACGCCGATCGCGTCGCGTACGTTGTCGAGATTGTAGAGCGGCTCGCCCATGCCCATGAACACGATATTGGACACGGCTCTCACACCTTCGCCGGAGGGAATGAGACCGTCGGTCGGCGGCGTGAGCCCGGGAAAGTCGCCGAGTCGATCGCGCGCGACGAGAAGCTGCAGCACGATCTCCCGCGAGGTGAGATTGCGCACGAGTTTCTGCGTGCCGGTGTGGCAGAACGTACAGGTGAGCGTGCAGCCGACCTGGCTCGATACACAGAGTGTGCCCCGATCGGATTCGGGGATGTAGACGCATTCGATCTCCGCGCCACGGTCGTGCGGCCCGGTAGAGTCCATGCGGATCAGCCACTTCCGGGTCCCGTCGACGGAAACCTGTTCGGCCACGACCTTCGGCCGGTCGAGCGTGAAATACTCGGTCAGGCGCGCCCTGAGCGGCTTGCCGATGTTCAGCATGGCATCGAAGCTGGTCACGCCGTGGAAATAGATCCAGTGCCAGAGTTGCGCGATGCGCATCTTCGCCTCGCGCTCGGGCACCCCAACGGCGTGGAGAGCGTCGTTGAGTTCCGCACGGGTCATCCCGGCGAGAGACGGTTTGGCGGCCGACGGCCGGACCGAGGCGTCGGCCCCGGCAGCGGCGGTCTCGGACTTTGGAAGCGGCAACGCGAGGGAGGAAGCGGACACGGCGGGCAGTTTCGGTTGGATCGAAGGTTCGACGGTGAGCGTGTCGACCAGCGGCTCAAACGGATGAGAGCGGCTGGTCGAGCCGGGCCAGCAAGGCCTCGGCTCCCGACACATCGGCGTTGGCGGGCGAATCTTCAACCGCGAGCGCGCGAACCACGCCATCGTCGACGATCATGGCGTAGCGCTGCGAGCGTGTGCCGAAGCCTCTCCCGGATCCGTCCATCGAAAGCCCGATGGCCTTGGCGAAATCCGCGTTGCCGTCGGACAGGAACTCGATCCGGCCTTCCGGATCCGAAGCCTTGGCCCAGGCCTTCAGCACGAAGGCGTCGTTCACGGACGTGACCGCGATCGCGTCGATGCCCTTGGCCTTGATGGCCTCCGCATGGGTGACGAAACCCGGGAGGTGGTTGCGGTCGCAGGTCGGCGTGAAGGCGCCCGGGACAGCCACCAGAACCACCTTGCGACCCTTGAACACGTCGTCGCTGGTCCGGGCATCCATGCCGTCCGGGGTCGTCACGTAGAAGGTGGCCTGCGGCAGGCGGTCGCCGATCTGGATCGCCATCGGGTAACTCCGAAGATAGAGGTGAAAACCCCTTCTACGGCGTCGCCGGCCCCGCGTCGAGTTGCACCGGCACTTCGATCGCGCCGGAAGGCGTCACCAGCGTCAGGGTCACGGGCGTAGTCGGCCGCAACTGCCCCTTGGGGGCGTCGAGACGTTTCACGGGAAACACGAGCTGCTTTACGCCGCCGCTGGGCGCCGCGCCGCTGGGCGCCGCCGTCGTATCGACCGGCGCTCCCGCCTCGAAGGCCCATCCCTCGGGCGCCTCCACGAACAACGTGCCGCTGGCCTCGCCGACGGCAGCCTCGACCGTATACCGCTCCCCAACCGGCGCTTCGAGGTCTGGGCGCATGTTCAGGATGCGGGGCAGGGCACCGTCCGGACCGAGGTTCGCCCGGCGCGGCACGGCGGCCAGCGCGGCCTCGACCCGCGTCCCCTCTGCGGAGGGCCGTCCATCGAGCGTGAGCCGCAGCTCGGCCCGGGCGGGCAGGCAGATATTGTAGCAGACGGCATAGTTGAATCCGATCGCGAGGGTGACCCGCTTCGCGGGATCGAGCGGCGTCACCACTACGGGGAACACGACATCGCGGCTGTAGCCGAAGGCCTCCGTTCCGGCCTCGTCCAGGCGCTCGGGCGCCGGGTAGCGCACCTCGGCGGACTTGAGGTTCGTCGAAGCCGCGACATCGAAGGATGGCGGCACGCCGGCATCCCCCGGGTCGCGCCAGTAGGTGATGAAATGCGGGTCCAGTCGGACCTCGATCCCGGCCAGCAAAGGCGCGAAGGGCGATCCGCCGGCGGAATCCGCGGGGCTCGGAGCCGCCGCCTCGACGAGACGGGCCGAGGAATGGGCGCCGGAGACCCAGGCCGTGGACTCGGCCGCCCGACACTGGCCGGTCGAGGCCACGATCCCGCAGAGCGAGGCCATGGTCCCGCAGAGTAAGACGATGCCGTTGAAGGTCCCGGGTCGTCGGACGGACCCGCGGCGGCCCGGCTCCATCGAAGGATCGCCACGATCATGCTTCACGATGGACGGCATAGGACGGGTCGACGGTTTTTGGCCAGCGGGTGCGGACAGATCGGCTGCCGAATCACGCAAGGAACTCGGCGCCTGGTTCGCCCGGCTTGCGGCTGAGCCGGGACCGGGCATAGGATTGCGAATGAGATCAGACTC
Organism: uncultured Lichenihabitans sp.; assembly: GCA_964245215.1. Taxonomy (GTDB): domain Bacteria; phylum Pseudomonadota; class Alphaproteobacteria; order Rhizobiales; family Beijerinckiaceae; genus Lichenihabitans. Next base: position 26,316 of record CAXTME010000010.1, read on the forward strand.
CGCTTCGCCGGGACTCGGCCAGCCATCCTATCTCGACGGCCAGCTTCTCGTCGCCATGCCGACCATGGGCGATAGCCGCTTCAACCGTTCGGTCATCTACCTTTGCGCCCATTCGCAGGATGGCGCCATGGGGATCGTGATCAACCAACGGGCCAAGAAGGTCAATTTCACGGACCTTCTCGTGCAACTCGACGTGATCGCGTCCGAGGACGCCATCCGGCTGCCGCCCCGCGCCGGCGGGATCCCGGTCGTCAAGGGTGGTCCGGTCGAAACGGGCCGGGGTTTTGTCCTGCATTCCGCCGACTACTTCGTCGACAACTCGACCATGCCGATCGACGACGACATCTCGCTGACTGCCACCGTCGATATCCTGCGGGCCATCGCCAAGGGAACCGGCCCGCAACGGGCCATGTTGGCGCTCGGCTATGCGGGGTGGGCTCCGGGGCAGCTCGAAGACGAGATCCAGCACATGGGCTGGCTGAACTGTCCGGCCGACGAAAGCCTGATTTTCGATGGCCTGCTCGACACCAAGTACGAGCGGGCGCTGCGCAAGCTCGGCATCAACCCGGGCATGCTGTCGGCCGAGGCCGGCCACGCGTGAGCCGATGCCGCAGTTTCGTCCGAGGAACCCCGGACGGATCGGGCTGTTGACCCCGGCCCCGACCGGAGAACCGTCATGTCGACCGATCCCCTGACATTGTATCCGCGCCCGCCCTTCAAGGCGCAGGCTCAATCCTTCCCCGGCAGGACCGGCAAGATGAGCCCCGAGCCAGACCATGGCGAGAAGAGCTACAAGGGCTCCGGCCGGCTGGCCGGCAAGACTGCTCTGATCACCGGGGCCGACAGCGGCATTGGGCGAGCCGTCGCGATCGCCTATGCCCGCGAGGGCGCGCAGGTCGCCTTGTCGTATCTCGACGAACAGAAAGATGCCGAGGACACGGCAGGCTGGGTCGAGAAGGCCGGGGTCAAATGCATCCTGATGCCGGGCGACATCTCGGACGCGGCGCATTGCCGTGAGATCGTGAAACGCACTGCCGCCGAACTGGGTCGGCTCGACGTGCTGGTGAACAACGGCGCTTATCAGCACCCGAACGAAGGGCTCGACGACATTTCGGACGAGATCTTCGAAAAACATTTCCGGACCAATGTTTTCGGCCCGTTCTACCTGACCAAGGCGGCGACAGCCTTTATGGAACCGGGCAGCTCGATCATCATCACGTCATCGGTCAACTCCAAACACCCGATGCCATCGCTCCTGGCGTACAGCGCCACAAAGGGTGCCCTCTCCAACATGACGCTGGGCCTCGCACAGATGCTGGCCGAAAAGGGAATCCGGGTGAATGCGGTCCTTCCGGGCCCGATCTGGACTCCCTTTATCCCGGCCGGCATGGACGACACAGCGGTCGAGACGTTTGGCTCGCAGGTTCCCTTCGGACGCCCCGGGCAACCGGTGGAACTCGCTCCGTCCTATGTCATGCTGGCGTCCGACGAGAGCAGTTACACTTCGGGCGCACTCATCACGGTAGCGGGTGGCATGCCGATTTTCTGATCTCGTCGTGCTTCATCAACCCGGTCTCGCCTCGAGCACGGCACCAACCAGTGCCAAGGCCGCGACTGCTGCCGTATCGGCTCGTAAGATCCGAGGGCCGAGCGAGATCCTGATACGGCGCGGCAGGGCCATCAAGGCCTGCCTCTCGCTTTCGTCGAAGCCGCCCTCGGGTCCAATGATGACCCCGGGGTTCACGTCGTCGCGCAGCTCGGCCAGGGCTAACATCGGATCGGCGACCGTTGCATCCTCGTCGCAGAACACCATCCAGCGGTCCGGCTCCCAGGCGGCCACCAGGGTATCGAAACTCTGTGAGGATCGAACTTCGGGGATGGTCAGGATGCCGCATTGCTCGGCCGCTTCGACCGCATTGGCCCGCATGCGCTCCTCGTTCACCCGTGCCGCCTGGGTGCGGCGCGTGATGACCGGCTGCAGGCAGCCCGCCCCCATCTCGACCGCCTTCTGCACCATGTAGTCGAGCCGGGCATGTTTCAACGGCGCGAAGCACAGCTTTATCATCATGCTGGTCGCTGGTTGCGAACGAAGGCGTTCGGCCGGCGATAAGGTTGCACTGCCTTTGCGTCCTTCGAAACGGCAGCGCCACTCGCCGTCGCGGCCATTGAACGCCAGGACAGTGTCTCCGTTGCTTAAGCGCAACACGTTGGCCAAATAATGCGCTTGATCGCGCGTGAGCAGCACCGGTTGCTCGGCGTCGAGAGAACCGGCAACACAGATCCGGGGCGCCGAAAAATCGTAGCGGGCCAAGGCACACTGCTCCCAGCAAGTTCGATCGTGCAGTTTCCGCCTGCACAGCCTATAAGATTATTGTCAAGGTGAAGGCGTCATCAAGCTGCCGCTTTTGCAAGGCTCCCCTCCTGGGATGTTCATCGGCATCGCGGCATCGGACCCAGGCCGCAACCTAGAGAGTCCCGGCATGTTCGCACGTTCGCCTGTGTCGCATCGGTTCAACGGCCTTCTCGCCGCTGCGGTAGTGGCGGCGCTGCTGGTGCCCGCAGTTGCCCGGGCCGATTGCAACTCCGACCTCGGCGAGCTGTCGGCCAAGCGTGCCGTAGTGAACGCGGCCCTCGAGAAGAACAAGAAGGTTCATGGCGGAAAGATCGATCCGGTCGAGGCCTGCCCCCAATTAAAGGCGCTCGCGGCCGCGCAGGGCAATGTTGCGGCCTATATGCAGAAGAACAAGGACTGGTGCAGCCTTCCGGACGATCTCGTGACCAAGGTCTCGCAGTCCCAGGCACAAATCAGCTCCTTCGCGGTCAAGGCCTGTGGGATGATCGCTAAAATGAAGGAAATGCAGGCCAAGGCAGCCCAGCAGCAGGCCAGCCAAGTCCCCGCTCTCAAGCTCCCCGCCGGACCGCTCTGATCGAGGCATTCGGCGCTCTATCCGTTGCGGCACCTACCGGCCAGACATGACCGACCATAGCCTCCCCGATGCCGCCTCCCCGTCACTCGGGCGCTGGCCGAGCTTTGCGCAGCCCTATGTTCAGCTGGCGCGGATCGACCGACCGATCGGCTGGCAATTGCTGCTCGGCCCATGCTGGTGGAGTACCGCCCTCGCCGCGGTCGCGGTCCGGCAGCCTCCGAGCCTAGTGCATCTGGCGCTGTTCACGGTGGGTGCCATCGTGATGCGGGGCGCAGGCTCGACGTTCAACGATCTCGTGGATCGGGATCTCGACCGCAAGGTCGAACGCACGCGAGGGCGCCCTCTGGCGAGCGGCCGGGTCGGCGCCAGGGCCGCTTTGGCTTTCCTGATCGCGCTCTCGCTCGTCGGCCTCGCGGTTCTGCTCTGCTTCAATCGCGCCACCGTCGGGCTCGGCCTCGCGGCCCTGGCACCGGTCGCGGTCTACCCCTTCATGAAGCGGATCACCAATTGGCCGCAGTTCGTGCTCGGACTTGCCTTCGCCTGGGGGGCGCTCGTCGGTTGGACCGCCACGACCGGCAGCCTCGGTTGGCCGCCGTTGGCTCTTTATGCCGGTGCCATCCTGTGGACCATGGGTTACGACACGATCTACGCGCTCCAGGACATCGCCGATGATGCCGTTGTCGGCATCGGCTCGACCGCGATCGGATTCGGGGCGCACGTGCGGGGCGGCGTGGCTTCGTTGTATGGGCTGGCGCTGGTGGCCTGCGGGGCCGCTCTGGTGGGCGTCGGGGCAGGGACATGGGCTTGGCTGGGACTCGCGGCTTTCGCGCTGCATCTCACTTCCCAGGTGATCCGGATCAGGGCCGACGATCCACGCCTCGCACTCGACCTGTTCCGCTCCAACCGAAACGCCGGTCTGTTGCTGTTTGCCGGCCTCGCAGCCCAGGCCGTGGTGTCGGCGGGCCGCATAGTCTGACCGTTCCGACGAACGCTGTTTCACATGAAACAGCGTCCGTCTGGACGTAGGGCCCGCTTGGCGCCTCTGCAGTGCCTTCGTGAAGCGGCTAGGCCTACCCGTCCAATGTCGCCAGCCCGCGAGACCGACATGATTTTCATCGAGAGCCACGATGCCGTCATTCATGCCGAACTGATCGGCGATCCGGAGGAGCAGCCCGTCCTGGCCTTCTCGAACTCGCTCGGCACCGACTTCCGCATCTGGGACCAGGTGGCGGCGCATTTCGCCGAGGACTACTGCCTGCTCCTCTACGACAAACGAGGCCACGGTCTGTCGGACCTCGGCACCGGTCCCGTGACCATCGACCGCCACGTCGACGACCTGCTGGCGATCGTCGACCATTTCGACATCGAGCGCATGGCCCTGGTGGGCCTGTCGATCGGCGGCCAGATCGCTCAACGGATGGCCGTGCGGGCGCCCGAGCGGCTGGCCGCCCTGGTCCTTTGCGACACGGCCGCCAAGATCGGCGATGCCGCGGGCTGGAACAGCCGCATCTCGGCCATCGAGAAGGACGGGCTCGAAGCGATCGGCGACAGCGTCATGGAACGTTGGTTCACCCCTGAGTACCGGGCCGAGGAACGGCTGCCGATGCGGGTGTGGCGCAACATGCTGGTACGGCAGTCGCGGGCCGGCTACGCGGCTTCCTGTGCCGCGATCCGCGATGCCGATCTCACGGCCGATGCTGCCAAGATCGCTACACCGACCCTCATGGTGGTGGGAGATGGCGACCTCGCCACGCCGCCCGACCTCGTCCGTGCCACGGCGGAGCGGATCCCGGGTGCAAGGTTCGAGACGATCCCCGGCGCCGGGCATCTGCCCTGTATCGAGCAGCCCGACGCCTTGGCCGAACTGATCGCGGCCCACCTCGACGGACTCGACGATGAATGACGAATCCACGCGCTACGCGGAAGGCCTCGCGGTTCGGCGCTCGGTGTTGGGCGAGGCCCATGTGGCGCGGGCCTCGGCGGCCGTCACGCCCTTCGATGAAGGTTTCCAGCGCTTCATTACGGAAGGCGCCTGGGGCTCCGTCTGGTCGCGCCCGGGCTTCACGAAGCGCGAGCGCTCGATCGTCACGCTGGCGCTTCTGGCGGCGCTCGGACACCACGATGAAGTGGCGCTGCATGTCCGTGCCACGCGGAACACCGGTGCGACGCCGGAGGACCTCGCCGAAGCCATGCTGCATGTCGCGGTTTACGCCGGCGTGCCGGCCGCCAACCACGCCATCAAGGTCATGAAGCAGACCTATGCGGCCATGGCGGCGGAGGATGCGCCCCCCGTGGCGGCCGGGGAGGAGGAAGGCGACGGCGTATGACGGAAACCGTGATCCGCGAGACCATCCGCCCGCGTCTACAGTCTGTCAGACCGTCGTAGACGCCGAAGCTTCACGGTTCGTCATTGCGAGGAGCGCAGTGACAAAGCAACCCAGCCCTCGATGCAAGATGACACCGGGCGCTGCGCTCGCGATGACGGTCCGTGGGTCTTCTGAGCTCGAAAGCAGGCCGACACACTCTAAGCAGACACTCACAAGTCTGCTTACACTTAAGGTTCGAAGCAGCATTGATTGCTTCGAGAAAACCAAATCAATCGTGGCTTTCGCCACACAAGGCTGCTTAGGCCCGGACAGGCGCTTCAGCTCCGGCCGGAGGACAAAAGCTGCGTTTCAGTGCCTCGGAATTGCAGGATGCCGCGAAAGACGTTGTTGAACCGCCAGTCGGATCGCGGCATTGCTCGCACCGAAGCCCTTGTAGCCGCGGCGTTCAACGATCTCGAAGAAGAAACGGCTGTCGAACGTTCTTGTAAAGATCTGAAAGAACTCACCGTCGCCATCACGGTCATAAAGGATGCCAAGCTCTTTCAGCTCTGCCAACCCGTCATCCGCCAGATCGAAGCGCGCCTCCAGATCGTCGTAGTAGTTGTCCGGGATGGGCAAAGTCTCCAGTCCGGATGCTTTGATGGCGCGAGCGGTCTGGACGATGTCATTCGTGGTGAACGCGATGTGCTGCACGCCGGACCCGAAGAACTCGCTGAGGAAGCGCGCCGAGGCGGTGTGCTGGCTCTGCGATCCGTTCAGGACGAGGCTCAACGAACGATCGGCGGTCTGCACCACGAGGCTGCGCACGAGGCCACCCGGATCGGGAATGTCCAGGCTGGGTGTTTTGGTGACATCCAGAAGCGAGGTGTAGAACAGCAGCCACGACAGCATCTCGTCGTACTCCATCGACTGCGCAACATGGTCGATGCCCGTCAGCCCCACGTGGTCCTCCGGCGAGGCTTGGCCGCATGTCTCGAAATCGATGTTCCACAATCTGGCGAGGTCGCTGCGATCGTCGATGAAGTAGATGAGACTGCCACCCACGCCCCGGATGGCCGGGATCTCCAATTGCCCGTCGAGGACGCTCTGATGGAATGGCGTCGCAACCAACGCTTTCGCCCGCTCCACCACGGCATGAGCATCGTCGACCCGCAGGCAAAGAGCGCAAACCGAGGGACCGTGGACGTTGTAGGACGAGCGCGCGAACCCCTCGCGGTCGCTGTTGATCAGCAGGTTGACACCGTTCTGAGACCAGAGCGTCACGTCTTTCGTTTTATGCGTCCCGCTCTGCCGAAACCCGAGCGATCGGATCAAGGTACCCAGCAGGGTGGCGGCCTGGTCGTCGACTGCGAATTCGATGAACTCGATTCCCGAGCAGGGCGATCGTGGCGGGAGCGCTTCGTGCTCCGGCACCGGTCCCGAAGCTCGACTGACCTGATCGTCGAGAAACACCAACGATCGCTTGCCGTCGATCGCGACCGTGTTGGCCGACCCGGAGCGGAACTGGTCATTGAAGATTTCCAGCGATAGCACACCGTCGTAGCCCGTGGCGCGGACTGCCTCCATGAAGGCTGTCACGGGCAGGTCGCCCTGGCCCGGCATGCAGCGGAAGTGACGGCTCCAGGACAGCAGGTCGAGTTGCAGCTTCGGCGCATCGGCAAGCTGGACGAGAAAGATCCGTTCTTTCGGAATGGACCGGATGCTGCCGACCTCGATGCCACGCGAGAGCGTATGAAAGCTGTCGAGGATCAGCCCCACCGCGCCATGATCGGCGCGACGAACGATCTCCCACGCGTCCCGGTGGTCGTTGACGAACCGGCCCCAGGCAAGGGCCTCGAAACCGATCCTGAGGCCCCGCCGGGCCGCCCGCTCGCCCAGTTCGTGCAGGTCGGCCGCCGCGCGATCGATGCCCCCCCGGGCAAGTTCGGACACGTTGGAGCAGACCAGGATCAGATCCGTGCCGATCTCCTGCATCACGTCGAACTTGCGCTCGGCCCGGCTGAAGGCCTTGGCGCGGAACGGCTCGGGCAGACCTTCGAAGTCGCGGAAGGGCTGGAACAGCGTGACGGCGAGACCGGCGTCCCGCACCATCTGGCCAACCTCGCGCGGGGAATGGTCGAAGGCGATGAAGTCGCTCTCGAAGATCTCGACGCCGTCGAACCCGGCCTGCGCGATGGCTTCGATCTTGTCCCGGAGATCACCGCTCAAGGATACTGTCGCGATCGAGGTTTTCATGGCGGGCTCCCTCCCGGAACTTGGTCAGTGTAGCGGACGAGCACGGCGCCGGATGAAGATAGGCCAGCACGGTTTCGACGATAAGCACCTTGTGCCGCGCCCGCGCCGCTGGCGACGTCAGGTCCCGGTCGAAGATCACGCCGAAGGTGTGCTGGTTGGAGATGCGGAAGAAGCAGAAGGCGCTGATCAGCATGTGGACGTCGACGGGGTCGAGCCCGCCGCGAAACACCCCGTCGCGGTGGCCGCGCTCCAGGATGCGCCCGAGCACGTTGATCACCGACACGTTGAGCGAACGAAGCGCCAACGAGTCCTTCATGTGCCGAGCGGCATGAATATTCTCGATGGCCACCAGGCGCACGAATTCAGGATGCGCTTCGTCGTAATCGAAGGTGAGTTCGACCAGCCGCCGGATCGCCTCGACCGGATCGCGCATGGGAAACGCCTCGGCGTTTTCGACCTCGCGAATGGCTCCGTAGGCGCGCTCCAGCACGGCCAGGTAGAGACCCTCCTTGCTGCCGAAATGGTAGTAGATCATGCGCTTCGAAGTGCGGGTCCGCTCCGCGATGGCATCGACGCGGGCACCCGACAATCCGGCCCTGGCGAATTCCTCGGTCGCGATCCGCAGGATGTCTTCCCGGCTGTCGAGCCCGTCATCTGCCGAGCGGCGCGGCCGGCCGGGTGTAGCGGCCGGCGAGCCCGTCGCGGCGGGCTCTCGTTGGGTGTTCTCGGGCGCGTTGCCGTCCATGCCGTTCCCTACAGCGGCCAGCGCCTGGCGTGAAGCGGCGGTGGGCGTTGCCGATGACGATGTAGCACATCACCGAAAAACGGTGTTGCTAAATGTACTAACCGTATAGTACATTCCTAAGCGAGTGGTGATGGGTCCGCCGAACGCTCGAAAGAGGCTTCGATCAGCGCCCGAACCGGCGTAAAAGCCATCGAAAGCCCCATGGGGTAAACGACCATGTGCCCACGGATGTCCGTCGGTCTCCTCGCGTGCCCTCAGGCCGTCTTTCTCGACGCCGCGACGCGATGAGCCGCTTCGCTCGCGCGCCATCCGTTCTCCTCGGCCTGATCGGCCAGGACATCCAGGGCTCCCGGACGCCCGAGATGCACATGCGGGAGGCTGAGGCACAAGGCCTGCGCTGCATCTACCGCTTGATCGATCTGGCCGCACTCGGCTTGGGGGTCGACGCCTTGCCCGAGTTGATGACCAACTCCGAGCGGCTCGGCTTCGACGGGCTGAACATCACCCATCCGTTCAAGCAGGCGGTCATCCCGCACCTCCACGACATTTCGGATGACGCGCGGGCGCTGGGAGCGGTGAATACCGTACTGTTCCGGGGTGGTCGAAGGATCGGACACAACACGGATTGGTCCGGCTTCGCCGAGCCCTTCCGCGAAAGGATGGAAGGTGCGGCGCTCGAGCGGGTGGTGCAGCTTGGCGCGGGCGGCGCAGGCGCAGCGGTCGCCCATGCGGCGTTGACGCTGGGCACCCGGCAACTCACGATCTTCGACATCGACCACGAACGGGCCGAGAGCCTCGCCGCGAACCTCTCGCGGACCTTCGGGGCGGGCCGGGTCGTCGCAGGCACCGATCGCGCGACGGCGCTGGCTGCGGCGGACGGCCTGATCAACGCGACGCCGATCGGCATGGAGGCCCATCCGGGTCTCCCGCTGCCGGCCGACCTCTTGCGACCGGCGCTGTGGGTCGCCGAGATCATCTATTTCCCGCTCGAAACCGAGTTGATCCGACGCGCACGGGCGCTCGGATGCCGGACCCTCGACGGCGGCGGTATGGCGGTTTTTCAGGCCGTCGCGGCCTTTCGGCTCTTCACCGGCCGCGAGCCGGACAGCGACCGGATGATCCGCGCCTTCGGGGAGATCGGCGCCTCGGGCTGACGGGCGGTCACGCGGATAGGCAGACAAGAGCGGCCCAATGAGCCGCCTTCGGCAACGGGAGGATGGGATGGACGACGCACACCCAAGCGCGCATTCACGGCGGCAATCGAAGAAGGCGGCGGCCAGCGGCTGGATCGGCTCGGCGCTCGAATATTATGATTTCTTCATCTATGCGACCGCGTCGGCGCTCGTATTTCCGCAACTGTTCTTTCCCTCAGGCAACCCGACCGCGGCCATCGTGGCCTCGCTGGCGACCTACGGGGTGGGCTACGTGGCACGCCCGATCGGCGCGGTCGTGCTGGGCCATTGGGGAGACACGCACGGGCGCAAATATGTGCTGATCCTGTGCATGTTCCTGATGGGCTTCTCCACCATGGCGGTCGGCCTGCTGCCGACCTATGGACAGATCGGCGTGCTCGCACCGGTGCTGCTGGTCGCGTTGCGCCTGATCCAAGGCTTCGCAGTGGCGGGCGAGATTTCCGGCGCGAGCTCGATGATCCTCGAACATGCGCCCTTCGGTCGGCGCGGCTTCTTCGCGAGCTTCACCCTGCAGGGGGTGCAGGCGGGACAAATCATGGCGGCAGCCGTGTTCCTGCCGATCGCCCGCTTCATGCCGGAGGAGGCCTTCAACGCCTGGGGTTGGCGCGTCCCCTTCCTGCTCAGCGCCCTCGTGATCGTCGCAGGCTACATGATCCGCCGCGAGGTCGAAGAGACGCCGGCCTTCAAGGAGGAGGGCGCGCATGGCGAGATCCCGCGAGCGCCCGTCGTGCAGGCCTTCCAGACCAGTTGGCCCGATATGCTGCGCGTCGTCTGCATGGCGCTGATGAACGTCATCCCGGTCGTCGCCACGATCTTCGGGGCGGCCTATGCGGTGCAGCCCGCCTATGGCATCGGTTTTTCGAAGGACCTCTACTTGTGGATCCCGGTGCTCGGCAACATCGTGGCCGTGGCGGTCATTCCCTACGTCGGCAACCTGTCGGACCGGATCGGGCGCCGCATGCCGGTCATGGTCGGTGCGATCGGCTCGGGCCTGCTCGCCTTCGCCTATCTCTACGCGATCAGCATCCACAGCGTCCCGCTCGCGATCGTTCTGTCGCTCCTGATGTGGGGCGTGGTCTATCAGGGCTACAATGCGGTTTATCCCAGCCTGTATCCTGAGTTGTTCCAGACCCGCGTCCGAGTCTCGGCGATGGCCATCTCTCAGAATACGGGAACGACGATCACGGCCCTGCTGCCCGCCTTGTTCGCGGCGGTCGCACCGCCCGGCTCGGCCAACATTCCACTCACGGTGGGTGCGCTCGCCTTCGGCGTGACGATCATCTCGGCCGTCGCGGCGCTGACGACCCGCGAGACCTACCGCCTGCGTTTGAACGATCTCGGTCACAAGGACGCCGTGCCGGTCGGGAAGAGCGAGTACGACCGGCTTCGCGCGACGGAACTCGAGAGAACCCGGGGGACCGACGGACTGGTGCAGGCATGACCGGCACCGTCTCTCACAGAGCAGAGCCATGGTCGGCGGGATCGTGCCGGTCGTCATCAACCACGCCTCGAAGCGATGAAGCAGATGCGGCCATGGCAAGGGAGCATGCGCGTTCGGTCGCGGCCGGGGGAGAAGCGAAGCCATGACGCAGGACGGCAGCTACTACCAGCGAGACCGGAGCTGGCACCCGCCCGCTTTCACGCCGGACTACAAGACCTCCGTGCTTCGCGCCCCCAAACAGGCCCTTCTCTCGCTCGACAACACGATCTCGGAGATGACCGGCCCGGTCTTCGGCCATGACATTCTGGGGCCGCTCGACAACGACCTGATCCGCAACTGGTCCAAGGGCGGCGACGCCATCGGCCAGCGCATCGTCGTGCATGGCCGCGTGCTCGACGAGAACGCGCGAGGCCTCGAAGGCGTGCTGCTCGAATTCTGGCAAGCGAATGCAGGTGGCCGCTACCGCCACCACAAGGAGACCTACCACGCGGCGCTCGATCCCAATTTCGGCGGGTGCGGCCGCGCCATCACGGGGACCGACGGGTCTTACAGCTTCCGCACCGTCAAGCCCGGCGCGTACCCCTGGCCCAACCGCGTCAACGATTGGCGCCCCGCCCATATTCATTTCTCGGTTTTCGGCCACGCCTTCGCGCAACGGCTCGTGACGCAGATGTACTTCGAGGGTGACCCCATGATCTGGCAATGCCCCATCGTCGGCACCATCCCGGATCAGCGCGCCATCGAGCAGCTGATCGCGGCGCTCGACCGCAACAACACGACCCATATGGATTCGCTGGCCTACAAGTTCGACATCGTGCTGCGCGGCCGCAGGTCCACACTGTTCGAGAACCGGAGGGAGGGGAACTGATGGCGCAGCGCCTCGACCATCTGAAGGAGACCGCGTCTCAGACGGCCGGCCCTTACGTGCATATCGGCACGAACCCCAACTGGGTCGAAATCACCGGCGTCTGGGAAGGCGATCTCGGCCTCGTGCTGGTTGGCCCCGAGACCCGGGGCGAAAGGATTCTCCTTAAGGGCCGCATTTTCGACGGACTCGGCAAGCCGCTCAACGATGCTCTGGTGGAGATCTGGCAGGCCGATGCCGATGGTCTCTACAACAGCCCGCAGGAGAAGCGCGGCAAGAGCGACCCGCATTTTGTCGGTTGGGGCCGCCAGCCGACGCATCGCGAGACGGGAGAGTTCCGCTTCGAGACCATCAAGCCGGGCGCTGTTCCCTATGTCGACGGACGGCCGATGGCGCCGCATATCACGGTCTATCTCGTGGCGCGCGGCATCAATATCGGGCTGCAGACGCGGATGTATTTCAGCGACGAAGGCGAGGCCAATGCGGCTTGTCCGGTCCTGCGACGCATCGAACATCCGGCTCGCGTCGCGACGCTGGTCGCGCCGCGAAGTCTGGAGAACGGCCTGCCGGTCTACACCTTCGACATCCACCTCCAAGGTCACCGCGAGACGGTCTTCTTCGATGTGTGAGAGAAAGGCCCCTCATCACTTCTCGTTCGGCCGTCGTGGAGGAGGGTCGGATCTCAGGGTTCGCGTACGGAGACGCCGGTGACCTTACCTCCGCTTCTCTCCGCCCTTGTCGGCGACCCTGAGGTCGAGGCCTGGTTCACCGATGAGGCGGATCTCGCCGCCATGCTGCGGGTCGAGAGCGCATTGGCCGAGGCCGAAGCCGCCGCCGGACTGATTCCGGCCGAGCACGCGGCTCGGATCGCCCAAGCCTGCGTCGGCTTCGAGCCCGACCGCGCATCCCTCGCGGCCGGCCTCGCCCGCGATGGCGTCGTCGTGCCGGATCTCGTTCGCCAGATCCGTGCCGCCGTGGGCGAGCCCCACGCGAAGAGCCTGCATCGCGGCGCCACGAGCCAGGACATCATCGACACGAGCCTCGTCCTGCGCCTCGTTTCGGTGCTGAAGATTTTCGAAGCCCGCATCGCCGGGCTCGACGCATCGCTTCGAACCCTTTCGGCCCGCGACGGCACCACGAGCCTGATGGCGCAGACCCGCATGCAGCAGGCGCTACCCTTCACGATGGCCGACAAGATCGAGACCTGGAGGGCGCCGCTCGCCCGCCATCAGGTCCGGCTCGCCGAGTTGCGGCCCCGTCTGCTGCAGTTGCAGCTCGGGGGGCCGGTTGGCACCCGGACCGAGCTCGGCTCCGAGGCCGATACCATCGCGGGCCACGTGGCACGACGGCTCGGGCTTGGGCCGGCACGGCCGTGGCATTCGCAGCGGGATGCGATCGTCGAATTCGGATCCTGGCTTGCCCTGGTGACGGGAAGCGTGGGCAAGATGGGCCAGGATGTCGCCCTCATGGCGCAGAACGAGATCGGCACCGCACGACTCGGCGGCGGTGGTACCTCATCCGCCATGGCCCACAAGCAGAACCCGGTTGCGGCCGAACTGCTCGTCGCCTTGGCGCGTTTCACCGCCGGCCTCGGCGGCATCCTGAACGGCGCGCTGGTGCACGAGAACGAGCGCTCGGGTGCCGCCTGGACGCTCGAATGGCTTGTCGTCCCCCAGATGACGGTCGCAACCGGCGCCGCACTCCGCACCGCGCTGGCGCTCGTGGCAAACCTGTCGGTTCCGTCGCGATCCGCCTGAGGAGAAGTGTCCATGTCGTCCCCCGTCGTCATCAGCGTCGCCATTACGGGTTCGGTCCCGCGGACCTCCGACAACCCGGCCCTGCCTGTTACCCCTTCCCAGCAGATCGAATCGACGCATGCGGCCTACGAGGCGGGCGCTACGCTGGTCCATGTCCATGTGCGCAACCCGGACGAAACGCCGTCTTCCGATCCGGACCTTTTTCGACAAGTACAGGAGGGCGTGCGCCGACACTGTCCCGGCATGATCGTACAGTTCTCGACCGGAGGCCGCGGCCGTACCCCGGCCCAACGCTCGGCGGCCCTGGAGTTCCGGCCCGACATGGCGTCCCTCTCCACGGGCTCCGTCAACTTCCCGTCGATCGTCTACGAGAACCAGCCGCCGCTGGTGAACGAGCTTGCCGACAAGATGAAGCTCTTCGACGTCAAGCCCGAGATCGAAGTGTTCGATCTCTCGCATATCCACGGCGCGAAGCGGCTGGTCGACGAGGGCCGTATGGACCGGCACGCGCATCTGCAATTCGTGCTCGGGGTCAAGAACGCCCTGCCGGCGATCGAGCGGCTCTTGAAGGTGATGGTCGACGAAGCCCTGACGGTCCTGCCGGATGCTACCTGGACGGCAGCCGGCATCGGGCGGCATCAGATGGAAGTGGCCGATTGGGCCATCGGGCTCGGTGGGCACGTGCGAACGGGTCTCGAGGACAACATCCGAATCGCCAAGGATAGGCTTGCCAGGAGCAATGCCGAGCTCGTGTCCGTGACGGCCGATCTGGTCGCGAGGCACGGAAAGCGCGTGGCGACCCCTGCGGAGGCCCGCGCCATGCTGCACCTGAAAACCGCTTAACGCGGCCATTGTTCGACATCGGCTTCCATTCTAGCTTTCAACAGTCGGAGCATGACGTCCATGTGACTGTTGAAAACTTGTCTTTCGAGGAGCCGAGAATCAGCGACGAGAGTTCGTCAAGGTCCAACAGCGCTTCGACGCGTTCCTCGACGCCCAGGTCCGGGTTGACGGTTGTCCGCGGTTCCATGGGCTTTTCGACCAACAGCGGAGCGACTAAGCCGTCGCGGCCGTGGGTGGCGCGGTCTCTGCCACGTCTGCCGTTTCGCCCAGGGGACTTGCGGAGCTTCCCTAAGGAGGTCGCCGAGGCGGCGCTGCTCTTCACGGGAGCCGGCCCGGTCGAGCGATTCGAGTGGTGACCCAGAGCCATAGCGATCAGGGGTGGCGATTTCCGGCAGTTCTCCTTGCTTCTGCGTGTATCGCGTGCCCATTTTAGCGCTGCAGCGGAACGGGCGTTCGTTCCAGGGCCTTCTCGTGTATGGATAAGTCAGAGGTCGAGTATCTCGGCAATTGACCGAACCACGTTTTGCGCAGAAGGATTCGGGTCTGCTCTGCCAATCCCTCGGATTCACAGTTCAGACGACCCAGCGGGAGAAGCCAAGATGGCGACCAAGACTGCCAAGACCACCAAGGACGACGCCGAGCCTAAATCCAAGCCCGCCGCCAAGGCTCCGGCCAAAGCCAAGGAGCCGGTTAAAGCCAAGGAAACGGCCAAGGCGGATGCCAAAACCTCGACCAAGGGCCCGAACTCGGCGCTGAAGAAGCCGCTGACGCCATCGTCGGATCTGGCCGTCATCGTCGGGTCGGAACCGCTCCCGCGCACCGAAGTGGTCAGCAAGGTGTGGGAATACATTCGCAAGCATGACCTGCAGAATCCCGCCAACAAGCGTGAAATCCTGGCAGACAAGAGCCTCAAAGCCGTGTTCGGCAAAGACAGCGCGACGATGTTCGAGATGAACAAGCTTCTGTCGGCGCATCTCGTTTAAGCGGCCGCCTATGCGGTCGGCAGATCGGGTATCGGTCGCAGGTTGACCCCGCTCCTCACTCGTGACGGCATGGGTGACGGCCAAGTAAGCCGTCGCGCCATGATCACCTTCAGGCCGTCGTGGCCATATCGGTCTTCTCCGCCTTACGCCAAGTTCTCCGGCCTTCTGTCGCTTTGCACGGGGCAACTTCCGGCGAGTGGCTCCTACTACAGCGGGAACATGGTTGCTCCACGCCGGACAGCGCCCTAAAGCGGTGTTTTCGGACCAACCTCCATGTCTGCACCTCTCACCGGTCTTCGTGTCCTGGAACTCGCCCGTATCCTGGCGGGGCCATGGTGCGGTCAGGTCCTGGCCGATCTCGGGGCGGACGTCGTCAAGGTGGAGCGATCGGGCACGGGCGACGACACCCGCCAGTGGGGCCCGCCCTTCGTCATGGGCGAGACGGGCGAGGATCTCGGAGCGGCGTATTTTCATAGCTGCAATCGCGGCAAGCGCTGCATCGCGGCCGACTTCGAGACACGGGAAGGACAGGCCCTCGTCAGGCGCTTGGCGTCCCATGCCGATGTCGTCATCGAGAACTTCAAGGTGGGCGGACTTAAGCGCTACGGCCTCGACCCCGAAAGTCTGCGGGCGCTGAATCCGCGACTCGTCGTCTGCTCCATCTCGGGCTTCGGGCAGGATGGTCCCTATGCGGCCCGCGCCGGCTACGACTTTCTCATTCAGGGCATGGGCGGCGCGATGTCGCTCACCGGGGCTCCGGACGGGCCACCGACGAAAGCCGGCATGGCGATCGCCGACATCTTCACGGGGCTCTACGCCGCCAACGGCATCCAGGCAGCCCTGATCCGCCGCGCCGCCACCGGGGAGGGGGCCTGGATCGACTGTGCCCTGCTCGACGCCCAGGTGGCGGTGCTGGGTTACCAGGCGCTCAATTTCCTGGTCTCGGGGCAGGAGGGGCGCCGGCTCGGCAACGGCCATCCCAACATCGTGCCCTACGACGTCTTTCCGGTGATGGATGGGCACATCATCATCGCGGCCGGCAACGACGGGCAGTTCCGCAAACTGGTCGAGACCCTGGGCCGGCCGGATCTCGCCGATGCGCCCGATTCTGCCCTCAGCAAGGCCCGGGTGATAAATCGCGACGCCCTCACCACGACCCTCCACGCGCTCACCTCGGTCTGGCGGCGCGATGAACTGCTCGAACGCCTCGACGCCGTTCACGTTCCGGCGGGTCCCATCAATACCGTGTCGCAGGTCTTCGAAGATCCTCAGGTCGCGGCCCGAGGCCTCAAGCTGTCGCTGTCCAATCCCGAAGCCGCAGGTGGCACCACTCCCGGCGTGCGCTCGGCGATCGTGATCGACGGCGTTCCGGCGGCCAGCACGCGGTCGGCTCCGAGCCTCGGACAGCACGAAGCCGAGATCCTGGCCGATCCCGCCTGGGGAGGCACAAGCGGCGACACTGTCGGGATCAGGGAGGTGGTGCGATGACCATACCCACTAACGGTCGGACGGGCGGACAGATTCTCGTCGCCGGGCTCGTGGCGCAAGGCGTCGACCATGTCTTCTGCGTGCCGGGCGAGAGCTATCTTGCGGTGCTCGACGCGCTCTACGACGCCCCCATCGCGCTCACCGTTTGCCGCCACGAGGCCGGCGCCGCCATGATGGCGGATGCCTGCGCCCGGCTGACCAACCGCCCCGGCATCTGCATGGTGACGCGCGGGCCCGGTGCCGCCAATGCGGCTGCGGGCCTGCATATCGCCGAACATGATTCCGTGCCGCTGATCCTCTTCGTCGGCCAGGTCGGGCGCGCCATGCGGGGCCGCGGCGCCTTCCAGGAGATGGACTACCGGGCGGTCTTCGGCAGCATCGCCAAGTGGGTGACGGAGGTCGACGACCCGGCGCGCATCCCGGAAATCCTGTCGCGCGCCTTCCATGTGGCCCTGCAGGGCCGGCCGGGGCCGGTCGTGATCGCGCTGCCCGAGGACATGCTGACCGAGACGGCTACGGTCACGGACGCCCCGCGGGTCGAACCCGCCTTGCCCTGGCCGGGCCTGCCCCAGATGGCGGAGCTGCAGAAACTTCTCTGGGCCGCGGAGCGGCCCATGCTGGTGCTCGGCGGCTCCGGGTGGACCGCGACCGCCTGCGCCGCGGTGGCGCGCTTCGCCGAACGCTTCGCCCTGCCGGTCGCGACTTCCTTCCGGCGTGCGGCCCTGTTCGATGCGACCCACCCGAACTACGCGGGGGAAATCGGCATCGGCCCGAATCCGAAGCTCAAGGCCCGGATCGCCGATGCCGATCTCCTGCTCCTCGTCGGAGGCCGCCTGGCCGAGATGCCATCGCAGAGCTACACGCTGCTCGACATTCCGGTGCCGCGGCAGAAGCTCGTCCACGTGCACGGCGACGCGGGCGAGATCGGCCGGGTCTATCATCCGGCGCTCGGCATTTACGCGGCCCCCAGGACCTTCGCGGCCTCGCTCGAGGCCGTGCAGCCGCCAAACGAGATCGGCTGGCCCGACGCTGCAGCGGAAGCGCGTGCCGATTACCTCGCCTGGACCGAAACGCCGCCGGCCGTTCCGGGCCCGGTCGACATGGGTCGCGTGGTGGCCTGGCTGCGCGAGAGGCTGCCGGCCGACGCCATCCTAACCAATGGTGCGGGCAATTACGCGATCTGGCCCGGGCGCTTCTACCGCTTTCGGCGCTGGGGCACGCAATTGGCTCCGACGTCAGGCTCCATGGGCTATGGGGTACCGGCCGCCATCGGGGCGAAGCGCCTCGATCCGGCGCGGACCGTCGTGGCCTTCGCGGGCGATGGCTGCTTCCTGATGACCGGACAGGATTTCGCGACCGCGGTGCAGTATCGGCTGGCGATCGTGATCATCGTGGTCGACAACGGAATGTACGGCACGATCCGGATGCATCAGGAGCGGGAGTATCCGGGCCGCGTCAGTGGCACCACGCTCGGCAACCCGGATTTTGCCGCTTATGCCCGTGCTTTCGGCGGCCACGGCGAAACCGTCGAACGAACGGCAGAGTTCGCGCCGGCGTTCGAGCGGGCCCTTGCTTCGGGCAAACCCGCGATCCTGCACGTCAAGGTCGACCCCGAGGCCATGACGCCGAACACCACACTGACCGCGATCCGCAATTCGGCGCGGTAGAGGACGCGGGGACACGAGACGGGAGAGCACCATGCTGCGCGGTGGCTGTTTCTGCGGGACTGTTCGATACGAGGCCGAAGGAAAGCCGTTCCACGAGACGGTGTGTCATTGCGTCGATTGTCGGCGCGCGGTCGGCGCGGTCTCTGTCGCCTGGTTTACGGTGCCGCACGACTCCTTCCGGTTCACAACTGGCGTGCCCGCGAGCTTCCGGTCCAGCGCCGAGGTGACCCGGCGCTTCTGCGGAACCTGCGGAACGTCGCTGACCTACGAGCACGATGCCTCGCCGGCCGAAATCGACGTCATCACGGCCAGCCTCGACGATCCTGGCGCCGCGCCGCCCAAGGATCACGTCGAGGCCGCGAGCCGGCCGGACTGGGTCGTTATCGGCGACGGTCTGCCAATCTATCCGGGACGGCGAGACCCCGCCTGAGGTCGCTCAATAGCCGCCCAGGTTGCCGAAAGGATCGTGCATCCAGTCGTCGTAGCTCGGTGCTAGAGGTGCATAAGCCAGCGGCGGCTCTTCGGCCGACCTGCGGCGGGCATAGGCTCGGTCGTGATGCGAGCGATGATGGGTATTGCTGACGACCTGTCCATCGTCGCGGCTGCGCATGGCCGGAGCGTCTCCGCGGCCGACGCTGCCCATGATGCTGATGCGGGCGCCCTCGGCTTCGACCATTTGGTAGAGCTGCGCCGCGTGATCGGGCGCTAGCCGAATGCAGCCGTGCGACGCGGGAGCCCCGAGCGATCCCGTCGCATAGGTGCCGTGGATGGCGTAGCCGCCCTTGAAGAAAATGGAATGCGGCATCGGCGAATTGTGGTACTTGCGCGAATAGTGCATCGCCTGGAGGCTTTGCACATGGTAGTGGCCGCGCGGCGTCACGAAGCCTCGGCGAGCGGTCGACACCGGCCAGACATGGGTCTCGCCGTCACCGGATGTGACCTGCATGGTCTGATTGGAGAGGTTGACCTCGATATCGACCGCCGCTTCGGCCGCCGTCGCCCAGAGGCCGATGGCCATAAAAACAGAGGCCAGAAAGACGATCGCGCGCATCGGCAACTCCATGGCACGCTGCGTGCCGGCGCTGCCACGTTTAAGCCGGAATGTCGCCGAGTAAAGAACAGGGTCGAATCAACCTTTACGATCGTTTGCAGCTCGAAACGGGGAAACGCTGCGACTGCTCCCACAACCACCCATCGAGCGCGTGCACCCGCTCGTGGCGTCCAGGCAGGTCGGCACGGCATGACCGGCTGCCGAATCACGGGCGTCGCGACGTCTGGACGGCGACATGCGCTACGCCACCAACGCGTGACCTGGTCTCCGCCGAGTTCCGCCGCGCCGTCGTTCATGCGACAACGCTTTCATGCCGATCGATGTCGTCGACCTTCGCTCCTTCTATGCCGCGCCGCTCGGACGCATCGCGCATCGCTCCGTGTCGCGGATCATTCGGTCCTGGTGGCTCGACACAGGTGGCCTCACGGTCGCGGGCCTCGGCTATGCCGTTCCCTATCTCGAGCCTTATCGGGAGGAGGCCGTGCGGGTCATCGGCCTCATGCCGGCCGAGCAGGGCACCATTCACTGGCCGCAAGGCGGACCCTCGGCCACCACCCTGGTCGAAGGGACGCAGCTTCCCCTTCCCGACGGTTCGGTCGACAGAGTGCTCCTGGTCCACATGTTGGAACCGACCGAGCATCCGCGCGAAGTGCTGGCCGAAGTCTGGCGCGTGCTGACACCGGGTGGCCGAATGATCGCGGTCGCCTGTAACCGACGCGGCTTCTGGGCCCGTTCCGACACGACCCCCTTCGGCTATGGCCAGCCATTTTCCAAACGCCAGTTGGCGGCACTGTTGCGCGAAACGCTGTTCTCGCCCGAGCGCTTCGGCGAGGCGCTCTACGTGCCGCCCTTCGAGCGTCGGTTCTTTCTGCGTCTCGCGCCCGCCTTCGAGCGGACGGGTAAGCGGATGTCCCTGCCCGGCGCGGGCGTGCACCTCGTGGAGGCCACGAAGCAGCTCTATCGGCCCGTCATGCTTCGCGGCAGGGTTCTCAACCGCGCCGCCATTCCCCGGCTCGAACCTCGCCTGTCGGGCTCGTTCCGGGTCGGAGAGGATTCCAGCGAAACCGGCCGGAACTGACGCTAGACCGCACTGTTCACCCTAGCTGCCCTGCGTCAACGCTGCCAGGAACATCACGCCCGATCTTCGCATTGCCGGCCCGGAGGGGTGAGCATGCTGGACCAAGTCACGGCCGACGACGATACCGTCCACGAGATCGTCGATCCGGAAGATGCGGCGGAAAGCGCTGGACTCCTCTATGTGCACGACGATCAGGAACCCGGCATCACGCGTCGCCGGGCCGGTACTGGCTGGTCGTTTCGCAACCCCGATGGCAGCAAAGTGTCGGATGCCGAGACGATCGCTCGCATCCACAAGCTTGCGATTCCCCCCGCCTATACGGACGTTTGGATCTGTGCGAGCCACTTGGGCCACATCCAGGCGACGGGGCGCGACGCCAAGGGTCGCAAGCAGTATCGCTATCATGCGGCCTTCCGCGAAGTGCGCGAAGGCGCCAAATACGAGCATGTCACGGCTTTTGCCGAAACGCTGCCGCTGATCCGCGAGACCGTGAAGACGCACATGGCGTTGCATGGGCTCGTCCGTAAGAAGGTGTTGGCCACGGTCGTCTTTCTGCTCGAAACGACCCTGATCCGCGTCGGCAACGAGGATTACGCCAAACAGAACGAGTCCTATGGCCTCACGACGTTGCGCGACCCCCATGTCGACGTTCACGGGAGCGATCTGCGCTTCGAGTTCAAAGGTAAGAGCAACAAGATCTGGAAGCTCAAGCTCCATGATCGTCGGGTCGCCAAGATCGTCAAGGCCTGTCATGATCTGCCGGGCCAGCAGTTGTTCCAATATGTCGACCACGACGGCGAACGTCACGGGGTGACGTCGCATGACGTCAATGCCTACCTGCGCGAGATTACCGGGCGCAACATCACGGCCAAGGATTTCCGTACCTGGGCCGGCACTGTCCTGGCCGCCCTTGCCTTGCATGAATTCGGCGCCATCGATACCGAGGCCAAGGCCAAGAAGAATGTCCGGGCCGCCATCGAACGGGTGTCGGCGCGTCTCGGCAACACGGCCACGATCTGCCGGAAATGCTATGTCCACCCGGCCGTGCTGAACACCTATATGTCTGGCGAACTCTTGCTGGAAATCAAGGAAGAGGTTGACGCAGAACTCCGCGAAAACCTGCCCCGCTTGAAGCCGGAAGAGGCCGCGGTCCTGGCCTTGCTCGAGCGTCGTATTTCGGCGGAGATCGACAAAAGTCACGGCCACGCAAAGCATTGAGATTTGCGGTGATTAAAGCCTTTAATCTCCGCAAGGAGTGCGGCGATAATGATCCAGGTCTACGATCGACCGGATTGGCCTGCTTTCCGCTGGGATGATGGAGCTTTAGCGGTAGGCCTTGCTGCGCTTCGGTTCAGGCAGCCCAGAAAGGCGACCTCGACATGACGGTGCGGCTTCGGTGGTTCCTTCGCGTCCTTGACGGAGCCCTGGAAGACGCCGAGACGCGTTTGACGGCAGTTTTATATAAGGCCACATTCTGGTCCGACGCAGCAACTCAAGGGACAAACGACCGTCAACGCAAAATCCTGAATCGGCTACTCGACGGCTTCGCGGGCAAGTTCACGTCGTCTCAATACGCGAAAATCGCTCATTGTTCGCAGGACACCGCATTGCGAGACATCGACGACCTGATCGGCCGAGGCCTCATGGTCCGAGCGGAAGCGGGCGGCCGGAGTACAAGCTATGAGCTGTCTCGGCAGTGCACAGCGAGTGAACCTGGACTTCCGAGATCCGGGCATTAGGAGACTTTGACGTCGGTGAGCCCGTTCGGACTCGCTTGGTCCGAAACGCCACGATGGGTTCGACGATGGTCAAGCCCGCAATCGACCATCCATCCCTCGCCTCACGTTCCGCGTGGCTTCACCCGCGTGGTCGGGGCTGCAGCCGCGGGGTCGTCCGGCCAGGGATGGCGCGGGTAGCGGCCTCGCATCTCGGAGCGAACGGCCGACCAGGAGCCACGCCAGAAGCCCGGCAGATCGCGGGTGATCTGAAGCGGACGATGGGCCGGCGACAGCAGTTGCAGGGTCAGCGGTACGCGGCCTCCGGCCAAGGCCGGATGGGCCGAGAGCCCGAAGAGTTCCTGCACCCGCACCGCGATCGCCGGCCCGCCCTCCGCCGCATAGTCTACGGGTACGCGCGAACCGGTCGGGGCCTCGAAATGGGTCGGAGCTTCCGCGTCGAGCCGACGCCGTAACGTGTGCTCGAGCAGCGCGTCGAGCGCCTGGGTTAGATCGTCCGCCGAGATGTCTTTCAATCCCGTCTTTCCGATGAGATAGGGGCCGAGCCAGCCTCCGATCGTTTTTCTCAGCGCCTCCTCACCGACGTCGGGCCAGGACTCGCCCTGCGCGGCCCGCAGGAAGGCCACGCGGTCCCGCCATTGCATCAGAACCTTCGACCAGGGCAGACGCTCGATGCCGAGCTGCCCCAGACCTTCGGCGAGCTTCAGCGCCGCTGCTTCGTCCTCGGGCACCGGCAGGGGAGATTCGCCCAACAGGATGGCACCGAGCCGGGTCACGCGCCGGGCCGCGAGGGCCGCGCGGCCGCGCTCGAAGCCGAGTTCGTCGCGCGTTTCGATCCCATGCCCGGCGACGTCCTGAAGTTCCTCGAGGCTGAGGGGCGCTGCGAGCAGGATCCGCGTGCTCGCGGCACGGCCCGTGATCTCGCCCACCGCGAGGAAAGGCGCGCGCGCCAGCGCATCATGAGGGTCGACCGAGGCGGCGCGGCCGTTGGCAAGCAGGAACTCGCCGTTCTTTCCCCGCGCCTTGGCGATCCGCTCGGGAAACGCCAGGGCCAGCAGCCGGCCCGGACCGATATCCGCGCCGCCCTCGGATGCGCTTCCCCCCGCTGCGGATCGAGCCTGCCGGGCAAAGCTCCGGGCTAGGCCACGGGCCGTCTCGGCGCGGGGGCTCCTTTCGCGACGCCACCGCTCGAGCTTCACGCCGAGGTCAGCGCCCGTCCCTCCGATCCCGCGTTCGACCAACAGCGTCGCGACCTCGGCTCCGATGGAGGCGGCGCCGCGGCGGGCCGCCTCCAAGACCATCCGGGCGATCCGTGGTGGCACGGCCAAGCGGGCGATGGCACGACCTTCCGGCGTCACGGCGCCGGTGAGGTCGAGCGCCCCGATCGACACCAGTGTCTTGCGGGCTTCCATCACGGCGGGCAACGGCGGCGGATCGAGCCAGCGCAGCGTCGCCGGGTCGCGAGCCCCCCAGGTCGCGAGATCGAGCACGAGGCCCGTCAGGTCCGCGTCGAGGATCTCGGGCCGGGCGAAGGCCGGCAGGGCGCCGGTCGCGGCCTCCTCCCAGAGGCGGTAGCAGATGCCGGGCGCGGTGCGTCCGGCGCGGCCGCGCCGCTGGTCGGCCGAGGCCCGCGACACGCGCCGCGTCTCGAGCCGCGTCAGGCCGAGGTCGGGTTCGTAGCGCGGGACACGGGCGAGGCCGCTGTCCACCACCACCCGGATGCCTTCGATCGTGAGCGAAGACTCGGCGATGGACGTGGCCAGCACGATGCGGCGATGACCAGGGGGCGAGGGACGGACGGCACGATCCTGTGCGGCGCGGTCGAGCGCGCCGTAGAGCGGCGCGATGTCGGCCTCCCCGGGGCGTAGCCTTTCCGCCAGCAGGGATGCCGTCCTGAGGATCTCGGCCTGCCCGGGCAGGAACGCCAGGATCGAGCCGGGCTCGGCCCGCAAAGCCAGCAGGACGGCATCCGCGACGCTCTGCTCGATCCGATCTTCCGGCCGGCGCGCGACATAGCGGGTTTCGACCGGGAAGGCGCGGCCCTGAGATTCGATGACCGGCGCACCGTCGAGCAGGCCGGCGACCCGGGCGCCGTCGAGCGTTGCCGACATGACGAGAAGCCTGAGATCGGCCCGCAACGCCCCGGCGACGTCGAGAGCCAGCGCGAGGCCGAGATCGGCGTCGAGCGAGCGCTCGTGGAATTCGTCGAAGATCACGGCCGAGACACCGGTGAGTTCGGGGTCGTCGAGCACCATGCGGGTGAACACGCCCTCGGTCACCACCTCGATGCGGCTCTCCCGCGAGACCATGGTGTCGAACCGTGCCCTGAGACCGATCGTCCCGCCCAGGGCACCGTCGAGCGTGGCCGACATGCGTTCCGCGGCCGCTCGGGCCGCGAGACGCCGAGGTTCCAGCATCACGATCTTGCCGCGCGCCCAGGGTTGATTCAGCAGCGCCAGGGGTACCCGGGTGGTCTTGCCGGCGCCGGGTGGCGCCACGAGCACAGCGGTGGTACCCGTCTTGAAAGCGGCCGCGACGGCAGGCAGAACGTCGTCGATCGGCAGGTGGGGAGCGAACGGCATGATCGATGCAGGTGCAGGCCGTTGAAGCGGGACAGAAGTGTCCGCATGGCTCCTATTCATGCGACATCCTCGCGGCCCCCTTCTCCCGGCCCGGGATAAGAGCTATCTGGGGTGGCGCTCGGCACCTCCGCCGCAGCGTGTAGTGCGTCGCCGTCGAAGGCACAATGATGTCGCAAGATACCGCCGGCGGAACCAATTCAGCCGCCATGTCGCCCGATGTCGCCACCCTCGGGGCGCCCCTCGGTCCAGGGCTCAAAGGTCAATCGGCCCAAGCCGGAGTCGTTTCGCACCACCATCATGTCAAGGACAGTTTCGCCAAACTGACGCTTGGCTCGATCGGCGTGGTCTACGGCGACATCGGGACCAGCCCACTTTATGCGCTGAAAACAGCCTTGAAGCACGGTGGAGATGGTTTCGCACCTGCCAGCGAAGTGATCGGCATCATCTCTCTTCTGATCTATGCCTTGATCTTCACGGTGACGGTCAAATACGTCCTTTTTCTGATGCGGGCCGACAACAAGGGCGAGGGTGGGACGCTCTCGCTCATGGCCCTGGCCCAGCATGCGCTGGGGCGGCGCGGCGGCGCGGTGTTCCTGCTCGGCGTGATGGGAGCGGCCCTCTTCTCGGGTGACGCCATCATCACCCCGGCCATCTCGGTCTTGTCGGCCGTCGAGGGCCTCGGGGTCGCCGAAGCCAGCCTGCAGCCCTACGTGATCCCGATCACGGTCGTGATCCTGATCGGGCTTTTTGCCGTCCAAAAATCCGGAACCGCGAGGGTCGCTTCGTTCTTCGGCCCCATCATGGTGGTGTTCTTCTCGCTGATCGGCATCCTCGGCATCATTCATATCGGCGACGCGCCGATCGTGCTGATGGCTTTCAACCCCTGGAACGGGCTCCGCTTTCTGTTCGGTAACGGGGCCACGGGTTTCGTGACGCTCGGTCTTGTGTTTCTGGCCGTAACGGGTGCGGAGGCTCTCTATGCCGATATGGGCCATTTCGGCCGCAAGCCGATCCAGACGGCCTGGATCTTCTTCGTGCTTCCGGCCCTGCTGCTCAATTATCTCGGTCAGGGTGCCCTGGTGATCCACGAGCCGGCGGCGGTCAAGGACCCCTTCTTTCTCATGGTGCCGAACTGGGCCTTGATCCCCTTCGTGGTTCTCTCGACGGTGGCGACCGTTATCGCCAGCCAAGCCGTGATTACGGGCGCCTTCTCGCTCATCCGGCAGGCGATCCAACTGGGGCTGCTGCCCCGCATGGAAATCCTGCATACGTCGGAGACGACCGAAGGACAGATCTTCGTGCCCCGGGCCAACCGGCTGATGCTGGTCGGGGTGTTGCTTCTCGTTTTCCTGTTCAAATCGTCGGATGCTCTGGCCAACGCCTACGGAATCGCCGTCACGGGCACGATGGTCGTGACGACGTCGCTGGCCTACTTCGTCGTCTCCAAGATGTGGAAATGGCCGATGATCTGGACGTTGCCGTTCATCGGCTTCTTCCTGGTCATCGACGTGGCATTCCTTCTGGCCAATCTCGCCAAAGTACTCGACGGCGGCTGGGTGCCGCTTCTCCTCGCGTCCTTCTCGATGCTGCTGATGTGGACCTGGGTCCGCGGGACGGGGCTTCTGGCCGCGAAAACGCATCGCGACTCGATTTCGACCCGGGGGCTCATCGCCATGCTGCAGAAGAGCAAGCCGGTGCGGGTCCCAGGCACCGCCATCTTCCTCACCAGCGACCCCGAGGTGGCGCCGTCCTCACTCATGCACAATCTGAAACACAACAAGGTGCTGCATGAGCGCATCGTCATTCTCTCGGTGAAGACGACCGATGCTCCGCGTGTCTCACCAGCCAATCGCTTCAAGATCGAGCCGATGTCGGACGCCTTCACGGCCATAACGCTGAACTACGGTTACATGGAAATCCCGCGGATGCCGGCCGCCCTCGCGACGCTGCGCAAGGCGGGCTTGAAATTCGACATCATGACGACGTCGTTCTTCCTCGGACGGCGGAGCCTCAAAGTTTCGAGCCACTCGTTCATGCCGAAGTGGCAGGACCACCTGTTCATCGCGCTCTCGAAGCAAGCAGCGACGGCGACGGACTTCTTCTCGATCCCGTCGGATCGTGTCGTGGAACTCGGCGCTCAGGTTTCGGTTTGAACGCAGCCCAGGGGCAAATCTGCGTGGGAAACGAGGTTGTCACGCAAAAAAGCCCGGAACGATCAATCGTTCCGGGCTTTGAACTGCAGTCGTGGCGCCATTCAGACCTGAGCCTGGGATACCCTGTAGATGACGTCGGCTACGAGAATGGCTTGAACCACGATCCAAGCCACCGCAATGAGACCGAGACGGAACTGGGTGATCATCGTCTCTCCTCAACCATCAGTTTTTCGCTGCGGCCGTTGCCGCGCATCGAGTGATAAACACGGAAGATGGAAAACGGTTCCCTAACGGTTCCGGCCTGGGTTGCCGAAATCTGCGCCTCAGCCGCGGCCGTGGATCAGCAACGCGAGACCGTACCCCACCGCGCCTGCAACCAGCAAAGCGACCAAAGGATTGTCTTCGACCTTCTGCTGGAGCGCGTCGGCTCCCTGCTTCACGTAGACGCCTGAGTTGTTATAGGCATCCTGCGCGTAGTCGGACGCCGCGCCGGCCGCAGTGTTGACCGCGTCCTTAGCCTGTCCGACGTAACGATCCGGATTGTTGTAGGCGTCCTTCGCGGTGCTGGCTGCGGAATTGAGCGCGTCTTTCGCGGGGCCGACGTAACGGTCCGGGTTGTTGTAGACATCCTTTGCCGTACTGGCCGCCGTGTTGAGGGCATCCTTGGCCTGGCCAACGTAGCGGTCCGGATTGTTGTAGGCGTCCTGCGCCGTATCGGAAACCGTGCCGGCCGCGCTGCGGACGGCGTCCTTGGCCTGCCCGAGTGCGTTTTGTCCCTTGCCCTCGGTCTCGCGAAAGCGGCCTTCGAGTTCGTTCTTGTGGTCGCCGGTCACGTTTCCGACGGTCGACTGAACCTTGCCGCCGAGTTCCTTGGCGGCGCCTGTGATCCGATCGCTGTCCATCACCATTCTCCCATGTCATGTCCTCTGCCAAAACCCGGAGCCAACGCCAAGGTTCCGTCGGGGCAGGGCGACGCCCGCAGGGAGGAAGAACGCAGGCTCGTGCGTCAGCCCGGCGGCGGCTTGCCGTGCGGGCGGCGGCCTCTCGCGGCGGCCTCCGCGGCCGGTTTGGTCGACGAATCAAAGCCCACAAGGATCGTATAATCGTCGTCGGCATGGGTGGTGAGGAAGGGCACCGAAATCGGATCGGTCACGAGCGTGAAAGAGCCGGCCGTTTCGCCCGCCGCGATCGTGGCCGGCACCTGATAGAGTTTCGCCGCGGCAGGTTTCTGGTCGCTGTCACGACGGATGGCGACGCGGACTGGGACGGTGAAGCTCCCGGGAGAGCCCGCGGGGCCGAGCAACACGCGCCCTTCCACCCCCACTTTCATCAGAATGTCGTTGCCGGACCTCGTGCAATCGCGCGCCACGTCCCCCATCGAGAACTGGTGACGGACGTTGCCGTTGGACTGGTCGGCACCCGCGTAGGTCCGGTAGGACGACGTTCCGTCCAACACTTCCAAAGCGGGGCATCGCAGCGGCTCGTCACCCGGGTGAGCGGCCGAAGGCACGGGGCCGGGACGCGTCGTGTTGAAGGCGAGGAGGTTCCCGAATGTCGCACTCACGCTGTCGGACGAAGGGATCAGCTTTTCGGTCGCGGCGCAGCCACTCAAGACAAGGCCTGCAGAGCACCAGACGGCGGCTCGCGCGGCTACTCGTTTCATCGGTTCCCTCCCACTCGCAGCCCGTTCGCCCGCCATCGCCCGTCGAGCACGTCAGGCCGTTATGGGAACGCGTAGGTTTCCACAACCTTTCGACGGGCTCGCTTCTTCGAGTCGGCGTGCGGGCAACGAGAACCGACACCTTCTAGGGCAGTTTGTCATAGCCGTCCTTGAAGCCCGTCAACGTCAGGGGGATGCCGATGCCCTCCTCGGGCGTCTGAAAAATGATGAAGGTCGCGGTCGTGCCATTGCGCAGCTGATCGATCAGCTTGTCCTCCATCATGACTTCGGCGACGCAGCCGGTCGGCAGGCAACGGACGAAACCCGCCCGGCCGACGTCGGCCTGATCGATCTTGAGCCCGAGACCGGACGGCAGAAGCACGCCGAGCGGCGCCACGACGCGCAGGAGACGGCTCTTCCCATCGGCCGTCTTCAGCACGATGACGACGAGGTTCACGTTGGGCCGGTCCTCGGCCTCGATCCGCTGAAGCAGCGCGCATTGTTCGTGCGGGGCGCCGGGCGGCGTCTCGCAGCGCATCTCCCAGTCGCCGTACTTGCCTTTGACCAAGCCCTGTGCCGAGACCCGAGCCGGGAGGACACACGCCAATAGGCCTGCCCCCAGCAAGGCTCCCACGAGCCGAAGCATCATGGTCGAAGCCGACGCGGCCCTCAGAACTCTCAGCATCTCGTCTCCGACGCTCAGCGGCGCCGAACCTGTCGGCGCGACTCCGACGTCCGGGCCTGCTCGCGGCTCGCGAGGCTGCGTAACAAAACCTCTGGGGGAGTCAAGCTCAGCGCTCGCGCGGACTGACCCAGAACCGGCGCGGATCGGCCCGACGCAAGATGTCGAGCGGCACGGCACGGCCGATCGTCGTGGCATCGAGGAGGCGCACGAGATCGTCGGCGCCGGTCACGGGCTTGCCATCGAGCGACACGATGATGTCGCCGGTCAGCAGGCCCGCCTCGTCGGCCGCACCCTTGGGTTCCACGGCCGTCACGGTCGCGCCGGTCGACTGCGCGAGGCCGAGCCGAAGCGCCACGCGCCGCGGCAGGCTGGTGGTGCCGGCCCCGAGACCGATCGATCCGCGCCGGACCCGGCCGTGCCGCAGGATCTCGCCCAGCACGAACACGGCCGTGTTCGAGGCGACCGCGAAGCAGATATTCTGCGCCCCCGCGATGATGGCCGTGTTGATGCCGATGACCTCGCCCGCCGAGGACACCAGCGGGCCTCCGGAATTGCCGGGGTTAAGGGCGGCATCGGTCTGAACCACGTCCTCGATCAAGCGTCCCGATTTCGATCGCAACGAACGACCCAGGGCGGAAACCACGCCGGCCGTGACCGTGGCATCGAAGCCGAGCGGATTGCCTATGGCGATCGCGATCTGACCGCGACGGAGCACCTTGGAGTCCCCGAGCCGGGCCACGGGCAGATGAGTGTCGTTCTCGATGCGCAGCACCGCCAGATCGGTGTCGGGGTCGTCACCGAGGACGCGGGCCGTCAGGACGCGACCGTCGAGGAGCGTGACGTCGGCGCGACGCGAGCCCTGCACTACGTGGCTGTTGGTGATCGCGAGCCCGTCAGGGGAGACGATGACGCCGGAGCCCGAGCCGCCGGGCGAGCCGTCGCGTCGCTTGACGTCGATGCGCAGCACGCTGGGCCCGACCGCGTCCACCACGTCGACGACCGTGCGTGAATAGTCGTCGAGGAGCCGCGCGTCCGAGGAGGCCGGAGAGGGCGGCTGCGAGGAGCCGGCCTCGGGATCGAGGATGAAGGCGAGGGATGAGTCGAACATGACTAGAGAAGTAGTCATGACGTTGCGGGTCTGAAAGAGGCGCGAGAGTCTCGGCCCCGCTTGCCACGGGTGAGACGTTCAACGCGCTGTTGGGGCGCGCCCGACGACGCCGATCATCCGGTGCCGTTCGTTCGCCGGCACGACCGTGCAGTTCTCGCGCCGCCCGAACCAGCGATACCGGCGCTGCGCCACGATGTCGTAGAGGCCATCTCGCAGCGGACGTGGCACGGCGGCCAGCACGATAAGCCAGCGCCACGGCGCCGCGAGGTGGCGCAGGATCTCGACGCTGGCGTCGGAGCGGGTCAAAGCTCCCGCCGCAGTGACGACCAGGAAGGTGTCGTTGAGATCGGCGCGCGAATATCCGTGCCTCTGCGCCAGTGCCGATCCCTCGTCCGACCAGGCCCCGGCGAACCGCAAGGCCCGGTCCCGCTCGTGCGCCAGGACGAAAGCCACCATGCCGCTGCACAGCACGCAGTCGGTGTCGAAGATGATGATCGGCCCCGATTCGTCCATTGCAGTCTTCCGTCACCGGTCAGCCGGTCCCTATCGTCTGCTGCGATCGGCTCGCGTGTCTCGCCGGCTCCGCGTCTGCCGGGTGGGGGCGTGGAAGTCGTCGGGCTTGGTCCTGATCCAGGCCAGGAACTCGGCCAGGGCCGGGTCGCTCTTGAGGCGATCCGTATCGGCGAGGCGACGCGCGATCTCGGCCTCCGAGTAGCGGGCGTGAATGGCGCTGTGGCAGATCTGGTGCAGGTGCACGGTTCCCAACCGGGCACCGCCCTTGAGTTTCGGCGTCAGGTGATGGCGGCTCGATCGCGCGCCGGGCGGGATCGGCCGATCG
This sequence comes from uncultured Lichenihabitans sp., assembly GCA_964245215.1. Classification (GTDB taxonomy): domain Bacteria; phylum Pseudomonadota; class Alphaproteobacteria; order Rhizobiales; family Beijerinckiaceae; genus Lichenihabitans. The sequence continues at coordinate 57,678 of CAXTME010000010.1, forward strand.
CAGAGCGGACAGAGCGGAGCCGGCTTCGGCGGCGGCGGCCCCCGTCCTTCCGTGTCGCGTCGTGCCATCGGGCTCCTCGTCGATCTTCGCGACAGATGGCGGACGCATCCGGGCCGATCAACTGCGGCAATGCGTCGAGGAGGGTGACCGAACTAGGAGATGACATGCGGCATTCTCCTCCGACGACGAAAAAAAGGAATGATTTCATGGCGTCCAAGCTGAGCGACAAGGCCGTCGCGGTCTTCGCCTTCGCGGCCTATCACGAGATGTCGTCCGGCGAGACAGTGGTCGACGTCGTGCTGAAGGACGGTGCCGGCCATGCCGCTGACCCGGCCGCCATCCAGGAGCTCGAAGCCGAGGGTCTCGCCACGACCGAAGGCGATCGCGCCGTCTTCACCGACGGCGGGAAGGCCCATCTGCGGGCCGTCATCGCGGCACTCCGCGACGCCGGCTGAACGGTGCCGGAGCGGGCCACCATCAGGGTGACGTCAGAGATGTTCCGTTGGCGGCCGCGACGAGGTCGGTGAGGCTGGGGACATAGTCCTTGCCGTGGCCGGCCCCGACAGCCGACGCGAAAACATTTCGCACCGCTGCCCCGACAGGATTGGCCGCGCCTAGGGCCTGAGCGAGGCCCGCCAGATAAGTGACATCCTTCAAGCCGTTTTCGAGCGTGAAGCGATGGGCGTTCGGATCCCGCTCGATGACGTAGCGGCGGAACGTCTGGTAGAAGCCGCAATCCATGCGACCTCCCGAAACCACGCCGTCGAACACGGCCGGTTTCAGTCCCGCCTTGGCGCCGATCATCAGGGCTTCCGCGTAGATGGCCGCATAGCCCATCGACAGGAAGTTGTTCAGGAGCTTCATGGTGTGACCGGTGCCGACCGGCCCGGTCGGGATGACGCGACCCGCGAAAGCGTCGAGCACCGGCCGGGCGCGAGCGACGGCCGCCTCGTCGCCTCCTACCATGACATCGAGCTGACCTTCCCAGGCCTCCTTCGGCGTGCGGCTCAGGGGCGCGTCGATCAGTGTGATATTCTGGCTCGCCAGAGACGCCGCGAGGCGGGTGGTGACGGCCGGCTCCGATGTCGAGCAGTCGATAACGAGCAAGGGTTGGCTGGTCGGCCGAGACGCCGCTCCGGCCAGAAGCCCCTCGGGACCGGAAATCAGCGCTTCGACCTGAGGCGAGCCTGTCACGCAGAGCACCACGATGTCGCTGCGTTCCGCGAGTTCGCGCGCGGATTTTGCCTCCTGAGCACCCCGGGTCTTCAGATCTTCGACAGCCTCGCGCTTGCGATAACCGAGCACGGTCAGGGGCCAACCCTTGTCGACGATGTTCTTGGCCATGCCATGGCCCATGAGCCCGACGCCGATGAACCCGATCCGCTCCTTGACCATGCCGTCCTCCTCCCTTGGCGGGGCACTCGTGCCACCGATCGCCCACGTTTGCGCCTTCCGCGTCCCGCTGCAAAGAAACAACGCGCCGCAGGAGCGCGGGTGCAGCGCTCACGCCTTTTAGGATCCGAACGTCCGGATGGCCGTTGAGGCTCAGACCGGATCGCGCCGGTCCGTCCACATCGAGGAACGACACGATGATCCGAAACCAGCTCCTTCGGACCTTGACGCGGCTCAGCCTCGTCTGCCTGTTCCCGCCGAGCGCCGTCGACAAGATCGTCCATTGGGACGACGCGATGAAGCAGGCGAAATCCGGCATCCTGCCGGGCGCACCGGTGCTTCTCGCGAGCGCCGTCGTGGTTGAAACGGTGGCGCCCTTGGCCATCGTGGCCGAGACCTACGACCGCGAGGCCGCGGCGGTGCTCGCGGCCTTCTGTGCCGTGACGGCCGTGCTCTATCACCCGTTCTGGACCTACGACGACCTCGGGGCCAAGACCAACAGCAAGGGCCGTGACGAGATGTGGGAGTTCCTGAAGAACTTCGGCCTCGTCGGCGGCCTCATGTGCGTGGCGCTGGAGAGCAGGCCCGCAACGCGCGACGCGTCATAGCCCCGGCAGCAGCACGCCGAGCGCCAGCAACCCGTAGCCCGCGACGGCCAACCCGAACCGATGGCTCACGACGAACCCCTGCCCGGCCGGGAGGTGGACGTAGAAAGATGCTATGGCCGAGCCGATGAGGACGAGCGAGATCAGGAAGGTGATCACCTTCGGGGCGTTGAGTGAAAATCCCCCGCGGCGGAACGCCATGCAACCTCTCCTCTGAACGAATGATGCGAACCAGCCCCTTTTAAACCGTGTTTCGTTCATCGGAAGGCTAACATCGGTGTGCTTCTGTTCGTGGCGTCGAAAGACGGGAGAGGTGCATGGCGGAGCAAGCTTCGCGGGACGCGGTCATCGCCACCAGTCGCTTCGGCTATGGAGCGAAACCCGGCGATCTTTCCAAGATCGGTGCCGACCCGCGCGGCGCGCTGAAGGCCGAACTCCAGCCCGACAAAGCGCTGATCACACCCGAGCAGGCGGAGGCCGCCGGCCTCTTCGGGACGGCCGCCAACATCCAGACCTCATACGCGGCCCAGGAAGCCCGTAAGCTCGCCCGCGAACAGATGCGCGCCGAGGCCACCGCGGCCCAACTGTCGGCCGGCACCATGATGCCGCCCGGCATCGCCACGGCTCCACCGGCAGCGTTCTCCGTGATGCCGGGCACCAGCAGCACCACGATGACGCCCGCCGATCAGAAGGTTGCGTCGGCGCCCGACGGCAAGCCGAAGGCCCAGCAGCCCCAACCCGAGGGCCGCCTCTACCGGGCCGAGGCTCTGGCCCGGTTCACCATGGCCCGCGATGCCGAGATCGGCCTCGTGGAGCGGCTCGTGGCGTTCTGGTCCAATCATTTCTGCGTTTCGGTGGTCAAGGGCGAGGTGGTCCGGGCCTCGGCCGGCTCCTTCGAGCGCGAGGCCATTCGGCCCTATGTGCTGGGCCGGTTCGCCGACATGCTGCTCGCGGTCGAACATCACCCGGCCATGCTGTTCTACCTCGACAATGCGCAGTCGGTGGGCCCTGATTCACGCGCCGGACAGAACCGCAAGCGCGGCCTCAACGAGAACCTCGCCCGCGAGATCATGGAACTGCATACGCTCGGCGTCGACGGCGGCTATACCCAGGCCGACGTGACGTCGCTCGCACGTGTCATCACGGGCTGGACCTTCGCGGGACGGGAAGGTCGCATCGGCGAGCCCGGCACGTTCGTGTTCAATGCCAACATGCACGAGCCCGGTGACCAGATGGTCGCAGGCCATGCCTATCTCGGCGGCGGGTTCGGCCAGGGCGAAGCGGCCCTGAACGATATCGCGCGCAACCCCGCGACGGCGCATCACATCGCGACGAAACTGGTCCGGCACTTCATCGCGGACGACCCGCCGCCAGCCGCGGTCGAGCGCATCGCAACGGTGTTCCGCAACCGCGACGGCGACCTCAGGGCCGTGGCCCTGGCCCTGATCGATCTGCCCGAGGCCTGGTCCGCGCCCGCGACCAAGATGCGGAATCCTTACGAGTTCCTGGTTGCGGCAGGACGTCTCCTCGGGCTTCCCCTGACCGACCCTGGACCGGCGCTCGGCGCCCTCCGCAACCTCGCCATGCCGCTTTGGGAGCCGCCCGGCCCCAACGGCTTTCCGGACACCGCAGCCGACTGGGCCTCTCCCGAAGGGTTGAAGCTCCGGCTCGACGTCGCGGCCCAGATCGGGCAGCGCTTCAAGGGGTCGGACGACCCACTGGCCTTGATCGAAGCCGCGGCCGGGCCAGCCCTGTCGACCGAGACCCGCGAGGCCGTGTCCCGCGCCGAATCTCGGGAGCAGGGTATCGCCTTGGCGTTGATGTCGCCCGAGTTTCAACGGAGGTAGACCACATGCTGTGTGAAACTCCCTCATTCTCCCGCCGTGCCCTCCTGGCGGGCAGCGGCAGCTGCTTCGCCTGGGCCTTCATGCCTCGCTTCGCCCATGCGGCCGGCGGGCGCGACATGCGGCTCGTAACCATCGTGTTGCGCGGTGCCCTCGACGGCCTGTCGGCCGTGGCTCCGATCGGCGACCCGGACTATGCCGGCCTGCACGGCGCCCTGGCGCTGTCGCGCGACGGCGATCACCCGGCCCTGCCGCTCGACGGCTTCTTTGCCCTGAACCCGGCCATGCCGAACTTCGCCCGGCTCTACCAGGCCAGGCAGGCGGCCGTAGTCCACGCCGCGGCGACGGCCTATCGCGATCGTTCGCATTTCGACGGACAGGACGTGCTGGAGAGCGGCTATGCCGGACCGGGCCGCACCGATTCCGGTTGGCTCAATCGTGCCCTCGGGGCGCTGCCGCGGGGCGAGCGCGTTGCCACGTCCGGGCTGGCGGTCGGCGCCGTGGCCCCGCTCGTCATCCGCGGCGCCGCGCCGGTGCTCGGCTGGGCGCCTCATCTCGGCGCCGTGGCGGGCGACGACCTGGCCCGGCGGGTGCTCGACCTTTATGGCCACCGCGATCCCGCACTGGCCACGGCCCTGGCCGACGGGCTCGCGACCGACCGGATGGCGGTCGATGCCGCGGGCGACAAGGCACGCGGCACCATGGCGTCGCCACAGGGCATGCGGCAGGCCGCCGAGGGTGCGGCGCGTCTGCTCGCCGCGCCCGATGGCCCCCGGATCGCGGCGCTGGCTTTCGACGGCTGGGACACGCACGTGAACGAGGGGGGTGCCACGGGCCGCCTGGCGCAATTGCTCGGTGGCCTCGACGGTGCGATCGCGGCTCTCGAAACGGGCCTCGGCGACCATTGGGCCGACACGACCGTGGTGGCCATCACCGAGTTCGGCCGGACGGTCCATATCAACGGCACCGTCGGAACTGACCATGGCACCGGCACGGTGGCGTTCCTGGCCGGAGGCGCGGTCAAGGGTGGGGTGGTGATGGCCGATTGGCCGGGCCTCGCGCCAAACAAGCTCTACGAGGCCCGCGACCTCATGCCGACGATCGATCTGCGCGCGGTGCTGAAAGGCATCCTCGCGACCCAGTGGGGGCTGTCGCCCGACGTCCTGTCACGGGTGGTGTTCCCGGGCTCCGACATCGTGAGACCGGCAAATGCGCTCTTCGTCTAAGCCGAACGACGATCGTGAAGGCTGACGGGTTTCGAATGCGACACGTCGAGGGATGGCTTGGCAAACATCTCCGCGGCGCTAAGCTCTTTCGGGCGGCTGTCTCGCGCATCGAGCGGAGCACGCCGCCTTTTCGGAGGGATCCATGAAGCGAAGCTTCGCCCTGATCGGCTCGATCGCGCTCTTTGCCACGACCGCGCTGGCGCAGAACGTCGACGTGATCAAGTCGCGCCAGGCTATCTACAAATCCATGGCGGCGGCCACGAAGGGCCCCGCCGACATGCTGAAAGGTGCGGCGCCCTACGATGGCAAGACCGTCCAGGCGGCGCTCGACATCTACATCGATGCGTCGAAGAAGCTCCCCGGTCTGTTCCCCGACGACAGCAAGACCGGCGAGAAGACCCAGGCCTTGCCGGAGATCTGGGCCCACAAGGACGACTTCAACGCCCGCTTCGTCAAGTTCGGCGAAGATGCGACCGCCGCCAAGGCGTCGATCACCGACGAGGCCAGTCTGAAGGCCGAGCTCCCCAAGGTGCTGGCCAATTGCGGCGGCTGCCATAAGGTCTATCGAGCCAAGGACCAGTGAGCCTCGCGGAGCGGCTGGCGTCGGCCCGGCGCTCGGCGCCGCGCCACGTCCGAGCCTGGGATCTGCCGACCCGGTTCTTCCACTGGGGTCTCGTGACCTTGATCGTCTCGGCCTACCTGACCCGCACCTTCAGCAACGACCCGACCCTCTATTGGCACCGCATCAACGGCTACGCGATCCTGTCCCTTCTGCTGTTTAGGCTGATGTGGGGTTTCGTAGGGTCGAGCACATCGCGGTTCGCGGCGTTCTTACCCTGGCCGTCGCGGGTGGAGCGCCACGCCGGCCTGCTCCTGCGGGGGCGGGCGCCATTGTTCCTCGGCCACAACCCCCTCGGCAGCGTCCTGATCTTCGTCATGCTGCTGGCCGTCCTGGCGCAGGCGACGGCGGGGCTCTTCACGACCGACGACGTGATCGCGGAAGGGC
>CAXTME010000010.1:63850-66655 GCA_964245215.1 uncultured Lichenihabitans sp.
CTGGCGCAGGCGACGGCGGGGCTCTTCACGACCGACGACGTGATCGCGGAAGGGCCGTTGCACAAATTCGCCTCCGAGGGCCTCGCCAACCGGATGGGCGCCTATCACGCCAAGGGGTTCTGGATCATCCTGGCCCTCGGAGCCGTGCATATCGCGACGAACCTCGGCTACCAGTTCTGGAAGAGGGAACCCGTGATCACCGCCATGGTGACGGGTCGAAAGCCGGCGCTCGATTATGCGGATCAGCGGGAGGCGCGGTTGTCGCCCCCGTGGCGGGCCGCGGCGTGCGCCGTGGTGGCGGTCGTCCTCGTGGTCGGAGGCGTGACGTTGGCGGGAGACTCGGTGCTTCGCTGAGGCATCGCGAGGCAGGAAGCCGAGCGGCAATTCAGCGTCGGCAACTCGCTCCGGCAGCGCTGCCTTCAGCGCCCGGCCCGCAGCAGGCTCACGATCCCGCCGGCCAGCGCCAGGGCGGCCGCCACGCCGAGCGCGATGCGCGGCGCGTTGGTGGGCACGATCGAAAATAGCAGCGCCATGATGACGGCACCGGTGGTCTGGCCGAACTGGCGCGCCGTGGCCTGCATGCCGCCTGCGGCGCCGCTCCGCGCCTTCGGGGCCGAAAGCAGCATGTTGCGGTTGTTGGGCGTCTGGAAGAAGCCGAAGCCGAGCCCGCTCACCATCGTGAAGGCGATCAGCGGCGCGAGGCCCCGGTGCAGGGGCCAGAGCGCCGCGAGGGTGAGGCCGGTCGCGAGGCAGAGTCCTCCGGCGGCGCAGAGGTAGGCGGTCGGGACCTTGTTCGAGAGGCGGCCCGAGGTCGGTGCCGCCAACGCCACCGTCAGCGGCCAGGGCGTCATGTAGAGACCGGTCGTCAGCGCGTCCTGGCCGAGCCCGTGCTGCAGGTAGAAGGGCAGTGCCACATAGGACAGCATCTGGGCCGCGAAGCAGCAGACCGAGGCGATGACGGAATAGCGAAAGGTGCCGCCGCGAAGAAGGTCGAGCGGGATCAGGGGAGCCGGCCGGGGGGCTTCCCGCCGTACCAGCGCCGCGAGGCTCAGGGCCGCGACGGCCAGCAGTAAGGCGCCCAGCGCCGGGCGGCTCGTCAACAGGTCCACACCGACGACGAGCGGCGCGAAGAAGCCGGCATTCAACGCCACGCTGACGAGATCGAGCGGCCGGCGGTGGGCCGGCGTCTGCGGCAAGGCCGTCGCGGCGCAGAGCACGACGATGCCGATCGGGATGTTGACCGCGAAGAGCCAGGGCCAACTCGCCAGAGACAGGATCGTGGCGCCGAGTGTGGGCCCGGCCGCCGAGGAAAGCGCCACGACGAGGGCGTTGAGCCCGATCGCCGTGCCGAGCAGCCGATGCGGATAGGTGAAGCGCAGCAAGGCCGCGATGAGCGACATGATGGCGGCGGCGCCGAGACCCTGGAGAAAGCGGGCCGCCACCAGCATCGGCAGCGCCGATGAAAGCGCGCAGAGGCCGGACGCCACCGTGAACACCACGACGCCGCCGGTGAAGATGCGTCGATACCCGAAGCTCTCGCCGAGGGCGGCGCAGGGCAGGAGCGAGACAACCAGCGCCATCTGGTAACCGGTCACGACCCAGACGGAGGCGGCCGGCGTCACGTGAAGGGTCGTGGCGATGGTGGGCAGCGCCACATTGGCGATGGCACCGTCGAGCACCGCCAGCACGATCGCGGCCAGCACGGCCGCAGCCGCGATGTACCGGCGCGGCGTCGGCAGGCCTTCTTCGCTGTCGCCGACGGGGTCCGATCGTAGCGCGGGAGAGGCGCTCACCGCGCGTATTGGGCGTCGTGAAGGCGGCGATAGACCCCGTCGGCCGCCACGAGGTCGCGGTGGCGGCCCTGTTCGACGAGGCCGTTCTCATCCACCACCACGATCCGGTCGGCATTCTGGATGGTGGCCAAGCGATGGGCGATCACCAGGGTGGTGCGGCCAACCGCGAGATCGCCGAGCGATCGCTGGATCGCCTGTTCGGTCGCGGTATCGAGGGCGCTCGTGGCCTCGTCGAGGATCAGGATCGGCGGGTTCTTGAGGAAGATCCGGGCGATGGCGAGCCGCTGCTTCTGGCCTCCCGAGAGCTTCACGCCGCGCTCGCCGATGATCGTGTCGAGGCCTTGCGGCAGGCGCGCCAGCGTCGCATCGAGCTCGGCCCGGCGTGCCGCCTCGAGGATCGCGGCATCGTCGGCATCGAGCCGGCCGTAGGCGATGTTCTCGCGGATCGTGCCGGCGAACAGGAAGACGTCCTGCTGCACGATCCCGATCTGACGCCTGAGGGACGTCAGCGTCATGTCGCGGATGTCGGTGCCGTCGATGGTGATGCGGCCCTGCTCGATGTCGTAGAAGCGTGGCAGCAGGGCGCAGAGCGTGGTCTTGCCGGCGCCCGACGGCCCCACGAAGGCAACCGTCTCGCCGGCTTTGATAGTGAGATCAATCCCGTCGAGCACCGGCCGGCCCGGCGCATAACCGAAGCCCACCCGCTCGAACCGGATATCGCCGTGCAGCGTCCCGGCCGGCCGGGCGTCCGGGCGGTCGACCACGTCGGGCGCGGTGTCGAGCAGCGCCATGTAGCGGCGGAAGCCTGCGATGCCCTTCGGATAGGTCTCGATGACGGCGTTGATCTTGTCGACCGGACGGAAGAACACGCCGACGAGCAGCAGGAACCCCACGAAACCGCCCTCGCTCAGCGCTCCATGCAGCACGAACCAGGTTCCGGCCACCATGACGACGAGCTGCGTGACCCGCATGCTGAGATAGCTGAGCGAGGTCGACGCCGCCATGACCCGGT
>CAXTME010000011.1:0-66220 GCA_964245215.1 uncultured Lichenihabitans sp.
CCGACGAGCTTCTTGTTGGTGAGCGCCACGAGCGCATAGGCGCCCTCGATCTGCCGCAACGCCTCGACGAAACGCTCGACGAACCGCACCTTGCGGGAGCGCGCCACGAGATGAAGGATGACTTCGGTATCCGAGGTCGACTGGCAGATCGCACCGTCGCGCACGAGGTCCCGCCGCAGCGTCAACCCGTTGGTGAAATTGCCATTGTGCGCCACCGCGAAGCCGCCACCGTCGAGCTCCGCGAAGAGGGGCTGGACGTTGCGCAGGATCGTGCCACCGGTCGTCGCATAGCGCACATGGCCGATCGACGCGGTTCCGGCGAGACGCGCCATCGTGGCTTCGTTCGAGAAATGGTCTCCGACGAGGCCGTGCCGACGTTCCGAATGGAATTGCCGCCCGTCGAACGCCACGATGCCCGCCGCCTCCTGGCCGCGGTGCTGGAGGGCATGCAGCCCGAGCGCCGTGATGGCGGAGGCATCGGGATGGCCGAAAATGCCGAAGACGCCGCACTTCTCGCGCAGGGATTCATTTTCGAGATCGCTCACGGGCCACCCTCTAGCGGACGGCTCATGCCCTCGATGGACGAAGGCGAGCCGAAAGGGACTGCGAAACAGAACTATACGGCATCGCGTCATTCAGATGGAAGGAATCCGAGCGAATTTGAAGGCCGTGGCCGCGAACTCACTGTTTTTTGGGCGTCGGCTTCGACGGCGCCGATCCGTTGACCTTGCCCAACAGCGTGTTGAGCCCTTGCCGGTCATCTTGCGCGGTTGCGGTAGACGCGGCGCCATTAGGCGCGGCACCCGCGGGAGCGGCCTCGGTCCGGCGGCCCGAAGGTGCCGCGGTCGTATCGGACGGCGGCGATGGCGACGGCCCTTCGGTGTCGGCCGGCAGGTCTTCGCTGGGAGAGCCTTGCCCCTTCTTCAGGCCGCGCAGCAGCTTTTCGGGATCTTCCGGCAGCATCGCCACGATCTCGTCGCCCGTAGCTTGGAGCAGGGGCCGGGATTTGGCGTTCGCCACCCATTCGGGCTGCGACTTCGGCACCACCATCCAGTTGAAGAACATGAACGCCACGACTCCAAGCAGGAAGCCGCGAGCCGCGCCGAAGAGGAACCCCAGGGTGCGGTCGAGGGCGCCGACCCGACTGTCGAGGATCGCATCCGATAACTTGACGGTGACGATCGAGACGATCACGAGCGTCGCGAAGAACACGATCGCGATGGCGGCGACCATCCGAATGGTGTCTTTTACGATGTAGTGCTCGAGATAGGGCATCACGAGCGGGTGGAAGTAATAGGCCGAGATGGCGGCGGCGGCCCAGGAGGCGATCGCCAGGATCTCGCGGGTGAAACCCCGCACCATGGACAGCAGCGCCGACACCACGACGATGAGCAGCAAAGCCAAATCGAGATAAGACGGCATGGTTCAGGCCCCGTGCTGTTGGTCGCGATGATCGACGAGTGAACCAACCCGCTGGTGGCGCCTTATAGCGAAGCCGTTCGGCGGCGTCATCCCTTGGCTGCAACCCGGGGCCGCGCGCTGTTTCAAGCTGAATTTGCAGCACGATCGCCTCTGCGATGTGCGGCTTTCTGCGAGGAGTCAGGCGAAATCGTCCGACGCGGCCACGGGGTGACGCCCGCGTCCGGCGCCCGCCTGTGCGGGCCGACGGGCCTCGGGGTTGCGGCCGCCCGGCAAGGCCGCGATCTGCGCGACGACATCGGCGATGTGAGGGACGCGATCGACCCGAAGCCCCGATGTCTCGTCGCTGCCGCCTCCCGCGGGCGCGACCGCGGCCTCGAAACCGAGCTTCGCGGCCTCCTTCATGCGCGAAGCGCCGTGCACCACGGGCCGGACCGATCCGGAGAGCCCGATCTCGCCGAAGAAGACGGCATCGGTCGGCAGGATCTTGCCCGTCACGGAAGACACGAGGGCTGCCGCGGCCGCGAGGTCGGCCGCGGGTTCGATGATCTTCAGGCCGCCGGCGACATTGAGATAGACGTCATGCTGTCCGAGCCGGACGCCGGCATGGGTCTCGAGCACGGCCAGCACCATGGCGAGCCGGTTCTGGTCCCAGCCCACGACGGCCCGTCGCGGGACGCCGAGCGATGTCGGGGCCACGAGAGCCTGGATCTCGACCAGTAGCGGCCTCGTTCCCTCCATGCCGGCGAACACCGACGTTCCGGCTGCCGTCGCGTCGCGGCCCGACAGGAAGAAGGCGGAAGGGTTGACGACTTCGGCGAGGCCGCGCCCCGTCATCTCGAAGACGCCGATCTCGTCGGTTGGTCCGAAACGATTCTTCAGCGCCCGCAGGATGCGGAAATGATGGCCTGCATCGCCATCGAACGACATGACCGCATCGACCATATGCTCGACAACCCGCGGGCCGGCGATCTGCCCGTCCTTGGTGACGTGACCGACCAGGATCACGCAAGCCTCGGCGTTCTTGGCGTAGCGGATCAGCGCCTGGGCGGCGCCTCGGACCTGTGAGACGGTTCCGGGCGCGGCATCGATGGTCTCGGTCCACATCGTCTGGATGGAATCGATCACCACGAGGTCGAACCGGCCGGCGGTCAGCGTCGCGGCGATCTCCTCGACATTGGTGGCGGCCGCGAGCCGCACGGGCGCGCCCGAAAGGCCGAGACGTTCCGCCCGCATCCGAACCTGAGCGGTGGCTTCCTCGCCCGAGATATAGGCGACTTCGCCACCCGCGGCCGCGAGCTTCGCGCAGGCCTGGATCAGGAGGGTGGACTTGCCGATGCCGGGTTCGCCGCCGAGCAGGATGACCGAGCCCGGGACGAGGCCGCCACCCGTCACCCGGTCGAGCTCACCGATGCCGACAGGGGTCCGGGGCGGCTCCGTACCGGTCGCGGTCAGGCTCTGAAAGGCGATCTGTCGGCCTCTGGGCGAAGCCTTGCGGGCCGAGGCGGCACCGATGCCCGTCGAAGCCTGTTCCTCGACGATGCTGTTCCAGGCGCCGCAGGCGTCGCACTTGCCCTGCCAGCGGTTCGTGACGGCCCCGCAGTTCTGGCAGACGAACGCGCTTCGGGTCTTGCTCATGCGGAACGGATCCTGGCCCTTGATATCAACGGCCGAAAGAAATGACTCATGTTCTTCACGCTCCTCATCCTGAGCCGGCCGCGGAACGCGGTCGTGTCGAAGGATGCTCCAGAGCGCTCGCTGCCGGCACCTGCGTGCTTCGACACGGCCCTGCGGGCCGCTCTCCGCCGGCTTCTCCCACTGGCTCCGCCCGTCGGAGCCCCAAGCCGGCTCCGCTCAGCATGAGGATGGGTGAACCCTTCCGCCGTTAATTTGAAGCGCCGTCAATCATTACGACGAAGACAGGAGCCCTCCGCCGATCTTTACGACGCCGCAAGGGTCGTCGGGTCGCTCCGTTTTGGGAGGCATCAGCGTGCCGCGCCATCCCCACTATAATGTCGGCGATGGCGCCGTCCAAGGTTGACCAGGATCTCGTAGCCGATCGTCCCGCAGCTCCGCGCCAAAGCGTCGACGTCGATCTCGGGGCCGAGCCATTCCACCATCGCATCCGTTCGGACTTCATCGGCAGGAACGTCGGTCACATCGGCGATCGTGAGGTCCATCGAGATCCGTCCGACGAGCGGGCAGGGAATGCCGTCCACGACCACGGAGGCGCCGCGCCCGTCGATGCCGCTGCCGCCGATCGGAATGCCGTCGGCATAGCCGAGCCCGATAGTGGCGAGGCGCGAAGGCCGTGCCGCGGTCCAGCGCCCGTTATACCCGGCCGTCGCGCCCGTCGGCACGTCCCGGATCTGGAGGATTCGCGCCCGCAGCGACACGACGGCCCGCATCGGGTTCGCTCGGCCCGGTGTCGGATTGCCGCCGTAGAGCGCATAGCCGGGCCTGACGAGGTCGTAGAAGGGGGCTTGCGGCAGAAAAACGCCCGACGAGTTGCTGAGCGAAGCCGGGAAGTCGCCCAGCGCGCCGTCGCGGGCCTGGTCGAAGAGGGCGATCTGCCGGGCATTGATCGGATCGCCGGGTTCCTCCGCCGATACGAGATGAGTCATCACGAAGGAGATGCCCGCGGCGTCGAGCCCGGCCCGCGAGAGCCTGCGCGCGTCCTCCACCGGAAAGCCCAAGCGGTTCATGCCGGTGTCGACATGCAGCGCACAAACCGGCCGATCGTCGCCGCTCCATCCGGCACGAGCCTCCTGCCACGCTCCCAGTTCCTCGGCCGACCCGATCACGGCATCCAGGCGATGCTCGCGGTAGTCCGACATCGAGGACGCGTCCGGGTGAAAGCCGTTGAGCACGAAGATCCGGCCCGTGTGGCCGTTATCGTTCAAAGCCGCCCGGGCGCGTCGCCCTTCCGACAGATGCGCGACGAAGAACGTCCGGCAACCGGCACGGGCCAAGGCCGGCACCGCGGCTTCGATCCCGCAGCCATAGGCATCCGCCTTGACGGCCGCGCCGCACTCGGCCGGCGCGGCCCGCGCCGCCAACAGGCGCCAATTGTCGCCGAGGGCGTCGAGGTCGATCGTCAGGACCGCTTGGCTGTCCAAGAATCCCGGGCCTCCGCCGCGGCACGGGTCGTCGTGCGTCACATCTGCACCGGCAGGGCGTCGGTGCGGGCAAGGTCGGAGAAGCGGGTCACTTCGGCGTCGAACTGCAGTTCCACGGTGCCGGTCGGGCCGTGGCGCTGCTTGCCGATGATCACTTCGGCCTTGCCATGGGCGCGCTCGATGTCGGAGAGCCACGCCGTGAACTCGTCCGTGCCTTCCCGCGGCTGCTTGTTCTTCAGGTAGTATTCCTCGCGATAGACGAACATCACCACGTCGGCATCCTGCTCGATCGACCCCGATTCACGCAGGTCGGAGAGCTGAGGCCGCTTGTCGTCGCGGTTCTCGACCTGCCGCGACAGTTGCGACAGTGCGATGATCGGCACTTCCAATTCCTTGGCCAGCGCCTTGAGCCCGGTGGTGATCTCGGTGAGTTCCTGGACCCGGTTGGTTTGGCCGCCCGATTTCGACCCCGACAAGAGCTGCAGGTAGTCCACGACCAGGAGATCGAGGCCACGCTGACGCTTGAGACGCCGCGCCCGCGCCGTCAGCTGGGCGATCGAGATGCCACCCGTCTGGTCGATGAAGAAAGGCACGTGCTGCATCTGCCGCGCCGCCTCGGTCACGTTGTGGAAATCGCCGTCCGAGATGTCGCCGCGACGGATCCGGTAGGACGCGACACCCGATTGCTCGGCGATGATACGGGTCGCGAGCTGCTCGGCCGACATTTCGAGCGAGAAGAAGCCGACGATCCCGCCGTTCGTGGTCGCGCGTGCGCCGTCGGGCTTGGTCTCGAACCTGTACGCCTTGGCGATGTTGAACGCGATATTCGTAACGAGCGCGGTCTTGCCCATGGCGGGCCGACCCGCCAGAACGACGAGATCCGATTTCTGCAGCCCGCCGAGCTGGCGGTCTAGGTCGATCATGCCGGTCGAGATGCCGCTGAGCTTGCCGTCCCGCTCGTAGGCCTTGGCCGCGACATCGATGGCGGTGGTCAGGGCATCGGAGAAGCGCTGGAAGCCGCCCTCCGTCCGGCCCGATTCGGCGATGCCGTAGAGCTGCCGCTCGGCCTCCTCGATCTGCTCGCGTGGCGAATGGTCCACCGGCGCATCGAACGCGACGTTGACGATTTCCTCGCCGATGGTGATGAGGCCGCGCCTGATCGCGAGATCGTAGATCATGCGGCCGTAATCGGCGGCGTTGATGATGGTGGTGGCTTCGGCCGCAAGCCGGGCCAGGTATTGCGGAACCGTGATGCCACCGAGGTCGTGATCGCCCAGGAAGGTCTTGAGCGTGATCGGGGTCGCGATCTTGCCGGCGCGCACCAGCGACGACAAGACCTCGAAGATCCGGCGATGGATTTCCTCGCAGAAATGATCCGGGATCAGGAAGTCCGATACGCGGTCGAAGGCGTCGTTGTTGACCAGGATGGCGCCGAGCAGCGCCTGCTCGGCCTCGACGTTGTGCGGCGGTTGGCGGAACGGCTCGGTCGGTCCGGCCGGCTGCGGGGCTGCTGCCCAGCGCTGCATCACTTCAACATTGGTCATGCACGGTTTGCCTGCGAAGTCGTCCTCGGCCGGGCCGTTCCGGCGAGCCTGGATAACGCAGGCGAGATTAACGTGACGCGCCGTTTCTGGACAGCGGCATGATGCCCGACGGGGCCGCGGTCCCCGCTTTCACCATACCCACAGGGCTGCGATGCGGGGCAGCCGCTTTTTCTTGCGCGGCCGGACATCGGCGACTATAAGCCGCCCCACCCCACACGCGGAATGAAGGCGGTCCTGCATCAAGGACTGCACCGGTGGCTGCCACGGCTTCGATGTCGTCGGCGGTCGATTTTCCGCGGAGGTCGAACCGGAGAACATAGATCCATGTCGCTTCCCGACTATAGCATGCGCACGCTCCTCGAAGCCGGCGCTCATTTCGGCCACCAGTCGCATCGGTGGAACCCCAAGATGGCGCCGTTCATCTTCGGTGCCCGCAACAACATCCACATCATCGATCTCGCCCAGACGGTGCCCCTGATGCACCGCGCCCTGCAGGCGATCTCCGACACGGTCGCCAATGGCGGGCGCGTCCTCTTCGTCGGCACCAAGCGCCAGGCGTCCGAGCCGATCGCCGACGCGGCGCGTCGCTCGGCACAATACTATATCAACGCCCGATGGCTCGGCGGCATGCTGACCAATTGGAAAACCATCTCGGCCTCGATCCAGCGCTTGCGCAAGGTGGACGAGACCCTGAACGGCGGCGCCGTCGGCCTCACCAAGAAAGAGCGGCTGATGATGTCGCGCGAGCGGGAGAAGCTCGAAAAAGCGCTGGGCGGCATCAAGGACATGGGCGGCGTGCCCAACCTGATCTTCGTGATCGACACCAACAAGGAACAACTGGCCATCAAGGAGGCGAACCGCCTCGGCATTCCGGTGGCGGCCATCGTCGATACCAATTGCGATCCGGACGGGATCACCTTCCCGATTCCCGGCAACGACGACGCGGCCCGCGCCATCCAGCTCTATTGCGACCTCGTGGCGCGGGCCGCCATCGACGGGATCTCGCGAAGCCAGGGTTCGCTCGGCGTCGACATCGGGGCGATCGAACAGCCGATGCAGGAGGAAGCGCTCGAAGCCGCGCCGACCGCCCCCGTCGAGTTCGAAGCGCCGGCCGAGCAGTTCGAGTTGCTGAGCGCGCCGCGTGGCGCGCCCGACGACATGTCCAAGCTGAACGGCATCGGCCCGCAAGTCGTCCAGAAGCTGAACGATGCCGGCATCTTCCATTATTGGCAGCTCGCAGCCATGAAGCCGGAAGACGCCACCGCAATCGACCGGGACCTGAAGCTCAACGGCCGCCTGGATCGCGAAGGTTGGATCAACCAGGCGCGCGAACTTCTCGCCGGGGTCTGAGCCGCCAGCCACGGACGGACCGCCCGACAGCGGTCTGCGGACCCGACGCGGCAGGACTGGGATCAGCCCGGATCCGGCCGCGTTTTTCGTACGACATGACGACGAACCAAGGATGACGCTCATGGCCACGATCTCGGCCGCGATGGTGAAGGATCTTCGAGAGAAGACCGGCGCCGGCATGATGGATTGCAAGAACGCGCTGACGGAGACCACCGGCGACATCGAGGCCGCGGTGGATTGGTTGCGCAAGAAGGGCCTGTCGAAAGCCGCCAAGAAGTCCGGCCGCGTCGCGGCCGAAGGCCTCGTGGCGGTGCGGGTGGCCGGCACGAAGGGCGTCCTGGTCGAGGTCAATTCGGAGACCGACTTCGTGGCCCGCAATGCCGGGTTCCAGACGCTCGTCACGGACATCGCCCAGGTGGCACTCGACAAAGGTGGGGACGAGGGGTCCTTGCCGAACGCGACCTATCCCAGCGGAGGCACGGTCTCGGACGCGATCGCGAGCGCCATCGCGACGATCGGCGAGAACATGACGCTCCGCCGTGTCGCCGCGCTCTCCGTCGAGCAAGGCGCCATCGGCCAGTACGTCCACGGTTCGGTCGGGGAAGGCCTCGGAAAGATCGGCGTGATCGTGGCGCTCGAGTCGTCCGGCAAGGCTGAGGAACTCACGGCGCTCGGTCGACAGATCGCCATGCATATCGCGGCCTCGAGTCCGCTGGGCCTCGACGCGGCCTCGCTCGATACCGCGACCGTGGCGCGCGAAAAGGCGGTCCTGGCCGAGAAGAATGCCGGCAAGCCCGCCCACGTGCTCGAGAAGATCGTCGAAAGCGGGCTCAAGTCCTACTACAAGGAAGTGAGCCTGCTCGATCAGCCCTATATCCACGACGCGACCAAGACGGTGGCGCAAGCCGTCAAAGAGGCCGAGAAGACCGTCGGAGCACCCGTGGCTTTGACGGGTTTCGCCCGCTTCGCGCTTGGTGAAGGGATCGACAAACCGGAAGGACCGGATTTCGCCTCGGAAGTCGCAAGCTTGAGGTGACCGGGGCTTCGCGTCT
The DNA here is from genome assembly GCA_964245215.1 of uncultured Lichenihabitans sp. Lineage (GTDB taxonomy): Bacteria > Pseudomonadota > Alphaproteobacteria > Rhizobiales > Beijerinckiaceae > Lichenihabitans. Next base: position 8,485 of record CAXTME010000011.1, read on the forward strand.
TGCGCGAAATGTGAACGGTTCTGAAGGGCGGCATCTCGGTGCCGCCCTTCGCGTGTCGCAGGCCTATCTCCTGTCTTCGTCGCTACACGACGACACGCCCAGGGCAAAACGCGATTGGCTGCCCGAGTGTGTCAGCTATCGCGAAATACACTCCCGAGTAAAAAGCGAGCACGGTTACACGCCTGGAAACGAACGTTTCCACGACTGTCGGACCTGCTCTGGGTGCGGCCGCCAACTGACAGGAGAAGCCGATGTCGTCGGGCCATAGCGTAGGCATGTTCAGGCGGATCGTCGTGAAACTGTCGGGGGAGGCTCTTACCGGGCCGGAGCACCACGGTCTTCACGCGCCCACGGTGGCCCGCATCGCGGCCGATCTCGTGAGCGCCGTCGAAGGCGGGGTCGAGATCGCGGTCGTGGTCGGGGGCGGCAACTTCTTCCGCGGCATCCAGGGCGCCACAAAAGGGATCGAACGCGCCAGGGCGGACTCGATCGGCATGTTGGCCACCGTCATGAACGCCCTGGCGCTCGAGGCCGCGATCGAGGCCGAGGGATTTTCGGCCCGGGCCCTGTCGGCCGTCCCCATGCCCTCGGTGTGCCAGCCCTATTCCCGCCAGGCGGCCTTGCATCATCTTGCCAAGGGCCGCATCTGCGTGCTGGCCGGCGGCACCGGCAATCCCTTCTTCACGACCGATACCGGCGCCGTTCTTCGGGCGGCCGAATTGTCCTGCGATGCCGTGATGAAGGCCACGCAGGTCGACGGCGTCTACTCGGCCGATCCGAAGCTCGACCCGGCGGCGGTTCGGTTCGAACAACTCACCCATGACGAAGCCATCTCGAGGCAGCTCGCCGTCATGGATACGGCGGCCTTTGCCCTTGCCCGTGAGAACCATATCCCCATCATCGTCTTCTCGATCGCGACCGAGGGAGCGATCCGGGCCGCTCTCGAAGGTAGCGGCATTTTTACGATGGTGACGCCCTGATCCGAAACGCCTGGGGCGAGTGTCGCCAGAGGTCGCGATCCCCGTTCCATGATCCGAAGGGTATGGCCGGACCTCGCCCGTCGGCCGAGACGATTGGGCGCCTGCAATCTTGCGTCCCAACGCCGGATTGGGCCTGCGAAACGGTTGCACGCGTGCTAAGGCTTTGCGCCATGCCGTCAGCATGTCGCATCGCGGACGGCCCGAGAATTCGAGAACGGACATCTTACCGTGAGTGCAGCTTTCGACGTCGCCGAACTCAAACGCCGCATGCAAGGCGCGATCCAATCGCTCAAGCACGAGCTCGCCGGATTGCGCACAGGCCGGGCCAGCACGGCCCTGCTCGAACCCGTGACGGTTCATGCCTACGGCCAGACGATGCCGCTGCTGCAGGTGGCGAGCATCACGGTGCCGGAACCCCGAGCGCTCGCGGTCCAGGTCTGGGACAAGAGCATGGTGAACGCCGTTGAAAAGGCCATCAGGGATGCCAATCTCGGCCTCAGTCCTGTTACGGAAGGCCAGCTTCTGCGCATTCGAATTCCGGAACTGAACGAGCAGCGGCGCAAGGAGATGGTCAAGTATGCCTCCAAATATGGTGAGGAGGCACGGGTCGCGGTGCGCCACGTCCGCCGTGACGGGATCGACAAATTGAAGAAGCTCCTCAAGGACAAGACGATCTCCGAAGACGAGGAGAAGCGGATCGAGAGCGAGATCCAGAAGGCTACCGACCAGCACGTGGCCGAGGTCGACAGCACCGTCGAGGCGAAAGAAAAAGAGATCATGCAGGTCTAGGCCTGATGAATGCCGGTCGGATGCTGCGGACAGTGAAGATGCGGATCACGCATGGCGACGATGGCCGAGAGCCGTCACCCTCCAGATCGAAGGATGGTCGACGCGCAGTTCCGGCCCATGTCGGCATCATCATGGATGGCAATGGCCGCTGGGCCGCGGCCCGTAGCCTGCCGCGACTCGAAGGCCACCGTCGCGGCGTCGAGGCTTTGCGGTCGGCCGTCGGTGCCGCGTCGGACCTCGGTGTTCGCTATCTGACGGTCTACAGCTTTTCGTCGGAGAACTGGACGCGGCCGATGCAGGAGGTGGCCGACCTGATGGGGCTGTTGAAGCGTTTCATCCGCAAGGATCTCGCCGACCTGCACCGCAACCGCGTCCGAGTCCGTATCATCGGCGAACGCGAGCAGCTGCCGAACGAGATCCGGCTGTTGCTGTCCGAAGCCGAGGAACTGACGCGCGACAATGATGGGCTCGTTCTCGTCGTGGCGTTCAACTATGGCGGCCGGCAGGAAATCGCAGCCGCGATGCGCCGCATCGCGATCGGCGTCAGGTCGGGAGAGATCGATCCCGAGGCCGTCGATTGCGACATGATCAAAGGCCAGCTCGATACGGCCGGCATTCCGGATCCCGACCTCATCATCCGAACGTCGGGTGAGCAGCGGCTCTCGAACTTCCTGCTGTGGCAGGCCGCCTATGCGGAGTTCGTGTTCCTGCCCTGCCACTGGCCGGAGTTCGACAAGGCTGCGTTCGAGGCGGCTTTGACGGCCTACCGGTCGCGTGAGCGCCGTTTCGGCGGTATCGAACCCGTGGATACGGAGCGCAAGGTCAAATCGGCCTTATGACGGAGCGGGATCCAGCACGGGAGCGGACCGGCCTCACGCTGGCGCCGGGCGGATCACGACCTTTCGGGCGCTCGGACCTCGCACCGCGCGTCATCTCGGCCTTTGTGATGGCATCGGCGGCGCTTGCGACCGCTTGGATCGGGGGTGCCGTCTTCACCCTGTTCTGGTGGCTGGCGGCGCTCGCCGTGCTTTGGGAATGGCAGGGGCTCGTCGCTGGCCTGCGGCGTGGTCCGGTCGTTGCGGGCGGCGGCGTTGCGTTGGCCGCGGTGGCCTTTCTCGCGGCAACTGGCCGCCCTGTCGCAGCCATTTTATGCCTTGCTCTGGGCGCGACCGCGACGGCGGTCGTCGGCTCCCCCGGGCAGCGCCAGGTGATGGCGGGAGGGTTGCTCTATGCCGGTGCCCTGGCGGTGTCATTACCCATCCTGCGCCAATCGACTCCCGACGGCTTCGCCATCGTGCTCTGGTTGTTCGCGGTCGTCTGGGGCACCGACACGATGGCGTATTTTGGCGGGCGTTTGATCGGGGGAGCTAAACTGGCGCCCCTATGGTCCCCCTCCAAGACCTGGTCCGGATTTCTCGTCGGGATATTTTGCGGCGCCCTTCTGGGCGTGTTCGTCGTACCCACCAAGGGTTGCGAGTTCTGTACCTTTGCGGCAGGCCTCTGCGGCGGAGCCCTGGCGCAGGCCGGGGATCTCTTCGAATCGTCGATGAAGCGTCGCTACGGCGTCAAGGACGCCGGCTCCCTGATCCCGGGCCATGGCGGCGTCATGGATCGGCTTGACGGCTTTATCGCGGCTTCGGTTTTGGCGGCGGGCATCGGCCTGTGGCGTTTCGGTCCGATGGCGGCCGGTTCGGGTCTGCTCCAATGGTGAGAACGCACATGACATCGGGACGCGGCGAGCAGCAGGTCGATCTGATCGGCGCCGTTCCGCACGACGACGTCCCGAAGATCATTTCGATCCTCGGTGCAACGGGTTCGATCGGCCGCTCGACGGCGCAAATCCTGAAGCTCCATCCCGACCGCTTCCGGGTTTCCGCCGTCGCAGGCGGACGTGACGCGGAAGCCCTGGCCAAGACCGCCATCGCGCTCGGAGCCCGCTTCGCGGCCCTGGCGGATGCTTCCCGTTATCTCGATCTGAAAGCGGCGCTGGCCAAGACCGACATTGAATGTGCGGCCGGCCCCGATGCCGTGGCCGAAGCCGCACGCCGGCCGTCGGATCTCGTGATCGGCGCCATCGCGGGAACGGCCGGCATGAAACCGACGTTCGCCGCCATCGAGGCCGGCCGGACCATCGCGTTGGCCAACAAGGAGACGTTGGTCTGCGCCGGCACTGCCGTCATGGAAGCCGTGACGCGGCACGGCGCCAAGCTGCTGCCGCTCGACAGCGAGCATAACGCCATCTTCCAGGCGCTCGGCGATGCGGACTGGCGCAGTATCGAGCGGATGACCTTGACGGCGTCCGGCGGCCCGTTCCGCACATGGACGGCGGAGCAGATCGCGGCCGCCACGGTCGATCAGGCGTTGGCTCATCCCAATTGGGCCATGGGCTACAAGGTCACCATCGATTCGGCCGGCCTCATCAACAAGGGTCTCGAACTCATCGAGGCTCACCATCTCTTCGGCATTGCGGCCGACAAGCTCGATGTCGTGGTTCATCCGCAGTCGGTCGTCCACGGTCTCGTCAGCTTTGCGGATGGTTCCGTCACGGCGGGTTTGGCGTTGCCCGACATGCGGGTGCCGATCGCCCATTGCCTCACCTATCCGCACCGCATCGAGAGCGGCGCCAAAAAACTCGACCTGACGACCGTCGGAACCCTGACCTTCGAAGCGCCTGACCTCGCGCGTTTCCCTGGACTGAGGGTCGCCATCGAGGCCCTGCGGCAGGGTAGGGGGCTCCCGACGGTGTTCAATGCTGCCAACGAAGTCGCGGTCGAAGCCTTTGTGGCACGCCGCATCGCCTTCTCCGATATTGCCCGAATCGTGCAGCGGGTTTGCGACGCGACCCTCGGCGACGGAACCGCCCGGACACCGTCCGGGGTCGCCGAAGCGATGGCGGTTGACCATGTTGCGAGAGAAAGGGCCGCGGCTCTCTTGGATTGAACCGCGCGAAGTGTGAAAGTAACGAATTGGTAACCATTTGGTCCAAGAGGCGCCGCCTGTTCCGGATGGTCGCGCTTGAACGTGACGCCACTGGCAAGCCGCTCGTGACAGCGGATTTCAGGACACGTCGTTAGGAGTCATCGATGTCGCTCTTCGACCCTGTCCTGTCGGTCATTGAAACGATCGTGCCGTTCTTGTTCGTTCTCACCGTGGTGGTGTTCGTCCACGAGATGGGACATTTCCTCGTCGGCCGTCTGTGTGGCGTCAAGGTCGATGCCTTCTCGCTGGGCTTCGGTCCGGAGTTGTTCGCGCGCGTCGACCGGTGGGGCACGCGGTGGCGCATTGCCGCCATCCCGCTGGGCGGCTACGTCAAGTTTCACGGCGACATGAATGCCGCGAGCGCCCAAGCGGTCGGACGGATGGCCTCGATGCCGGAGGACGAACGCGCCGTGACGTTCGGCGCCCAATCGGTCGCCGAGAGGGCCGCCATCGTGGCTGCGGGCCCCATCGCCAATTTCATCCTGGCCATCGTGATCTTCACGGGCATTTTCTACATCCAGGGCCGGAGCATTCTGCTGCCCCGGGTCGAAACCGTGCAGTCCGACAGTGCCGCGGCGCGCGCCGGATTCGCGCCCGGCGACGTGGTTCTGTCGATCGACGGCAGTCCGGTGCAAAGCTTCGTCGACATGCAAAAGATCGTCAGCGGCGCGAGCGACAGGACGCTGACGTTCAAGGTCGAGCGCGGCGAGCAGCAGGTCGATCTGACCGCCACGCCCGAGAGAAAGGACGTCAAGGGGCCTTTCGGAACCTCACGGATCGGCGTTCTGGGCGTGTCGGCTTCGACCGATCCTGCGGATGTCAGAACCGAGAAGCTCGGTCTTAGGCAATCCCTCTCGGAAGCGACGAGCGACACGTGGTTCGTGATCGATCGCACCGCCAGTTATATTGGAGGGCTGTTTACCGGTCGTGAGACCACTGCACAGCTCTCCGGACCCGTGGGGGTCGCAGTGGTGGCCGGCAAGGTAGCCAAGCTCGGCATGGGAGCATTGTTCAACCTCATCGCCATCCTGTCGATATCGATTGGTCTTATTAACCTTGTTCCCGTTCCGTTGCTGGATGGCGGCCACCTCCTCTATTATTTTTTCGAGGCCGTTCGCGGCCGCCCGATCAGCGATCGCGTACAGGAATTCGGGTTCAAGGTCGGCCTGGCTCTCGTGTCCATGCTGATGATCTTTGCCACCTACAACGACCTATTCCACTTCGTCCGGGGTTAAAGGCCTCGTTCTGCAACGCTTGCGTGTCTTGGCGGATGCTGTCTCCGGAGGGGGACGGATTATTCTCCAGCCGGCGCAACCCTTTGCGTGTTCTCGTGTCGCCCTTGCAACGGCCGAGGAGATTCGATCCGCGCCGTACCCGGCCGCGGTTTGCTCGGGTTCGTAAACCTTGTAGAAGCGAAATTCCCTGAAAAGGGGGTGCTGGATCGGGTTCTTGGATCCGGCAACGCGTAAAGACGCTCCTTCGGGTGAGTCGACCAGGACGGCGGGTACGCTCGCCGGATGTGCAGGGATTGATGGCCGATGCGTTTTCTTCGTGGCTTTCTGACCAGGTTCGCCTTCGCCCTTTGCTTGGCCGCATGCGTCTTAAGCCCTGACTTCCATGCTCAGGCAGCACCGGGGTCGAATATCGTCGTCGAAGGCAACCGGCGGGTCGATGCCGATACGGTTCGGGCTTATTTCACCGGAACCGACGAGGCGAAGATCAATCAGGCCGTTAAGGAACTCTACGCGACGGGCTTGTTTTCCGACGTTCGGGTGAGCCACGAGGGCGGCAGGATCGTCGTGCACGTCGCCGAAAACGGCGTGATCAACAGGGTGGCGTTCGAGGGCAACAAGAAGGTCAAGAGCGAACAGCTCGAATCGGAGATCTCGTCGAAGACACGTGGTCCCTATTCGCCCTCCCTGGTCCAAGCCGACGTCCAGCGCATCCAGGACATCTACCGCCGTTCCGGCAACGGCAACGCGAAGGTCGCGTCGCGCACCGTGGACCTGCCGAACGGTCGGCTCGACGTCGTGTTCACGATTGACGAAGGCAGCAAGACCGGCGTCAAGAGCATCAATTTCGTGGGCAACAACGCTTATTCCGAGCGGAAGTTGCGGGGGTTGATGACCACGACGGAGAGCAACCTGCTCTCGTGGATCAAGACAACGGACATCTACGATCCCGAGAAGATCAACTCGGACGAGGAACTGATCCGCCGCTACTACCTCAAGAACGGCTATGCGGACTTTCGGATCGTCAGCACGGACGTGAAGTTCAATGCCGAAGACGGCGGCTACAACATCGTGATCACGGTGGAGGAAGGCCAGCCGTACACCGTGAGCAGCGTCAAGATCGACTCGTCGATCCCCGACGTCAGCGGTAGCAGTCTGCTGTCCTTCTCGAGCGTCGAAGCGGGCGATACCTACGATGGCGACAAGATCCAGAAGACAGTCGAGACCCTGACTCGCGAAGTCGCTCGTCGCGGCTACGCTTTCTCCGAGGTGCGGCCTCGCGGAGACCGGGACGCCGCCAATCATACGGTGTCGATAGGCTTCGTGATCGACGAAGGTCCGCGGGTCTACATCGAGCGGATCAACATCCGCGGTAACACTCGTACCCGCGAATACGTGATCCGCCGGGAGTTCGACATCGGCGAAGGCGACCCCTACAACAAGGTGCTGATCGATCGGGCGGAGCGCCGTCTGAACAGCCTCGGCTTCTTCAAGAAGGTCAAGATCACCAACGAGGCGGGCTCGTCTCCCGATCGCGTGGTCATCGACGTTGATGTCGAGGATCAACCGACGGGCTCGTTCGGGGTGTCCGGCGGCTATTCGACGTCGGACGGCTTCATTGCCGAGCTGTCGGTGAGCGAAAGCAATTTCCTGGGCCGTGGTCAATTCGTCAAACTCGCCATCCAAGAGGGCCAAAACGCGCGCGGCGTGGATCTCTCGTTCACGGAGCCCTACATCCTCGATACGCGGATCGCGGCCGGGTTCGACGTCTTCGCCAAGCAGAACGACAACACGCAATACACCGACTATCGGACCTTCGTGACCGGTGGCACGCTTCGGCTCGGCATCCCGATCACCGACGAATTCTCGTTCTCGCCCCATTACTCGATCTACAACACCCGGATCACGATTCCCGACACGGCGAGCTACCCCTACAACGATTGCCAGTTCCCCGTGGACGGCGTCACTCCGGGGGTCGGGGTTCTCGGCGGCACGCCGCCTTCCCTGGTGTCGAACTGCTTGACCAACGGCGAAGCCTCGCTCGCCATCAAACAGGCCGAAGGTTCGACCCTGACCTCGCTCGCCGGCTTCACGCTCGACTACAATACGCTCGACAATCGCAAGAACCCGACGAGCGGATTGTTCATCGAACTTCGCAACGATGTGGCGGGTCTCGGCGGCGACTCGGAGTTCGTCCGAACAGGCGGCGACCTGCGCTATTACCACGGGATCTTCGAGGACTTTGTCGGCATCGTGCATCTGCAGGGCGGAGAAGTCACCGGCTTCGGCAGCGAGCGGCAACTGCGCATCTCCGACGAGTTCCAACTCGGTCCGACGCTGGTGCGAGGCTTCGCCCCGAGTGGTCTCGGCCCGCGCGATATCAGCAATCTCGCGGCCTACAAATACAACCCGCTCGGCGGCTCGACCTATGCCGGTGCCTCGGTCGAGGTGCAGTTCCCATTGCCCTATCTGCCGCGCGAAATCGGCTTGAGGGGGGCGCTGTTCTCGGATGCCGGCACGATGTTCGGCTATCAGGGCAGGACGAACTTCACGCCAGGAGGTGGTGCTTGCGTGCCGAGCGAGACGGCTCCCCTGTACACCCAGGGAACCTGCGTGACCGTGCGCGACTCGGCAGCGCTCCGGGCATCGGTGGGTGCCAGCCTTCTGTGGGCATCGCCCCTCGGGCCGATCCGGTTCGACTATGCCTATGCCCTGGCCAAGGATAAATACGACGTCACTCAGGCGTTCCGCTTCTCCGGCGGGACCTCGTTCTAATCGGTCGAGAGACGTCGAGAACCACGTCGAGCCTCAGGCCCGCTGTGGTTCTCAGGTCTGCTGCAGATCGTGTCCCTTGGCGTGGGCTTGCGTCTCTGAGAGCGGAGTGGCAAGCCTGCTCGGGTTGTGGCGTTGGCCCAGGATGCGATGAGTTCTCCGATTTTCTTCCGCGCAGCCTCGGAACCCACACTCGCCGACATCGTGGCTTGGACCGGTGCGGTCCCGGCCGCCGGCGCGGACCTCGGCCGTCGCGTGAGCTCGATCGCACCGCTCGATCTCGCGCGGCCCGGCGCTCTCACCTTCCTCGACAACCCGCGCTATGCCGAAGAACTGTCGGCCACCAAGGCCGAGGCCTGTCTTGTCCCGAGCCGTTTCGTCTCGCGCGTCCCCGTCGACACGGTCGCTCTGGTCGCGAAGGAACCCTACCGCGCGTTGGCCAAAGTGGCCGGGCGGCTCTATCCCGATGCTCAGAGGCCAGGTTCTCTGTTCGGGACGGTCGGCATCTCCCCGGGCTGCTCCGTCCACCCCGAAGCCCGGCTCGAAGCCGGCGTCACGGTCGATCCCGGAGCCGTGATCGGGCCGCGGGCCGAAATCGGGACTGGTAGCGTCGTCGGATCCCATGCCGTCATCGGACCGGATGTCAGGATCGGTCGAAACTGTTCCATCGGAGCCAACAGCACCGTCATCTGCGCTCTGATCGGCGATCGGGTCATCCTGCATCCTGGCGTCCGCATCGGCCAGGATGGCTTTGGCTTCGCCATGGGGGCGGGCGGCCACTTGAAGGTACCGCAGATCGGACGCGTGGTGCTTCAGGACGATGTGGAAGTCGGAGCCAATACGGCGATCGATCGGGGGTCGAACCGGGACACGGTGATCGGCGAGGGGACCAAGATCGATAATCTCGTGCAGATCGGTCATAACGTTTCGATCGGCCGTCACTGCGTGATCATCTCGCAGACCGGAATATCAGGTTCGACCTCGCTCGGCGATTACGCGGTCACCGGCGGTCAGGCCGGGCTGGCCGGCCATCTTTCGATCGGCGCGGGCGCGCAGATCGGTGCTAAATCGGGGGTCATGAACGACATTCCGGCCGGCGAACGCTGGTTCGGCATCCCGGCACAAGCGGCGCGGGAGCAGTTCCGGCTCCATGCCACGATGCGTCGTCTCGCGAGGCGATCGGGCGAGCGAGCCGCGTCTCCCGCGCCGGACTGATCCCTTGGCGTCCCGCCGCTTGTGTGCGACATCGGCGAGACGGGCCGGGCGTCCGGTGGTGCAACGAACGGACCGGGGTTCAGGATGGACGATACGACGCAAGCGGCTCTCGATTCGATCGATATCCTGAAATTGCTCGACTATCTCCCGCACCGCTATCCGTTCTTGCTCGTCGACCGCATCGACGCCATGCAGGGTGACGAATCCTGTATCGGCATCAAGAACGTCACCTACAACGAGCCCCAGTTCCAAGGCCACTTCCCGGGTCGGCCGATCATGCCGGGCATTCTGATCATCGAGGGCATGGCGCAGACCGCGGGGGCATTGTGCGTTCATGCCCAGCGCCTCGACAAGCCGAAGCTCGTCTATTTCATGACCATCGACAAGGCCAAGTTCCGCAAACCGGTGGTCCCAGGGGATACGGTTGAATATCACTTGCGCAAGCTCAATCACCGGCGAAACATGTGGTGGTACAAGGGCGAAGCGAAGGTACAAGGCACGCTCGTCTGCGAAGCCGAACTCAGTGCCATGCTCGTGATGGAATGAGCCGCAACATGTCGTGCCGGCTCGGTTCGGCGAAGGCGTCCGGAGGTGTCGGAGACAATCATGCATAATCCCGACATCCGCGAACACGACGGCAGCCCACAGATCCATCCCTCGGCCGTCGTGGCTCATGCGGCGAAGCTCGGACGCGGCGTTTCCATTGGTCCCTTCTGCGTCGTGGGTCCCGACGTCGACCTCGGGGACAGCGTCGAACTCCTGTCCCATGTCGTGCTGGCCGGGCGAACGTCGATCGGCGAGGGAACCCGCATCTTTCCCTTCGCGTCCCTTGGTCATGAACCGCAGGACCTCAAGTATCGAGGCGAGAGCTCCGAACTCCGCATCGGACGGAACTGCATCATCCGGGAAGGCGTGACGATGAACCCCGGGACGGCCGCCGGAGGTTTGCTGACTTCCGTGGGTGACCGCAGCGTTTTCCTGGCTCAATCCCACGTCGCTCATGATTGCCGCGTCGGCAACGAGGTGATCTTTTCGAACAATGTGATGCTGGCCGGTCATTGCAGCGTGGGCGACTACGCGATCCTCGGCGGCGGCGCCGCCGTCCACCAGTATGTGAGGCTCGGCCGCTACAGCTTCATCGGCGGGCTGGCCGGTGTCGAACACGACGTGATCCCCTATGGCATCGCGCTCGGCAACCGCGCCCATCTTGCGGGGCTCAACGTCGTTGGCTTGAAGCGGCGAGGTTTTTCTCGCGAGGACATCCACGATCTTCGCCGTGCCTATCGGCTGCTGTTCTCGGCGTCCGGCACCCTGAAGGAACGGGTCGAAGCGACAGAGGCGGAATTCGCCAGCCATGCACAGGCGGCCGAGATCCTGACGTTCCTGCGGGAAGGCGGCGAGCGGGCGATCTGCGTGCCGCGTGAAGGCCGGGATGCCGAGTGACGCCGCGCGACCGGCGACCGTTCCGCGTGTTCATGGTCGCTGGCGAACATAGTGGCGACCAGCTCGGAGCGGGCCTGATCCTCGCGTTGCGCGAACGCAGAAGCGATCTCCTGGTCGAGGGCGTTGGAGGCGACGCCATGATCCGGGAGGGGCTCCGACCCCTGTTCCCCATGAGCGACATCGCGGTCATGGGGATCGTGCCCGTCCTGGCGCGCCTGCCTCGGATCCTCGATCGGATCCGCCGCACGGCCGAGGCCGTCATCGAGAGCAAGCCGGACGTTCTCGTCGTCATCGACAGCCCGGACTTTACGCATCGCGTGGCCCGCAAGGTGCGTGAGCGAAGCTCCTCGATCCCCATCGTCGACTACGTGAGCCCGACCGTCTGGGCGTGGAGACCCGGGCGGGCGGGCGCAATGCGACGCTACGTGGACCACCTTCTGGCGCTTCTTCCCTTCGAGCCCGAGGCTCATCGGCGGCTCGGCGGCCCACCCTGCACCTATGTGGGCCACCCCTTGATCGAACATTTCGACCGCTTGAGGCCGAGCCCGGAGGAGATGTCGCAGCGCAGCCGACCGACTGTCGTGGTGTTGCCGGGCTCGCGCGGTTCGGAGATCCGCCGTCTGACCGGCGTCTTCGGAGAAGCCATCGCCTTGACGGTCGATCGCGTCGGTGCGCTTGACCTCGTGCTGCCGGCCGTCCGCGATCTCGAAACCGAGATCCGGGCCAGGGTGGCGGGCTGGCGATATCCCCCGCGCATCGTGACCGGCGAACAGGAGAAATACGCGGCTTTCCGCCGCGCTCGGGCCGCGCTGGCGGCCTCGGGAACAGTCACGCTAGAACTGGCGCTCTCAGGCGTGCCCATGGTGGTGGGCTACAGGATCTCGCCTTTCGAGACCTGGCTTCGCTTCGTCGTCAAGGTGCCCTCGATCGTATTGCCGAACCTGATCCTCGGCGAGAACGTCATCCCGGAGTTCATTCAGGGCGACTGTACGCCCGAGGCGCTGGCGAGCGCGCTCTGTCCGCTGATCGGCGATTCGGTCGAGCGTGCGCAGCAGATCGAGGCGTTCGGGCGGCTGGATGCCGCCATGGCCATCGCCCCGGGATCGACGCCCAGCCGAATGGCGGCCGATGTGGTTCTATCCGCAACGCACAACTGAATCGACGTCCGGACTCGCCGACTTAAGCACTTGTGAACCCTAACGAGCTTTAGTGGTGGCACAGGGTTCGGGATCCTGGTCGCGTCTCACCGTCACCGAATCGACGTGCATGAGAAGCGGACCGGACCGCGTTGGAGCCCGGGGGTGCGGGGTTGGTGATGTCGATGCGGAGCGAGATCGAAAACCAGAGGTTTTCCCCGATCGCGGCAAGCCGGGAGCTCGACCTCGGCGGCATCGGCCAGGCCGTGGCGGCCCGCAAATGGTGGGTCATCGGCCTGACGCTGTTGTGCTGTCTCGCCGCCATCGTCTTCGTCTCGCTCGTCGAGCCTCACTACACGGGCGAAGCCAAGGTCCTGGTCGAGAACGGCGACAACTATTTCACGCGCCCGGAGCGGACCGAACAACAAGCCGCCACACTGCCCGACGACGAAGCCGTCCAAAGCCAGGTGCAGTTGATCTCGTCGCGCGACATTGCCCGGCAGGCCATCCGCCGCCTCGATCTCAAGGGCAACCCCGAGTTCGACCCTGTGGCCCGGGGCATCAACGCGCTGACCCGGCTGATGGTGATCCTGGGGCTCGAGCGCGATCCCCTGACCGTGTCGCCAGAAGAACGGATCCTGACGTCCTACTACGACAAGTTGACCGTCTATCCGGTGCCGAAATCGCGTGTCATCGCGATTGAATTCACGGCCTCCGACCCCGATCTCGCCGCCCGCGGCGCCAATACGATCGCCGAACTCTTCATCGAGGCGCAGTCGGCCGCCAAGCGCGAGAGCGCGCGCTCGGCCGCAGCGTCGCTAGCCTCGCTCGTGACCGATCTCAGGGCTCGCGTCTCGGACGCCGAGGCCAAGGCCGACGAGTACCGCACGCAATCCGGTCTTTTGATCGGCACCAACAACGCAACCTTGTCGACCCAGCAACTGGGCGACATGACCACCCAGCTCGCGCAAGCCAGGACCGCCGAAGCCGACGCTCAAGCGAAAGCCAAGCTGATCAAGGACATGATCCGGCAGAACCGCGTCGGCGAAATCCCCGACGTCGCCAATAACGAGTTCATCCGAAGGATCACCGAGCAGCGCGGCAACCTCAAGGCCGAGATCGCACTACAGGCGCGAACCCTTCTTCCGGGCCATCCTCATATGCAGGAGCTGAATGCACAGCTCGCCGACCTGGACGTCCAGTTGCGTTCCGGTCTCGATAAGCAGGCCAGGACACTGGAGAACGATGCGCACATCGCGGCTGGTCGGGTCGAGAACCTCCTGTCCGCGCTCGATGCTCAGAAGAAGACCGCCGGAACGGCCGGAATCGATCAGGTGCATTTGAACACCCTTGAAACGCAGGCCCGCCTCCTGAAGGATCAGCTGGAGTTCAACACCTCCAAATATCAGGAGGCCATGGCACGCGAGGCCGCAGCGTCGACGCCAGCCGATGCGCGAGTCATTTCGCGCGCCTCGACGCCGCAACTCCCCTCCTTCCCGAAGAAGCTGCCCATCATCGCCATCGTGACCTTGGCAGGACTCATTCTATCGCTCGGGACGGTGATCGGGGGAGAACTCCTGTCCGGACGCGCCTTCCCGGTCGGGGAGGGGGATGTCGAGATGCTGCCACGCCAGATCCGCGATCCCCGGGCCGTTATCGCCGGACCCGAGGACGTGGCGGCGCCGGTTGCGGGAGACGCCCTCGCCGATCTGGAATCGAGAACGGCGGTCGACATCGGCCTGCAGCAAGCTTTGGGCGCCTTGCGGGACCTCCACGTCCTGGGGCGGGCCGCCCGCGTCCTCGTGGTTCCGTCCAGCGACGGGCCTGAACCGTCGGACGCGGCCTTGGCCTTCGCGCGAAGGCTGTCGATGGAGGGACGAACGATCCTGGTCGACGCTAATTCCGCTCGCCCGGTCGTCGATCGACGAAGCATGGCACCGAGCGGCCTCGCCGACGAGGAGAGCGAAACCGTCGGGTTGAGCGAACTCCTGGCGGGGTCTGCGAGCTTCGCGGAGATCATTCACCGGGATCCGCAGTCGCGGCTCCACGTGGTGCCGGTGGGCGGACAGGCGCTCGACGGTGGATCCGCCGACACCCTGAGACTGGTCCTGAATGCACTGGGGGAGACCTATGACTTCCTGGCCATCTACGCGCCAGCCCCGCCTCATCCGATGACGCTGCGTCTCGCGGCCGAAACCGACATTATCGTCCTGAGCGACGAGAGCCCAACTCAAGCGGACGATCTCGACCTCGTGCATTCCGCATTGGAGCGAGACGCAGATGCCAGGGGAGTGCAGCTAGCCCCGATCTACGTCGTCCCAGTCTCGGCGTTCTCGAACGACCGGCTCCTCGGTCGGGTGGCGGCCTGACGGTCGGCGCAGAAGCTTCCGCAGGCGTTGCACTAGTGGCCAGGCCCAAGCCGACTGTTTGATGGCACGCTTCGCCGAGAGCCGCAGGAGCTCCGTCGTGGCGTAAAGGTGTCCACGGGCCGTCACCGGCACAACGCAGTCGAAAAGCAGCTCCACGTCGGGGCAGTAGGCCGCCTTGTAGCGGGCTTCCCCGATGCCGAGGTCGAAGACCGCGAGACCGTCGGCGCAGTGGAGCTTCAGCACCTCGGAAAGCAGCAGTTCCCCCGGGCTCGTCTTGGCAAGATCCGGATCCGCCGCAAACGACATGAGCATGCCGGAGAACCTGTCGCCGCGACGGGTCCCTCCGAAGGTCGCGACGACACGTTCGCCGCAGCGCAAAGCATAGAACTCCACCGGCATGCCGCCCGAGCCGATCGGGGAGAACGGGTGTGGGCTGGTGACGCGGTTCAGAAACTCACGGAGGACCGGCAGGTCATCCGTGAGCAGGCCACGCGCGCGGCTTCGCGCGCGCCGCTGATCGACGAAGGCGTCGAGTGTGTCGACGATGTCGGCGGGCGTTTCTGCCCGTCGTACCGAAACCGGCCCGATCGCCTGAAGCTTCTTCAACTTCTGCCGCAGTTTCTTCCGCCCCTCGCGCGACAGGCGACCACGGAGGAACTCGTCCGCGGGCGAGGTGAGCCCGCCCTTGTAGGCGAAGCTCGGGCTCGGTTGGTGATCGAGCATCGCGAGGGGATTGGCGGCGTCGTCCCAGCCGAGGGGCTGGTTGATCAGGACAAAGGCATCCACCCGGCGCGGACTCGCGGCGGCGGCACGGGTCAAGAGATCCTGGAGACCGACTTGGGACCAATTCTGGCCCGGCCTGAACAGGCCCATGTTGAAATTACTGTCTCTCGCGCCGAGAAACACCGCCACTGTGAACCAGCTCCGGCGCACGAGGCCGAACGGCAAGAGCGCCAGAGGTGAGCCGTCCTGTCCTCGTGCGACGACGATCAAGGGCATCACGCCCGAAGCGGCGCCGATGGTGTCGATCCAGGGCAGGAGCCATTCGGGCGATTGGTAAGGCGAGGCCGGCGCGACCGCATCGAGTTCCCGCCAAGCCGCGCCGGCAGCCCTGGGGTCGGTGTGGACCTCTACGGAAGCGATCTCGACAGATGGCAGCGCTGGCTGACTTTCCCTTTGCGGACTCGACCGAGCACTGCTGGCCGGCCCGAATCGCACCGCAACTTCGGACATGAGACCGGACTCTCGGGAGACTGCCTGTCTTGGATCACCATGCCGTCGACTCTCATCGAGCTTAAGGCAGGAACACGATCGATTTATGCCATCCGCTCGACTCGAGCTAAAGGCGTCGTGATCTTGAGCGCTCACCTTAGCAAGAAAGCCGCAACGCCTCCCTGTTAAAGCTCGAAAAGGGTGAACGGCCCGTGCACGGAGACGAAGCGATGCGCGACGGTCTGATCGGCGCAGGATTCTCGTTGCTCGGCGGTACGGGCCTGCACCGATTGGCGGCACCGGCGTTCCGCGGCTTGGGCGGCATCCTGATGATGCATCGCGTGCGGCCCTTCGAGCCCCGCGCTTTCGAGCCCAACCGACTCCTGGAGATCTCGCCCGAATTTCTCGATGCCATGCTGGTGCGGTTGCGCCGTCTCGGCTATCGCTTCCTCAGCCTCGACGACGCCGCGAGTGAGCTCAGGAGCGGCGGCAGAACCGATGTCGCTCCCTTCGCGGTGCTGACCTTCGACGATGGCTATCGCGACCAGATGGTCCATGCCGTCCCGGTGCTGGTCCGTCATCAGGCGCCTTTCACGCTTTACGTCACACCGGGCTTCGCGGAGCGCAGGGCCCGGCTCTGGTGGGTCGAGCTCGAAGAGGCAGTCCGCAACGCCGACACGATCGACGTCGAGATCGGCGGGACGTCGCTCTCGCTGCGGGCCGTGACGCCGGATGAGAAGCAAGCCGCTTTCACGCAGGTCTACCGGAAGCTGAAAGTCTGCTCGGAGGAGGAACTGCTGCACGTCATCGGTCAGCTCGCGCAGGCGTGGCGGGTCGATCAGCGCCAGATCGTCGACGATCTCTGCATGGGCTGGGACGACATCGAGGCTCTGGCCCGTCATCCGCTGGCGACGATCGGGGCCCATACGATCACCCACCCGCGTCTCGCCCGATTGAGCGAAGCCGAAATGCGGACGGAGATCGGTGCGAGCCGGAGCGCGCTGGAAGATCGTCTCGCGCGTCCCGTGATCCATCTGGCCTATCCGGTCGGCGATGCCGGCTCCGCTGCGTCGCGCGAGTTTCGCGCCGCGTCGGCCTTTGGATTCGCCACCGCCGTGACGACGCGCCCTGGGCTGATCTACCCCGCCCACGCGTCCCACATGACCGCCCTGCCGCGCGTCTCGGTCAATGGTCATTGGCAGAAGCCGCGACACATCGAGGTGCTGCTCTCGGGCGCTGCCTTCGCGCTTTGGCATCGAGGGCGGAAGCTCGACGTGGCGTAGGGAACAGTCGTTCCGCCGTCGACGCTCGATGTCGGCGATCCTGGACGCGAGCGATCCGACGTGCCTACAGCCTGACCGCGCTCCACGGTCCCACGCACCCGTCCGATTGACGATAGGAGCCCGAGGCCGCGTTACCGACGATTCGCCCCTGCCCGACGACCGTCATTCCGGCGACCGTCGTCACGGTGTTGACGGAGCCGTCCGGTCCTACGCGACCATTTCCGTTCGCCGCGATGATCCGACCGTGCGCGACCCTCACCTCGCCGTTCCCGGCCGTCGGGCAGCCACCGCCCGAAGAGACGCTCCAAGTTCCGTCGAACTTCGCGAGGCCGTCCTCCGGTCGCCGAGCGAGTCGCGGCGAAGGGCGGCGCTCGTGGTCCGCCTTGGGTCGGACTCGAGGCCGAGGCGCTCTGGAGGTCGGCGGGATGCCGCCACCCAGGCTTCCCCCGTCGGTGCCGGCCTGCGCCGATTGAACTTGGGCATCGGCGTGGAGCGGCACCAGCAGACCGAAACACGCCGTCCCGAGCCCAATCCACAGGGAGACGGCTCGCCGCCTTAGGACCGGACCGACCGACGCCATGACGCTTCCTCGTTGCAGAGCAGCCGTAACTGCTTCAGGGGTGCTTCGTATGACTGAGATTGTCGAGCCCGTCCGATGAAGACCCGCTGGCTCGTTCCGCGGGCTGAGCCGCGGGCTGCTCCTCTCGTCGATACGGTTCCGGTTGGCCGCTGCGCTCCGGCCGTCGTTGCGTGTACCGCGATGGCGGTGGACGCCGTTCGATCCTCTGGCGAGGCGCAGGGGGTGGCGGCTCGTAGACGACAGCGGGCGGCGAGCGTCGCTCGACCCGTGGACGGGATTGCGGAACGGCCGCCGCCCGGGCAGGCGGCCGGTCTGCCGCGGGCGGTTGCACATGCGCCGCCGCGGGTGGCGAGGCAGGCGCAACCTGAACCGTCGTCGGTGCGGCGCCCGGTGGCGGAGAAGGTGCAGGTGCGGGCGCAGGTACCACCTGAGCCGGTGGCGGCGGTGCTGGGGGCGGCTCTATGCTGCCGCCGATGCTTCCTCCCTCGCTCCCGGCCTGCGCGAATAGGACCTCGGCAGCGGCGAGGGGCGGGATCGACACCAGGAGACATGCCAAGGCCGTCAACATGCACCTGACGTTCGCCGGCGGCCGCATGGCGTGCTCCGTACAGTCTCTGGGTCACGGTCACCGAAGGGCGTGGTGAGCGCGACAACGTGTGAACGAATGTCGAGTCTAGTAAGTAGCCGTTAAAGGGTAGGTTGATGAATCGCAAGGCTGCGAACGAGCGTATGGCGGTCTTGGTGAATGACCAGATCGACGGCGATCCGCAACGTTGCCGGTTTTACCGGTTGTCCTCTTGCGTCCTCGCGGCAGAGCTCCTGCCGGAGCCGTCGGCGCAGACGGCACCGATGATCTCGCAGGTCGGGCCTTTCTGTTTGCAGATCGAGAGGGCTGCGTCACGCGCCCGGGCCTCGTCGTCTCGCCACGTGATCGACCACCCGCTGGGCGACAGGGCGAAAGCTCCGCAATGGTGGCCGGAGAAACTTACCGCCGCGACGCACTCGTCCGACCCGCAACGGGCGCGAGCACCGGCGAGAGCAGCGCGGCGCGTATCCTCGTGCCACGACATGCCCCAGCGCTTGAAATCCTTGGCGACCGTGATCGCGGCCCAGGGGGTCGGCACCGCTGCCGCGCGGAGGCTCGACAGCAGTCGCATCGTGGGCTGCTCGGTCGGCGGGAGCGCAGCCTCCTTCTCGAAGGTCAGGATCGCGTTCCGCATGTCCGCGGAACCGGGTTCTCCCGGATCGAGGCCTCGATCGTAGAGACGGTCCTTGATCTCCTTCAGGCGAGCGGGGTCCGTGATCGGCTCGCTGGCGACGGGATCATCGGCGACCGATGGCGGTGGCGGGACCGATATGGCGACCTCCTGCCGAGGTGTCGGCGGTAGCGCCGGCGGCGGAGCGGGCACCGGTACGGGCCGAGGGGGCGTTTCCACGGCAGTCTGTTCGGGGAGGTGCGGCGGAGTCGTGGGGGGCGGTGATGGCGGCGGCACGTCAGCGGCTGGCGTCGGCGTGGCCGGAGCCGCTACCGGAGTACTCGGCTGAGCTTTTGTCACATCCGGCGTAGAGGGCGGGGTCGGTGGCGCTGGAGGGGTGACGGGTGGTGGAGGCGGTGATGCGACAGCCACGGCTGTCTGCTCCGCGACACGGGCCGGGACACCCGCCGTTTCGGCCGGCGGCTGTCGACGAGGTACAGGCTGCGGAGGCGGTGGTGCCGGAGCCGGCGGAGGCGCGTCTGATGCCGTGACGGCGGGCGGCGGCATGACCGGCGACACTGGCCGTGCAGGAACCTTGACGGCCACGGCAGTCGGCGGCTTCGGAACCGGCGGAGCCGGCGTCGTCTGGGGCTGCGCCGGCGCTGGAGCCGCGCTGGAAGGGGATGGAGCGGGTGGCGCCGCCTCCGCGGTCGCAGCATGCGGGGCGCGGCAATCGCCTCCGTCGAGGGCTACGTCCTCGTCCAGGAACGATGAGACCCAGGGGGTTTGGCTTCCCCTGTAGACCCGTGCCGCATCGGCTCGCGCATGGCGGAACGCCTCTTCGGCCTGAGCGCCTGGCTTGCTGATGGCCGTGATCAAGGTATCGACGAAGGGGCTCGTGTTGCCGCCGCTTTCATCGAAGGTCGTGCCGGGAAGGCTCGAGTAGAGGGCCAACACGCCAGGCGTACCATTGACGGCCGCCATACCCAGGGCACCCGTCGGCCTGAAGCGCCGTTCGTAGGGGTTGTGTCGGGCTCCGTCGACGATCACGAGCCGCAGTCGTGCTCCACGCTCGGCGAGGTCCGACAGGATCCGGTCCAGGTTGAAGCCGACGGTCTTGATGTCCTGTTCGTTCCAGATCGCGGCATCGACCGGGATCAGATAAGTATGGCCACTGCTCTGGATTCCGTAGCCGGTGAAGAACACCATCGCGACGGCATCGCTCGTGATCTTCTGTTCGAACGCCTCGATGACCGACCGCATCCGGTCCTGTGTCAGGTTTTCCGCCTCGGTCGTCGCGAACCCCAGCCTTTGAACGGCATCGGCGAACTCCCTTGCGTCGCCGATCGGCTCCCGCAACGGGGCATCGCTATCCGCATAGGAGGCGTTTCCGATCACCAGAGCCAGACGGGACGCGTGACACGGCGCCTCTGCCGCCACCGATCTCGCATTCGGCGACGCCACGATCGTGGCGATCAGCAGTGCGGTTCGAACCCAACGCATCACTCGACCCGCGCACCGGTGCTGGCCGCGGGAACGGGCCGGACCGGGTCCCCGTCGCGCAAGAAGGCCCCGGCTCGCGCCACCACCTGATCGCCCTCTCGAAGACCTTCGCGGACTTCGGCATTGTCCTGTTCCAGCAGCCCGACACTCACCCTCCGCGTCTCCACCCTGTTGCTGCGGACGATCTCGACCGCCGTTCCGTCCGGACCGGTCAGCAGTGCCGAAAGGGGAACCGTGAGGGCGCAAACTTCTCCCGCATCGATATACGCATGGGCGAAAGCGCCAACGCGCAAGCGGCCGTCGGGGACCACGATGGACGCCGTCCCGGATTGCGTCGTGGCATCGACCCCACCGGCCAATGACGAAACGCTGCCGTCGAGATCGCCCAGGCCGACGACATGGACCTTGGCCGGCATCCCGACCCGGAGGCGCGAGATATCGGAGGATTGCACCCCGGCGCTCAGCTCGATCATGTCCTGGCCCACGATCCTGAACATCGGATCACGGGCACTCGGCGAAGCATAGGAGCCGACCGGGGAAACCACCGCCACGACGGTGCCCTTGATGGGCGCCTTGACGGCCATGGTTTCTTTCGGGGCACCCTGGGGTGAGACGAGGCGCGCCATGACCTGGTCGGCCACCACCGCGTCGCCGGGCTCGACGAAGATTTCGCCGACCATCAACCCATCCCGGTCGGCGCGCACCTCGGCTTCGTGCAGCGGCATGAAGATGCCCGATGCGGACACGAGGTCATGCAGGCATTGTCGTCGAACCGGAACCACGGACACCGCCATTCCCTGAGCGTCGGGCGCATCTGCAGCGGTCCCGATCCCGGGAACCAAGCTCGCGAGCCCGAGGCACAGTCCGCCGAGCGCAAGGCGTTTGCAATAGGCTACGAAGGAGGGAGACGAGGCGGGAAGCATCGTCAAACCGATTTTCGGAACTCGACGACCGTCGGGTCGCCTGCAACGGAACCCGGGAGCGGCGAACTCCTGGTCACGAGCGGGGACAGGATCCACCCGAAGAAGCGCGAGAGGTCGTCCATCGCGAGGAACATGGCCGGCACGAAGACCAGCGACAGAATGGTCGAGACCACCAGGCCGCCGATCACGGCGATCGCCATGGGCGACCTGATTTCGCCCCCGACTCCATGCGCAAAGGCGCTGGGCAGCATGCCCGCCACCATCGCGACGGTCGTCATGACGATCGGTCGCGCGCGCTTGCGTCCGGCATCGACGGCCGCGAGGACTCGCGGCGATCCTTCCCTGATCGCCAGGATCGTGAAATCGACCAGCATGATGGCGTTCTTGGTCACGATGCCCATCAGCATCAGGATACCGATGAACACCGGAACGCTGAGCGCACGATGGGTGACGAGCAGTCCGACAAAGGCGCCACCCACCGAAAGAGGCAACGAGAACAGGATCGTGATCGGTTGGAAGATGCCGCCGAAGAGGAGCACCAGAACGGCAAAGACCATCATCAGGCCGTCTCGCATGGCGCTGGTGAAGCCGTCCGCGAGATCTTTCATGCTCTCCGCGTCGCCAGACTGCCGGACTTCGACGCCCGGCGGCAGATGCTGCATGACCGGCAGCTTGTCGATCTCGGCCATGGCCTCGCCGATGACCGTCGTGCCGACGAGGTCGGCGCCGACCCCGGCCTGCCGTTCGCGGTCGTAGCGCGTGATGTTGATCGGACCTTCTTCCAAGGCCACGTCGGCGATGGCGTCGAGGGGAACGCTGCCGCGGCCACCGGGCAAGGGCACGCGCAGTTGCGCCAGCTTCTGCCGGTCGGCCCGCACGGTATCGTCGAGCTGCACCCGGATCGGGACCTGTCGCTCGCCGGCGCTCATCTTGGCCAGGGCCGGCTCGACGTCGCCGATCGTGGCGATGCGCAGCGTTTCGGATAGCCCCTCGGTGGTCATGCCGAGCCTGGCCGCGAGGTAGGGGCGAGGCCGGATGCGCAGCTCGGGACGGTCGAGGCTCGCCGAGGAAACGACGTCCGAGATGATGGGAATCCGGCGCATCTGCGTGGCCAGTTCGCCAGCCACGTTGCGCACCACGTTCCCGTCCTGTCCCGTGACGACGAGCGCGACGCCGCGCATCCCGTTCTCGTCCAGGAACCAGTGGCGGATATCCGGGATCTGCTCGAGATCGTGTCCAATCGACAGCTCGAGCTCCCGCTGCGTGGTCTCACGGTCGTGCTTGGGCGTATAGTTGATAATCAGCGACGCCACGCGAACTTCGCTCACCGCGGGAGGGAGACGGCCGCCGTCGACGAAGACGCTCTTGACCTCCGGCCTTTGTCGCAACTGCGTCGCGATGCCTTCCGTCACGGCTTCCGTCGCGGCGAGGCTCGAGCCGGGCGCGAGCTCGATCGCCAGGACCGAACGGCCGACGTCCTGGGCAGGCAGGAACCCGGAGGGCAGCAACCGCGTGCTGAGGATCGCCAGCACGAAGAGCACGAGCCCGAGCCCGACCGTGATGTAGTAGCGCCGGGTGCTCCAGTCGAGCACCCGGCCGTAGCCTCGCATCAGGAGCCCCGGAGCGGCCTCGTTGGCGCTATGGGCGCCGGGGCGCAGAAAGTAAGCCGCCAGCACAGGGGTGACGAACCGCGCGGCCAGCAGCGAAAAGAAGACCTGGACCGAGATCGTGACGCCGAACTGCTTGAAGAACTGCCCGGCGACGCTTCCCATGAAGCTGACGGGGACGAAGACCGCGATGATCGTCAAGCTGATGGCGATCACGGCGGGACCGATCTCGTCGGCTGCCTCGATCGAGGCCTGATAGGGCGATTTCCCCATCGCCATGTGCCGCTCGATGTTTTCGATCTCGACGATCGAATCGTCGACCAGGATCCCGGTCGACAACGTGATGGCGAGAAGGCTGACGAGGTTGAGCGAGAACCCGAGGATGTGCATGGCCCAGAAGGCCGGCATGATCGACAGGGGCAACGCGATGGCGGCGATCAGGGTCGCCCGCAAGTCGCGGAGGAAGATGAGCACGACCAGGACCGCCAGGGCCGCACCCTCGAACAGGGTCTGGATGGCGGCATCGTAGTTGCCGAGCGTGAAGTCGGTCGAGGAATCGATCAGGGTGAGATCGACCTCGGGGTGGGACGCATGGATGGCCTTCACCTTCTCGGCCACCGCCGCCGCCACCACGACATCGCTGGCGCCCTTGGCGCGCAGGACGCTGAAGCCGACGACCGGCTTGCCGTCGACGCGGGCGAAGGTTCTCGGCTCCACGATCGCGTCGGTGACGCTGCCGAGGTCGTCGAGGCGGATCTGGCCGCCGCCCGGCAGAATGATGATCGAGGCCGCGACGTCGGCCACGGTCTGCGCCGCCGCGAGCGTCCTGATCGATTGGTCCTGGCCGCCGATCTCGGCCCGGCCACCCGCGACATCGACCTTGGTGCCGCGCAACTGCCGGCTCACGTCCGCGGCCGTCAGGTTGAAGGCCTGCAGGCGGTCCGGATCGAGCATCACCGAGACTTCGCGCTCGACCCCGCCGATGCGGTCGACCTGGCCGACGCCGCGGATGCCCTGCAGGGCACGCTTCACGACGTCGTCGACGAAGTAGGACAGCTGCTGCGGTGTCCGGCCCGTCGACGCTGCAGCATAGGTCACGGTCGGCAGGCCCACGACATCGACGCGCTGGATCAGCGGTTCCACGATGTCCTGCGGCAGACGCGACCGGACGCGCGTGACCGCATCCTTGACGTCGTTGAGGGCGCGAGCCGTGTCGGTGTCGAGCTGGAATTGCACCACCGTGGTCGAGAGGCCGTCGGTGATGTTCGAAATGATGTGGTGGACGCCCTCGACGCCCGACAGCGCATCCTCGATGGGCTTCGTGATGTCGTCGTTGATCTCCGTCGGTGCCGCGCCGAACTGCGCGACCGCCACGGAGACGATGGGAACATCGACGTTCGGGAGGCGGGTGATCGGCAGAGCGCCGAAGTTGATGGCTCCGAGGATGATGAGGATCGCCGAGACCACGATGGCGGGAAGCGGGTTGCGGATCGACCAGGCGGAAACGTTCATGGCCATCAGGGCGCGTCCTGGTCTTCTGCAGCCACTGGTGTGACACGATCGCCGTCGTGGAGGGAAGCGCCGGCATTGGCCACGATCAGGTCTCCCTCGTGCAGTCCGGCCGTGACCTCGACCTCGCCGTCGCGCACCAGTCCGAGACTCACGTTGCGCGTCACGACGGCGCCGCGCTCCACCACCTGTAGCCGGGGTCCGTTGCTCGACTCGCGCACGGCGGATTGCGGAACCCCGATGCCGCAGGACCGATCCGCCTCGATCGTGGCCCGCGCGAAACGCCCGGCAGCGGTCTTCTGGCTGGCATCGAAGGCGATCCTCGCCTGGCCGATCTGCGTCGCCCGATCGATGATGGGCGGCGCCAGGCGGATATGGCCGTCGAGCACCGTACCGTCCCTGAGAGACACATGGGCGACTTGCCCGGCCTTGATCTCGAACACATGCGTGCTCGGCACGTCTACCGCCGCTTCCATGTCACCATCGACCGCCAGCGTGAACAAGGGTCCTGCCTGGACCGAGGTCGGCATCCCGACGAAGGCCGTGCTGCTCAGGACGAGTCCGGACGCCATGGAATGGATCTCGACCGGCGCCGATCCCCCGTCGGGCCTCGCTACGGTCGGGGTTGCCTTGGCTACGACGTCGCCCGTCGCGACGGTATCGCCGGGCTTGGCCAGGATCTCGCTGATCCTGTGGTCGGGCGCATTGAACATGATCACCGCGAGGTCCCGCGGCACGAGATAGCCCGTCACATGCACGGCACGGACGAAACACTCATTGCCGACGCGTAGCACGATGACCGCCGAGGACTCGTCGGACGGTGCCGCGAGAAGCTCTCTCGTCCCAGCGACCAAAGCAAGCAAACAGCAACCGAGACGAACGGCACCTAGATATCGACTGAAGTGATATTCAGCTGACCTATGGCGGGGTTCTCCCATGAAACATCATCCAAAATTAGATATACATCCACAATGAGAAGGAGAATTGCCCGCGCCGGGAACTCTGTCAAGTGAGCGGCACACAACATCGTGGAAACTCCGTTTAAACCTGGAGTTTCTTGCGTTCGGAATAATTTTGATTAACCGCGTTGCGTTGAAGGCTCAAGGTACTCAGGCGGGTCCATCTTGATGGGCTGCGCAGTCTTGGAGAGACTTGTTCAGCTGCCGATCCGACCTACGACTCCCGTTACCACTTCGATCGCAAGCCCGCGATCACCCGCCCGGTCATCACCAGGGTCGACGTCCCGAACTCTTCTGGAAATATCGACCGTACCGAGCGATGTATTGCTCGGACCGTCGCGAAATGGAGCGGGCGAAGGGATTCGAACCCTCGACCCCAACCTTGGCAAGGTTGTGCTCTACCACTGAGCTACACCCGCATCCGTATCGCGAAGCGACCCGGCACTCTATGACTTAAGGCACTCGCAAAAGCAACAGGATCGATGGTCGAGTCCGGCCGGGCGAGCACTCCTTTGGACGACCGTCGCCGGACCGACCCTCACGGGACGGGGCGAGGCCGCTCCCCAGCAGGCGGAGACGCCTCGCCAGGTGCCAAGCTAAGCAGCCTCGCGTGGCGAAAGCCACGATTGATTTGGCATTTTCGAAGCAAAATCAACGCTGCTTCGAATTCTAAGTGTAAGCAGACTTGTGAGAGTCTGCTTAGGCGGCCAAGAGCCGTTGCACCTCGCCAACGAGATCCTTGAGGTGGAAGGGTTTGGACAGGATCTTGGCGTCGCGCGGCGCATTGTTGTCGGGATTCAAGGCTACTGCAGCGAAACCCGTGATGAACATGACCTTGATGTCGGGGTCGAGCTCCGTGGCGCGGCGGGCCAACTCGATCCCGTCCATCTCGGGCATTACGATGTCGGTCAGCAGCAGTTCGAACGGCTCTTCGCGCAGCCGATGATAGGCCGCGAGCCCATTGTCGAAGGAGGTGACGACGAACCCCGCGTTCTGGAGCGCTTTGACCAGGAACCGGCGCATGTCGTTGTCGTCTTCGGCGAGCAGAATCTTCGTGGCTTGATCGGCTTCTGCGTCCATCATCCCTTCCTCGACTTCCCTCAGCACCGACCGCGTCATTAACCATTACGGCTATAGCGGTTAACGGGCGGTAAACCAATGCGGACGAGCGGCTCCCGCTAGCCTTCAGCGCGAGTTTTGCCATACCGGCATGAACAAGCCATTTCGACGCAGGGATGAATTTCGTCAACCGCAAACATCGGTCGCACGAGGGCCGTCTGCTCGACACGGCAATGTTGCACGTCGCCATGACGATGGACAGTCCGGTGGCCGCTTGGCAGACTGTCGGCGGCGGGACGATCCCGTCCGGACGAGGGCGGCAATGGCCAGGTTGGTGGACGATGCGGAGCGGAACGACGGACGAAATCGAAGCCCGGATTTCGACCCTCCCTTCGACGTCGTCGAGCCGGCGGAGCTGACAACCGCGGTCGTGATGAGTTCGCCGCATTCGGGCCGCGTATACCCGCCTCGCTTCCTCGAGAGTGCCAGGCTCGATGCAGCGAGCCTGCGACGGTCCGAAGATGCTTTCGTGGACGACCTGTTCCGTCCGGCGGTCTCGCTCGGGGCGCCGCTGCTGCGTGCGCACTTCCCGCGTGCCTATCTCGACCTCAACCGAGAACCCTACGAACTCGACCCTCGGATGTTCGAAGGCCGGCTGCCGGCCTATGTCAATACGCGCTCCATTCGAGTCGCGGGTGGACTCGGCACGATCGCTCGCGTCGTCGGCGACAGCCAGGAAATCTACGCCAAGCGCCTGCCGGTGGAGGAAGCGCTGCAGCGTATCGACGATCTTCACAAGCCCTACCATGCCACCCTTGAAAGCCTGCTGCACCGGGCCATGCGACGCTTCGGTGTGGCTCTCCTGATCGATTGTCATTCGATGCCGTCGTCCTCCCTCGCCGGAACCGGGGACGTCTCGGCGTGGCGGGAAGAGAAGGGCAAAGCCGATTTCGTGCTCGGCGACCGTTACGGCACGAGTTGCAGTCGCATCTTCATCGATGCCGCCGAATACGAACTCAGGCGATGCGGTTACGCGGTGGAGCGGAACAAGCCTTATGCGGGAGGCTTCATCACCGAACATTACGGACGGCCGGCCGCCGGCTGCCATGCGCTGCAGATCGAAATCAACCGGGCCCTCTACATGGACGAGCGCAGCTTCGAGCAGGCTCCCGGCTTCGGACAGCTGGCGAGCCAGCTTCGGGAGGTCGTGTCGGCGCTGGTCGGGGTCGCGGCCACGATCCGAGGAACGGATCGCATCGCGGCCGAGTGAGCGGCACGGTGGCTGGGACGTTCGGCACACCGGACGCGTCACCGGTGGCAAGCGCGCGTAGCGGTGCTATGAGCGTGGTCTTGTGGGCAGCACGGCCCGTTACAGACACTCGTCCTCCTCATCGGTCGTGCGGAGGGCAGAGAAAGCGAGAGCGGAGTCCGAATGACGGCTGTCGATTTCGAGAATTTCGTCGCCGAACTCGCGAATATCGCGGGCGAGGCGATCCTGCCATTCTTCCGGACCGCGATGCAGGCCCAGGACAAGGGTGGACGCGGCGCCTTCGATCCGGTGACGGAGGCGGACCGGGCGGCCGAGACCGCGATGCGCCACCGGATCCTGGCGACGTTTCCGGCCCATGGCATCGTGGGCGAAGAGTTCGACGACCATCAGCCCGATGCGGATTATGTCTGGGTGCTCGATCCGATCGACGGCACCAAGAGCTTCATCTCGGGTCTTCCCACCTGGGGCACGCTCGTGGCTCTCGAGCATCACGGCGTACCGGTCTACGGCATGATGCACCAGCCGTTCACGCGCGAGAAATTCTTCGGCGACAACGCCCGTGCGACCTGGTCGGGTCTCAACCCGCACAATACCTCGATCACGCATCATCTGCGGACCCGCGCCTGCGAGACCCTGTCGGATGCCACGGTCATGACCACGAGCCCGATGCTGCTCGATGCGGATGCGAAAGCGCGCTTCGACAGGATCTCGTCCGAGGCTCGCCTGACGCGTTTCGGCGGGGACTGCTACAGCTATTGCATGCTGGCGGCCGGACATGTCGACCTCGTCATCGAAAGCGGCCTCAAGCCCTACGACATCGCGGCTCTGATCCCGATCATCAAGGGTGCAGGCGGTGTCGTGACGACGTGGACCGGCGAGGATGCGGCTGGAGGAGGCGCCGTCGTGGCGGCCGGCGACCCGCGCGTCCACGATTTGGCGTTGAAGTATCTGCAGGGCTGACGACGGGCGGTCGAGTGAAGGAGATACGGCGGCACCATGCCTGAGGAAGAGGACCACCCCGAGCCAAGCTCAGGGTCAGGAGATGCGAGCACCTGGGAAACGAAGCGGATGACGGAGCGGATCGCCACGCTCGAAGCCCAGAACCGTGAACTGACCGGACGCATGCAGGCCATGGTGGGGTCGACCTCGTGGCGCATGACGCGCCCTGTCCGCAGCGTGATCGACAATCTGCGGCGGCGGCGCGGAGCAACCGGACGAGGCGAATCAGGACCTCGCACGGGGCTGGCGCATCGCGGAACGGGACCGCAAAAGCCCACGGCCGAAAAGGCCCGTTGGGTGCTTGACACCAATCTGTTCGACGCCGCGTTCTACAGTGAACGCGCTGGGCTCGGGCCCTCGAGCAACCTCGAGGCGGCAGAACACTACGTGGCGACGGGCGAGCGGCAGGGGCTCTGGCCGAACAGCTTCTTCGATCCCGCCGTCTATGCCGACCTGCACCGGGAGGTTGCCAAGACCGACATCGGGCTCCTGATCCATTATGCCCGTTACGGCAAGGCCGAAGGGCGGCCAGCCCTGTTCGATCCGGAGTCGCACCTGCGGACAGGCGGAAGAGCTTACGATGCGACGCGGAGGACCGTTCTCCTGGTATGCCACGAGGCCAGCCGGACCGGAGCACCCATCCTGGCATGGAACCTCGCTCGGCGACTCAACCGCGACTACAATCTCGTCATTGCGATGTTGCATCCGGAAGGCGACCTTCTCGACCTGTTCGTCGCCGAATGCTGCGTCCTGGTCGGGCCGTTCCGGAACTCGCACCTGGTCTGGTTCTACATGTCGCGGCTCGGCCGCTACCTCGATGAAAAATTCGCGTTCGAGTTCGCGATCGCCAACAGTATCGAGACGCAGCCGATGCTGATCGGCCTTGCGGCGGCGCGAATCCCGACCGTCACGCTGGTTCACGAATTCCCAAACAGCGACGCGGCAGCGGCGCGCATGCAGAGCGGCATGATGCTGTCGAC
Organism: uncultured Lichenihabitans sp.; assembly: GCA_964245215.1. Taxonomy (GTDB): domain Bacteria; phylum Pseudomonadota; class Alphaproteobacteria; order Rhizobiales; family Beijerinckiaceae; genus Lichenihabitans. The sequence continues at coordinate 38,480 of CAXTME010000011.1, forward strand.
CCAGGTCGTGTTCGATGCGGCATCACAGCACCGCTCTGCGTTGCAGTGCTGGCCGGGGATCACGACCCGCAATCAGAGCGTCTTTCACCAGGGCGCTTCCGAAGTGCCTGCCGATCCGAGCAAGGCCGTACCGAACGGCACCTTCGAGGCGCAGCGCCGCCCCTCGGTGGCCGACGCCGTGCGGGGCACCGGCGGACGGCCGGTGGTTCTGGGGCTCGGAACGATATCGATGCGGAAGGGCGTCGACCTCTTCGTATCCTGTGCACAAGCCGCGGTCCGCCGCCTCGGCCCCGGGCAGGTCCGCTTCGTCTGGATCGGCCACATCCCGCAGCCTCATCCCGAAAAATACTTCATGGATTGGCTCGACGATCAGGTGAAGCGCTCGGGTTTGAGCGACAGCATCGTCTTTCTCGACCCCGTGGACGATCTCGAGGGAGCCTATGCGGCGGCCGATGTCGTGATGATCTCTTCGCGGCTCGATCCTTTCCCGAACGTCGCCATGGACGCGGCCCTGGCCGGTGTCCCGGTGATTTGTTTCAGCGAAGCCAACGGTTTTGCCGACTACCTGGCGCAGGACCCCCGTACCGCTTCGCTCGCGGTGCCCTACCTCGACACCGACGCGGCGGGCGCCGCGATCGCAGACCTCCTGCGAGACCGAACGTTGCGCACCAACGTCGGCGAAGCCCTGAGGGAGCGGAGCCGCCAGGACTTCCCGATGGAACGCTATATGGCGAGGCTCGATCCCGTCATCGCGGAAGCCAAGGTCATCACGGCACAGGAGCAGCGTGACGAAGCCCTGCTGCTGGCCGACGAGACGTTTGCGCCCTTCCTTTGGCTGAACCCGACCGAAGTCTTCACGCGCGAGGAGGCGGTGCGGTTGCACGTCCGCAAGGCGGCCTCGGGCCAGGAGGCCAACCAATATTGCCGCCGGCCGGCACTGGGCTTCGTGCCCCAGACCTATGCGGACCACCACCCCGAGCTCGAAACCAGTCCCTTCCCCAACCCCCTGGCCCACTGGATCCGCACCGGCAAGCCCGAGGGACCGTGGGTCCATTCCGTACTGAAACCATCGGCCGACACGCCGAAGGGGCAGGGCGACCGGCTTCGGGCCGCGCTTCACGTCCATCTGCATTATCCGGAACTCGCCGAAGGCCTGCTGGCCCACCTTTCGGTCAACACGGCAAAGCTCGATCTCTTCGTCTCGACGACCTCGGACGCCAAGGCTGCGGATCTGCGGAAGCGTTTCGCGAAATGGGGCCGCGGATCCGTCTCGGTCGAGGCCTGCCCGAACCGCGGCCGCGACATCGGACCGATGCTCACGCGTTTCGCCGATGCGCTGCAAAGCTACGAGGTCATTGGCCATCTACACGGCAAGCGCAGCCTGGCGCTGACCTCGGTGGGGCTCAGCACCGACCTCGGCGTTCAATGGTACGAATTCCTGCTCCAGCATCTGGCCGGGGACCAGTTTCCGATGATGGACCTGATCCTCGACCGGTTCGCCGACCGGGAACGCCTCGGGCTCGTATTTCCCGAAGATCCCAACCTCACCGGCTGGAGCAAGGACCGGGAGATCGCCCGAGACTTGGCAAGGCGCATGGCGCCGACGATGCAGATCCCGCAATCGATCGACTTTCCCATCGGGACCATGTTCTGGGCACGACCCGCAGCCTTGAAGCCGCTGTTCGACCTGAAACTCGGTTGGGACGACTATCCGGAAGAGCCCGTGCCGATCGATGGCACGATGCTGCACGCGTTGGAGCGTCTGTTGCCGGTCATCGCCGAACATGAGGGCTTTTCGATCGAGACGACCCACGTCCCGGGTGTGACGCGCTGATCGGGCGTGGCTCGCCCGCCGAGCCGCAACCCTGACCGGTCGCCATCCGTTCGATGCGGTACGAACGGATGTGGGAGCCGACATGACGACGGAACGAAAAGGTCGCTTGGCCGGCAAGGTCGCCATCATCACGGGCGCGGCGCGCGGTATCGGCCGGGCAACGGCAGTCGCGTTCGCGCGCGAGGGTGCGGCCGTCATCGGGGTCGACGTCGCCGGACCCGTGACGGCCAGCATCGAGGTCGCGCCGTCCACGAGCGACGAGCTCTCCGAGACGGGCCGTCTCGTCGCAGCCGAGGGCGGTGAATGGCGCGCCGAGATCGCCGACCAGCGCGACATCGCCGCCTTGAAGGCCATCGCCTCGCGTACCGTCGAGGCGTTCGGCGGCATCGACATCCTTTTCGCGAACGCCGGTATCCAGGCGTTCAAACCGCTGCTGGAGATGGAGGACGCCGACTGGCACGATCAGATCGACGTCAATCTCAGCGGCACCGCCAATGCCGTGAGGGCAGTCGCGCCTCATCTCGTCAAACGCGGCGGCGGCCGCATCATCCTGACGTCGTCGACGCAAGGGCAGCACGGCACCAAGTTCGGGGCCAGCTATTCGGCCTCGAAATGGGGCATCCTGGGCCTCATGAAGTCGGCTGCCCTGGAACTCGGCGAGCACAAGATCACGGTCAACGCCGTCGTGCCCGGCTTGATCGATACGCCGCTGACGCGGCATCGCCAGCGCTACGCGCAAGCCGTCGACAGCCTTGAAAGCGACAAAGCCACGGACGATCTCGAAGCCGAGGCCAAGAAGAAGCTGTCGGCGAAATCGCCGCTCGGCGTTCCGTGGCTCGAGCCGGAGGACGTCGCGCCCGTCGTTGTGTTCCTCGCCTCGGACGACGCCAGGATGGTATCGGGCGCGGCTTATGACGTTACGGGCGGGGACAGCGCCAACAACACGGTATAGGCAGAGCCGCTAGGGTGTGTCAGCCAGCTTTGGAACCGGTAACGGCCATCGGCTGTCATTGCGATCGCAGTGAAGCAACCCAGTTCATCCTGGATCACACACTTCATTGCTTGGTCGTTGCACTCGTGCCATGGCGAACTCTAAAGCTCAAGCTGCAACGTCGATTTGAAACGCTCTGAACCTCGTCTTGGACGCAAGGCCGACATCGTGTTCGTTTATCGACTTGCCAGCGGTTCGAAACCGAAATGGGCCAGGATCGCTTGCCCTCGCTCCGACAGCACGAACAAGGCGAACCGCTGCACCGCGGCGTCCGCCGACATCACGCCGAGCCCGTAGACAGGGTGGACCTCCAGAGTTTCGGGCAGGGTCAGGTTGATGAGGTCCGGGACTTCCTTCAGCAGCCCGGCGGCCGAACTGCAGTAATAGAGGAACAGGTCTGCGTGGTCGCCGAGGAAGATGCTGGCCGCGGGGCTACGGCCCGCCACCGGAACCATCGTGGTTGGGCCTCCGACGAGCTTCAGCGCCTTGTCGGTGAGGCGCTTCTCGGCACCGGCCTGCAGGGATTCGGCCCGCCTGAAGACCGCGAGCGCATAGTCTCCGCCGGGATCGTTCCCCGGTGTCGATGTCGCGAGCCGGAGGTCGGGCGACAGCATCTTGTCGAGCAGGTTGGCCTCGGTCAGGCCGACCGACGGCTTCGCCGCGACACACATCCGGTTCCGAACGAAGGGAACGACGAACGTGTCTTTACGGGTCTCGGCCAGGCGGTTCGGTGCGGCAAGGTCCGCGGAGGCGAAGAGGTCGGCGGTCTCGCCTTTCTGCAGTCTCTGGCCGAGCATTCCGGCCGGGCCGTAGACCGGCTTGGCGAAGGCGTCGGCGGGTTGGCCCGAGGCCTCGATCAAGGCCTGCATGACGCCGGACAGGCTGCCCGCCGCGTAGATCGTAATGGGAGCGGCCGAGGCGGCGGTCACGAAGGCCGCCGTGATGAAGCCGGCCAAGGCCAACACCCGCCCGCCAAGGGTCGCAGTGGCGCGGCTGGGCCCTGCGGTCATTCCTTCGTTCGGCATTCGCGGACCTTCCAAGACGCAGTTCTTCAGCGTACGCGACGCGGTCGCTATATGCCTGCGGGTATAACGATCCCTGGCGCGTACGATAGGGGCATCAGCCCGGCGACGGCTCCGGCATGCTCAAGACTGCCAGAAAGCTGATGACGGCCGCCACCGTGACGTAATAGCCGACCCAGGCGAGGCCACCCCGTTCCAGAAGCAGCTGCGCCAGGAAAGGTGCCAGCGAGGCTCCGAGAATGCCGCCGAGGTTGTAAGCCGAGGACGCTCCCGTGTAGCGCACCCGTGTCGGGAAGAGCTCCGGCAAAAGGGCGCCGAGCGGCGCGAAGGTGAGACCCATCAGCCCGAGCTCGAGGCACAGGAAGACGAGCACTTCGCTCATGCCGCCCTGGCCGAGCATCTCCGGCATCGCGAAACCGGACACCGCCGCCAGCGCGCTGGACGTCATCAGAACCGGACGGCGGCCGAACCGGTCGGCGAGCCACGCCGAGAGCGGCGTCGCCAGTGCCATGAAGACGACCGCCACGCACAGGAAGCCCAGGAACTGGGAACGCGGAATGTGGCGCGTCCCGACCCCGTAGCCGAGCGCGAAGACGGTCGAGATGTAGAACAGGGCGTAGCACACGACGATGGCGAGCGACCCCTGCAGCAGCGGCAAAGCGTGCTGGCGAAGCACCTCGGCCAACGGCACTTTCACGCGCTCGTTCCGGCGGACGGCCTCGAGAAAAGCCGGCGTCTCGGTCATCGAGACCCTCAGGTAAAGTCCGATCGCGACCAGAACGGAGCTGACCAGGAAGGGAACACGCCACGCCCAGGCCACGAAGGTCGTCTCTCCGAGCCCGAGCAGCAGGGCGAGAAACAGCCCGTTGGCCATGAGAAAGCCGAGCGGCGGGCCGAGTTGCGGGAACATGCCGAACCAGGCGCGCCGGTTCGCGGGTGCATTCTCGGTCGCGAGCAATGCCGCGCCGCCCCATTCGCCCCCGAGACCGATGCCCTGGCCGAAGCGGAGCATGCAGAGCAGCCAGGGTGCCGCCGCGCCCGCCGAGGCGTAGCCGGGCAGCACACCGATCAGCGTCGTCGACAGCCCCATCACCAGCATGGACGCCACGAGGGTCGACTTGCGCCCGATTCGGTCGCCGAAATGACCGAACAGCACCGAGCCGATCGGACGGGCCAGGAACGCGATGCCGAAGGTCAGGAAAGCGTTGAGGGCTTGGGCCCCGGGAGCGGATTGCGGAAAGAACGTCTGTCCGATGACCAGGGCGGCGGCCGTGCCGTAGATGTAGAAATCGTAGAATTCGATCGTCGTGCCGACGAGGCTGGCGAGCAGGATCCGACCGAGGCTGGTCTGGGGCGTTGCGAGGGTTTGGTCAGGGCCCGTGTTCCTGTGCAGCGCGGTCACGCTTTCGTCTCCCGTCATGCCGTCGCTGTTTCGTTTGCCTCGGTCCCGAGGCCTGCCGCTCGACCGGGAAGCGGGCTCGGCCAACCCGCTTCCTCGGCGGTCCGTGGTCCGCGGCCGTCAGAGCTTGATCTGCAGCTTCACGTCGCCGGGCCGACCTTCGGCCGCGCGCTCGAAGGCCGCGACACTCTGCTCGAACGGAAACGTCTCGCTGATCAGGGGCTTCAAGTCGACCTTGCCGGACGCGATCATGCTCAAGGCACGGTCGAAAACGTTGGCATAGCGGAATACGGTCTCGATGCGGATCTCCTTGGCGGCGATCGACGACACATCGAGCGACACCGGCTCTACCGGCATGCCGATGAGCACGAGGCAACCACCCGGTCGGATGAGACCTTGGATCTTGTCGTAGGCCTTGGGCGAGCCGCTCGCTTCGAACACCACGTCCGCCCCCCAACCGGCCGTGGCCTCGTCGACCGCATCCTGGAGGCGCTTTTCGCGGACGTTGACGGTCGAGACTCCGGGGTAGCGGCCCGCGATGGCAAGCTTCTCGGCCATGAGGTCCGACACGATGACGCGCGAGCAGCCCCCCGCCAGCGCCGCCAGCGCCGCCATGATGCCGATTGGCCCGGCCCCCGTGACCACGGCCGTGTCGCCGGGCTGGATCTTGGCTTTCACCGCTGCCTGCAGCCCGACCGCGAAGGGCTCGACCATGGCGGCTTCGGCGAAGGACACGTTGTCGGGCAATTTAAACGTGAAGGCCGCCGGGTGAACCACCTCGGGCGTCAACACGCCGTGGACCGGAGGCGTCGCCCAGAAGACGACGCTCGGGTCGACGTTGTAGAGCCCGAGCTTGGAGGCCCGCGACGACAGGTCTGGGATGCCGGGCTCCATGCACACCCGGTCGCCACGCTTGAAATTCGTGACCGCGGAGCCGACCTCGGTGACGATCCCGGCGGCCTCGTGGCCCAGCACCATCGGCGCGTCGACCACGAAGGAGCCGATCCGGCCGTGCGTGTAATAGTGCACGTCGCTGCCGCAGACCCCCACCGTGTCGATCTTGATCTTCACGTCGGTCGGCCCGACCGTGAGGGGCAGGTCGATTTCCCGCAAGGCGAGTTCGTGCTGTCGTTCGAGAACCAGGGCGCGCATGGTTTAATCCTCCTCCGTTCGCAACGTTTTGAGCCTCTCGATCAAGCGATCAGGAAGCCGCCGTCCACCGGCATATCGATGCCGTTCACCATCGCGGCTTCGTCCGACAAGAGATAGGCGATGACGGACGCCACCTCGTCGGGCTGCACGAAGCGTCCCGCCGGTATGCGGGCCAGCATCGGGCCGGATTTCGCGGGATCGCTCCAGGCTTTTTCGGCCATGGGGGTCAGGGTCACGACCGGATGGACACCGTTGACCCGGATGCCTTGCCGGCCGAGCTCGTTGGCCATGACACGGGTCAGCCCGTCGAGTGCTCCCTTCGAGGCGCAATAGGCGGCGTGGTTCGCGAAGCCGATGAAGGAGGCGACGCTCGAGACGTTGACGATCGCACCCTTGGCACCGCGTCCGATGGTGCTGCGCGCATATTCCTGTGCCACGATCATCGGGGCACGGCAATTCACCGCCATGATGGTATCGAAGGTCTCGACCGGTAGATCGAGGAAAGCATCGAGTTCGGTGGTGCCGGCACAATTGACCAGAAAATCGGTCGGCATGGCGTTTCGGGCCGCGGCCCGCGTCGCCTCGGCCTCAGCGAGGTCGACCGCGATCGTGCGACAGCCGGTCTCGGCCTCAAGGCTCGCGAGATCGTCGGCCGAACGGCTGAGGGCCACCACTGTGGCACCTTTCGCGACCAGCATCTTCACCGTGGCACGGCCGATCCCCTTGCCGGCTCCCGTCACCAGGACGGAGCGTCCTTCGAAATCCATGAGATCCTCCCGTTCCTATCGACGCTTCAGAGCGCCTGTCCGGCCTTGTCGAAGATATAAGCCTGGGCGGCCTCGAATCCGGCCGAAAAGCTTTAGCTCCTCTGCAGGACTTTCCGCCCAGCCGTTTGAGTGTGATGGAGCCCCCCGACGCGGTCTGGCCGCAGATCAGCGTACTGCCACCGAGGCTCTCGGAAAAGTCGGCCTTGTGGGCGAGCCGCTTTCCTCTCGCGCCGGACGTCAGGTGTTCCGGCCGCAGGACGAGCGTCACGGCATCGCCGGACCTGGTCGTGGGTCACATAGATCATCGTGACCCCGAAGTCGCGGTGAAACCGGGCGATCTCGACCCGCATCTGGGCGCGTAGTTCGGTATCGAGATTCCAAAAGGGGTTCGTCGAAGAGGAAGAGTTTCGGTGCCGCACGATGGCGAGCGTGCCGACGCGCTGCCGCGCCCGCCCGAGAGCTGGCGGGGCTTGCGGTCGAGCAGGTTTTCCATTTGCAGGATGCGGGCCGCTCCCGCGACCTGCTTTTCCATCTCGGCCTTCGGCACCTTCGACATCTTGAGCCCGAACGCGATGTTGTCGCGCACGCTCATAAGCGGAAACAGGGCGTAGCTCTGGGACACCCTCGATACCCGCCGCTTGGCGGGGTCGGTGTCTCGCGTGCCGTCGATGAAGACGTCGCCGCCCGAAACCGTCTCGAGGCCTGCGATCATGCGCAGCAAGGTGGACCTGTCATCGCAGCGCCAGAGAAAGCACTCCTTTTCGCCCGTCACGATTTGCTCGAAGACCGGGCGTTTGGCTGGATGAATCGGGTTCTGACGCACGGCTGGTTGCTCGCAAGGGAGAAGCCTTTCTGACACGGCTGTCGAGCGAAGCCGACGGTCTCGGGCGCGGCAGGCTACCGGCGAAGCATCGAACGGGCGAGTGGCCGTGTCCAGCCCTCGACGCGGCCCATTGGTTCCTTCGTTGGTGGTGCCGAGACGCCGCTTGCCGGTCCGGCTTTTTCGTCGGCCCGACGGTAAACGGCCGTAACTTTGCGGCATTCCTCATCATGGCCGTTGTTGTGTGCGCCGACAGGGCAGTGTTCAATGCAAGGCGGCCGGTTGAGACCGCACGGCTTGGAAGGCAGCAGCGAATGCGCTATGAGCAGGGTTCGGTCGTCGCGTGCGGGCGGTTAGCTCAGTTGGTAGAGCATCTCGTTTACACCGAGAGGGTCGGCGGTTCGAGCCCGTCACCGCCCACCAGGATGCATCGGAGAATGGCTGGCCGCGGCTTCGCTCGAAGCCTGGTTGCTCTTTGTACGTCGGTAGCCGTCGTGGCGTCGCTGTTGGGATCGTCGATCGAGGCCCTTGCCGCGACGGAGCCGATGACATTTCACCTCGATACGATCGCGTCGCCGGCGCCCTGCAAGAAGCACTGTGATCGCGTCGTTTCGGCGGATGTGATCAGCGCCGAGGGCGCCATCACCAACGATACGGCGGACGATTTCCTGGCGTTCCTGCAACAGCACCTCGGCGACCAGGAGCTTCGTCCCGTCGTGCTGATCCACTCCCCGGGTGGGACGGTCGTCGGGGCCATGAAGCTGGGCCTCATGTTCCGCAAGATCGGTGCGGCCGTCATCGTGGCCCGGGCTGTCGGGGAGCAGGGGTCCGATCGGGCCCATGTCGTACCGGGAGCCTGCATGTCGGCCTGCGTCTACGCGTTCTTCGGAGGCAAGCGGCGGGTGATCCCACCCGTGAGCCGGTTGGGAATCCACCGCATGGCCATTTATGCGCACAGCCACGATCCGGCCGGCGGCGAACAGGTGACCCGCACCTATGGCACCGACGACCTCGTGACGGCGCTGAGCGACTACACGAAGCAGATGGGCATCGACCCCGAGGTCATCGACGAGGCCGAGCAGATTGCGCCCGAGTCGATCCACATCGTCACGTCGCGCGAGATCCTGCGCTGGCGGCTCGGCTCGCCGCGGCTCTGAGGGTAGCCTGGCGCGATCCGGCACCATCGAATCGCGCGCGGCCGGTGGCGATCGAATTGACCGAGGCCGTTGCTCTGCCTATGTGCTTGGTGATCCCGCACAGAGTCCGTCATGGCCGTCCGCCGCATCATCACGCTGCCCGATCCACAACTCCGTACCTTGTCGTCGCGTGTCGCGAAAGTGGACGGTGCCGTGCAGACGATCCTCGATGACATGATCGAGACAATGTACGACGCGCCCGGCATCGGTCTTGCGGCCGTGCAGGTCGGGGTGGTGCAGCGGCTGGTGGTGCTCGACACCGCCCGCAAGGACGAGCCCCCGCAACCTCTCTTCCTGGTCAATCCGGAAATCGTGCAGAGCTCGGAAGAGCGGATCATCTACGAGGAAGGCTGCCTGTCGATCCCGGACTACTACGAGGATGTCGAACGACCGGAGCGGGTCCGGTTCCGCTTCCAGGATCGGGACGGCGCCGAATGCGAGATGGACGCGGAGGGATTGCTCGCCATCGCGGTTCAGCACGAGATCGATCATCTCAACGGGGTGCTCTTCGTCGACCACATCTCGCGGCTGAAGCGCGAGCGCGTGTTGAAGAAATTCGCCAAGGCGGCACGCCTCGCGGCCGAAGAGGGCCGCGCCTTCGATCCACGCTCCGATGAGCGCGAACCGAGAGGCGCCCGGAAATTGCCGCGCCGGCCCGAATCGACGGCCTGACCGCGAGCTCATGCGCATCGTCTTCATGGGAACGCCCGACTTTGCGGTCCCGACCTTGAGCGAGATCGTCGGGCAGGGCCACGAGGTCGCGGCGGTCTATACGCGGGCACCCGCGCCCGGTGGGCGCGGCATGGCGGAACGGCCGTCGCCGGTTCATAGGCTCGCGGCCGGCCTCGGTCTGCCGGTTCTGCATCCCCGAACGCTCCGCAGCGAAGAGGCGGTGGCAACCTTCCGGGCTCACGCGGCGGACCTCGGCGTGGTCGTGGCCTATGGCATGATCCTGCCGCAGGCCATCCTCGACGCGCCGGCGCAAGGATGCGTGAACCTGCATGGGTCTTTGCTGCCGCGCTGGCGCGGTGCCGCGCCGATCCAACGCGCCGTGATGGCCGGTGACGCCGAAGCGGGCGTCGCCGTGATGCGCATGGAGGCCGGGCTCGATACGGGCCCGGTCGGACTGGAAGAACGCATGGCTCTGAGGCCCGACATGACGGCAGGCGACCTCCACGACGCCCTGGCCCCGATCGGCGCCGACCTGATGGGGCGGGCCGTCGGTGCCATCGACCGCGGAACCTTGCGGTTCCATCCGCAACCCGAGGCCGGCGTGACCTACGCCCATAAGATCGACAAAGCCGAGTGCCGGATCGATTGGAGCCGGCCCGCGATCGCGGTCGTGCGCCAGATCATGGGCCTTTCGCCGTTTCCGGGGGCCTTCTTCGAGGCCGACCTCGGCCGCGGGCGCGAGCGTATCAAGGTGCTCCGCGCGCGGGCGGCCGATGGGGCAGGGCCGACGGGAACGGCGCTCGACGATGCGTTGCTGATCGCCTGTGGCGACGGAGCCTTGCGGGCGACCCTGCTTCAGCGAGCCGGAAAGGCCCCGCTCGCGGCGGCGGACTTCCTGCGCGGGACCCGGATCCCGGCAGGGTTTCGGGTCGATTGAAACGGAGCCGTCATGCCCCGTTACAAGCTGACGATCGAATACGACGGAACGGCTTTCGTCGGCTGGCAGAAACAGGCGAACGGCTTGTCGATTCAGGAGGCGATCGAGACCGCGGGCGAGCCTCTCGGTGCCGTCGTCAATGGTTTGCGGGGGGCAGGGCGAACCGATGCCGGCGTTCATGCGACCGGGCAGGTGGCCCACCTCGACCTCACCAAATCCTACCGCCCCGACAGCGTCCGCGACGCCCTCAACAGCCGGCTGAAGCCGCATCCCATCGCGGTGCGCCGGGCCGTCGAGGTGACGGCGGACTTCGATGCCCGCCATTCGGCCGTTCGTCGCCGCTATCTCTATCGGATCGTCAATCGCCGCGCCCCGCTGACGCTCGAAGCGTCGCGGGCCTGGCTGGTCAAACCCGCTCTCGATGCGGAGGTGATGAACGAAGCCGGGCGCTGCCTCTTGGGCCGGCATGATTTCACGACGTTTCGCGACAGCGAGTGCCAGGCCGCAAGCCCGGTCCGAACGCTCGAGGGTCTCGAGGTCGCGCGCCTCGACGAGCATCTCGATATCACGGTCTGGGCGCGCTCTTTCCTGCACCGTCAGGTGCGCTCCATGGTGGGATCGCTTGTCGAGGTGGGGCTTCGGCGCTGGTCTCCCTCGGACCTGCGGGACGCGCTCGATGCACGCGAGCGCGCGAGATGCGGCACCGTCGCGCCTGCCGCGGGTCTCTATTTGACGGCCGTCGATTATCCTTGAGGCGTCGTGTCGGCGCTCGAACCTTCGTTGCGATTGCCAAATGCCAAATGCGGCGACAGCCCTGATCGGCTCGCTTTGAGGCCACCCATAGCGGCCCGGAAGTCGAGGGCCGTGCGGATCAGGCCTGGCAATTGCCAGGGTTTGCGGAAGAGGGAGAGCAGGACCGCGCCGATATCGGTCGAGCCATCGGGTGCCATGCCGGCGAGCGCCGCCGGTGGAAGGATGCGCTCGGCGGGGTCGGAGACGACCCGCACCACCGCGAAGGGCAGGCCATGGCGGGTCGCGAGTCGCCCGACGATGTGGGACTCCATGTCGACCGCTTGGGCGCCCGTCCGCGCGTGGAGTTCAGCTTTGGACGAAACGTCGCAAACGGCCTCGTCGACGCCGACGATCTCGGCCACCTGCGCAGCGGGCAGGGCGCGGACCAGATCGGCCACCCAAGCGGGATCGGCCGTCAGACGCGTCCCCCCGTCGTGAACCGCGCTGGCGATGAGGACCGTGCCGGGTTTCATCCCCGGCTGGAGCCCGCCCGCAATGCCGAAGCTGATCACGGCGCGGATGCCGGTTCGGATCTGGTCCTCGATCAGGATCGTGAGCCGCCGTCCGTCACCGCCCCCGGCCAGCACCGCGACCCCAGGTCCCCGGGCGATCCTGGTCTCGGACGCGAGACCCGAGACCGCGAGGACCCGATCGCCGAGGCTCACATCCCGACCATGACGGTGCGGGCGTTGCCACTCTTCAGATTGCGGTAGCGGGCCAGGGCCCAAAGGGGAAAGAACTTCGGATAGCCATGGTAGCGCAGGTAGAAGACGCGCGGGAAACCCGTTCCCGTGAAGAGTTCCTCGGGCCAGAAGCCATCCTCGTCCTGGGTTCTGCGGAGGAACGCGATGCCGCGCTCGACGGCCGAGCCGTCGACTTCCCCGGCCGCCATGAGGCCGATGATCGCCCAGGCGGTCTGGGACGCCGTGCTGGGCGCGGCCTTATAAGTCTTGTCGACGAGGTCGTAGCCGGCATCGCTTTCGCCCCATCCGCCGTCCGGGTTCTGGATCGACAGCAACCATTCGACCGCACGCCGCACCGTCGACGATTCGAGATCGATGCCCGCCGCGTTGAAGGCGCAGAGCACCGACCACGTGCCGTAGATGAAGTTGACGCCCCAGCGGCCGTACCAGCTTCCATCCTGTTCCTGCTCGCTGAGCAGGAACGCGATGCCGCGTCGCATCGGTTCGCATTCGTCGGGCGTCTCGCCGAGCTGAGCCAACATGGACACGACGCGAGCCGTCACGTCGGCCGTTGGCGGGTCGAGCAGAGCACCGTGATCGGCGAACGGGATATAGTTCAGATAGCTCGAGGTGTTGTCGGCGTCGAAGGCCGCCCAGCCGCCGTTCCTGCACTGAAGCCCGATCACCCATTCACGGGCCCGGGCGATCGACTCGTCGAACCCGTTGTCACCGGAGCGGCTGCGCGCCCGGTCCATCGCCATGACCACGACCGCGGTGTCGTCGAGGTCCGGATAGTGGTCGTTACGATACTGAAAGGCCCAGCCGCCGGGTCGCACGTCCGGCTTCTGCTCGGCCCAGTCGCCCTTGACGTCGAGAACCTGCAGGGGCTTCAGCCATTCGAGGCACCGCTCGCCCGCATTCGTGCTGACGCCGCCGGCTTCGAAGAGCGCGTGCGAGGACAGGGCCGTATCCCAGACGGGGGACAACGCGGGTTGGCAAAAGGCTTCCTCGCCCTTGATCGCCAGCAGCTTGTCGACGGCGGCGCGCGCCGTCACGACATCCGGATGCTCGGCGGGTATGCCGAGCACATGGAACATCATCACGGTATTGGCCATCGCCGGGTAGATGGCGCCAAGCCCATCCTCGCCGTTGAGCCGCGCTCGAACGAACGCCACCGCTTTATCGATGGCGCTCTGGCGCTTGCCCTTCGGAAAGTAGGGTTCGGCGGCCTGGAGCACCTTGTCGAGCGCGCCGAAGATAATGCCCCAGCCCCCGACCTGGTTGGTGCCCTTGGGCCAGATGCGGACACGGTCCGGCGGCGTGACGAAGAGTTCCGGGATCGCGATGCCGCGCGGATTGGCGGCTTTCGGCTTCAACGCCATCAGGACCAGCAGCGGCACCAGGGTGTCACGCGCCCAGTAGGAGATGCGGTAGATGTGGAAGGGAAACCACGAGGGCGCATTCATGATCTCGATCGGCATGACCGGAACCGCACGCCACGGGACCATGCCGAAGAGGGCCAGCGTCGTGCGCGTGAAGACGTTGCTGTAAGCTGCTCCCCCCTGGGCCAGGATGGCGTCTCTGGCCCGCACCATATGCGGGGCGTCCAGGGGATCGCCGATCATGCGCAGCGCCACATAGGCTTTCACGCTGGCCGACATGTTGAAGTCCGCGCCCGTCAGCAAGGGCCACCCGCCGTGCTGTTCCTGGGTTCGCCGGAGATAGGCGCCGATCTTCGCCTCGATGCCCGGATCGCTCTCGCCGAGGAAATGCTGCAGCATCACGTATTCGGCCGGGATCGTCGCATCCGCTTCGAGGTCGAAGGCGAAGTGGCCGTCCTGCCGTTGTTCCCGTCTAAGTGCGGCCGCCGCCCGGTCGATGGCACGATCGAGGTCGTCGAAGACCGAAGCCGGGACGTTGGGAGGCGAAGCGACGGCAACGGCGGCAAGCGACATAGTGATTCGTAACTCGACAGACATCCTGCTACGCAGGCGACATTTAGGCTTTTCACGTCGTCCTAAAGGCGACAAGCCGTAATGCGGCCCGCCCCTTGCAAAGCTGCAGCCCGTGGCCAAAGGGTGACATCGTCGCTCTTGTCGGATCCCATGCTTTGGATCGCGCAGGCATGGCCCGCGCTCTGCCGCCGCCGGGTGCCTTGTTGCGGCGCATCTGTCCGTGGACCGCCCGGCGGGAACCGTTGGGCTCAGCCTGCGATCTGGGCCGAAGCCTGACGGTCCACGGCTCGATCGATCAGAAGTTCGAGGTCGCGGGGTGCGACGGGCTTGCTGATCAAGAATCCCTGTACTTCGTCGCAGCCGCTGTCCTTGAGGAAACCGAGCTGCCGCTCGGTCTCGACACCCTCGGCGATCACCTTCAGGTTCAGATTGTGCGCCATCGAGATCACGGCCGAGGTTATGGCGCGGTCGTTGCTGTCGTCCGGCAGGCCGTCGACGAAGGACCGATCGATCTTGAGACGCGTCACGGGAAAGCGCTTGAGAGCACTGAGGCTCGAATACCCTGTCCCGAAATCGTCGATCGATAGCTTGATGTTGATGTGCGCCAGCGCCTGCATCGTGGCGATGGCTTGCTGCAGATCCTGCATGATCACGGACTCGGTCAGCTCGAGTTCGAGATGCTCCGAACTCAAGCCGGTGTCGCGAAGCGCCTCGCTCACGTCCTGAAGGAGGGTCCCTTCCTTGAACTGGAGCGCCGAGACGTTGACGCAGACGATCAGCGGTTCGAAGCCGTCATCCTGCCAGGCCTTGTTCTGCCGGCAGGCTTCCCGCAAGACCCAGCGGCCGATCGACCCGATGAGCCCGCTCTCCTCGGCGATGGGGATGAACAGCCCCGGGGAGATCAGGCCCAGGACAGGATGCTGCCATCGCACCAGCGACTCGGTCGCGAAGATCTTGCCTGATCGAAGGTCGACCAACGGCTGGAAGTGAAGGCGAAGCTCGCCTCGCGCGATGGCATGACGCAGGTCCTCCTGAATCGCGAGACGCTCCTGCATCTCGGCGTTCAGCGCATCCATGCTGAACTTGAAGGTGTCGCGCCCGACTTCCTTGGCCCGGTACATGGCGGCTTCGGCATTGGCCAGCAGGGCGTCGACGGTCAGCGCATCGCGGGGGAACGACGCGATGCCCATGCTGCTGGTGATCTGGACGACCCTGGTGCCGAGACCGATCGGCTGCGACAGCGAGGCGCGAATCGCTTGCAGGACGCGTGTGACGCCGTCCGAGTCCTTCGGTAGATCGGCCAGGATGACGACGAACTCATCCCCACCCAGCCTCGCGATCGTATCCTCGGCCCGGACGCAGCCGACGATCCGGTTTGCCACCGTCCTCAGGAGTTCGTCGCCAAGTTGATGACCGAGGCTGTCGTTGACGAGCTTGAAATTGTCGAGGTCGACCAGAATGATGGTCACGTCGTAGGCCCGCCTCTGCGCGCTCAGGATGGCGCGCTCCAGGCGATCGGCCAGAAGCGTTCGGTTCGGCAACCCGGTCAGCGCATCGTGATGCGCCATGAATTGGATGCGGTCCTCGGATTGCTTGCGCTCGGTGGCGATCCCGACGAGGCGTGTCGACAAGTCCACCAGCCGCATCTCGGCCGCGGTCGGCTCGCCGCGAAGGCCCGTGTAGATCGCCACGGTGCCGAGGACTTCTCCCGTATGCGACAGGACCGGGGCCGACCAGCAGCCGAGGATGCCATGGTGCATCGCCGCGCCGCACAGGTCTTGCCAAAGGGGATCGCCGGCGAGATCCGTTGCGACGACCATTCTTCGGCGATAGGCGGCCGTGCCGCAGCACGCCCCGTTGGGTCCGACCGCCATGCCGTCCAGTACAGCCCTGAACGGCTCGGGCAGGCTCGGGGCGGACGCGACCCGCAGTGCCGAACCATCGGGCTCGAGCAGCATCACGCAAGCCTTCACGCCCCGGATCTGGGCCTCGATCATATGGGCGAGCCGATCGAAGACCTGGACCAGAGGCGCATTCATGGCCACGAGTTCCAGGACTTCGGCCTGCTCTCGCCGCATGGAGTCGGCCTGCCGCCGCGACGTGATGTCATGGCAGACGCCGACCAGACCGAAGACCTGCCCGGCTTCGTCGCGGCAGGGCAGCTTCGTGGTCGAGAACCACTTCTCGCCCGTGGTCTCGTCGAAACTTCGGGCCTCGTGGTCGAACGAGGGCCGCCCGGAGACGATGATGTCCTGCTCGTGCGCGAAATGCAGCGCGCCGACGGCCTCGGGATAGAAATCGAGATCGGACCTGCCGATCAAATCGTCGGCGGACGCCAACCCGAGATCGGTCGCGGTTGCCCGGTTGGCGACGAGGAATCGGCTCTGCTGGTCCTTGACGAAGAGGAGGTCGGGAAGCTGGTCGATCAAGGTCCGAAGCAGCGATCGGTCGCGTTCCGCCGCTTGAAGGCGCGCGACGAGTCGCGCGTTCTCCTGCTCCAGGTCGCTCTCACGTTGCGGCACCGGTGAAGCAGGCTGTTGCGGGTCTTTCAGCAGGGTCAAGATCGCCGGTCGCTTGCGCGGCATTACATCAGATCCGGATGAAGACGAACCATCTTCACTTCACACGATGCCCGGCAAACCTTAAGCCATGGTGATCGAGATCTCAGACGGTCAGGTCACTTTCGCTGATAATCGCCTATGAACTGCCGTGGAGCGCCGCGAAGACTCGCGCCGGCGTCGCCGGCATGTCGATATGCGTGATGCCTTTGACGCGGTGAAGCGCGTCCACGACGGCATTCATCACGGCCGGGCAGGCCCCGATGGTGCCGGCTTCTCCGGCGCCCTTGAGGCCGAGCGGATTTGTGGTCGAGGGAACGTTACGCGTCTTGAAGTTGACGAAGGGAAGGTTCGCGGCCCGCGGCAGGCAGTAGTCCATCAGCGAGGCCGTGATCAACTGTCCATCGGAGCTGTAGACCGTATGTTCCAGCAGAGCCTGGCCGACGCCCTGCGCCACGCCGCCGTGGACCTGACCGGCCAGCAGCATCGGGTTGAGCGTCAGGCCGAAGTCGTCGCAGATGGTATAGCGGACGACGTCCACGATGCCGGTCGTGGGATCGAGTTCCACCTCGCAGACGTGGGTGCCGTTGGGGTAGGTGGCGTGAGGTGGAGTATAGGCGTCCGCAGCGGTGCGGATCTCTTCCGTAGCCCCCGGCAGTTTCGCTATCGCCTCGTAGCTGATGGTTCGGTCGGTGCCGGCGACCCGGATGGAGCCGTCGGCGATCTCGAGATCCGCGACCGCGGCCTCGAGTTCCTCAGCCGCGAGTTCCTTCAACCGGCCCGCCAGCGCATCCGAGGCCCTGGCGATCATGGCGGAGCCGACCGGGATCGATCGCGAGCCACCGGTGCCATGACCCGTCTTGACTCGGTCGGTGTCGCCCTGAACGACGCGGACCTGCTCGGGAGAGACGTCCAAATACTGCGACACGGTCTGGGCGTAAGCGGTGGCGTGCCCTTGGCCGTTGGATTGCGTACCGACCAGGACCGTGAAGGTGCCGTCGGGCTCTAGCGCGACCGACCCTTCCTCGCCCGACCCCCAGGCCGTGCATTCGATGTAGCTCGACATGCCGATGCCGCGCTGCTTGCCATGCGTCAGCGAGGCTGCGGCGCGATGCTCGAAGCCGGCCCGATCGGCCTCGGCCAACGCTTCGCGCATGGCACCCTCGAACTCGCCGACGTCATAGGTGCGATCGGTCAAAGTCTTGTAGGGCATCTGCGCGGGCTTGATGAAGTTGAGCGCCCGGATCGCCTCCGGCGCCAAGCCGAGCTCTCGCGCGCAATTGTCGACCAGGCGTTCCAACACATAGGCGGCCTCGGGGCGCCCGGCGCCCCGATAGGCATCGACCGGCACCGTATTGGTGTAGACACCCCGGCACCGGGCATAGAGGGCCGGAACGTCGTAGGTTCCGGTCGCCATCGTGGCGCCGAGCCAAGGAATGTAGGGTCCGAACTGCGACAGATAAGCTCCGAGGTTCCCCAAGATGTCGACCCGCATCGCCAGAAAACGGCCGTTCCGGTCGAGGGCCATCTCGGCCGTGGTGTCGTTGTCGCGGCCCTGGGCATCGCCAAGGAAGTGCTCCGTGCGGTCCGCCACCCATTTCACCGGCGCGCCGGTTCGCTCGGCCGCGACCAGGAGGAGGGGGTATTCGCGGTAGATGACGGCTTTGGTGCCGAAGCCGCCGCCCACATCGTGGGTCACGACGCGGAGGTCCTCGGGCCTGAGCTTCATGACCTTTTCCGCGACCGAGGTTTGCAGCCCGTGCACGCCCTGGGTGCCGGTCGTCAGCGTATAGCGTCCCGAAGCGCGGTCGTACTCGCCGATGGCGGCGCGCGGTTCCATGTAGTTCGCCACGAGGCGATTGTTGACCACCGTGAGACTGACCCGGTGGGCCGCGCTGGCGAAAGCGGCCTCTGTCGCGGCTTTGTCGCCGAGTTGCTGGTCGTAGGCGAGATTGGTGCCGATCTCGGGCCAGATCACCGGCGCGCCCGGTGCCAAGGCTTCGGCCATGCCGATGACGGCTGTCTCGGCCTCGTAGGCAATATCGAGGGCTTCGGCCGCGGCCCGGGCAGCATCGATGGTCTCGGCCACGACCAGAGCGACCGCGTCGCCGACATGGCGCACCTTTCCGAACGCCAGGACAGGGTAGGGCGGCAGCGGCATCGCGCTGCCGTCATGGTTCGACATCGGCGCCAGGCAGGGTAGACCCTCTAGATGCGCCACGTCCCTGGCCGTGAGGATCAGCCGGACGCCGGGGAGGGCCTCTGCGGTCGCCGTGTCCCCGATCGTAAGGCTTGCCATCGCATGGGGCGAGCGGACGACGACGGCGTGCAGCGTGCCCTCCGGCTCGACATCATCCGTGTAACGCCCCGCACCGGTGATGAACTTGGCGTCTTCAAGTCTTTTGACGGGTTGTCCCAGTCCGAACTTCATGGGCTTCATGGGGATCTCCATCGTCTCGACAGCGCGCCAGTCCACACGTCGGCACGTCGCCAGCTTCGTTTAGCATAGGCCTGACGGTCAGCGCGACAGCGCAAGCCGACCTGCAGCGATCTGACGTCATGGCCGGAGAGCGCGCTTGCTTCGCCGCGTGGCCTGTGGCACAGCACCGCTCGCCCCGCGACGCGCAATGCGGGCGGCGTTTCATCGCCTTGGCTGCCGTAGCTCAGTGGTAGAGCACTCCCTTGGTAAGGGAGAGGTCGAGAGTTCAATCCTCTCTGGCAGCACCATCATTCCCCGGGTCGCGGCTACACGGATCCTAAGCAGTTCTGCTGGACCGGGCTTGGCTCAAGCGGGCAGATGACGCGATGCTGCCGGTGCTCGGGCTGGCGGCTTATCTGTTCGTGCAGGGCTGCCCCTCGACCGCGCCTCCCTTTCCATTCACAGGTACTAAGCTTCGTTTGCCTGTAGGTAGAAATGAAGAAGTTGCATAGCTGCTGTGGTATGCAACAGCATGGTCGAATCGTTTAAATTCTGACTCACTGCCCTGAGCTCAAAAGCTGGCGGTGGATTACATGTGGCGTGCCGTTCTGACGTGGCTCAGGGACCTGCTGGCCGGCATCGGGCTGTGTGAGAGCAGCGTCGATCGGAAGGTCCGCGAAGCGCAGGCCGCGTTCAGGTCCGCTATCGACCCACCTGATCGCGACACACCGGGCGATTGAGGAACGATTAGTTCACCAAAGGTCCGCCGACCGATGGAACTTCCACTCTCGCCAGCCGTAACTCCGGACCTAAACGGGAGCCTCCATATTATGTCGATGTTGTTTGTGGCCGGAGCAGTTTCCTCAATCATGATGGCCTGCATTTCATGGGTCATTTTCACCGATTAAGCAGGACAAAGGGCCGCCCCGTCAGCAGCGGCCCGGTTGGAACCGTGGGACCTGTTCCGTTCCACATGATAACTCGGTCGGATTTGGTAAATTCTGTAGAATTGTCCATCGACGAAGAAGAACATCTGACGTGATCTGACGACATTCCGGATCACCGACGCTTTTGCGACGCGCGTCCTCTAGAGGCTCGGCGCAGTCATATTGGGACGGCACCGAAGCTGCTGCGTGAGCGATCCGAAACAGGACCGTCCGCCATGATGTTCGATAACGACACAGATCAAAAGTCAGAAGGGCCTGTCACACTCGCCGAGTGTGCCATGCTGGTCGTGGGCTACTTGTTGGCTCCCATAGCAATAGGATTGTGGGCGGCGTTGATCTTCTGGAAGATCGCGAAGCTCCCCGTTCGACTCATGCGTCTCTGGGCGCGAAATAGACAGGATCTCCCGGGCGCTCGGGCCGAAAACAGCCACCAGGAACAGCACTGACATCCGAAACCTCTTTTCACCCGCTGAGGTGAGGTCGAGGGTTCAATCTTCTCTGGCAGCACCATGTCTCCAAGTTCGTGGGCCCCGAAACATCGTGTCGAGCGGCGAGCAGCTCCCTGTCGGATTGAAGCGATCGGCACTCCTCGATCGTCAGAGTGATCGCCGCGTACCTGCCGAACGACGGAGTTCCCTCCGGCAATCTACGAGACCAGCTGCAGCTCCGATACCGGCACGTCGGTTTCGAGGAGAAGGTTGGCAGCTCCCACCACGCCGTGCTGTATGTCCATCTTGACTTAATTATCAAAAAAGATAAATAGAGGAAGTTCATCTTGGCAATGTCGTTTGCACGTCGTGCGGTGCCGCACAGAACCTTCGCTTTGATTCAGCCGCTTGTCGCACAGGTTCATCGCAGAGGATCTGATGCCCCGATATTTTTTCGACACCGATGATGGTCAGCGCGAAATCATCGATGACGACGGAAGCGAACTGTCCGGCCCGGACGCCGCCAAAGATGCAGCCCTTGGTCTGTTACCTCCATTCGCCCGAGCGGCGCTGATAGGTGATGGAAGCCGCAACGTCCGAGTGAACGTTCGAAATGAGGCTGGAGACGTCGTCTACACGGCCTCGATGACGCTTCGAACGAAATGGCTCATCCAGCAGTAAAGGTCATTACGTCCGAAAGACCGGCTCGAACTCTGTTGCCGGCACGCCTGCTTCAAGCGGGCCAATGTCGCCGAACTTGACGACCAGGGTCTCGACGCCGTCGATCTGCGAGACGTCGACCACGATGCCGACCTCGTCCGCCATAGGTCCAAGCGTGTCGCGATGCGGCGCGTCGATACGAAAACGGACAGCATCACCGATCTGCATGTTTTCTCCGTCGTTCGGCTGAGTTCCCGTCGAACGATGACATGGTATGCCATTAGATCGTCGGGGATGCGGGGTGCTGCCGCAGGCCCGCTCAGGTGAGCTATCCGATTGGGCGTGATCGACAGTCCGTTGCGGTGGCGGGGGCGTGCGCGTTCCGGATGGCGTTCATCCTTTGGAAGTCCAAAGCGTGACCGTCGAGCACGTGTCGGCTCTGGCCAAGTCTGGAGCGCGGGTCGGCGTCGGTGGTCGGTCGAACCAACTCGAGCGAGCCCGCCGAAGAGCCGAACCGACCGCCGGCGCAGGTTTGAGCAGAAGAAAGCACTTTCGCTTAGGCGACCCTGGTGGCGCATCGATCATGTCGAGCCATCGCGATGGTCTGAGCTGTCGGTTGAAAGCGCTTCGGCCTTTGCGATGACCGTCCCGCCAGGATCACTGTGCAGTCGGCAATGGCCCACCGCGTAACAGCCTCGCAAGGTGCAATCCGTCTCTTCGAACTGGACGCATACAGGAAAAGTTGGGACCCCGGACGGATGGTCCTCCACCAACGAATCCAGCAATCTGGCCAAAAACAGCCGAAGTCTTTTCATCGTGCCTTGAGCCAGCACGCCCAGTCGCGAACATGATCATACTTGAAAAAAGGCCGCCCCGTGAGAAGCGGCTCGATCAGCCGCGTTGCGTCCCTGTTCGGCCAGGATGATACGGCGAGGATGTGCGAGGCTTCGACCTTCCGATCGGCTTCGGGATGATTGGCCGCCAGTCCAGATCGAGACGTCAACTCGACGTCAAGGTTTTGGCACGGCGGTTACCCGTCGGTCGAGACGTGCTGCTCCAAGAGCGTGATGACCCTGGCCAGGGCGAAACGCGCAAGCGCCACACGGGCGCTGCTCTCGTCAAAAGCGTCCGTGATGACGTGTTGAGCATGGCGGATGCTACCGCGAGTTTGAAGGTCGAGGTCAGTCGGTACCGCGCTCAGCATAGCCAAAGCCGCCTCCACGTCGAACGGGTAGTTTGCAATGAGGTTGCGCGCGATGTCGATCTGGGCAGAGATCGAAGTCTTCGAAGAGGGCATGGCGTACTCAGAGTCCGTAAGCCCAACCATCAAGCTCCGGAATTTATTTCACTAGTGAATGTTAAAGGCGACATCCAGCTTTTGATGTTTCCGGTCGTGTGATCAAGACGCATTTTGTGCTGGAGGTCGTTGGGCCGCAGCCGCGATGTCAGACCGGCGTGAGTCGCAGCTTCGTTGTTTTGGGTCGCAGCACGGAGAGAGGCGTCTTTGCAACGCAACAGATCGTCGTCAACGTTTCATCAACCCAGACGTTCTAAGACAGCACATTCGCCGCAAAGTACCGCGGTGGATTGTTGGGGGAGGTCTCGTTGCGAACCGACCTCCCCCAATGAGCACCGGGGTGACCTGCAACGCGAAGGTAACCGAGCGGTCGGTGTTTCCTCGCCGGCTTTGCCTTCATCGCTGCAGGCATCGCGCTTGCGATCGGATCAGGTTTCCTCGGCAGCCGCAATCGCTGGGACGCAAGCGCCCGATCCCGCATGGCCCCGATGCTCGCTTGACAGGGTTGCGGGCAGAAACCGACGTTGCGGAACCATGGGCCGCCGTGATGCGATGTCGACGCCTGCCGCAGGCAGCGGCGACGATATCGAGGTCGAGGTCTGGAGCCGACGCCGATCTCCGAAAGGACGCGCGATGACGTTTATTCCCTGGAGCCTGTACGAGCAGATCCTGGACAGCATGCCGATCGCCTGCGTGGATGTCGCCATTCATCACGACGGCAAAGTGCTGCTCGTCAAGCGTCTCGACGAACCCGCGAAAGGTCAGTTCTGGTTGCCGGGTGGGCGCGTCCTCAAGGGCGAAATGCTGCGCGATGCGGCGATCAGGAAGACCCGTGACGAAGTGGGGATCGTCTGCACGGCCGGACCCATCGTTCACACGGCCGAAACGATCTTCGACGACGGGCCGGGCGGAACGAAAGTGCACAGCATCAACGCTTGCTTCTTGATGTACCCGCAATCGAGCGACTTCGCCGTGGACATGGACGATCATCACTCGGACTACATCTGGGTCGACAGCGCGGATCCCTCGCTGCACGACTATGTGAGGCGATGCTTGGTGGCCTCCGGACTCAAGTTCTAGAGACCGAGGACTGCCGACGGGACACTTGCTCGGAGCCGTCGCTAGTGCATCGGCTCTAACGGAAGGTCCTTTCGTTTAAGATGGATCGGTGCACCGCCTCTAAGCTGGTGGGCCGAACCACCAGACCGCTCCTGATCTCCGCGTCTTACGTCCGATCGTCAGTGCCCGCGATGGCGAAGATCTCCTTCGGGGCGGACAGGCCCGAGCGTTCGATCACGTTCTTCAACTCCGCGATCATCTCGCTCGTGAACTTCACATGCATGTTTTCGGTCGATCCCAGCATGAGGGCTTGAACGATCCAGGCCAGGTGTCTCAGCAGTTCGCGCTCTTCATCGCTCATATGACGCTCGATCGGCACGTGGCCACACGCCGAAAATACGCCACTCCACGCTGAAATTGAAGATCGCGTGGCGCTTACGCTGCGTGGATGAAGCTTTCGAGAACCATCTTGCGACCGGCACGATCGAAATCCACTGTCAGCTTGTTGCCATCGACGGCCGCCACCGTACCGGGGCCGAACTTCAGATGCAGCACCCGGGCGCCGCTCGCGAAATGAGCCGTCTCGGTCGACTTGGCCAGGAGTTCACCCTCGATCACGCCGGGGAGGCGGGTCTGTCCCGAGGTCGCCTGGGCCCCGTTGCGCTGCGCCCGCTGCCAGCCCGGCGTCGCGTAGGACGAGCCGAAGCTCTGCATCGCGTCGAAGCGCGAGGGACCGTAGCCACCCTGCCGTTTGGCCTGGGCCCCTTCGTTGACCTCGACGTGTTCCTCGGGAAGCTCGTCGAGGAAGCGCGACGGGATCGTGGTCTGCCAAAGGCCGTGGATGCGCCGATTGGTGGCGAAATAAACGCGGGCGCGCCGTTTTGCCCGCGTGATGCCCACATAGGCGAGCCGCCGCTCCTCCTCGAGACCCGCCCGGCCATTGTCGTCGAGCGCGCGCTGATGCGGAAACAGCCCTTCCTCCCAGCCCGGCAGGAACACGGTTTCGAACTCGAGACCCTTGGCCCCATGCAGCGTCATGATGGAGACCCGCTCGCCCGAATTGGCGCCCTCCGTGTCCATGACGAGCGAGATATGCTCCAGGAACGACACGAGATCGGGGAAATCCTCCATGGAGCGCACGAGTTCCTTGAGGTTCTCGAGACGCCCCGCGGCTTCGGCCGACCGATCCTTCTGCCAGAAATCCGTATAGCCGGATTCCTCCAGGATCAGTTCGGCGAGCTCCGAATGCGGGATCGTCCCCATGCGACTCCGCCAGCGATCGAAATCGGCCAGTAACGCCCGAAGCGTCTGGCGCTGCTTCGGCTTCAGCTCGTCGGTTTCGACCATCATGGCGGCGGACGCCATGAGCGGAAGCGTGCGGGCGCGACCGAAGACCTGCAGAGTCTGGATCGTCGAATCGCCCAAGCCTCGCTTCGGCGTATTGACGATCCGCTCGAAGGCGAGGTCGTCGTCGGGCTGCGCCACGCAACGCAGGTAGGCCAGCGCGTCGCGGATCTCCAGGCGCTCGTAGAAGCGCGGGCCGCCGATCACCCGATAGGGCAGCCCGAGGGTAATGAACCGTTCCTCGAACTCGCGCATCTGGAACGAGGCGCGCACCAGGATGGCGATCTCGTCGAGCGAGTGGTTCTGCCGCTGCAACTGCTCGATCTCCTCGCCGATCGAGCGTGCCTCCTCCTCGCTGTCCCACACTCCAGACACGAGGGGCTTTTCGCCGAGCTCGTCTTCCGTGAACAAGGTCTTGCCGAGCCGGTCCTCGTTATGCGCGATGAGCCCGGAAGCAGCCCCCAGGATATGCCCGGTCGAGCGATAATTGTTCTCGAGCCGCACGACCGCCGCACCGGGAAAATCATGCTCGAACCGCAGGATGTTGTCGACCTCGGCGCCGCGCCACCCATAGATCGACTGGTCGTCATCGCCGACGCAGCACAGGTTGTGCCGGCCCTGGGCCAGAAGACGCAGCCAAAGATACTGGACCACGTTGGTATCCTGGTACTCGTCGACCAGCATGTATCTGAACCGACCCTGATATTGCTCCAGGACGTCCGGGTTCTCGCGAAACAGACGCAAGCATTCGAGCAGGAGGTCGCCGAAGTCCGTGGCGTTGAGGGTCTTCAGCCGGGCCTGATAGGCCGCATAGAGGATCTGCCCCTTGCCGTTGGCAAATGCGCCGGCCTCGCCAGCCGGAACACGTGCGGGTTCGAGCCCACGATTCTTCCAGCTGTCGATGAGATGGCTCAAGCCACGCGCGGGCCAGCGCTTGTCATCGACGTTTTCGGCTTGCAGGACCTGCTTCAAGAGCCGGATCTGGTCATCCGTGTCGAGGATCGTAAACCCGGACTTCAGTCCGACGAGCTCGGCATGCCGGCGCAGAATCTTGGTCGAGATCGCGTGGAAGGTGCCGAGCCAGGGCATTCCCTCGCCGGCTGGACCGATGAGCGCGGCGACGCGCTCCTTCATCTCGCGCGCCGCCTTGTTGGTGAAGGTGACCGCGAGGATCTCGTGCGGCCGGGCTCGACCGGTTGCCACCATGTGGGCGATCCGGGTCGTCAACACACGCGTCTTGCCTGTGCCAGCACCGGCCAGGACCAGAACTGGCCCGTCGACGGTTTCGACGGCGCGACGTTGCTCCGGGTTCAAGCCGGCGAGATAGGGGACGGCCGAAGGTGCCCGGGCACGATCCGCGATGCCACCCGGGCGAGGGGTCGGCGGTGCGAGAGAAGCGGCGGATTCGGCCAATGCTAAGCTCCTGGGATCCGGCATCTCAGCCGATTCGTCTCCGACCAAAGCGGAACAGAAGCAGAATCTTTAAGCCCATTCGGGGCAGGGCGGAAGGGGCGTCCTGCGACGCCACTCCTCATCGTCGTGTCGATCGACTGGTCGATCCGATCGAACCGCGATCTTAGATCCCGGTCCCGGTAGCTGCCGCCGGCATCGGCGCACCCGGGCGCTTCTTAAATTTATCGTCGCGCGGCTTCGGCGGGGGAAGAAGCCCCTCCCGCTGCATCTGCTTCCGTGCGAGCTTGCGGCGGCGACGAATGGCTTCGGAAGCTTCGCGGGCGCGGCGCTCGGACGGCTTCTCGTAGGCGGAACGCCGCTTCATCTCGCGGAAAACGCCTTCGCGCTGGAGCTTCTTCTTCAGGACCTTCAAGGCCTGATCGACATTATTATCGCGCACCAGAACTTGCATTTCTCATCCTTGTGGGAGTGATGCCAAACGGCAAGGGCCGGGACAAGCCCGACCCTTGCCGCAATACTCAACTCAACCCGAACGCCGCAAAGACGGCCGAGTAAATCGGTCTCGATCAGCCGGCCTGGAGGTTGTCGGCCGACATCTTGCCGGAGCGCCGGTCTGCCACCAGCTCATACTTGATCTTCTGGCCTTCGTTGAGGTTCTGCATTCCGGCTCGCTCGACGGCCGAAATATGCACGAAGACATCCTTGCTGCCGTCTTCCGGCTGGATGAAGCCGAAGCCCTTTTGGGCGTTGAACCATTTGACGGTACCGGTGGTCATGACGAAATCCTGTCCTAAAGGTCGTGGTTTGCCGCTATCCAGACGAAGCCGGGACAGGGCTGGCTGTGTCGATTCGAGGAGAGAAGTTCGTCAGCTTGCGCAATGCCGACGGCGTCGCGCGGGGCCAATTAGTCCGGCCTAAATATCGATGGCGGTAACATAAGCCGACTGGCGCGTCCGATCAAGCGCGGCAACCGAAAATCTATCATCCGCGGTTCGAACCTCGTTCCGAGGCAGGGCGGCATGTCAGCAAGTCATCATGCGCCGACAAGGCCGGCTGGGGTCAGCCACGTAGCGCTCCCTGGAAACGTCGTCCGCTTTGAAAGTCGCCTGTCGCGGACGCCCCGCAGCACCACCCTGTGTCGGCACACCATACTTGGTGAGCAGGCATCTCGGGCTCGCCAGAGCCTATCCGGTCGAGCGATTGACCGTTCGACGACCTTCGCTATAGTGCGCCGACTTTCGAGCGAGTCCTGGCCGATGCGAGGATCGTGAGAGGGCCCCTGTGGCGGAATTGGTAGACGCGCTCGACTCAAAATCGAGTTCCGCAAGGATTGCTGGTTCGATTCCGGCCAGGGGCACCATCCGCTTATGATGCCGGGGATGCTGCATCTCCTGTC